>NZ_RBXE01000002.1:1352500-1896437 GCF_003635085.1 Streptomyces sp. 1114.5
TAGCGAGGTTAACCCGTGTGGGGTAGCCGTAGCGAAAGCGAGTCCGAATAGGGCGTCTGAGTTGCATGCCCAAGACCCGAAGCGGAGTGATCTAGCCATGGGCAGGTTGAAGCGCGGGTAAGACCGTGTGGAGGACCGAACCCACCAGGGTTGAAAACCTGGGGGATGACCTGTGGTTAGGGGTGAAAGGCCAATCAAACTCCGTGATAGCTGGTTCTCCCCGAAATGCATTTAGGTGCAGCGTCACGTGTTTCTTGCCGGAGGTAGAGCACTGGATAGGCGATGGGCCTTACCGGGTTACTGACCTTAGCCAAACTCCGAATGCCGGTAAGTGAGAGCGTGGCAGTGAGACTGTGGGGGATAAGCTCCATGGTCGAGAGGGAAACAGCCCAGAACACCGACTAAGGTCCCTAAGCGTGTGCTAAGTGGGAAAGGATGTGGAGTCGCAGAGACAACCAGGAGGTTGGCTTAGAAGCAGCCACCCTTGAAAGAGTGCGTAATAGCTCACTGGTCAAGTGATTCCGCGCCGACAATGTAGCGGGGCTCAAGCACATCACCGAAGTCGTGTCATTGCAGCAATACTCCCAACGGAGGCTGTGATGGGTAGGGGAGCGTCGTGTGCCGGGTGAAGCGGCGGTGGAAACCAGTCGTGGACGGTATACGAGTGAGAATGCAGGCATGAGTAGCGATACAAGAGTGGGAAACTCTTGCGCCGATTGACCAAGGGTTCCTGGGTCAAGCTGATCTGCCCAGGGTAAGTCGGGACCTAAGGCGAGGCCGACAGGCGTAGTCGATGGACAACGGGTTGATATTCCCGTACCCGCTTTGAAGCGCCAACGCTGAACCTCTTGATGCTAAGCCCGTGAAGCCGGCCCGGAGTCTTCGGACAATGGGACGTGGTGGAGCCGGTGACCCAACGGGGTAGTAGGTGAGCGATGGGGTGACGCAGGAAGGTAGTCCAGCCCGGGCGGTGGTTGTCCCGGGGTAAGGGTGTAGGCCGTGAGGTAGGCAAATCCGCCTCACATTAAGGCTGAGACCTGATGCCGAGCCGATTGTGGTGAAGTGGATGATCCTATGCTGTCGAGAAAAGCCTCTAGCGAGTTTCATGGCGGCCCGTACCCCAAACCGACTCAGGTGGTCAGGTAGAGAATACCGAGGCGTTCGGGTGAACTATGGTTAAGGAACTCGGCAAAATGCCCCCGTAACTTCGGGAGAAGGGGGGCCATTCCTGGTGACGGGCCTTGCGCCTTGAGCTGGGGGTGGCCGCAGAGACCAGCGAGAAGCGACTGTTTACTAAAAACACAGGTCCGTGCGAAGCCGTAAGGCGATGTATACGGACTGACGCCTGCCCGGTGCTGGAACGTTAAGGGGACCGGTTAGCTTGGATTCGTCCAGGCGAAGCTGAGAACTTAAGCGCCAGTAAACGGCGGTGGTAACTATAACCATCCTAAGGTAGCGAAATTCCTTGTCGGGTAAGTTCCGACCTGCACGAATGGCGTAACGACTTCTCGACTGTCTCAACCATAGGCCCGGTGAAATTGCATTACGAGTAAAGATGCTCGTTTCGCGCAGCAGGACGGAAAGACCCCGGGACCTTTACTATAGCTTGATATTGGTGTTCGGTTCGGCTTGTGTAGGATAGGTGGGAGACTTTGAAGCGGCAACGCCAGTTGTTGTGGAGTCGTCGTTGAAATACCACTCTGGTCGTGCTGGATGTCTAACCTGGGTCCGTGATCCGGATCAGGGACAGTGTCTGGTGGGTAGTTTAACTGGGGCGGTTGCCTCCTAAAGGGTAACGGAGGCGCCCAAAGGTTCCCTCAGCCTGGTTGGCAATCAGGTGTTGAGTGTAAGTGCACAAGGGAGCTTGACTGTGAGACTGACGGGTCGAGCAGGTACGAAAGTAGGGACTAGTGATCCGGCGGTGGCTTGTGGAAGCGCCGTCGCTCAACGGATAAAAGGTACCCCGGGGATAACAGGCTGATCTTCCCCAAGAGTCCATATCGACGGGATGGTTTGGCACCTCGATGTCGGCTCGTCGCATCCTGGGGCTGGAGTAGGTCCCAAGGGTTGGGCTGTTCGCCCATTAAAGCGGTACGCGAGCTGGGTTTAGAACGTCGTGAGACAGTTCGGTCCCTATCCGCTGTGCGCGTAGGAGTGTTGAGAAGGGCTGTCCCTAGTACGAGAGGACCGGGACGGACGAACCTCTGGTGTGCCAGTTGTCCTGCCAAGGGCATGGCTGGTTGGCTACGTTCGGGAGGGATAACCGCTGAAAGCATCTAAGCGGGAAGCCTGCTTCGAGATGAGCACTCCCACCTCCTTGAGAGGGTAAGGCTCCCAGTAGACGACTGGGTTGATAGGCCGGATATGGAAGCCCTGTGAGGGGTGGAGTTGACCGGTACTAATAGGCCGAGGGCTTGTCCTCAGTTGCTCGCGTCCACTGTGTTGTTCTGAAACAACGACCGCCCTGCCGGCGGGTCGGATAGTTTCATAGTGTTTCGGTGGTCATAGCGTGAGGGAAACGCCCGGTTACATTCCGAACCCGGAAGCTAAGCCTCACAGCGCCGATGGTACTGCAGGGGGGACCCTGTGGGAGAGTAGGACGCCGCCGAACAATTATTCCAAAAGACCCCCTCCCGTCCGGGAGGGGGTCTTTTGCGTTTCCGTACCGCTTTTTCGTGCCGCGTTTCGCTACCGCGTTTCTCGCCGGCTCATTCGTCGTCGGATTGGGGTTCCTCTGTGGGCGGCTGCCCCTGGGCCCGTGCGGGCGGCTGGACCTCGGGCCGGTCCGTCGGGGCCGTTGCGGCCGACGGATCGGCCGAGGGCCTGGTCGACGGAACGGCCGACGGAACGGCCGACGGAACGGCCGACGAAGCAGCGTTCGACAGTGCGGTCGACGGCTCGGCCGTTCCCCAGGCGGGGCGGGCGAGCCACTTGTCCGCGGTGTTGGTGAGGCGGGCGACGCCGGTGCCGTCGGGCTGCATGCGGTAGAGGTCGGCGCCGGATCCGGCCGGGGCCTGGGCGAAGACGATGGACTTGCCGTCAGGTGCGTACGCGGCGGTGCCGTAGAAGACGTCGGAGGGCGCGGGGGTGAGGGCGCCGATGGCGGTGCCGTCGGGGTGGACGGTGTAGATGCCGCCGCCAGGGGCGTTGTCGGCGCCGGCGGGGTAGGTGGTGAAGAGGATCCGGGTGCCGTCGGGGGACCAGGCGGCGCGGTCGCCGGCGCGCAGTTCCCAGGGGGTGAGCTGGCGCAGGCCGGTGCCGTCCACGCCGACGATGTAGATGGCACGGCTGTTGGCGGGTTGTCCGGTGGCGCCGGTGCGGTACTCGAAGGTGAGCTGCTTGCCGTCGGGGGACCAGCTGGGGTTGCTGACCGTGCCGGAGTAAGGCTTGTCGTTGGTGAGGAAGGTGAGCCGCTGCACGTCGGTGCCGTCGGGGCTCATCAGGTAGAGGTCCGAGTACTGGGTCTGCGTGTTGCCGGCCGGGTCCAGGGGCCCCCAGGAGCGGCTGAAGGCGAGCTGTTTGCCGTCCGGGGAGAAGGCGGGGGCGCGTTCGTCCTCGTTGGCGCAGTCGGCGGTGCCGCTGTCGCAGAGCTGGCCGACCTGGTGGGCGCCTTCGCCGGAGGTGGCGACGGTCCAGAGCCGGGCGGTGCCGGTCTGCGGGTCGGTGCGGTCGAAGGCGACGGTGGCGCCGTCGGGGGACCAGTCGGGGCGGTCGTCGCGGGCGCGGGCCGGCGGCTGGGTGATCTGCTGCTGGCCGCTGCCGTCGGGGGCGAAGGTGACGATGGCGGTGGTGGTGCGGGAGGTGTCGGTGTAGGCGCGGCTGACGATCAGTCCGTTGTGCGCGGTGGCCGCGGCGGGATTGCCGGCAACCGCGCCGACCACGCCGGGGGTTGCGGCGGGCGTCGGCTCGGGGGTGGCGGAGGGGGTCTCCGGCCGGATCTCGGAGAGCGGGATCTCCCCGGGTTCGGCCCCGCAGCCGGTGAGCAGGATGCCCAGAAGCAGGAAGCCCGCACCGGCGCTTGCGCGGGTGCGGGCCCTGGTTGTGGGTGACTGCCGTGTTCCGGTGATCCTTGCCATCTCCGTCTCCGACCTTTCCGACCGCTCGACGTGTCGCCCCCGTCGTCGATTCAGGACGAAGGCCCCTGAGAGAAGCTGTCACTGTGTCAGACGGGGGAGGTCGGCGGCCGGGCGACACGCGACGGAAGGCGTTCACTCGATCGCACGGAGTAGCAGACGGGAGGGTGAGAGGGGAGAGGGAGGGTCAGCCATCAGCCCCGGGCGGCGCGACGCTCGGCCTTGGCCAGGGCCTCCGCCTCGTCCTCGGCTTCGGCGACCTCCAGGGTGGGCGCGGTGCCGCCGAGCTGGGCGGGCAGCCACCAGGTGTCGTCCGGGCCGGAGGGCTTGCCGGGGTACTCGCGCTGGGCGCGGTCGAGCATCTCGCTCATGGCGGCGCGGAGTCTTCGGGTGACCATGACCGGCTTGTCGGCCGGTCCGAGCTGAATCGGTTCGCCGATCATGATCGTCACCGGAACGTGGCGCTTGGTCAGGGTCTTCGGGCGGCCCTTGGTCCAGAGCTGCTGGGTGCCCCAGAGCACGACGGGCAGCAGCGGGGTGCCGGAGTCGGCGGCCATCCGGGCGGCGCCGGTCTTGAACTTCTTCAGCATGAACGAGCGGCTGATCGTCGCCTCGGGGAACACCCCGACGACCTCGCCGGCCTTGAGGGCGCGGACGGCGGCCTCGTACGCGGGCTGGCCGTCGGTGCGGTCCACCGGGATGTGCTTCATGCCGCGCATCAGGGGGCCGGAGATCCGGTGCTTGAAGACGTCGTCTTTGGCCATGAAGCGAGTCTTGCGCTTGCCGCCGCGGTAGGCGCCGAGACCGGCGAAGAGAAAGTCCAGGTAACTGATGTGGTTACTGACAAGTACCGCTCCCCCCCTGGCGGGGATGTGTTCGGCACCCACGATCTTGATCCGTACATCGAGTGCACGGAAGGCGGTGAGTGCGGCGCCGATCACCGGCGGATACACGAACTCTGCCACGGTCAGTCCTGACTTCCACGGGCCGGAGCCCGGTACGGCGGGTACCCGCGCCGTTGCGCGGGGCGCCGACCGGAGCACGGCACGCCGCGGCGGTCACGGGTGATTCACGGAGATGATCCCCCGAACGAGTGCCTGCTGTCACCTGAGCCGTGCGGTCAAGCCGATTTTCACGGTGTGATCTCCGTGATGAATTAGGAGGGGAACTTTCCCGCTCCCCAGCCGGCGGAAGTCAGGCGCCGGCGGTGAGGCGGCCCTGGGCGCGCCGGACGAACGGGTAGAGCTCGCAGCCCAGGCAGCAACCGAACGCGGCGTTGAGGAAGGCGGCGGCGAGGGCGACCGCGGTGGCCAGCAGGCTGAGCCAGGTCACGCCGGTGACGTGGCCGAGGGCGCCGAGGGTGGCGAAGACCGTGAGGATGCCCTGACCGAAGCGCAGGGGCCGTTCGTCCTCGGTCTCGGACGGGGGCGCGAGGCGGGGCGCGACGAGGGTCCGGAACAGCCAGTCGTACGGGGAGAGCCGTAAGCCGCCGAACGCGCCGAGTGCGAAGACGAGGGTCTGGGCGGCCAGGAGGGCGCAGCTACCGGTGAGGAGGACGGTGATCAGGACGGCCGAGGTGAGCGCGGCGGCGAAACGGGGACCGCGGGGGTCGGTCTGCACGTGGGCTCCGGGAGGGTCGCGACGGGCGGCAGCGGCGGACGGCGGCGGCGGGGGCGTCAGCGGAAGCGGAACCGGAAGTGGAACCAGGAGCGGGAGGCGGAGGCCCGGCGCCGGTCGGTGACACGGCGGCAGGTCGGCGACGGCGGTGAGGAGCGCTCGAAGTCCACCGGCCGATCGTACGTGGCCCGCCCCCGGCGGTCGACCGTGTTTCGGAGCCGCCGGGCGTCGGCGCAGACTGGAGGGATGACCGGGCAGGTGGCGTGCGTTGTCGCACTGGCGGTGGCGACCATGTTCGGGCTGCTGCGAGCCGGTCGCGACGGAAGGATGAGGGTGCGCACCGAGGACGGGACGGTACGGCTGTCGGAGGCGGAACTGGGCGGGCCGCTGGGCTCACGGGCGACGCTGGTGCAGTTCTCGACGGCTTTCTGCCAGCCCTGCCGGGCCACCCGGCGGGTGCTGTCCGAGGTGGCCGGGATGGTCGACGGGGTCGAGCACGTCGAGGTGGACGCGGAGGCGCGGCTGGAGCTGGTCCGGCGGCTGGAGATCCGGCGGACGCCGACGGTGCTGGTGCTGGACGCGGACGGCCGGATCGTGCGCCGGGCGTCGGGGCAGCCGCGCACGGTGGACGTGATCGCGGCGCTCGGCCAGGCGGTCTGAGGCGTTCCGGGCCGGGGCGGCCCCGGAGCGGTGTCCGCGGAGTGGTGGTCGCGGCGTACTGGTCGCGGGCGGGAATCCGGTCGAGGAGACCTGCCGTGTCAGGTGGAGTCCGCCCCCGGCTGGGGCAGGATGGGCGCAGGCGGAGGGTGCATCCGAACGGCATAAGCTACTGGCCAGTAGTGACCGCCGCGCTACCGGCGAGTATGCTGCCAGGAAGTTCCGGACCGGCACGGGAATTCGCTGCCCGGAGCGGGTGTGCGGTCGTGTTCGCACCCGCTTGCACCGCCGCAGCCGCCGGACGAGACCAGTACAGGAGACAGGCCGTGAGCTTGAGGATCGTTGTCTGTGTGAAGTACGTGCCGGATGCGACGGGTGACCGTCGTTTTGCGGACGACCACACCACCGACCGGGATGGCGTGGACGGCCTCCTGTCGGAGCTGGACGAGTACGGCGTGGAGCAGGCGCTGCGGATCGCGGAGGCGAACGAGGGTGCCGAGGTGACGGTGCTGACGGTCGGTCCGGACGATGCGAAGGACGCGCTGCGCAAGGCGCTGTCGATGGGTGCGGACAAGGCCGTGCACGTGAACGACGACGACATCCACGGTTCGGATGTGATCGGGACGTCGGCGGTTCTGGCGAAGGCGTTGGAGAAGACCGGGTTCGATCTGGTGATCGGTGGTATGGCGTCGACGGACGGCACGATGGGTGTGCTGCCGGCGCTGCTGGCGGAGCGTCTGGGTGTGCCGCAGGTGACGCTGCTGTCGGAGGTGTCGGTCGAGGGCGGTGTGGTGAAGGGCCGTCGTGACGGTGACGCGGCGACGGAGCTGGTGGAGGCGGCGCTGCCGGCGGTGGTGTCGGTGACGGACCAGTCGGGTGAGGCCCGGTACCCGTCGTTCAAGGGGATCATGGCGGCGAAGAAGAAGCCGGTCGAGTCGCTGGACCTGGACGATCTGGGGATCGAGGCGGACGAGGTCGGTCTGGCGGGTTCGTGGACGGCGGTGGAGTCGGTGGCGGCGCGTCCGGCGCGTACCGCGGGCACGGTCGTCAAGGACGAGGGCGAGGGCGGCAAGGCGCTCGCCGGCTTCCTCGCCGACCAGAAGTTCATCTAGTCCGAGCCCTCGAACCTGCGAACACGGAGACATTGAGCAATGGCTGAGATTCTCGTCCTGGTGGACCACGCCGACGGTGTGGTCCGCAAGCCGGCCCTGGAGCTGCTGACCCTGGCCCGCCGTATCGGCGAGCCGTCCGCGGTGGTGCTCGGCGCCGGTGCCGCGGCCGCCGACATCGCCGCCAAGGCCGGCGAGTTCGGCGCGGTGAAGGTGTACGTCGCCGACGGTGCCGAGTTCGCCGACCAGCTGGTCGTCCCCAAGGTGGACGCCCTGGCCCAGATCGCCAAGGCCAACGACGTGGCGGCCGTGCTGGTCACCTCGTCCGGCGAGGGCAAGGAGGTCGCCGCCCGCGTGGCGCTGCGCCTGGGTTCGGGCATCATCACCGACGCGGTGGACGTGGAGGCCGGTGATGGTGGTCCGGTGGCGACGCAGTCGGTGTTCGCGGCGTCGTTCCAGGTGAAGTCGAAGGTCACCAAGGGTGCGCCGGTCATCACCGTCAAGCCGAACGCGGTGGCTCCGGAGGCCGTTGCGGCGGCGGGTGCGGTGGAGAACGTGTCGGTGGCGTTCACCGGCAATGCGGCCACGGTGACCTCGCGCACGCCGCGGGTGTCGACGGGCCGTCCGGAGCTGACCGAGGCCGCGATCGTGGTCTCCGGTGGCCGTGGTGTCGGTGCCGCCGAGGGCTTCGGGGTGGTCGAGGAGCTCGCGGACGCGCTGGGCGCGGCCGTCGGTGCCTCGCGTGCCGCGGTGGACGCGGGTTGGTACCCGCACAGCAGCCAGGTCGGCCAGACCGGCAAGCAGGTCTCCCCGCAGCTGTACATCGCGGCGGGCATCTCCGGTGCCATCCAGCACCGGGCCGGCATGCAGACCTCGAAGACCATCGTGGCCGTCAACAAGGACCCCGAGGCCCCGATCTTCGAGCTGGTCGACTACGGCGTGGTCGGCGACCTCTTCCAGGTCCTGCCGCAGCTCACCGCCGAGGTGAAGGCCCGCAAGGCCTGAACCCACGGGTAGGTTCGGAGGGCGTGGCGCCGGGTGCTCGGTGCCACGCCCTCCGTCGTTCCCCGCCGCCGTTCCCTGCCGAGCACGGACGGACTGGCGGCGGCCCGTAGAGTCGGCGCGGGCGCGTGACCTCCGGGGCCCTCCGGGGCATGAGTCGGCCTCATGAGCCGGGTCATGAGCGGGGCTCATGACCCGGGCGTGTGATGTGCGGGGCATGAGTTGACCGCATGACCTGAACGCGTGACGTGCAGGGCGTGACGCATTGGCGTGGGACGAGGGCGAGGACGGTGGCATGGCACTGCTGACGGCACTTCAGGGCGGTTTCGGCGACGCGGCGGACGCGTTGCGGATCGACGGCCGGACGCTCTCCCGGGAGGAGCTGCTCGGTGCGGCGACCGTCGTCGCCGACCGGGTGGCCGGTGCCCCCGCGCTGGCGGTGCTCGCGCGGCCGACCGTGGAGACGGTGACCGCCGTGGTGGGCGGCCTGCTGGCGGGCGTTCCGGTGGTGCCGCTGCCGCCCGACTCGGGGCCCAAGGAGCGCGCGCACATCCTGGGCGACTCGGGCGCGGCGCTGCTCGCGCACGCCGTCGGGGAAACGCTGCCGGAGGGTACCGCGGTGGAGGGGCTGCCGGTCGATCCCGGGCAGCGCTCCGCTGCCACGTACGCCGAGCCGGCCGCAGAGTCGACCGGCTTCGTGCTCTACACCTCGGGCACCACCGGCGCGCCCAAGGGGGCGGTGATCCGACGCGAGGCGATCGCCGCCGACCTGGACGCGCTGGCCACGGCCTGGCAGTGGACCGCCGAGGACACCCTCGTCCACGGCTTGCCACTGTTCCACGTGCACGGACTGCTGCTCGGCGTGCTCGGCGCCCTGCGCACCGGGAGCCGGCTGGTGCACACCGGACGGCCCACCCCGGAGGCGTACGCGGCGGCCGGCGGCAGCCTCTACTTCGGGGTGCCCACCGTCTGGTCCCGGCTGGCCGCCGACCCGGAGGCGGCCGGCCGGCTGGCCTCGGCCCGGCTGCTGGTCTCCGGCAGTGCGCCCCTGCCCGTGCCGGTGTTCGAGAAACTGGCGGCGCTCACCGGGCACGCCCCGATCGAGCGGTACGGGATGACCGAGTCGCTGATCACCGTCAGCACCCGGGCGGACGGCGAGCGGCGCCCCGGAAGCGTCGGGCTGCCGGTGGACGGGGTGCGCACCCGGCTGGTCGGCGAGGACGGCGAGCCGGTGCCGCACGACGGGGAGACCGTCGGTGAGCTGCAGGTTTCCGGCCCGACGCTGTTCAGCGGGTACCTCAACCGGCCGGACGCGGACGCCGAGGCGTGGACGGCGGACGGCTGGTTCCGCACCGGGGACGTCGCGGTGATCGGGGCGGACGGCTTCCACCGGATCGTCGGCCGCGCCTCGGTGGACCTGATCAAGAGCGGCGGCTACCGGATCGGCGCGGGCGAGGTGGAGGCCGCGCTGCGGGACCACCCGGCGGTCGCCGACGCGGCGGTGGTCGGCGTGCCGGACGAGGACCTCGGCCAGGCGATCGTCGCCTACGTCATCCCGGACGGCGCCGTGACGGGGGACCAGCTGACGGCCTTTGTGGCGGAGCGGCTCTCGGTGCACAAGCGGCCGCGTCGGGTCGTCCTGGTACCCGAACTGCCCAGGAACGCCCTGGGAAAGGTGCTGAAGAAGCAGCTGCTCGCGGAGGCCGGCGGCCGGTGATGAGGAGGCGTCGGGTCGCGCCCCGGTGACGGGTTCTCACCCTGATGCGGCGTCGGTGCTCACCGCCCGTGACCCTTCCATTTGGCGCACTCCACTGCGCGCCGTGTGCGGACGCGTGCCTAACGTGACACGCAGGCAGAACTGAATCCCTGGGCGAGGCGCCGCGGTTTCCGGTCGCAAGGGCCGGAGGCCGCGGCGCGTCGGACAGGGGTCTGCCGAGCCGTACGAACCGGCGGTGCCGGGCGTACGGCGGGTTCGAAGCAGGTCCGCAGCCGCCGCTCCGGCGGCCGTCCGCATGCGATACGCAGCAGTGAAGGAAGTCAGCAGGATGACCACCGTCAATACCGGCGCGCCGGATGCCGCCGACGAACCGACCGGGCAGCAGGGTGCTGCCACCGCCTCTTCCCCCCGTCCCTCCCGGGCCGCGCGGCTCCGCCGGGGGATAGGCATGGTGGCCGTGATCGCGACCGGAGCTGGCGTGTTCGGCCTCGGTATCGGCGTGAGCCCCGCGGCCGCCGAGGCCGCGCCGGCGCACGCCGGGTGGGACGGCTCGCGGTACTGGTTCAAGAACAGCCAGGGGCAGTGGCGCTGGACCTCCCACTACAGCGTCTACCTGGCGCGGACCGGGAGCGGGACCAAGGCGTCGAGCAGCGTGAAGTCGAGCGGCGGCATCAAGCAGGGGTGGGACGGGTCGCGCTACTGGTTCCGCAACAGCAAGGGGGAGTGGCGCTGGACCTCGCACTACGAGATCTACCTGGCGCGGACCGGAGGCTCCTCCGCGGGCTCCTCGGCCTCCTCCGGCTCGTCCCACGACTCGGTCGCCGAGGACCGCGACGTCGAGACCGCCGTGCAGTACGCGCTCGCCCAGCTGGGCAAGCCCTTCATGACGGCGGGCAACGGGCCGGACGGATACGACTGCTCGGGGCTGGTCCAGCAGGCGTTCAGACGCGGCGGCATCGACCTGCCGCGGGTCGCCAACGACCAGTACGAGGCGACCACGCCGATCACGGCGAGTCAGCTGCGCCGCGGAGACCTGCTGTTCTGGTCCCCGGACGGGACCGAGCGGGGCATCCAGCACGTGGCGATCTACCTGGGCAACAACCAGTACGTCGAGGCCGCGCGGCCGGGGACCAACATCCGGATCTCGGGGATCAGCAGCGGCTACTACCCGGCGTACATGGGGCGGCCGTAGCGCTGCCGCCGGTTCGCGGGTCGGGGGCATCCGCTCCGGCGGGTGCCCCCGAGGCGTGGTGCCGCCGGCTGGCGTAGCCGTCGTGTGCGGTTGCGCGGCGCGGCGCGGCGCGGGCGGGAGTGCGCGGGCGGGGTGGGGTGGTGTCGGGGGCGCGGGCGGCGCGCCGGTGAGGCGTGCGAGCGGGGCGCACACGGGAAGTCGACCCATGGGACGTCCTGTGCGTGAGCAGTGGTGAAGGGGTGCAATTCTGATGTAGACCGGTCTGCATATTTCCGGGTGCGGGCGCCTGGCCTGGGCACATGCCGCTGTCACGGGGCAAGGCGGAGCGCGCGGACGGGCGCGGCGGGCAGGCATGGGGAGCGGCGTGGGGCGGGTACCACCACGGGTGGCGCTGGTTCGGCCGACGGGGGCGCTGCCCGGTGCGAACGGCATCGGGGGAAGTCGAGGGGCAGGGGACGTTGTGATCGTCTGGGTCAATGGCACATTCGGGGCGGGCAAGACCAGTGCCTGCCGCGAGCTGGTGGAACTGCTGCCCGGGAGCGTGCTCTTCGATCCCGAGCTGGTGGGCTTCGGCTTGCGCCGGATGCTCCCGGCCGACCGGCTGGCGACGGTGTCGGACTTCCAGGACCTGGCGGCCTGGCGCCGGCTCGTCCCCGAGACGGCGGCCGCGCTGCTCACCGAGGTCGGGGGCCCTCTGGTGGTCCCGATGGCCCTGCTCAGAGAGGACTACCGGGACGAGATCTTCGGCGACCTCGCCTCCCACGGGATCACCGTGCACCACTTCGTGCTGGATCCCGAAGAAACGATCCTGCGAGACCGCATCGCCCGTCGCGAGGAGTGCCCCGGCGACCCGGAGGCGAGCGAGCGGGTCCGCGCCTGGTGCCTCGAACACCTGCCCCGCTACCGCGCCGCCCGTCGCTGGCTGGTCGGGGACGCCAGGATGGTCGACACCAGCGAGCTCACCCCCCGGGAGACCGCCCTGCGGATCGCCGAGCTCGTCCGGGTCGGCGCCGCGCGCTGCCCGATCGTCCAGACCCCGGACCCGACCGGGGACACCGTGGCCTCCGGCGTCCTGTTCTTCGACGAACAGGACCGGGTCCTGCTCGTCGACCCGGTCTACAAGCCCGACTGGGACTTCCCGGGCGGAGTGGTCGAGCGCGGCGAGGCCCCCACCGACGCCGCCCTGCGGGAGACCGCCGAGGAACTGGGCCTGCGCCTCGACCCCACCGGGCTGCGCCTGCTCGCCGTGGACTGGGAGCCGCGCACCGGCCCGCGCCGCGGCGGCCTGCGGCTGATGTACGACGGCGGCCTGCTGGACGCCGAGGGCCGGCAGAACCTGCTGCTGCAGCCGGAGGAACTTCGCAGCTGGCGCTTCGTCACCCTGGACGAGGCCGCCGAACTGCTGCCGCCGAGCCGGTACCGGCGCCTGGCCGCGGCGCTGGACGCCCGGCGCAGTGGCGAGCTGCGGTACCTGGAGGCGGGGTGCCGGGTGGCGGTCGGGTTGGCGAGCACGGCGGACGCGGCGTAGGGCGGGGGCCGGCCCGGGCGTCCCGTCGGTACGGCCTGGCCGTGGGCTGCGGCCCACGGCCAGGCGGGTCGCCGGTGCGAGGGCCGGGCGGGTCGGCCGGGCTGGTCGGGTTGCCGGTGCGAGGGCCGGGCGGGCCGGCCGGGCCGCCCGGGCTGGTCGGGTTGCCGGTGCGGGCGGGAGGATGGGGGCATGCCGTTCACGCTGAGCCATCCCGCCGCCGTCCTGCCCCTGCTGCGCCGTGCCGGGGAGCGCGGGCCGCTGGTGGCGTCGGCGCTGGTCGCCGGGTCGATGGCGCCCGACGTGCCGTTCTTCGCCGAGTCCCTGCTGCCCGGGGTCTACGGCCACGGCGGGCTGACGCACCGCTGGTGGGCGGTGCCGACGCTGGACGTGGTGATCGCCGGCGCCCTGGTGGCGGGCTGGCACGGCCTGCTGCGGGGGCCGCTGGTGGCGCTGCTGCCGGAGCGGTGGTCGGGCGGCGCCGAGGCGCTGACGGTGCGGCGGGCCGGGAGCGGGGGCGGCACGGGGGCGGGCGTGGCGTGGTTCGCGGCGTCGGCGGCCATCGGTGCGGCCACCCACGTCGGGTGGGACGCGTTCACGCACGGCGGTCGGCTGGGCGTGCGGCTGCTGCCCGTACTGGACCGGGAGGTGGCCGGGGTACCGCTGTACGAGTCGTTGCAGTACGGGAGTTCGGCGCTCGCGCTGGCGGCGATGGGCGGCTGGGCAGCGCGTGCGGTGGGGGCCGTCGAGCCGGTGCGTCCGACCGTCCGGCTCGCGCCCCGGACGCGGCGGGCCGCCGTCGCGGTGCTGGGGGCGGCGACGGCGGCCGGGGTGCTGCACCGGCTCAGCCCGCTGAAGCGGAACCTGGTGCCGGAGGTCTGCTTCGGCGCCGGGGCCGGGCTCGCGGTGGGGGCCGTCGGTTACGCGGCGGTGGTGGCGGCCGCCCGCCGGTTGCGCGGCGGGCGGCCGGGGGCCGGCCGGGACCGGGGCGCCGGTCCCGGCCCGAGTGGCGGTCGGGCTCCGAAGGTCGGTCAGGACTCGGGTGTCGGTCGGGCTTCGAACGTCCGTCAGACGGAGCGCAGTTCGGCGTAGCGACGGAGGAACAGGGCCTCGGCGAGGGCCATCCGCTCCAGCTCCTGCGGGTCGACGCTCTCGTTGACCGCGTGGATCTGGGTCGCCGGCTCCTCGACGCCGATCAGCACGATCTCGGCCTGCGGGTAGAGCGAGCGCAGGGTGTTGCAGAGCGGGATCGAGCCGCCCTCGCCGGAGGCGACCATGTCGGTGCCGAAGGCCTCGGCCATCGCCTCGCCCATCGCCTCGTAGGCCGGGCCGGTGGTGTCGGCGCGGAACGGGGAGCCGCTGCCGCGCCGCTCGACGGTGAGCCGGGCACCGAGCGGGACCTGCTTCTCCAGGTGGGCGACCAGCGCGTCCTGGGCGGCGGAGGCGTCCGTGCCCGGCGGGACGCGCAGGCTGATCAGGGCCTTGGCGGCGGCCTGGACGGAGGAGGTCGCGCCGATCACCGGCGGCGCGTCGATGCCGAGGACGGTGACGGACGGGCGAGCCCAGAGGCGGTCGGCGATGGTGCCGGTGCCCGTCAGGGCGACGCCGTCGAGCACCTTGGCGTCGGCGCGGAACTGCTCCTCCGGGTACTGCACGCCGTCCCAGGTCTGGTCGGCGGCCAACCCGGCGACTGCGACGTCGCCGTTCGAGTCGTGCAGCGAGGCGAGGATCCGGACCAGGGACTGCAGGGCGTCCGGGGCGGCGCCGCCGAACGCGCCGGAGTGCAGGTTGCCGGCCAGGGTGGTGACCGTGGCCTCGACCACCGTCATGCCGCGCAGCGAGGCCGTCACCGTCGGCAGGCCGGCAGCGAAGTTGCCGGTGTCGCCGATGATGATGGCGTCGGCGGTGAGCAGCTCGGGGTGCGCCTCGGCGTAGCGCTCCAGGCCGCCGGTCCCCTGCTCCTCCGAGCCCTCGACGATGATCTTCAGGCCGACCGGGTAGGCGTCCCCGTACACCTGGCGCAGCGCCCGCAGGGCGGTCAGGTGCATCAGGATGTTGCCCTTGCAGTCGGCGGCGCCGCGCCCGTACCAGCGGCCGTCACGCTCGGTCAGCTCGAAGGCCGGGCTGATCCAGGCGTCCTCGTCGAGCGGGGGCTGGACGTCGTAGTGCGAGTAGAGCAGGACGGTCGGCGCGCCCTCGGGGCCGGGCAGCTCGGCGTAGACGGACTGGGTGCCGTCCGGGGTGTCGAGCAGCTGGATGTTGGTCAGGCCCTCGGCGGCGAACGCGTCGGCGACCCAGCGCGCGGCCTTCTCGCACTCCTCGACCGGGAACTGGCGCGGGTCGGCGACCGACGGGAACGCGACCAGCTCGGCGAGGTCGGTGCGGGCACGGTCCATCAGGGACCGGACGGCGTCGGCCAGGGGCTGTGACATCGGGGCTCCGAGGGGATGGGGCCGCCCGTGGGGTGATGCGGGCGGGGGCTTCGGTTGGGGTACTGCCGATCATAGGCGGAGCGGTATCGGGTGGTTCGGGGCCGGGTGGTGGCGGGTGGTGCGGGTGGGGGCGGGCGGTGTCGGCTGGTGCGTCGCCGTTCGGGTGGTGCGGCGCCCGATGGGGCGGTCGGACGCATAGGATTGGTCGACGTGACTGACTCCGGAAGCTCCGATTCCCGTAGCCCGCTCGACAGCCCGCTCGACGACTCGGCCTCGCCGCTCGACGGCGTCTGGGACGTCGTGGTGGTCGGCGCCGGACCGGCGGGCTCCTCGGCCGCGCACGCCGCCGCTGCCCAGGGCCGCCGGGTGCTGCTCCTCGACAAGGCCGAGCATCCCCGCTACAAGACCTGCGGCGGCGGCATCATCGGCCCCTCCCGCGACAGTCTGCCGCCGGACTTCCGGCTGCCGCTGCAGGACCGGGTGCACGCCGTCACCTTCGCGTACAACGGGCGGTACACCCGGACGCGGCGCTCCCAGCGGATGCTGTTCGGCCTGGTCAACCGGGACGAGTTCGACCTGCGCCTGGTGCAGGCGGCCAAGGCAGCCGGGGCGGTGCTGGTCACCGGCGTGACCGTCACCGGAGTCGAGCAGCGCGGCGGCGAGCACCGGACTGCGCTGGTGACGGCGGCCGACGGGCGCACCTTCGAGGCCCGCGCGGTGGTCGGCGCGGACGGCAGCGCGAGCCGGATCGCCCGGCACGTCGGCGTCACCTTCGACCAGATCGACCTCGGCCTGGAGGCGGAGATCCCGGTGCCGGCGCAGGTCGCCGCCGACTGGGCGGGCCGGATCCACCTCGACTGGGGCCCGCTGTCCGGCAGTTACGGCTGGGTGTTCCCGAAGACCGAGACCAGCAGCCTCACCGTCGGGGTCATCTCGGCGCGCGGCGACGGCGAGCGGACCAAGCAGTACCTCGCCGACTACATCCGGCGGTTGGGCCTTTCGGGGTTCACCCCCAGGATCGAGTCCGGGCACCTGACCCGCTGCCGGGCCGAGGACTCGCCGCTCTCCCGCGGCCGGGTGCTGGTCGCCGGGGACGCGGCCGGGCTGCTGGAGCCGTGGACCCGCGAGGGCATCTCGTACGCGCTGCGCTCGGGCCGGCTGGCCGGCGAGTGGGCGGTCAAGGTCGCCGAGGCGGGCAACGCGGCGGCGGTGCGGCGCGAGGCGCTGAACTACGCGTTCGCGGTCAAGGCCGGGCTGGGCGTGGAGATGCGTGCGGGCAAGCAGCTGCTGGGCGCCTTCGAGCGGCGGCCGTACCTCTTCCACGCGGCGGTCTGCCTGGTGCCGGCGGCGTGGCGGGCCTTCGCCCGGACCACCCAGGGACACACCACCTTCTCCCAGGTGCTGCGGCAGTACCGGGCGGCGCGGAAGCTGACGGCGATGGCGTCGCGGTAGGGCTGTTCGCGCGAGGGGCTGTTTGCTTGAGGGCCGTTCGCTTGACGGCCGTTCGATGGTGTGCGGGGCCGGTGTTCCTCCTGTGGGGAGGGGCGCCGGCCCCGCGCTCGTTCGGGGTGACGGACCGGCTCGTTCGTGTCGCGAGGGGCCGATCCGCCGGCGCGGGCGGCTAGGGCCTGTCCGGCGGATCTTGCCGGGCGCACGACGCCGGATCATCCCGCCTGGACGCACGCCCGAATCGTCCAAGTACACCCAGTACGAGGGCGATTCGGGCGCACGCCCAGACGGGCGCGAAGTGGGGGTACCTCCCGGCCGAAGGCTGGGGGAGCCGCGCGCTGATCCGACAAGATCCGCCGGACAGGCCCTAGGTGAGCCCGGTGTCGAGGGCGGTCATGAGGGTGCCGGCCGGGGTGTCGCCGGACATCTCCCAGATCATGCCGCCGAGCAGGTTCTTCGACTTGAGGTAGGCCGTCTTCTGGGCGATCGACCAGGCGTCGTCGAAGGTCCACCACTGGCCGCCGGCGCCCGTGTAGCCGTACGTCGCAACGGACTCGGGGTCGTGGTAGACGGTGAGACCGGAGACGCTCGTGATCAGGTTGTGGTACCCGCGCGTCCCGGCCTCCTCGGCGAACTGGCCCGGCGCGGCGCCGCCCGCGGACTGCCAGACACCCTTCGCGCCACCGTCCGCCACGCCCTGCCAGCCGCGCCCGTAGAACGGGAAACCGATCGTGAGCTTGCGCGGGTTGACCCCGGCGCCGAGGTAGGTCCGGACGGCCGCATCCACGCTGAAGTGGGTGTTGTAGGGGTCGTTCGGGTCCTGGTACAGGTTGGCCTGGTGGCCGGTGCGGTTGGGCTCCCAGGAGTTGTCGCTGCCCGAGCCGTGGAAGTCGTAGCCCTGGACGTTGGCGATGTCCAGTGAGGTGAAGATCCTGCCCAGGTCCCAGCCGGCGGCGACCTTCGCCGGGTCGGCCGGGGTGAAGGCCGTGAGCAGCCTGTGCGAGCCGCCCAACCCGTCGAGCTGCTTGCGGAATTCGGCCAGCAGCAGGGACAGGTTGTCCTTGTCCTTGGCGCTCCAGTGGTTGCCCGCGTGGCCGTCGCCGGAGCCGGGCCACTCCCAGTCGAGGTCGATGCCGTCGAAGATCCCGGCCGCCACGCCGTCGCCGCCGGCGCCGTTGTAGACCGGCAGGTTGCCCCTGATCCAGGTGTCGACACAGGACTTGACGAACTTCTGGCGGGAGGCGTCGGTGGCGGCGACGTCGGAGAAGTACTTGGAGTACGTCCAGCCGCCGAGCGAGACGACCACCTTCAGGTTCGGGTACTTGGCCTTGAGCTTCTTCAACTGGTTGAGGTTTCCGCGGAGTTTGCCCCAGCCGTCGTCGGCCACGCCGTCCACCGACTGGTCGGCGCTCATCGGGCGGGCGTAGTCGGCGTCGGCGTCACCGGCGCCGGTGCCCTGGTCCGGGTCCTGCGGGTTGCCGGTGGTGCCCTTGGTGACGCCCGCGAGGCAGGTCAGGTTGACCGGATCGATGTTCTCGAAGGCGTAGTTGACGACGTCGAGTTTGGCGGCGCTGCCCGAGGTGTCGAGGTTCTTGACGAAGTACTGGCGGCCGTAGATGCCCCACTGGACGAAGTAGCCGACCCGGGCGTACTTTCCGGCGCCGACCAGGTCGGAGGTGGTTGCGGTGAGTGGGGCGGAGGCGGGCGAGGCGTTGTCGGCGGCGTCGCGGGCCTTCACGGTGAACGTGTAGGTGGTGGACGGCGAGAGGCTGCCGACGGTCGCGGTCAGCGTCTTGCCGGTGACCGTCGCCGCCAGGGTGGCGCCCTGGTACACGTCGTACGCGGCGACCCGGACGTTGTCGGTCGAGGCGTTCCAGGCCAGCGTCAGATCCGTCGAACTGACCGCGGTGGTACGGAGGTCGGTCGGTGCGGTGGGTGGGACGGGGTCGGTGGACGGGTCGAAGGTGGCGGCCGCGACGGGTGTGCTGAGCGGGCCCGGGTTGCCGCGGCTGTCCTTGGCCCGGACGGTCAGGGTGTACGAGGTGGCCGGGGTGAGGCCAGTGACCAGGGTGCTGGTGGACGGGCCGGAGGCGAGCACGGTGCCGCCGTTCAGCACGTCGTACGAGGCGACCGGGAAGTCCCCGGCGGTCGCGGCCGGCCAACTCAGGGCGAGCGTGTGGGCAGTGGATTCGGTGACCGTCGGGGCGCCTGGTGCGGACGGCGGGACGTCGGGGGTTCCGTCGCACTTGTCGCCGTTGATGCGGCAGTTGAGCGGGGTGGAGACCGGGCCGGTGCCGACGAACCAGAAGCTGTACGGCTCGGTGGTGCTGTGGGCGTTGACGGTGGAGTTGTAGAACGCGGCGGCGACGGTGACCTGTCGGCCGTTGACGGTGGCGGTGCCGTTGTAGCTGTTGCCGATCGTGACGCCCGCCGGGAGGTCGAACTCCAGGCTCCAGCCGGACACGGCGGTCGCGTTGTCGTTGTGGACGATGTAGGTGCCCTGCCACCAGGAGCCGTTGTCGGCGGTGGTGAAGGTGGCGGTGAGCTTGCCGGCGGCGTTCGCCGGGGCGGCGAGCGCGGTGAGTGCGGCGAGCGGGAGGAGCAGGACGGAGAGCAGTGCCAGCAGTCTGCTGCGCACGCGCGGGCGCCCGGCCCGGGATCGAGCGGACATGGTTCTCCCTGTGACTGTGGGGGTTGAACAGGGTGATGTAGAACCGGGGGTGATCCGTGTGCGATCGGTGCCTGTGCCGTGGGGAGGCAAGGCATGGGCACTGTAGGAGGACTGGACCAATGCGTCAACAGGTCTGTACCACTGGGTGGAGGGATGGCGGTTGACGAGCGACAGCTGACAGATGACAGATTTCAACATCTGTTATCTGTCAGCTGTTATCTGTTGGTTGTCGTCTGTCGGCTGTCATCTGTTCGGGCCCGTCAGCTCGTCCCCGAGCGGGCTGCGCCGGTACAGCACCGAGCGGCCGTGGCGAGCCCGGGTGACCAGGCCGGTGGCGGCGAGGACGGACAGGTGCTGACTGACCGCGCCCGGAGTGACGCCGAGGCGGTGCGCGAGGTCGGTTGTGGAGGCAGGCTCGGCGAGCAGCGCCAGCAGCCGGGCCTTCGGTGCGCCGACCAGCGCCTCCATGGCCTGCCGCGGCACCGGTGCGGCCCGCCCGGTCATGCCTCCCTGTCCGCGCGCCGGGTAACTGATCTGCGGCGCACGGTCGTTGCTGATCATCGTGATCGCGCCACGGGCGAAGAAGGTCGGGCAGAGGACGAGGCCGCGTCCGTCCACGGGGGTCTCCACGTCCCCGTCCGTCCACTGCCGGTCGATGGACAGCACGCCGTCCTCCCAGCGGAGCCGGTGGTCGAGGTCGGCGAAGAGGGCCGTCGCGCCGTGCTGGGCGAGCAGTCGGGCCCGGTAGACCAGGTCGGCCTCCAGGGCGGCGCGGGCCTGTGGCCACCAGGACGGCGCGAGGCACTTCTCCCAGTACTCCTCCACTGCGTCGGCGATCCGCGCCAACAGCCTTTCCGGGTCGGCGAGTCCGGCGGCGAGGGTGGCGGGCAGCGGTTGGCCGTGCGGGAGGAAGGTCTGCTCCAGTTCGGCGCGCAACTGCTCCGGTGGCAGTGCGCGGACGGCGGCCAGTTCGGAGCGGAACTCGGGGGAGGGGGAGGTCGGGCGGGGGGTCAGGAAGTCCGGTACCCAGCGGTTCTCGGCGACGAGCGAGAGCAGCAGGCGCGAGTCCAGCTGTTCGAAGGCCGGCCTCAGCTGTTCGAAGGCCTGGGTCTGGAGGTGGTAGACGCCGGGGTGGGTCCACATCCGCAGACTGAGTACGGCCTCGTGGATCGGGGAGGTGGCGAACCAGGTGGTGGCGAGGTCGGCCAGGCGGAGTGTGAACCGGTGCACAGGGCGTCCTTCGGCTGGAATCCGGGGCAGGTAGGCGGGCAGAAGCGGCCAGATGCGGGCACGTGGGGCGGGCAGGCAGGCGGGACGTCCGCTTCGGATTTAGCCAGAGCCTAAAGGATTACCTGGACCACCCCATTGGGCGGTGGGATCTTCGTATGACCACCTCGACGGCGGAGTCCTCCGCACCTTCCCCTGCCATACCCGAAAGCCCTGGTGACACCGAAGTCCTCGGTGCCGTCCGACGACGCCTGCACCCCGACCCGACGGTCCGTCGGCTGGCCGGGATCACCCTGGTCAACACGGTGGGCAACGGCCTCTCCCTCTCCGTCGCGGTGCTGTTCTTCACCCGGGTGCTCGGCCTGAGCGCCGCCCAGCTGGGGCTCGGAATGACCGCGGCCGGCCTGTGCGGGGTGGTCGCCAGTGTGCCCGCCGGCCGGGCCGCCGACCGTTGGGGCGCACGGCGGGTGCTGGTGACGCTGGTCTCGGTGCAGGCGGTCGGCACGGCCGGGTACGCGCTGGTGCACAGTTATCCGGCGTTCGTCGCACTGGCCTGCCTGGTCTCCGCCGTCGACCGCGGGTCCGCCGCCGTGCGGAACGCGCTCTACGCGGAGGTGCTGCCCGCCGACCGCCGGGTGGCGGGCCGGGCCTACCTGCGGGTGGTGACCAACGTGGGCATCTGCCTGGGCACCGCTCTCGGCGCGATCGCACTTCAGGTGGACACCCGGCCGGTCTACGTGGCGGCGATCCTGGCCGATGCCGCCTCCTTCGTGGTCGCGGCGCTGCTGTTCCACCGCCTCTCCGACCTGCGGCGTTCATCGGTGGTCGAGCGGTCGGCGGGCGGGGGGTCGGCGGTCGACGGGTCCGTCGCCGACCAGGCGTCGAAGACCGGCGTCCCGAAGCCGTCGGACCCCTCGGGCAAGGGCGCCAAGCAGGGCCGGCGTCGCAATCCCGCGCTGCGGGACGGCCCGTTCCTGGCCCTGACGGTGCTGAACGCGGTGCTCTGCCTGCAGTTCGCCGTACTGGAGGTCGGTGTGCCGCTCTGGATCGTCCAGCAGACCGACGCGCCGCGGATCACCGTGGCCGGCACCCTGGTCGTCAACACCCTGCTGGTGATCACCCTCCAGATGCGGGCCACCCGAGGCATCGACGAACGGACGGCCGCCGCCCGGGCCTGTGGGCGTGCGGGGATGGTGCTCGCGGCCTCCTGCCTGGTCCTCTCACTGGCGCACGGCCTGCCCGCGGTCGCCGCGGCCGTGGTGGTGCTCGGCGGGGTCGTGCTGCAGTCCCTCGGTGAGGTCGTCGGGCAGGCGGGCGGCTGGGCGCTCAGCTACGACCTCGCGGGCGAGCGCGACCATGGCGCCTACCAGGGCGTGTTCAACGCGGGAACGGCGGCGGCGCTGATGGCCGGTCCGGCGCTGGTCAGCACGCTGGTGATCGGGTACGGGACGATCGGCTGGGTCGTCCTGGGCGCGGTGCTTGCGGCGGCCGGCCTGGCGATGCGCCCCGTCGTCCGCTGGGCCGGACGGCGGGACGCGGGGCTCGCGGCCGTCTGACGCCCCGGGCCCAGGGTGCTCAGGGCCCAGGGCGCTCAGGGCCTCGGCTGCTCCGGGCCTCGGTTACTCCGGGAGGATCGCCAGCGCCTCGATCTCGATCAGTACGTCGGGCCTGAACAGCGCCGCCACCTGCATCGCGGAGGCGGCCGGCAGGGGCAGGGTGCCCAGGTGCTCGTCGCGGGCCTCGCGGATGGCCTGGAGGTAGGCGATGTCGGTCATGAAGAAGGTGAACTTCACGACGTGCTCGAACCCGGCCCCGGCGGCGGCCAGGCAGCGGCGCAGGTTCTCGAAGACCTGCCGCGCCTGGGCCTTCGGGTCACCCGCGCCGATCAGGTTCCGCTGCTCGTCGAAGGCGACCTGGCCGGAGACCTGGACCAGCCGGCCGCTGCCGGTGACGACCTGGGTGTAGCCGGTGCCGGGCGCGACGCCGGGCGGCTCGGTGATGTGGGTGAGGTGAGAGGTGGTCATGGCGCGGATCCTGCGCCATGATCCACCGAAGCCGCAAGCCCCGACGGTCCGGAGTCGCGTGGTCTCAGCGCACCACCTCGGGCAGGTCGCGCAGGAACGGCCGGTCGGTGGTGGTGAGTTGGGCGTCCGGGCCGGACGAGCGGAGCACCGTTTCGAGCACGGCCTCCGGGGCGGCAGCGTAACCCCCGCTGGCCCAGGCGGCGTTGGCCTCCACCACGGCCCAACGGCCGTTCTCCGTACGCCCGACGTCCACCACGGCGGCGCTGGGCAGCGGGGCGTCCGACGCGGAGGCGGCCAGGACCTCACGGCCGAACGCGAGCACCTCGGCGGTCTCCCCGTCGGCTGCCCTGGCGGTCTCCCCTTCCGGTGCCCCGATGGTCTCCAGCGGTGCGACGGACAGCTCGCCGTCCACCGCGTAGCGCGAACCGGTCCGCACCGTGCCGTCCAGGACGAACAACCGGTACTCGACGGCGAACCGCGCCACCTCGCTCACCAGCACCGCCGTGTCGCCCTCCAGCACCTCGGGCCCCGGCAGCGCGCTGCCGTCGGGGTAGACGCGGGCGGCGAACAGCTTGTCCGCCGGCGGCTTGACGAAGGCCGGGCGTCGCAGCCGCCGTGCCTCGGCGAGGGTGGCGCAAGTGACCCGCCGTCCGGTCAGGGGAAGCGGCAGTCGGGTCAGCCAGTCGGCGGCGGGCTCCAGCAGGCCGAGGCCGAGCTCCCGGCCGACGGCGTCGCCGAACAGCGGCCCTCCGTACACGTGCACCGGCGCCCCGAGCAGTTCGCGCGGGGCCTGCCAGGACGTCGCGACGCACGCCCGCAGGCCCCGGCGCCCGGCGGCGGTGCGCAGCTGCAGGCCCGTCTCGTTGATGCGCGGTGCGAGGAGCAGGACGGGGACGTCGGTCGTGGTCATGGCGTTGATGCTGCCGTGCGCGCGGTGGGTCTGACCACCGGTTTCCGGCCACGGGCGGGTCTGCCGGCGCCGCTGGTGCGCTGCGTGGTTCCGGCGGCGGGGGGCCGGTTGGCTCTGGCCGAGGGGAGGGTAGGCGTGCCAGAGTCGTCCGGGCGCGGTCCGGGCACCCCCGGTCGCGCCCGCAGTCCGACCCACCCTCAGCCGGAAGGCAGACCCGCCGATGACCAGCGCAGAGCCCTTCGTCCGCGTCAGCACCGCCGACGCCGTCACCACGCTCACCCTCGACTCGCCGCACAACCGCAACGCGCTCTCCACCCGCCTGATGGCCGAGCTGCACGCCGGGCTGGCGGCGGCCGCGGCCGACCCGGAGGTCCGCGCCGTGGTGCTCGGCCACACCGGCAAGGTGTTCTGCGCGGGCGCGGACCTCTCGGAGGCGACCGGCGCGGACCCGACGGTCGGTCCGCGCGGCCTGGTCGCGTTGCAGCGGGCGATCGTGGACTGCGCCAAGCCGGTGATCGCCGTCATCGACGGGCACGTCCGGGCGGGCGGCCTCGGCCTGGTCGGCGCGGCGGACCTCGCCGTCGCCGGACCGGCCTCGACCTTCGCCTTCACCGAGGTCCGGCTCGGCCTCGCGCCCGCCGTCATCTCGCTGCCGCTGCGCCCCAAGCTGGAGCCGCGTGCGGCCTCCCGCTACTACCTCACCGGCGAGGTCTTCGACGCCGCCGAGGCCGCCCGGATCGGCCTGATCAGCAGCGCCACCGCGTCCGCCGAGGACACCGGCGTCGTGCTCAAGGGCCTGCTGGACGCGCTGCGCCAGGGCTCCCCGCAGGGGCTGGCGGAGTCGAAGCGGCTGGCCAACGCCGAGGTGGTGCGTTCCTTCGAGCGCGACGCGGACGAGCTGGTGGAGCTGTCGGCGCGGCTGTTCGGCTCGGAGGAGGCGCAGGAGGGGATGCGGGCGTTCCTGGAGAAGCGGCCCGCACGCTGGGTGCGTTGACGGCCGGGTCCTCTCGTCGGTGGTGACGGTCGGCGGCTCCCGGGTGCCCGGTGCCCGGTGGCCGCGTCGGCGTCGTCCGGCGGCTGGACGGGTGGAGCGGACGAGGCCGGTGTGATCTTGAGCCGTGTGATGTGGGATCGTGTGATCTTGGCCGCCCGGCGGCCGGGCGGTTGCTACGGGCCGGTAACGTGAGCGCATGCCGATAACCCGCTCCCTCCTCTCCGCCGTTCGGGCCGGTGGTCGCCGCGCCGCCGGACGCCTCGTCCACCGGGGTTGGCGCTGGGTGCAGCGGACCGGCGCGGTCACCAACCAGAGCCCCGGCCCCTACCGGTTCGGCGAGCTGGGGGACGGCACGACCCTCGCCTTCCCGCTCGGGGCGGTCTTCAACGAGCAGTGGATCACCATCGGGCCGTTCTCGATCATCGGCGAGCGGGTCACCATCAGCGCGGGCTTCCTGCCCGGGCTGGACCTCGGGCCGGAGCCGATCGTGCGGATCGGCGGCGGCTGCGTGATCGGCCGGGACAGCCACATCGTCGGCCACCAGTCGATCGTGCTCGGCGACGACGTCTGGACCGGGCCCGGCGTCTACATCTCTGACCAGGCGCACGAGTACCGCTCCACCGACCTGCCGATCGGCAAGCAGTGGCCGCGCAACGAGCCGGTGGAGATCGGCGCGGGCAGCTGGATCGGCACCGGAGCGGTGATCCTGCCGGGGGCGCGGATCGGCCGCAACGTGGTGGTCGCGGCGGGCGCGGTGGTGCGTGGCGAGGTGCCCGACCACAGCGTGGTCGCCGGGGCGCCCGCCAAGGTGGTCCGCCGCTGGACCGAGGAGGAGGGGTGGCAGCCGCCGCTGCGCCACGACGCACCCCAGCCGGTGCCGGACGGTGTGACGGCGGAGCAGCTGCGCGCCCTGGTCGGGTGGGACCTGCGGCTGCCGGGGGAGCAGGGCTGACGAGCGTTTCGTCGGTCCTTCGGGCGGGACCTCCGGGACCTCCGGGACCTCCGGGATCGCCGACGCGCCGTTTTCTGAGCGGAACTACCGTACGGGCGAAGCCTGTTCGGCCGTCCGCGCCGCGAGGGCGGCGGTGATCCGCAGGACGTCGGCGGGGTGCGTCGGGTCCAGGCCGGTCAGCACGGCGATGCGGCGCAGCCGGTAGTCGACGGTGTTGGGGTGCAGGTGCAGGGCGTCCGCGGTGTGCCGGCGGTTGAGGCCGCCGGCCAGGTGGGTGCGCAGGGTGGTGAGCAACTCCCCGGCGCCGGCCAGGGGTTCGAGCAGGGCGGCGAGCCGGGAGCGGGCCCGGCTGGGGCGGGTGAGCTGGTACTCCAGCAGGACGTCCTCCAGCCGGTGCAGTCCGGGTGGGCGCCCGAACGCCCGGGCTACGTCCAGGACTTCGTAGGCGAGGGCGGCCGCGTCGGGCACCTCGGCGGGTACGGCCGCGGCGGCTCCGGCGAGTACGGGCGTACCGGCCGCGCGGCCCGCTGCGGCGAGGGTGGCGGCGAGCTGCGGCCAGGGGGCCGCGGCAGTGGGGTACTCGGCTGAGGCTGAGGCTGGGGTTGGGGTTGGGGCTGGGTCTGGGGATGAGCACGAGCTCGGGGACGGGCCGAACGGGACGAGCACCAGCCCGCCCGAGGACGTCAGTGCGGTGAGCGCCGACTGCCGGGTGCGGTGGTCGAGTTCGGCGCCGAGTCGGCGGAGCTTGCGGCGGGCGGCGACGACCGGGTCGACCTCGGGGGAGTGTTCGTCGGGGTGGTCGGCGACGGACAGGCAGAGCACGGCGTAGCCGGCGGGCAGTCGGAGTCCGGCCCGGGCGGCGGCCTCGTCGGCGGGAGTGCCGGCGAGCAGTGCGGTCAGCAGGGACTGCCGGGCCGCGCAGCGGCGGTCGGCGGCCGGTCGGCGCCCGTCCAGGTAGCCCGCGCCGGCGGCGGTGGTGGCCTGCCCGAGTTGGTCGAGCAGCAGCCGGTTGAGCACCAGCAGTTCGGCGGCGTCGCCGTCCTGGGCGTGCCGGGTGACGAACTCCCAGCAGACCTCCAGCCCGAGGTGGTGGGCGAGCAGGACGGCGTCCAGCGGCAGGCCCTCCTCGGCGCGGCGGGCGGCGGCCTCCCGGACGGCGGTGAACTCCTCGGCGGGGGCGGGGAGTCCGGTGCGGACGGTGTGGGCGAGGGCGCGGATCCGGCGCTCGGTGTCCCGGGTGAGCTCGCCGGTGAGCTGTTCTCGGGGCAGGCTGCGGTAGACCGGCACGCGGTCCAGCAGGGCGGTGACGACGGCCTCGGCCAGCTCGCGGACGCCGCCGAGGAGGCGTTGGTCGGCCGGCCGTCCGCCGATCACCGGGATGCGCCAACCCGGCGCCTGGGCCGGTGAGTTCGCGGGCGTGCAGTGGGGTGCGTTGTGACCGGTCACAGAGAACACCGTCCAGGTCTGGGGAACGCCCAAGGGCCGGGCCGGAGGGGCGACCGCATGATGGAGGCACTCGGGTTACCTGTTGGTAACAAACTTCCGCTGTGGAGGCAACAGTTGAGAACCCCACTTCTCCGCTTCTCCGCAAGTCCCCTGCGCCGCGGGCTCGGCGGCGCGTTCGGCAGTGTGATCGGCAGGGCGCTCGGCGCGGCCGTGCTCGCGGGCGCGCTGCTGGCCGGTGCGACGGCGGCGCCCGCGTACGCGGCTTCGGCGGCTTCGGCGGCCCCGGCCGCTTCGGCCCCTGCCGCCGAACTGCCGCCGGACGGCGACACGGTGGCCTCACCGCCCGGCGCCAACGACTGGAACTGCCGGCCCACCGCCGCGCACCCCAACCCGGTCGTCCTGGTGCACGGCACCTTCGCCAACCGCTACGAGAACTGGTTGGCGCTCTCCCCGCTGCTGAAGGGCCTCGGGTACTGCGTCTTCGCCCTCGACTACGGGACCATCCCCGGCATCACCTCCACCGGCAGCGGCCTGCTGCTACCGATCGGGGGCCTCGGCCCGGTGGCGGACTCGGCGGCCCAACTCGCCCGCTTCGTCGACCTGGTGCGCAACGCGACCGGCGCGGCCAAGGTCGACATCGTCGGGCACTCCCAGGGCGGCATGCTGCCGAACTACTACCTGAAGTTCCTCGGCGGCGCCTCCAAGGTCGGCAAACTGGTCGGGCTGGCACCGTCCAACCACGGCACGACGCTCGACGGGATCGTCAACCTCGCACCCTACTTCCCGGGCGTCGCCGACCTGATCTACACCGTCTGCCAGGCCTGCCGGGACCAGGCGGTGGGCTCGGACTTCAACCGGACGATGGCCTCCCGGCCGGACACCGTGCCGGGGGTGAGCTACACGGTGATCTCGACCGTGTACGACGAGGTCGTCACCCCCTGGCGGACCCAGTTCCTGAACGGCCCGGACGTCGACAACGTGGTGCTGCAGGACCACTGCCCGGTCTCGCTCGTCGAGCACGTGACGATCGCGTTCTCGCCGACGGCGCTGCACCTGGTGACCAACGCGCTGGACCCGGCGCACGCCACGCCGGTGTTCTGCGGCTGAGGTGAGGACGGCGCTCCCGCTCCCGCGGTTCGGGGGTGGGAGCGCCGTCGTTCGTCGGGGTGCAGCAGTTCGGGGCGGGGCAGTTCGGGGCGGGGCAGCTCGGACGCGGCCTCGTCGGGCGGGGCCTCAGCGGGTCGGGCGGAAGGTGATGGCGGCGGTGACGCCGTCCGGGCGCAGCCGGTGCGTGCCCGGTTCGTCGAGCAGGGCGGCGTCGTAGCGGGAGAGTTCGACGCCCTCGGTGCTGCCGGTGCCATCGGTGCCGTCGCTGTCTCCGATGAGTGCCGAACCGGCGAGGCAGACGAGGAGCACGGTGCTCTCGGCCGGGACCTCGACGTCGGCGGGCGCGGAGAGCAGGTCCACGGTGGCTTCGACCCGCCCGCGACGCGTCATCACGTTGAAGTCCACCACCGGGCCGCCCAGCAGGCGGCAGTCCGTCGTGGCGTCGCCGGAGAAGGCGAACGGCCGGTACGGGGCATCGACCAGCTGCTCGACGCCGTCGACGGTGAGCGCCATGCCGGCGCCCGCTACCAGGGTGATCACCCGGTCGATGCCGGGGAACGGGGAGAACGGCCCGGCCGAGGCCACGTCGGCCAGGCTGACCCGCCAGTCGAACTTCTCCAGCCCGGCTCCGGCCGGGAACCCGGCGACCTCTCTGGTCACCCCGCCCCCGTTGAGCCACGCCGTCGCAGGGCGCTCGCTCGCCCGCAGTACCTGGAAGCGTTCGCTGGTCGTCATGGCCCCGCATCCTGCCACTGCCGGTGCACCCCCGTCACCGGGAGGGCGGGGGAGCGGATTTCAGCGAACAGATGACGGATGACAGAAGTTGAAATCTGTTATCTGTTCGCTGAAATCCGTCAGCTGTCACCTGTCACCTATTACGCCGCCCGACCGTCAGCGGCAGGAGCGCCGCCGCAGTGGCGGCGACCGCTACCGTGGTCAGCGCCATCGGCAGGCCGGCCGCGTCGGCGAGGAAGCCGATCACCACGGGGCCGATCAGCATCCCGCCGTACCCGAGCGACGAGGCCAGGGCCACGCCCTGCGGGCCGCCCGCCGCTCCGGCCCGGGCGATGGCGAGCGGGAAGAGGTTGGCCAACCCGAGGCCCACCAGGACGAACCCGCAGATCGACAGCGGCACCGCCGGTGCGAGCGCGGCGACCAGCATGCCCGCCGCGGCCGTCAGCCCGCCGAACAGCATGAGCCGGTTCTGTCCGAGCCGGATGGACAGCCAGGTGCCGCCCACCCGTCCGCCGGCCATCGCGAACGCGTACGCGCCGTAGCCGGTGGCGGCCACCGCGGCGCTCGCGTGGACATCGTCGGTGAGGTGGAGGGTGGTCCAGTCGGCGATCGCGCCCTCTCCGTACGCGGTGCACAGCGCGGTGACGCCGAGCAGCAGCACCAGGAAGCGGGTCTGGGGTCGGCCCGCACCCGCCGCTGCGGACGCCGCACCGCCGTCCCTCACGCCCTCCGCAACCGCCGTACCCGCCGTGCCCGCCGCCGCCCGGTCGGGCGCGACCAGCGGCGCCGCCGGGCTGCGGAGCAGCACGACGCCCGCGCCGACGGTGACGGCCATGCCCAGCAGCCCGCTGAGCGCGAGCGCCCACGCGGTGCTCAAGGGCCCGGCGAGCAGACCGCTGACGCCCGTGCCGAGCAGTCCGCCGAAGCTGTACCCGGCGTGGAAGCTGGGCATGACGGGCCGTCGCAGCTGCGCCACCAGGTCGACGGCGGCACTGTTCATGGCGACGTTGGCCCCGCCGTACCCGGCGCCGAAGAGCAGCAGCACGCCGCCGAGCGCGGCGATCGAGTGGGCGTGTGCCGGCAGCAGGACGGCGAGGCTGAGCAGGGCGAGCGAGCCGACCGTCACCGGCCGCGAGCCGAAGCGCAGGCAGAGTCGGCCGACCACGGGCATGGTGATGACGGCGCCGATGGACAGGCAGAGCAGGGCGAGTCCGAGCGCGCTGTGCGAGGCGCTGACCTGGCTGCGGACGTCCGGGATGCGGACGACCCAGGCCGCGAAGAGGAAGCCGTCGACGGCGAAGAACGCGGTGAGCGCGAGACGTGCGGGGCCCCAGGGGCTGTCGGCCAGTGGGGGTGTGCTGCGAGACTGGGGGGACGGGCGGTCCGGGCTGGGATGGGAACGGATTTTGTTTCGAAGCGACACAAAGTCACAATAGGGGCGTGCAGCTCTCACCATCAAGCCCGAGGCCCGGCACCGGGAACGACGCCGACGCGCAGCGCGACGGCCACCGTCGCGCGGCCCCCGACCGCGGTCGGACGCTGCTCGGCCCCGCACTCTCGCTGATCCACACCGGTCAGGCGCCGACCCGTTCGGCACTCACCCGCGCGCTGGACGTGACCAGGGCCACCGCCGGTGCGGTCACCGCCGAGCTGGAGGCGCTCGGCCTGATCACCGTCGACTCGCGCCCGGCCGGTGGCGGCCGCGGCCGCCCCTCGCACCGGCTCGCGATCGACCCGCAGGGTCCGGTCGTGGTCGCCGGGCAGATCCACGCCGACGGGCTGAGCGTCACCCTGGCCGGCCTCGGCGGGCTGCTCGACCCGCCCGTCCACCTGCCGCTGCCTGCCGCCACCGATCCGGTCCGGATGCTGCGCGCCGTCGCCGAGGCGGGCGCCGCGCTCGCCCGGGCGACCGACCGCCGCTGCCTGGGCGCCGCGCTCGCCCTGCCCAACCCGGTCACCGAGCCGGACGGCGCCGCGCTCGCCGCCCTGCACTTCGCCTGGCCCAGCGGCACCCCGGTCGCCGACCTGTACGACGTCGAGGTCGGCCGCGCCGACCACGGCCCGAACGCGCTGCGCCCCCTGCCCACCGCGATCGCCAACGACGCCAACCTCGCCGCGCTCGCCGAGTACCGGCACGGCGCCGGGCGCGGCGCCCGCCACCTGCTCTTCGTCACCTCCGGCCACCGCGGCGTCGGTGGCGCGCTGGTCATCGACGGCCACCTGCACACCGGCAGCGCGGGCCTCGCCCTGGAGGTCGGCCACCTCACCGTCGACCCGCAGGGCCGCCCCTGCATGTGCGGCAACCGCGGCTGCCTCAACTCCGAGACCGATCCTGACGCGCTGTTCGCGGCCGCAGGGCTCACCCCGGAGCCGGGGCGCCCGCTGCTCGACCAGGCGCGCGACCTCTGCCGGGCCGCCGCCACGGACGACCGCGCGCGGGCGGCGGTGGAGCACGTCATCGACCGGCTCGGGCTCGGGCTGGCCGGCGTCGCCAACATCCTCAACCCCGACCGGGTGGTCCTCAGCGGCCTGCACCTCGACCTGCTGGAGGCTGCGCCCGAGCGGCTGCGCGCGGTGGTCGCCGAACGCAGCCTGTGGGGGCGCAGCGGCCGGGTGCCGATCGTCGGCGCGGAGCTGGCGCACGGGGCGCTCGCGGGTGCGGCCGAACTGGGCTGGGGACCGTACCTGGCGGACCCGCAGTCGGTGCCCGTCTAGGAACGGCCGTTCGGGCAAAAGTTGCTCCTGGGGTCGGGGCCGGGGCCAGTGACCAGCCGGAGCCAACAGGGCCGGAGCCAATGACCGGCCTGGGCCCGATAAGTGGAACCTGGGTCTCCGGAAAATGTCACTTATCGTGACCGTCATACACTCGTAGTGAGCAGTGGGGGGTTACTACGAGGAGACAGCGACCATGAGCACCCAGTCCGGCATCGAGCGCGGCCCCCGGCCCGGCATCGAGCCGACCGTCGACGTCGACCGCTCCGACGCGGAGTACCGCACCTGGCTCAAGGAGGCGGTGCGCAAGGTCCAGGCCGACGCCAACCGCTCCGCCGACACCCACCTGCTGCGCTTCCCGCTGCCGGCCGAGTGGGGGATCGACCTGTACCTCAAGGACGAATCCACCCATCCGACCGGCTCGCTCAAGCACCGCCTCGCCCGCTCGCTCTTCCTCTACGGGCTCTGCAACGGCTGGATCCGCCCCGGCAAGCCGGTGATCGAGGCCTCCAGCGGCTCCACCGCCGTCTCGGAGGCGTACTTCGCCCAGCTCATCGGCGTGCCGTTCATCGCCGTCATGGCCAAGAGCACCAGCCAGGCCAAGATCGACCTGATCGAGTTCCACGGCGGCGAATGCCACCTGGTCGAGCGCTCGGACGAGGTGTACGAGGCCTCCGCCCGGCTCGCGGAGGAGACCGGCGGCCACTACATGGACCAGTTCACCTACGCCGAGCGGGCCACCGACTGGCGCGGCAACAACAACATCGCGGAGTCGGTCTTCGCCCAGCTGCGCCTGGAGCCGCACCCCGAGCCGGCCTGGATCGTCGCCACCGCCGGGACCGGCGGCACCTCGGCCACCATCGCCCGGTACGTGCGCTACATGCAGTTCGACACCCGGATCTGCGTCGCGGACCCGGAGAACTCCTGCTTCTTCGACGGCTGGGTGCGCCACGACCCGGACGCCGTCTGCGAGAGCGGGTCGCGGATCGAGGGCATCGGACGGCCCCGGATGGAGCCGAGCTTCGTCCCCGGCGCGATCGACCGGATGATGAAGGTGCCGGACGCCGCCTCGATCGCGGCCGTACGACTGCTGGAGCAGGTGCTCGGCAAGAAGGCAGGGGCCTCCACCGGCACCGGCCTCTGGAGTGCGCTGCAGATCGTCGCCGAGATGCGGGCGGCCGGGCGGACGGGCAGCGTGGTCGGGCTCATCTGCGACCCGGGGGACCGCTACCTCGACAAGTACTACTCGGATGACTGGCTGGCCGGTGAGCGGATCGACATCGCGCCCTACCGGGCCGCGCTGGAGTCCTTCCTCGCAGGCGGCCCCTGGACGGGCTGACACCAGGAACGCGCGGCTGACAACCGACAGCCGACAACCGACAGCCGACAGATGACAACTGACGGATGACAACTAACAGCCGACAGATTTCAGATTCTGTTATCTGTTATCTGTCGGCTGTCATCTGTCGGCGCTACGGCAGCGGCACCGTCGGCAGGTCGGCCGGAACGAGCAGCTGGAGTTCCTCGGTGGACGGGTCGGCGAGGTGGGCGACCCGTACCGCGTGCCGCTCGACCATGCTCTCGAAGACCTGCCGAGCGGTGCGCCCGTTGCCGAAGTTGGGGCCGCGCTCCAGTCCTCCGAAGTGTGCGAGCAGCGCCTGCTCGGTTCCCTCCGAGAGCGCGTACTCGTGCTCCGCGCACTGCGCCCGGGCGATCTCCAGCAGCTCGTCCGCCGTGTAGTCGGGGAAGCTGATGGTGCGTGAGAAGCGGGAGGAGACACCGGGGTTGGCGGAGAGGAAGCGCTCCATCTCGGCGGTGTAGCCGGCCACGATGACGACCACCTCGTCCCGGTGGTCCTCCATCAGTTTGACCAGGGTGTCGATCGCCTCGCGCCCGAAGTCCCGAGCGCCGTCCTCCGGGGCGAGCGCGTACGCCTCGTCGATGAAGAGCACCCCGCCGCGCGCCCGGTCGAAGGCGGCCGCGGTGCGGATCGCGGTGGAGCCGATGTGCTCGCCGACCAGGTCGACCCGGGCCACCTCGACCAGGTGGCCGCGCTGGAGCACCCCGAGCGACGCGAGGATCTCGCCGTAGAGCCGGGCGACGGTGGTCTTGCCGGTGCCGGGGGCGCCGGTGAAGACCAGGTGGCGGCGGAGCGAGGGCGCCTTGAGCCCCGCCTGGCGGCGGCGCCGCCCGACCGAGATCAGGTCGATCAGGGTGCGCACCTCCTGCTTCACCGTGGCCAGCCCGACCAGCGAGTCCAGCTCGGCGAGCGCCTCCTCGGCGGGCCGGCAGTCCGGGATCGGTCCGATCACCGCCGAGGCTGCCGCGGACGGAGCCAACGCCTGTGCGGCGGCGGTCAGTTGGGACGACCGCGGTGCCGGAACGTCCGTACCGCCGTACGAAGCCCCCGGCCCCGGACCTACCGCCGACTCGCGACCCACCCCCGGACCCAGGGCTGCCCCACCGCCGCCACCGACCCCACCGCCGCCCCCGACGCCGCCACCCGCCGGAACGGCGGACAGCGGAGGCGCCCCCACGTCATCCGCGGTGCACCCCTCCGCGATCGGCCCCGGCTCGGAGAATTCGAACCCGGCCCGCTCGTTCTGCTCTGCCCGGCACCGGGTGAGCTGCGTCCGGCAGCCGTCGATGATGTGGAAGCCGAAGCCCTTGCCGTGCGAGACCCGGCAGTTCTCGAAGGTGCCCCGCCCCTGCGCCGACACGTACACCCCGGCGTCCGTGCTGGCCCGGACGGTGCAGTCGCGCAGTACCGGATCGGCGCCCTTCGTGACGATCACCCCGGTCGCGACGTCGGAGATCTCGCAGTCGGTGAGCTGCCCGCCGCTGCCGTGGTCGCGGAACCAGAGTCCCGTCCCGGCCTCCTGCACCCGGCAGGAGGCCAGCGAGACGGTGGCCCCGCCGCTGACCGAGACCGCCGAGCTGCGGATCCGGCTGAACGAGCAGCCCTCGGCGGTGGCGGCGGAGTCCCGGTCGAGGACGAACAGGGCGTCCGGCAGGTCGTGCAGCGAGCAGTCGGTGAGGGTGAGCCGGGCGCCGTCGCTGACCCACAGCGCCGGGTACTCGCCGGTGGAGCCGTGGATCTGGCAGGCTTCCGCGACGGCCTCGGTGCCCTGGTCCCAGACCGACAGCGCCCCGCGCCCGAAGTCCCGGACGGTGGTGTGCGCGAGGCTGAGCCGGGCGCGCCCGCGCAGGTCGGCGCCGTTCTCCGGCAGGTCGTGCACCCGGCAGCCGGTGAGCACGAGTTCGGCCGCGCCGTCCAGGGTCAGGCCGTTGCCGGTGACCCGGTGGATCTCGCAGTCGACGAGCCGCCCGCCCGACTGTGACTCGGCCTGCACGCCGCTGCCGCGGATCTCGTAGATCTCACAGTCGGTCAGTTCGGCCGCGCTGCCGGGGTCGGAGAGCAGCACGCCCGCGCCGGAGGCGTGGTGGATGCGGCAGCGGTCCAGTGCGGCGGTGGCGCCGCCGAGGACGGCGAGCCCGGCCTGTCCGGCGGCGGCGACCTCGCAGTCCTCGAAGGCGGCGGCGGTGCCCTCGCCGCGCAGTCGCAGTCCGAGCCCGCCCGGGTTGGCGACCACGCAGCCGCGCAGGGTAGGCCGGGCGCCGGCCGCGACCTCGATCCCGGTGGCCGAGCGGGTCTCGATCCGGCAGCCGCTGAGCGCGGGCGTGGCCTGCTCGCCGGTGACCAGGACGGCCGGGGAGGACGTGTCGCCGCCCTCCACGACCAGGTCGCGGACGGTCGCCGCGGCGGTGACGGTGATCGCCACCCCGGACGGCGGCTCGATCCGCACGGTGCCCGGGCCCTGGGCCGGGACGATCGTCACCGGCTTGTCCAGCAGCAGGTTCTCCCGGAAGGTGCCGGGCCGGACGGTCACGGTGTCGCCCGGTTCGGCGGCCGCCAGGGCCTCCGCGAGCGTGTCGTAGTCGCCCGCCCGGCGACGCCAGCGGGATGCGCTGTCCTGGGTGACCCGGACCCTGTGCTCAGCCATGACGGTCTGTCGTCCCCACCTTCGTCGAGCCGGCGATCAACGGGCCGAACGCGCGGGGGTGCGCGGGCCGTCCGCCCACCGTAGCGCGCCCACGTGGGTGGTCCGGCCGCGCTCCGTCGCGCGGGCACCGGTAGTGCTCACTGCGGCCACAGGTTCCGACCACTTGTTTCAACGAGCACGCACAGCAGTGGTTCCGCCCGGGGACGACCGCCGGTTCTGCCCGCCGGTCCTGCCCGCCGGTCCTGCGCGCCGCGCCGCGCGCTCAGTGCCCGTCGGCCGGCCAGTGCGCCCCGTCCTCCAGCACCTCGACCTCGTCGCCCACGCGCAGCGTGCCGAGCACGTCCCCCTCGACGCCGACCGGCCGCTCGGGGATCAGGTTCTGCCCGAACGCGGCCTTGCGCAACAGCCGGTGGTGCCGGGCCAGGGTGCGCAGCGGCTCCTTGCCGCGCCGTTCGCCGGTCTCCTGATCGGTGGTGGTGACGACGCAGCGGCCGCAGGGCTTGACCACCTTGAAGGTGAGCTCGCCGATCCGGATCCGGCGCCAGCCGTCCTCGGCCCAGGGCGCGGTACCGGCAACTACCACGTTGGGGCGGAAGCGCTCCATGGGCAGGGTCTCGTGGTCCTCCGGGTGCTCGGCGGCGATCAGCTCGTTGAGCCGGTCGAGCGAGGCGCTGGTGGTGAGCAGCAGCGGGAAGCCGTCGGCCATCGAGACGGTGTCGCCGGGCCGGCCGTACTCGGGGTCGACGGGCCGGGCGAGCGGGTCGTCCAGGTGCACCAGGCGGTAGTCGCCGAGGTGTTCGGCTATCCACGCGTGTGCTTCCTTGGCGGCTTCGGCGGCGTGGAAGCGGTCGCCCCAGACCTCGACGTCGGCGAGCGGGTCGCCGGCGGCGATGGCAGGAGCGGGCACCTCGATCCGCGAGCCGTCGGGGGCGGTCAGCGTCAGCGAGCCGTCGGGCAGGAGCCCGGGCCGGATCTGTCCGAGGGCGGTGTTCTCGCGCTGGCTGACGAAGCGTCCGGTCGGGTCGGCGAGCATCCAGCGGCGGTCTCCGACCAGGCCCCAGGGGTGGACCTCGGCGGTCTCCGGGCTCAGGCGGTACATGGACTTGACGGGGTAGACGTGGAGTCCGGTGAGCTGCATCCCCCCATCCTGCCAGCAGGGTTCCGGCAGCTCGCACCGCCCCCGTATACGCACGGACCTGCGCCCCGACCGTGCCCGGATAGGCGCACGGACCGCCCGGGACGCCGTGGGGGGCGTTCCGGGCGGTCCGTGGATGACCCGTGTTCTCCATTCGCCCGGCGTTCAGGGGTCGCCGGGTGGCGCTCAGGTGGTGCGGGTGCGGGCCGCGTGGGGGGCGGCCTCGGGGAGCCGGTGGTTCAGTAACCCTGGCCCTGCGGCTGGTAGCCGCCGTTCTGGAACTGTCCGGGCTCGCCGTACGGCCCCGGACGCTGCGGCTGCATCGGGCGGACCGGCGCGACCGGCGCCATGGCCGGGCGTAGCTGGGCGCCGCCGAAGGACTGGTCGCCGCCCTGGCCCTGGAAACCGGGGCCGACGCCGTTCTGGCCGCCGAAGGACTGCGGTCCGCCGAAGCCCTGCGGCCCGCCGGGCTGGCCCTGGCCGAATCCGGCCGGGTGGCCGACCGGCTGCGCGCCGAAGTTCTGCGGGCCGGCCTGGCCGCCGATGAAGGTGTTCTGGCCGCCGAAGCTCTGGCCGCCGCTTGGCTGGTAGCCGCCGCTGGCGGTCTGGGTGAAGGCCGGGGCGCCGGCCTGCGGTCGCTGGTACGGCTGGGGGGCGCCGTAGCCGGGGACCGCCGGCTGGGGGGTGGCGTACGCCGGAGCGGGCTGCGCCGGGATGTACGCCGTGGCGGGGCCGGCGGAGGGGCCGCTGCTCGGGCCGGGGCCCAGAGCGAGGCGGGCGGGCGGCAGCGCGGGGAGGTTGCTGCCGGCGCTTTCGTACCCGTTGCCGTACCGGTTCTCGTAGGAGGGGCCGAGATTTGATCCGTAGCCGGACGACAGCGCCGGCGGCAGGGCGGCCGGCACGTTGATGGGCGCGATCTGGGGGACGCCGCGCTCAGCCACGAGGCTGTCGTAAATCGGCGTGCCGGAGGAGAAGGACGGAGAGGGGTAGCCGACTCCGTCGTAGGAGCGGGGCGAGGTCATGGGGCATACGGTAAGCCCACAATGCGGCTGCTGAGGAGAGCGGGAGGGGGAGCAGTTCGAGTGTTTACACAGTCTTCGCTCGCACAAAGGTTTCGAAAGTAGGAAGAACGGACATACCGACGTCCTCTTCCGGACAACCTTGGCGCCCCGTCAGTGATCGAACAGCGGCCGGACGGCGCGGCCGGATGGCCTTGCGGTGACCGGCCGGTGGCCGGTTGCGGGGCCGGTGGAGAAACTTTTGCGGACAGGGCGTGCGCCGGCGCATTCGAGCCCCCGCCGAGGGGCGGCGGAGGCTCGTGAATGTTTCGGGAATAAATGTCCCGTCGGCTCGCCGACCACGTGATGTGAGCACGCGACGCGGGCGCGCAGGTGCGGGCCGACCTGGGCCGACCTGGGCCGACGCTGGTCGGCGGTGCCGGCGCGGGCCGGTCAGTGTGACTGCAGCGCCTGGGTCTGGGCGGGCAGGCCCGGCTTGGCGACCTCCGAGGTGCAGAAGGAGCAGCGGGTCGCGGCGGCCGGGATCGAGCTCAGGCACTCCGGGCAGTCCACCTTCGCCACCGGCGCGGGCTTGGCTGATTCGAAGCGCGTCTGCAGCTTGCCGACCGGCAGCACCACGGCGAAGTAGATGACCGCCGCGGTGAGGACGAAGCCGATCACCGCGTTGACGAACAGGCCGTACGGGAACCGGGTGCCGGCCACCTCGAAGGTCTTCTGGGTGAAGTCGCCGACGGCGCCGGACGCGACCCCGACCAGCGGGGTGAGGAAGGCGCTGACGAATCCGGTGACGACGGCGGTGAAGGCCGCGCCGATCACGATGCCGACCGCGAGGTCCACCACGTTGCCGCGCAGCAGGAAGCTGCGGAATCCCTTGAACACCGGGCGACTCCAAATCCGTACGGGAAAGGGGGAGATGGGGCGACCCTGCGGTGCCCCGACCGGACATCCTGCCGAGCGGTCCGCGCCGAGGTCCAACCGCGTTCACCCGATCCGCGTAACCGCCTCGGCGCCTCCCGGTGCCGGGCCGGGCGGCGCCCGGGCGCTCCGCGTACGGGCCTATCGGTGGCCATTGTCCCGCCCTAACTGGCCTAGGACTCACCGGACTTGACCCGGCATTCGGCGCCCCCCGGCACCGGAGCCGGCGCCGGGCCCGGTCGAGGAGCCGGCGCCGGAGCAGAAACGAAGGCGGCGCGGAGGTGGTCCGGCGCAACGGGGGCGAGCCGGAGTGCGGCGGGGGGTGAGACGGGGCGCACGGCGGTCGCAACCGGCGCACGACGGCGGGTCTCTGGCGCACATCGGATGTACGGGCGCGGGCGGAAGGGCCACCACCAGGTTGCGCGAAGGGGCTGTACCGGGCGGGGCGCTGTGCCAAGGTCGGTCCATGCCCGACCATATGTCGGCCGATTCGGCCGGAACCCGACCGCGAGTCCTGCACCTGATCAGTGATGCACGCCGTGGGGGCGCCCAGAACTTCGCCCGTGACCTCCACCGGGAACTGGGCCGGCGGGGCCAGTCCTCCGCGCTGTGCGCCCTCGCCCCGCACCCGGCCGTCCACCACCCCCGAGTCGCCGGGGCCACCGGGGCCGCCGTAGCCCCCGAGACCGCAGGAGCCGCCGGAACGGCCGGAGCCGCCGAGGCCGAACCGGGCGACTGCGCCGACGCCCCCGCCCTGCTGCGCACCGCCGCCGTCCTCGGCCCCGGCCGCCTGCGCCCGCGCACCCTGCTGTCGCTGCGCTCCGCCGCGCGCTCCGCCGACGTGGTGCTCGCCCACGGCTCCGACACCCTGGCCGCCTGCGCGCTCGCCCTGGCCGGCACCCGCACCCCCTTCGTCTACGTCTCCGTCGGCCACCCCCGCTACTGGACCGCCACCCGGCTGCGCAGGGTGCGCGGCGGTGCGCTGATGCACCGCGCCGCCGCCGTCACCACGCTCACCGACGAGGCGCGGGCCGTCCTGGAGGAGCAGTTCGGGCTGCCTGATGGCAAGGTGCACGTGATCCCCAACTCCCGTGCGGCGGAAAGCTATCCGCCCGCCGGCGGCCGGGACGACCGGCGCGCGGCCCGGTACGCGCTGGGCCTGCCGGCGGACGTCCTGTTGGTCGCCTGGATCGGTGCGATAGCGCCCGAGAAGCGACTCGACCTCGCCCTGGACGTACTCGACCGCCTGCCCGACGTCCGGCTCGCCGTCGCCGGGGACGGCCCGCTGCGCGAGACGCTGGCCCGCCACCCGGCGGCCGCCCGCGCCCACTTCCTCGGCCCCCTGCCGGACCCGGCCCCGCTCTACCGCGCCGCCGACGCGCTGCTGCTCACCAGCGACAGCGAGGGCGTGCCCGGGGCGCTGATCGAAGCGGCGCTGGCCGGGGTGCCGGCCGTCGCCACCGACGTCGGCTGGGTGCGCGAGGTGGTCCGGGACGGCGCCACCGGCGCGCTCGTCGCCCCGGGCGACCCGTTGGCCCTCGCCGAGGCCCTGGGCAGGGTGCTGGCGATCAACCGCGCAGGCCTCGGCGCCGCCGCCCGGGCGCACGCGCTGGAGCACTTCGAACTGGGCGCCGTGGTGGACGACTGGCAGCGCCTGGTGGCCCAGGTGTGGACGGCGGGACCGGCTGGTCCGGCGGGTCCGCCCGGCCCCGGAGCCTCGACGAGCTGACACCGGACGGCACGATGCCGACCGGCAACGCGGAGGCCCTGCTACACCGTTCGGGCGAATCCGGGCCCACAGACGCCGACCGACTCGCCGGTAACCGACCGCCACCAGCACACTTCCCGGTGTGAACTCGAAGTCGCTGCTGCGGTCCACCGTCCTGCTCGCCGTCGCCGCCGGGATCGCCGCGTCCCCCGTCCAGGCCGGCGCACTGTCCCACCAACCGCCTTCCGAGGGCGCCCAGTTCGTCAAGCTCGACCATCCGCAACCGGTGCGCGAGAGCGTCCGGACCGAGGCGATCGAGTTCTTCTGGTACGACTGCGGCCACTCCCAGGCGTTCGAACAGCCCCTGCAGGCCTGGGCCGAGAAGCACCGCGCCGACGTCGAGCTGCGCCGCATCCCGGCGATCTGGCCGGGCAGCCCGGAGGAGACGGTGCAGCGCGGCCACGCACGGATGTACTTCACGCTGGAGCACCTGGGCCTGGTCGACCGCCTGCAGACCGGCGTCTTCCGCGCCATCCACAACGACCGGGTGGACCTCACCACCGAGGCCGCCTCCACCGATTGGGCCGCCCGCCACGGCGTCGACGCCCAACTCTTCCGCCAGGCCTACCGTTCCGCCGAGGTGCGCCAGTCGGTCGACGACGCCGCCGCCGCGTTCGTCCGCTACGGCATCGACGAGCTGCCGACGGTCATCGTCCAGGGCGAGTACCGGACTTCGCCGACCAAGGCGGGCGGTGTCGAGGCGATGCCCGAGGTGCTCGACCACCTGGTGCAGCAGGAGCAGCTGAAGAAGGACTGAACCATCCGCCCCTGTGGCCTTCATGGCGACGAGTCAGCTCGCTCGTGCCCGCCCTGCCCGGCCTGCCCGGCCTGCCCGGCCGCGCAGGGCAGGTGCCCTTGCCTAACCGGTTCAATGCTGTTTAATGGTTAGCATGAGCGAGCTGACGATCCCGCACGTCCACCACCGCCACGTCGACGTCGACGGTCTGCGCATCTTCTACCGCGAGAGCGGCCCGGCCGACGCCCCCGTTCTCCTGCTGCTGCACGGCTTCCCCTCGGCCTCGCACCAGTACGCCCGGCTGCTCGACGCGCTCGGCACCCGCTACCGCCTGATAGCCCCCGACTATCCGGGCTTCGGCCACAGCGACAGCCCCGCGCCCGACGCCTTCACGTACCGCTTCGACACCCTCGCCGACGTCATCGAGGGCTTCTGCCTCGCCCTCGGCCTCGACCGCTTCGCCCTCTACGTCTTCGACTTCGGCGCCCCCGTCGGCCTGCGGCTCGCCACCCGCCACCCGGAGTGGATCACCGGCCTCGTGGTCCAGAATGGCAACGCCTACCAGGAGGGACTCTCCGACCAGGCAAGGGAGTTCATCGCCAACCGGCGCGGTGTCCCGGGCGCGGAGGAGGTCGCCCGCTCGATCCTCACCCTGGACGTCACCCGCAGCCAGTACGAGGGCGGCACCGGCGACCCGAGCCTGGTCGCCCCCGACGGCTGGACGCTCGACCAGCACGTCCTCGATCTGCCCGGCCGCAAGGACATCCAGGTCGAGCTCGCCCTCGACTACTTCTCCAACGTCGAGCTCTACCCCGCCTGGCAGGCCTGGCTGCGCGCCGAGCAGCCGCCCACGCTGGTCGTCTGGGGGCGGAACGACCCCTTCTTCACCGAGGCCGGCGCCCGCGCCTACCTGCGCGACCTGCCCGAGGCCGAGCTGCACGTGTTCGACACCGGACACTTCGCGCTGGAGGAGAAGCTCCCCGAAATCGCGCCGCTGATCGACGACTTCCTCGCGCGCACGCAGAAGTGACCTGCTCCAGGCGGGAGTTCAGTCGCGTCGCAACAGATACGTGACGAAGCCGAGCGTCCCCCGGTAGCCGTGCAGCCACTCCGTGCGGTGCCGGTCCGCGGCCTCCCGGGCGGTCGCCGCGTCGGGGTGGTCGGGGTGGTCCAGCGCCCACTCGGCCAGCGCACCCGTCCAGGAGAACTCGTAGTCGTCCCACTCCTGTTCCGTGCTGACGTGCCCGTAGACCGGTGTCCAGCCGTCCGTTCGGACCCGGTCGGTGGTCTCCGCCAGGTCCGCCAGCTCGTCCCGGGTGGCACCCAGCCCCTCCAGTGCCGCCCGGGACGGCTCGCGCTGCCAGAAGCCCTCACCGACCAGCAACCGGCCACCCGGGGCGAGGAGTTCGCGGGCCGCGGCGAGCGTCGGCAGCAGCCCGCCGAAGGCGTGGGTGGAACCGACGCACAGCACCAGGTCGAACGGCTCCTTCGTGGTGAACTCCCTTACGTCCAGGTGGTGCAGGCCGATTCGGCGCTCGACCCCGAGCGCCGTCGCGCTCTCCCGGGCCCGGGTCAGCGCCGCGGCGTCCAGGTCCACCCCGACCGCCTGCCAGCGCGGGTTCGCGGCCAGCGTCCGGAGCAGCCAGGCCCCCTCGCCGCAGCCGAGGTCCAGCACCCGTCCCGGTGCAGTCCGTCCCTGCGCCGCCGGAGCCGCCGCCCCTGCCTGCGTCGCCGGGCCCGAAGCCCGGGCCGTCGCGCGGTCCAGCAGGCGGGCCACCGAGTCGTCCGCCAGCGGCGCCGCGACCGGATGGTGGGCATGGGCGAGACGGGAGATCTGCTGACGGTCCATCCGAGCAGTATGGATCGGGCCGGCCCGCCGCGCCGGGGAATTCCCGGATCGCGGGGACGCCGGGCGGGTGCGGGCGTCACGCCCCGCGCACGTGCCGGGGTCACGCCCGCGAGTAGGTCCGGCCCTTCCACGCCGCGCCCCGGCCGCGCCAGTGCTGCACCGCCGAGTCGACCGTCATCAACAGGTACATCCCCGCCGTGAACGGCAGCAGCAGCACGGCCGGAGCCGGCTGCCCGTAGTACCGGACCATCGGCAGGTACGTGCCCGCCATCAGCGCCCACGCCGCCCCGCCCGCCGCCGCCACCCAGGGTGCCCCCGCCACCAGCCCGGCCACCGTCGCCACCGGCGGCACCAGGTACACCAGCGCCAGCCCCAGCACCGTCCCGAGCAGCAGCAGCGGCGAGTGCCTGAGCTGGGCGTACGCGCTACGCGACACCATTCGCCACAACTGACCCAAGCGTGCGTACGGCCGGACGCTGTCCACCTCCTCGGCCAGACCCAGCCAGGTCCGCCCCCCGGTGGACTTCACCGCCCTGGCCAGCGACACGTCGTCGATCACCGCACCCCGGATCGCCGCCACCCCGCCCGCCCGCTCCAGCGCCTCGCGCCGCACCAGCGAGCAGCCGCCCGCCGCCGCCGCCGTCCGGGTGCCGGGGCGGTTGCTCCACCGGAAGGGGTACAGCTGGGCGAAGAAGTACACGAAGGCCGGCACGATCAGCCGCTCCCAGCCGGTCGCCACCCGCAGCCGGGCCATCTGCGACACCAGGTCCAGGCTGTTGCCCTCGGCAGCGGCCACCAGATCGGCGAGCGAGTCCGGGCCGTGCGCGATGTCCGCGTCCGTCAGCAGCAGGTACTCGACGTCCGGGCCGGCCAGCTCCACCCCGTGCCGCAGCGCCCACAGCTTGCCGGTCCAACCGGGCGGCAGGGGGGGAGGGCTGGTCACCGTCAGCTCCAGCCCGTCCATCGTCCGCAGCTCGGCCGCCAGCGCACCGGTGCCGTCCGAGCTGTGGTCGTCCACCAGGATCACCCGCGCCCGGCCCGGGTACTTCTGCGCCAGCAGCGTCGGCAGGCTCACCGGCAGCACCGCCGCCTCGTCCCGGGCCGGCACCACGATCGCCGCCTGCGGCCAGCGCACCGGCGGGCGGCGTGGCGGCAGCCGGACGTCGGTGCGCCAGAACAGACCGTGGCAGCACGCCAGCCAGAGCCACACCAGCAGGGAGAACGCGGCGATCCAGAGCAGGACGGTCACCCCGGCAGTCTGCCGCAGAACGGGGCCGCACGGGCGGATCGACTAAAGTCTTGAGCCGTGAAGATCGCACTGATGGACTCCGGAATCGGCCTGTTGGCCGCCGCCGCCGCCGTTCGGAAGCTGCGCCCGGACGCCGACCTGGTGCTGTCCTCCAACCCCGCTTCCATGCCGTGGGGACCGCGGACGCCCGAAGAGGTCACCGAGCTGGCCCTCGGTTGCTGCCGAGCCGCCGCCGCGCTCGAACCCGACGTGCTGGTGGTCGCCTGCAACACGGCCTCCGTCCACGCGCTCGCGGCCCTCCGCGCCGAGCTGGAGCCCGGGCTGCCGGTCATCGGCACCGTCCCGGCCATCAAGCCCGCCGCCGCACAGGGCGGCCGGGTCGCCATCTGGGCGACCCCGGCCACCACCGGAAGCGCCTATCAGCGCGGGCTGATCCGCGACTTCGGCGGGACGGCGGACATCACCGAGGTCGCCTGCCCTGGCCTCGCGGACGCCGTGGATCACGGCGACGAGGACGGCATCGCGGCCGCGATCGCCGACGCCGCGGCCCGTACGCCGGCCGGCACCGACGCCATCGTGCTCGGCTGCACCCACTACGAACTGGTCGCCGACCTCATCCGCGCCGCCGTCGCCCCCACCGCCTCCCCGGCGCTCACCCTGTACGGCTCCGCCGACGCCGTCGCCGCCCAGGCCCTGCGCCGCATCGGCGACCCCACCCGCACCGGGACCGGCACGCTCACCGTGCTCCACGCCGGCGCCCCCGCCGTACTCCCCCCGGCCGCCGCCCTCTACCCGCAGGGCAACGCGCTGGCCACCCTCATCGGCTGAGCCCGGGCAGTCCGGCCGACCGCACCGCATCGGATTCGGACGTCACCGTCCGGATTTTCCGGGCCCGAAGCCCATTCCGATCCGCGCGTGGGTGCCGGCTCGGCGCGGCGCGGCAAATAAACCGCGGGATCGAACAGCGCGATATTCCGTGGAATCATTCCGTGGATTCAAGGACGGCGCCACGGCCCGCCCCGGCTGCCCCTGCGACGGAGAAGTCGGCCCATCCGACTTCCTGCGCTGAGTACCGGGAGCAGGGCCGTCTACCCGCGTAGATGCCCCTGGCCTGCCTGCCGGGCGTGTACAGGAAGCCGGCTGGGTCGACTTCCTGTGCACGTTCCGGTGCACGAGAGCGGCAACTCGCCTGAGCCATTCGCGTAGATACCTCTGACCGAGGGGAAACCGCTTTCCCGCCTTGTCCGTTGCCGATCCCCGCTCCCGTGCCGTGGAGGCACGGCGAGTGTCTGCAAGGCACGCGTGGGAAGTCGGGCGGGCCGACTTCCCACGCGCGGGCGGTCATGCGACTGCTTGGCGCCGCCAGCGGCGGTAGGCGGGTTCGAGGCCGGACAGGATGGTGTCGAAGCGGCGGGTGGTAGTCGTGGAGTCGACCTGGAGGCGGCTGATCTGGAGGGGATGGGAGGGCAGGCGGGGGCCGAGGCGGTGGTCGGAGAGGAACCCGAGGCGGTAGCCGAGTTCCTGCAGGACGGCTTCGGCGCGGGCGTCGTGGCCGCCGTCCGGGTAGGCGAAGGCGATCGGGGGTTCGCCCAGCCAGCGGGTGAGGGCCTCGTGGGCGCCGGTGATCTCGGTGCGGACGGTTTCGTCGTCGCAGCGCCCGAGACACGGGTGCCCCTGGGTGTGGTTGCCGACGGCGACGCCTCCGTCCCGCAGGGACAGGAGGTCGGCGGGGGTGAGCTGCTCCTGGCTGGGTGGCCGGCGGTCGGCGCTGACCCGCAGTTCGTGCAGGCTGCGCCGGCGGTCCGGGTCGGGCATCGCCTTGAGTCGGCGGAGCAGCTGGGACGGGTGCCCGCAGTCGAGCGACCGGGCCCGGCCCCCGTGCCGGGCGAGGAAGTCGGCCTCGTGCCACCAGAACGGCCGCTCGGTGCCGATGAGCTCCGAGATGACGAAGGCGGTGGCCGGAATGCCACGGGCGTCGAGGGCGGGCAGGGCGTGGGTGAGGACGCTCCGGTCGGCGTCGTCGAAGGTGACCAGGACGCTCCTGGGCGGCAGCGGCCGTTGCTCGGTCACGGCCTGGAGGACGGCGGTGAGCGAGACCGGGGTGGCCAGCCGCTGGAGCCGGTCGAGCTGGGCGCCGAACGACCGGTGGTCGGTCACCCCGTGGTACGCGAGCACGGCGAGGCGCTGGGCGGCCCGGGCCCGGAACAGCGGCTGGACGGGGGCGAACCGCAGCCATTCGCCCCGAGCGTCCTGCTGCTCCGCCTCGCAGGGCAGACGGTGACGGCCCCCGCCGTACCGACTCCCGTCGTGCCGACCAGGCTCGTGTCGGCCGGCATCGTGCCGACCGGAGTCGTGTCGGCCGGCGTCGTGCCGGCCGTCGCGTCGGTTCCCGTTCTGACGGTCCGCCGCCCACCCGGCGGGCGATGGCAGCGCGCGCACGCCGGGAACGGGCCTGGCGCGGGCCGTGGAGATCGATGGTGCGGACTGGGACTGCGGCACGGTTCCCCCTCGTTCGCCGAGCGGCGTGGCGGTACCGCCGGAGGACGGAGCCCGGCCTCCGACTCCAGGGAGCGGCGGCTCCGTCCCTGGATTTTCCTGTTCTCGGTGGGGGATTCGCACCCGTCCCTCGAACGGCTCCTGGATCACTCAATGCCATTGAGACCGCTGCACCGCGGCGATGGTTGTACCGGGGGGACGAGGATTTTTCGTGGACTGATTGTGGAGCCGGAATGCGCATCCGGAGGTCCTCGGGTGCCTCCTGGTCGGCCTTGATCCGCCGATTGCGGAGGGTGGCCGAGCCCTCACTCCCTGCGGGCTGCCCCCCGGGTCGGCCCGGGGTACCTTGGGCTCATGGCAGATGCGGACCGTGACCCCTTTCACGTGCACGGCGCCTCCCGGATGGCGCGCGCGTGCAGTGGCGGAGCCCTGGTGACCCACCAGCTTCCGCTCGCCGTGGTGGGCGTGGCCTGCCTGGCTGCGGGCATCGTCGTCGCCGTGATCGTCCCCGACAATGACGGTCCGGCGTGGGCGATGGCGGTGGCCGGCTGCCTGGCGGCGGGCGTCCTGCTGCTCGGCCGGATCGCCGTCGGCCTCTTCCGCGATCGGCGCCGCGCCGCACTCTAGCGGCGAGTGGGCGGCGGACAGCGCGCGGTCGGGTGGGGACCGGGGGCCTCGGGCAGGCCCCTTATGTCGATCACGTTCGGCATTTCAAAACGGCAGATCGAGCGAAATTGGTCAGACCGACCGAATATCGTCCTGTCGGACAATCTCGGCCGTCCTTCTTTCGCCATTCCGGTTCGGCGGCTTCATCGCGACCCATACTGTGAATGCGTTCTTCCGACTCGAAGCGCCGTGGAGGGGGAGTGATGGGCAGTAGACCGGAATTTGCCGTGTCCGCCTCATGAAACGCGGTGGCGACCTCTCCGTCGCCGCCCTGGCCGCGATCGTCGCGCTGCCGCTGGCCCTGCTGATCGCGGCGCTGCTGCGCTGCACCACCGGCGGCCCGGTGCTGGAGCGGCAGACCCGGACCGGGCGGCACGGCCGCGTGTTCCAGCTCCTACGCTTCCGGACCGGCCCGGACGGCCGACTCGGCGCCCTCCTACGGCGCACCGGCCTGGACGAGCTGCCGAGGCTCTGGAACGTCGTCCGCGGCGAGATGGGGGTCATCGGCCCCCGGCCCGACCACCCCGACCGGGTGCTCCGCTACTCCCGCCGGGAGCGCGCCCGCCTCACCGTACGACCCGGGCTGACCGGCTGGGCCCAGCTCCACGCCCACCCGCGCCCCCACTCCGACGGCCGCCCCCGCTCCCGCGACTGCCGCCGCCCCCGCGGCTCGGCCGAACTCGACCTCTGGTACGTCGAGCACCGCTCGCTCCGGCTCGACCTGCGCATCCTCGGCCTCACCGTCCTCGCCCTGCTGCGCCCGGAGGCCCTCCGGCTACGCCCCGCCGGAGAGCAGCCGAGCTGAGCCGGCCCGTGGACACCCGGCTAAGCTGCGCGACATGGCCATTCCCCCCTTCCTCGCCGAACTCCGCTCCCTCGTGGGCAATCGCCCGCTCTGGCTGAGCGCCGTCGTCGCCGTCGTGCTGGACGACCACGACCGGGTGCTGCTCGCCCGTCGGGTCGACGACGGCCGGTGGGCACCGGTCGGCGGCATCCTCGACCCCGGCGAGCAGCCCGCCGACGGGGTGGTGCGCGAGTGCCTGGAGGAGACCGGCGTGGTGGTCGTGCCCGAGCTGCTCGCCTCGGTGACCGTCTCGCCGCAGGTGACCTACCCGAACGGCGATGTGACGCAGTACCTGGTGCTGACCTTCCGCTGCCGCGCGGTCGGCGGCGAGGCGCGCGTGAACGACGACGAGTCGCTGGAGGTCGGCTGGTTCGCGCTGGACGAACTGCCGCCGATGATCGGGACCGAGCACGAGCGGCTGCGGCACGCGATGGAGTGCGAGGGCCCGGCGGTCTTCACCTGGGAGGGCAAGGAGCGCCCCTGACCGGCCCGCGCCGGCCCCCGCGCGCGGACTCCGTTCCCGGACCTCGCCGTCCGGACTCCGCTCCCGGCCCTCGTCAGCCCTTGTGCTGCCGGTAGGCCTCCTCCGCCGCGTCCAGCACGGCGGCCAGGTCGCCGCCCGCCGTCGCGGTCGCGGCGGCCGCCACCGCGCCCTCGACGAAGGGGGCGTTGGCGAACCGGACCGGGAACGGCAGGCCGTGCTCGTCCGCGTCGGAGAGCAGGGCGCGGACGGTGGTGACGGCGCCGCCGAGGTCGGCCAGCACCACCACGCCGTGGCCCTCGTCCACCCGGCGGGTCGCGGCGGCCACCAGCACGGCGCTGATGCCGGGCCCGTTCGACGGGTCCCCGCCGGTCGCGGCGACCGGGGAGGGGGCGTCGGATCCGGTCAATGCGAGCGCCAGGGACCGTACGGCGGTGGCCAGTTCCTGGCTGTGCGAGACCAGGACGATCCCGACCCGGCCGTGCGCCGCGGGCCGGCCGGGGGTCGGCCGGGGCAGCGGGGTGGGCGAGGTGGGCGTGCGGGGCGCAGGGGGGTGGGCCGAGGGGGCGTCGGAGATGGGGATGACGTCGGCGCGGGTGCCGTCCCGGCGGCTCATCGGCTGCTCCCTTGGGCGGGTCGGTCATGGGTCCGTGTGGTGTCTGTGCGGTGAGGTCCGGTCGGGCGGGTGGGGCGCTCGGCGGTGCGGCCCGGTCCGTCCGGGGCCGCGGAGGGCTCCGTACGGACCGGGGGCGGGGCCTCGGCACGCTCCCGGGCCGGGGCGGCGCCCTGCGAGCACTCTGGCAGCTGCCCGCCGCCCCCGCCGTCGGGACACGCCTCGACCGTCCCTCCGGCGGCGCTCGTTCCCGGCCGGGGGAGTCCTCGTCAACCCGCTGACCGGGGCCGGGAGGTGTGACTAGGCTGGCCCGGGAACACCGTCGGGAGGAGATCGGTCAGTGGCAGCCAACAGCGGGACGGGTACGGAGACCGGCGTCGCACAGCGGGAGCTGGCGCCGAGCGGGAAGCCCAGGGTGGACTTCACCGGGGCGGAGTGGCTGTGCAGCAGCCAGGGGGTCGGGGACGTCCAGATCGCCTTCGTGGACGGCTACATCGGGATGCGGGACGGCCGCCAGGAGGACGGGCCGGTCCTGGTCTTCACGCCGGCGGAGTGGCGGGCCTTCGTGCTCGGCGCCCGGGACGGCGAGTTCGACCTCACCTGAGCCGGATGCTCACCTGAGCGGGACGCTCACCTGAGCCACCGCCACACGCTCGACCGAGTCGCCTGCGGAGCGGCCCCCGGAGGTACACGGGGCCGCTCCGCAGGCGATTTTCGGTCCCGAACATCACAACTGATGATCTATTGAGCGTGCCCCGTCAGAATTTCTGTTGACTGTTAGACAAACGCAGCTCAGAGTATGAGCACAGGCAGACGCCGTGCCCACCGCCCCCACGCGGCCAGACACGGCGCCTGCTGTTGCGGCCCGGCAGCGCTGCCAGGCCATCCTCCCAGTCATCCCCTGCGCACCGGGGTGCGTCGGCCGGTCCCGGCCCCGCGAGGGGCCGGCAGTCGCCGGGAGGCTGGCGCCGAACCCGAGAGCGACTCGGAGACGGCACCGACGCTCGGGACCCGCACGCCCCCACGCGGCGGCGTCCCGAGCAGATCCACGGGAGCGACGGGCCGGGGCCCCGCGGATCTGGCTTTTGGGTGGAACTGTTGGCTTCTGTGTTGTGCTGTGTGCGACGACGAAGCTGGGTGCTCGGCTGTTCGGCACGAAAAGTGCACAGTGAGGGATACGCGTGTAGGGCCGCGTTGCGACATGCCGTCCCCCCGGAGGGTGAAACCCAGAACGGCTGTCGTGCAGAACCGAACGTAGCCCGGACGGTTGCTCAGAGTCAACATTGGTCTCTGAGCGTCGATCTCCCGGCCGCCCTCCGACGGCGCCCCACCCACCTCGCGAGCGCGGTGTGCCGGGCACGTACGATGTTCCCATGTCTTTTCTCCGCCGTCGCTCCGGACAGCCCGCCGGCCCGGACTTCGACGTGCTCGCGATGGACCCGGGCGACTGGCCCGGCGACTTCGGTGCGGCCATGATGACCGGCCCGGACGGCTCCTGCCAGGGGATTTTCCTGCGCTACGACCTGTTCGGCGGCAGAGGCCCGGCGATGTTCATCGGCAACCTCCCCGAGGGTTCGCCCGCCCGGGAGACCGGCGACGACGTGCCCTTCGAGGTGCGGCAGCTGCTCGCGGCGCTGGAGAACGACGAGCCGGTCGACTTCGTCTCGGCCGAGGACTTCCCGGTCATGCTCGGGGACGACCTGCTGATCGTGAAGAAGGTCAAGGTCAGCGAGGAGCGCGTGTTCTGCGCCCAGTTCGGCCGCAGCGACGGCGTCCTGGTCACCATCGCGTCCTGGGACCGACCGATTTCGGACGACCTGTATCAGCTGCTGAAGCCGCTCCCGGCGGACATGTTCCAGCAGGGCTGACCGGCGCCCTCGCGGGGCCCTCCCGGGGGCCGGACGCTGCTTGACGGTATCGATCAACGGTTCGTACAGTCGCGAACATGCCGAGCCGTCTCCCGCTGCTGACCCGTCGTAGACACCTCGATCTGCGGCGCACCGCCAGCGCGGCGTGTCCGGGCTGCTGAGGGGGATCCGTCCCCCGGCGGCGGGCGGCCGACCTCCTGCGGTCGGCGCCGAATCCCGGGGGCGGGCCGTGAACTGACCTCCGGGGCCGCCAGCCGGTACCGCGCGCCCGTACGGCGTGCCGCCCGCATCCGTCGAGCCCACGCTGCCGCCCGGAGGCACCGCATCATGACGACCCGCGCCGCCAACCGCTCCTCCGCCGACCGTTCACCCGAGGACCGTGCGGTCGGCGACCGCACGGCCGGCGGGCGCCCGTCCTCCCGCCGGACCCGGACCGCACCGCCGCCGTCCACTTCCGGCCAGTCCGACGCGGGCCGGAGCGCGGCAGACCGACCGGATTCCGCCCGGCCCGATTCAGGCCGACTCGATTCGAGCCGACCCGGTCCGGACCATCCCGCGGCCGCAGTCGTCCCCGCAGTCCCAGCCGACGACGCCGCCGACCGCTCCGAGCGCGAGGCCGTCGGGACCGCCCTGGCCGGGTTGCCCCGGGTGGTCGACCTGCTCGCGGCCCGCGCCGAGGAGCACGACCGCGACGCGACCTTCCCGTACCAGGGCATCGAGGCGGTCCACGAGGCTGGCCTGCTCACCCTCACCGTCTCCCGCAAGTACGGCGGGCCGGGCGGAACGCTCGCCGACACCGTCCGGGTGCTGTCCCAACTCGGCCGCGGGGACGCCTCGGTGGCGGTGGTGACCGCCTTCACCCTGCTCCGGCACGCCGAGCAGGCCCGCCGCGCCGACTGGCCGACGGCCGGGTACCGGCGGCTGCTCACCGAGTCCCGGCGCGGCCCCGCGCTGGTCAACACGCTGCGAGCGGAGCCCGGTTCGCAGCCGGGCGAGCTGCCGCAGACGGTCGCCCGCCGGGACGGCGACGGCTGGCTGCTGACCGGCCGGAAGACGTACTGCACCGGCGCCGAGGCGCTGGCCTGGATGGCGGTGACCGCGCGGACCGACGAGCCGGAGCCGAGGATCGGCACCTTCCTGGTCCGCGGCGAGAGCGAGGGCCTGGAGATCGACCCGACCTGGGACCAGCTCGGCCTGCGGGCCAGCGCCAGCCACGACGTGGTGCTGGACCGGGTCCGGGTGCCCGCCGAGCTCGCGCTCGGCCTCGGCGGCCGCCAGCCGGGCAACGGGGCCGGGAACGGGATCGGGGCCGAGTCGGAGGCCGAATTCTCCCGCGCCTGGCACGATCTGGCGCTCTCCGCGGTGGCGATCGGGGTCGCCCGGGCCGCCGAGGCCTGGCTGGTCCGCTTCCTCAGCCAGCGCACTCCGGCCAATCTGACCGAGCCGCTGGGCACCCTGCCCCGCTACCGCTGCGCCCTCGGCGAGATCGAGGCCCAGCTGATCGGCGCCGAGGAACTGGTCGAGGGGCTGGCACCCCGGGTGGACCGGGGCGAGCCGGACGCCGTCGCCCGGACCGGGCCGGCCCACCTGCTGGCGACCCGGGCCGCGACGGCGGCCGTCCAGCAGGCCGTCGCCCTCACCGGCAACCCCGGTCTGAGCCGACGCCACCCGCTGGAGCGCTACCTGCGGGACGTGCTGAGCAGCCGGGTCCACCTGGCCTCGGAGGAGACGGTCCTGGAGGCCGCCGGCCGGGCCGCCCTGGAGCGGGGCGCCCGGCCGTGATCCGCTTGTGCGGACCGGGGGTTCAGCGCGTCCCGACCGCGGCCCGGACGGCGCGGCGGGCCAGCGCGGCGTCGTCGTAGAGCCGGCGGATCATGATCCGCTGCTCCTCGCCGGCGCCCGGCACGTCGTACAGCCGGATCTCCCGCATGAGCACCAGCACCAGGTTCACCAGGAACGCGTCCCGGGCCAGCGTGCCGCCGCTCTGGGCGAGTTGGCTGATCTGACGGCGCGCCGCGGTGTCCCCGGAGAGCACGCTCCAGAGCACCGCCAGGTCGTACCCAGGCAGGTACCAGCCGGCCTGCTCCCAGTCGACGAGGACCGGGCCGGACGGCGCCAGCAGCATGTTGCTGAGCAGGGCGTCGCCGTGGCAGAGCTGCATCGGGGTGTGGCCCAGGCCGTGCAGCAGGGCGCGCAGGTCGCCGGCATCCCGGTCGGTGAGCTGGCCCACCGAGTGGTAGCGGGCGATCTCCAACTGATAGTCCATGCGCGGCTGGAAGACGTCCGTCGGCGGCCGCCACAGGTTGAGCGTCCGGACGGTGTTGAGCAGCGCCCGCACCTCGCCCGGGGTGGGCGCGTTGACCGGGTGGCGCTCCCGGGCGGCCGGGCGGCCGGGGACGCGCTCCATGACCAGCACGCAGCGGTCGTGGTCGGCCGCGACCAGCCGGGGCAGCCGCACCGGCGGCCGGTGCCGGACGAACGCCCGGTAGACCGCGACCTCGTGGTGGAAGTCGGCCACCAGCTGCTCGAAGTACTCACTCCGCACCGCCTGCGGCGCCAGGCACTTGGCGACCACCGGCGCCCGCCCGATGGTGCCCGCCACCAGGATGTGGCGGCTGCCCTCGCGCAGGACCTGGCGCGGGGTGAACGCGGGACATATCCGCGCGACGCTCGCCAGCGCGGCCCGGACCGACGGGGTCTGCAGCGCGGCCGGATCGATCCGCTCGGGGCCGACGGGCTGTCCGGGCCGCCGGGCCCGCAGCACCTGGCCGTCGGCCTGGCGGGCGAGCGGGAGCCGGCCGCCGACCGGCGGGGCGGTCTCGGGTCCGCGCAGCCCCAGCGCGGTGCGGCCGGCCGGGACGACCCGGGCGTCCGTGGCCCGGCCCTCGACCCCGCGCGGAGCCACCGGCCGGCTCGCCGGGGGCGCCTGCTTGGGGCCGGGGCGGCCGGCGGCTGCGGTGGGGGGGCGCAGCGCGGGGCGGGTCGCGGTCGGCGTGGGGGTCGTCGCTGAGGAGTACATGGGCTGAGGGTGGTCCCTTCCGGTCCGTCGGCGGGTGTGGCCCCCGCGGGGGCGGGGGAGGGCCGGTGCCGGGTGCTTCCTGGGGTGACGGCGGCCCTGCGGGTGGTGCGGTGCTGCGGTGCGTACGGCAGTACTGCCGTACGAGGGTGCGGCGGGTGGTGCGCGGGCGCCGGGCACGGACGCGGGGTCAGGAACCCCTGGTCGGCGGTGCTCCGGCCGTCCGCACCCTGGGGAATGCGGTCGGCCGGACTGCCGTGGCCGTGCCCGGCGCCCCCGCGCCACCCGGCCGCGCCACCCCCTCGGGTGAGAACCGGGAGCGTCCCGTGACACCGTCGGGGGACTGCCCCGACGCCGGTGGGACGCCGCCCGACCCGGGGGCGAGGTGGCGCACCCCTACAACACACCCGTCGGGCACTGGCTTAGTAGTCTGGCGGGCCCTGGCGAACGGTGGCGAATGCTCGCCTGGCACTTGCCGGAGCCTCTAGCCTCGAAGGAGCCGAGGAACCTGGGGGCTTCATTGAGCAGGGGACCCAACACCCGACTCGCCGATCTGTTCGTCCTGACCGGATGGTCGAAGGGCGAACTCGCGCGGCTGGTCAACCGTCGGGGTGCCGCGATCGGGCAGATGCACCTGTCCACCGACACGTCGAGGGTACGGCGTTGGATCGAGCAGGGGGAGATCCCGCGCGATCCGGTGCCGAGGGTGCTGGCGGCCGTGTTCACGGAGCGGCTCGGACGTGTCGTCACCACTGAGGACCTCGGTCTGGAACGACACCGGCCCACCAGGTCCGGAGCGGAGCCGTCCGCAGCAGTGCCATGGTCGCCGGATCGAACAGCCGCGGTCCTCACCGAGTTCACGGGAATGGACCTCATGCTGAACCGACGTGGATTGGTGGGCGCCGGAGCCGCGCTCACGGCCGGGGCGGTCGTCGCCGACTCGCTGAAGGGCTGGTTGGGCGGGGACGCGGTCGCCTACGCGGCCTCCGTCCCGGGGCCGCGACAGGTGGTCGCCGGGAGCGGTGCGCGCCCGGTGCTGGACGTGTACGACGCGGGCCCGGTGGGGCTCGACGAGGTGGAGTCGCTGGAGCGCTCGGTGCAGGTCTTCCGGGCCTGGGACGCGGCCCGCGGCGGCGGACTGCAGCGCAAGGCGGTGGTCGGTCAACTCAACGAGGTCGGCGGCCTGTTGACGCATCGGCATCCTCCCGCCGTGGAGCAGCGGTTGTGGCTGGTCGCGGCCAACCTCGCGGTGCTGGCGGGCTGGATGTCGCACGACGTGGGCCTGGAGCCCACCGCCCAGCGGTACTTCATGATCGCGGCGGAGTCGGCCAAGGAGGCCGGGGACCGGCCGCGGGCCGGCGAGGCGATCTCCCGGGCCGCGCGGCAGATGGTCCACCTCGGCCGGGCCGACGACGCGCTCGACCTGATGTCGGCGGCCAAGGCGGCCGGTGGCGAGCTGATGCCCAGAACGCGCGCCATGCTGAACACGGTCGAGGCCTGGGCGCACGCCTCGATCGGGCACTCCCAGGACACCTACCGGCTGCTCGGCCAGGCCGAGGACCTGTTCGCCGAGGAGTCGCCCGAGCCGCCGCCGTCCTGGATGCAGGTCTTCGACGAGGCCGAACTGCGCGGCATGCAGGCCCTGGTGCTGCGCACGCTGGCCGAGCACGACCGGTCCGCGGCGCCGGTGGCCCGCAGGCACGCGGAGCGGGTGATCGCCCTGCGGGAGGGCACCGGGCAGCTGCGGTCGGCGCTGTTCGACCGGATCACCCTGGCCTCGGTGCACCTGATCACGGGTGAGCCGGACGCGGCGGAGCTGCAGGCCAAGATGGTGATGAACCTGATCGGCCAGAACTCCTCGCACCGGACCTGGGACCGGCTGCGCGAGATGTACCGGCTGACCGCGGCGTACCGGGGGCTGCCGGTGGTGGACGAGCTGCGCGAGGAGCTGGGGCGGGAGTTGCGGGCGGCGGACGCCAAGAACCGGCCACGGCTGACGTGAGCGGGCCCGCGCACCTGTGGGCGCGCGGGAGCGCAGTTCCGTCAGGCGGTGCCGCGGCTCAGTGCGGCGGTGCCGGGCGGAGCAGCATGCGCAGCGCGGTGACGGTGCCGTCCGCGCCGAGGACGGGCTCGCCCGCGCACTCGACGCTGTCGTGCCGGCCGCAGGCCCGGCGGATCCGCAGGGTGCCGGCGGCGACGCGGCCGTGCACCAGGGCGTCGGTCATCATCCTGCGCAGCAGCGGCCGGTCCGCCTCGGGGAGGCGGTCGGGCAGCCGGTCGAGGCTGAGCGGGCCGTGGGAGGGGTCGCACCCGAGGAGGAGGTAGGTCTCCGCGTTCCAGCGGATGCCGTCGGTCAGCAGGTCCCATTCGGCGGAGCCGAGGACCACACCGTCGTCGCTGCCGCCGCCGAGGTAGGGGCCGGACGGCTCCTGCGCCGTGCCGTCCACTCTGCCGTCCGTTCCGCTGTCGGCGTCTCCGCCGCCGGCCTCGCCGCTGCCACCGCTGCCGTCGTCGCCCTTCGGGGCCGGGGCGTGGACGTCGGAGCCGTGCGCGCCCGCCGGGGCGCCGTCCACCGTGGCGGTGCCCGGCGGGCAGGCGGCTCCTGAGGGCATGTTCATGGCGGGTCCATCGCTCGGGTGTGGCCCGCAGTGAGCGAGCCGTTTCGGGTAGTGAGAAGACTGTCGCACAGCGTCTTCACCTCTGTGGGCGATTTGGACAGATCGCAGGCAAAATTCCCCTGGCATATGCCACTGTGGCAGCGGGCTTCGTCGCCCTGTGTGCGGAAGGGTGCGCGAGGCGGTAACCTTCGGTGATTCCGGCGCCCGGGCGCCCACCGCAGTACCGACCAGAGACCCCGGCGACGGAAATCCCGTTGCCACTACGACCGCCGCAACGGATGCTGACCTCATGTTCGAGCCAGTGATAGCACCCAGTGCCAGCCTCCTAGGCCTCCTGCAGCGAGGCCGTGGTGACGGGCAGCTCCACGCGCTGGCCGCCGACCGTGCCGAGGCCATCGCCGCGCTGGAGGAGTGTGTCACCAGGGACCCGCGAGCCGACTGGCAGGTCGAAAGCCGCTCCCTCTACTACGCCCGCCTCTACATGGAGCTGGAGGCCCCCTCGACGGCATCGAGGACCACCTCCACTCCGCCGAGGACCTGGTCACCGACGACGAGAGCCGCACCGGTCTCGCCCTCTCCGTCCTGGGCCACCTCGCCGCGTACGGCCGGCGCGACGCGCTGCTGATGCTGCGCGAGTACGCCGCCACCGGCGCCAACTGGGCCTGGGCCCTCGACGAGCTCGCCCTGCGCGACGACGACCGAGGCCTGCTGCTGCTCGGCACCGCCGTGCTGGACCACTTCCCGCCCGGCCCCGAGGGCGACGCCGAGCTGCGCGAGTTCATCCGCAACGCCTACGAGCCCCGGCCGTGGCGCCTCTGGGCGGCCTACCACCCGAGAGTGGCCGCGGCCGGCGAGCAGTCGCCCTTCGACCTCTGGCAGCGCCAGGTCAACCGCAGCGGCGTCACGCCCGGTTGGTCCACCGCCGACGTGCTGGCCTGGGCCGACCAGGGCGAACTCGGCGGCGTCGGCGTCGGTGCCTTCCTCGACCGGCCCGACGTCCGCCCGGAGCCTGCGCGCGGCACCGACTCCCCGGCCGGCCCCGACGCGGTGGACCGCCGCGCCGCCGCGGCCGCCCGCTGCCTGACCGCCGTGGTCCGGCCCGAGGACCGCCCGGCGCTGCTGGAGGCGGCCCGCTGCGGCCTGCCCGGCGCCCGCCGCGCGGCCCTGCGCTACCTGGTCGAGCAACGGGACCCGGCCGCCGTCGAGCTGATCGAGGTCGCCGCCACCGACGTGGACGACCGCATCGTGCGGGCCGCCCTGGAACTGCTCGGCCGGATGCGCGGCCCCGAGGTGCTGGCGCAGGCCCGCCGCTGGGCGGACCCGGCCAGCGGCGGCGCGGACAGCGCACTCGGCGAGGCCGCCGTCCAGCTGCTCGCCGACGCCGGGGAGCCGCAGGACGCCCCGCTGGTGGTGGCCGGGCTGCGCCGCTGGGTCTCCGTACGCGGGGTGACCGGTACCGGGCTCGGGTCGCTGGTGGACGGTGCGGGGCGGCTGGCCGCCGCCGACGCCGTACCGGTCCTGCGCCACATCTACGGCGAGGCCGCCTCCTCCGAGCTGCGCGGTCGCGCCGCCAGGGCGCTCGCCGCGACCGACGTGCACTTTCCCGAGGGGCCGGCCGTCGAGTGCCTCTGGGACTGCGAGGAGTCCACGCGTGAGCTCGCCGCGCGCCATGTCGCCACCACGGGCGACGCGCGTGTGCTGGAGCGGCTGCGCAGGCTCGCCGCCGACCCGGCCGAGGAGGCCGAGGTCCACGCCGCTGTACGCGGGCGACTGACCGCCGCCCGGGAGTTCGGGCGTTAGGTCCGCGACATCGCGCCGAGTGGGCCGGGACACCGTCGGGTGTCCCGGCCCACTGCTTTCCCCGTCCGGGACGTGGCTCTTCCCCTTCCGGGCCCGGCCTTTCTGGAACCGGGTTCTACTTCACCGCGCCCGCGTCCGGGGTGAGGACGCCGCCGGCCGCCAGTCCGATGATCAGGACACCGAGTAGCACCCGGTAGACCACGAACGGCAGGAAGCTGTGGCTGGAGATGTACCTGAGGAACCAGGCGATCGCCGCGTAGCCGACCACGAAGGCGATCAGGGTCGCCAGGACGGTCGGTCCCCAGGCCGGGGCCGGGCCCTCGCCGATCTTGAACAGCTCCAGCGTCCCGGAGGCGAGCACCGCCGGGATCGCCAGCAGGAAGGAGTACCGGGCCGCCGCCTCCCGGCTGTAGCCGAGCAGCAGACCCGCGCTGATCGTGCCGCCGGAGCGGGAGACGCCCGGGATCAGCGCCAGCGCCTGGGCGAAGCCGTAGACGCCCGCGTGCGGCAGGGTGAGGTCGGTGATCGGACGGGCGTGCCGGATCGCCCGGGTGCGGTCGGCGAAGGCCAGGACCAGGCCGAAGACGATCAGCGTGGTGCCGATGATCCGCAGGTCCCGCAGGTGGGTCTCGATGGTGTCCTGGAACAGCTTGCCGAGGATGCCGATCGGCAGCGTGCCGATGATCACGAACCAGCCCATCCGGGCGTCCGGGGCGGAGCGCAGCGCCGGGCGGAACAGGGACCGCGCCCAGGTCCGCACGATCGAGGCGATGTCCCGGCGGAAGTAGATCAGCACCGCCGCCTCGGTGCCGAGCTGGGTCACGGCCGTGAAGGCGGCGCCGGGGTCGTCCCAGCCCAACAGTGCGGAGAAGACCCGCAGATGGGCGCTGGAGGAGATCGGCAGGAACTCGGTGAGCCCCTGGATCAGGCCGAGTACGGCCGCGTGGAACCAGGCGATCACCGGACACCCGCCGGGGGTATCCGTCGGGGGTGGGACAGGGGCGGCATGTGCGGGTCCTCGCGGGTCGGAAGGGCATGCGGACGACCGCGACCCGCCCGGCCCGGAGGCCGCGCACGGCCCGGCGCGCGGCCGATGGTACGGGGTGAAAGTGACGGTTCTTTGTTCACCCTTGGTACGGGCTTTGCGTTCGGGGCCCTTTCGGGGTGTCACGGCCGATGTGGCTCCTGCGGCCGGTGCGCCGGCCGTGCCCGGACCCAGGTGCGGTCCTCGGTCAGGTACCGCTCGGCCGTCAGGCCGGCGTCCGCCAGTGCCTGTTCGAACGCTTCGGTGTCGAGCGGGCGGGAGAGGAAGGTCTGCGTCCAGGTGCCGTCCGGGAAGGTGTACTCGCAGCGGACGGAGTTCACGCCGTCGCCGACCGGTGTGACGGAGACCAGTCGGGACCACGCATCGGGCCCGATCGCCGTCTCGCGCGGCACGTTCAGGTGCCAGTCCTCGCCCTCGCGCTGCACCAGCACGCAGCCGTCCTCGGCGACGTGCCGGCGGCAGGTCTCCAGCAGGCCCTGGCGGACCGCCGCGTCGCCGGCGTGCACCAGGAAGGAGGCGAGCAGCACGACGTCGAAGCGCTCGCCGAGGTCCAGCGCCTCGATGGGGCTGCGCACCGTACGGACGCCCGGGCGGATCCGGGCCAGCATCTCGGCGGACTCGTCCACGGCTGTCACGGTGAAGCCGCGGTCGGTCAGCGGGTGCGTCATCCGGCCCACGCCGCAGCCCAGTTCGAGGATGCTCGCGCCGGGCGGCACCGCGGCTTCGATCACCTCCGGGGCGTCGCCGACGGGGAGACGGCTCCACACCTCGACGGCGCATCCGTCCGGGGTGATCGCGCCCTCGCCCGTGCCGTCGTAGCCCTTGCGTCGGTCGTCCGTCGTGTCCGCCATGTCCGTCATCCGAACACGGAGGAGTGCCCGGGCGGAAGAGGGCGTCGCCGGGGCTTGGCAGATACCCTAGGGGGGTATAACTTCGATCATCGACGGAGTGAGGGAAGCGGCGCCGAACGGGCGCCGGAGCACGCGGAGGACGACATGGCACACCCCGCACAGCACGAGCATCACGGTCACCACGAGCACCACGGCCACGAGCACCAAGGCCACGGCGCTCATGGCGGGCACCACCAGGCCGCCGCCGGTGGAGCCGGGTGGCGGACGGCCGCGCAGGCGACCCTGCACTGCCTCACCGGCTGCGCCATCGGCGAGATCCTCGGCATGGTGCTCGGCACCGCCTTCGGCCTGCACAACGGCGCGACCGTGGTGCTGTCGATCCTCCTGGCCTTCGTCTTCGGCTACGCGCTGACCATGCGCGGCGTGCTGAACGCCGGTCTGGACGTGGGCGCCGCGGTGAAGGTCGCGCTGGCTGCCGACACGGTGTCGATCCTGGTGATGGAGCTGATCGACAACACCGTGATGGTCACCGTCCCCGGGGCGATGGACGCCGGCCTCGGTGACCTGCTGTTCTGGGTGTCGCTGGCGGGTTCGCTGGCCCTGGCCTTCGCGCTGACCGTCCCGGTCAACAAGTGGATGATCGGCCGGGGGCGCGGCCACGCCGTGGTCCACGCCCACCACCGGCACTGACCGCGCATCGCGCAGAGCGCACCGCGGATGGCGCAGCGCGCGGCCTCGCCGACGGCGCCGACGGCCCGCACCGACCTCGTACGGTCGGTGCGGGCCGTCGGCGCTTTCCGGCGCGGTCGGCCGCTACCGCTCCCCGTCCTCCAGCTCGGCCAAGGTCGCGTGCAGCCAGGCGAGTTCGGCCTCGGTGGTGGCGCGGGCGATCAGCAGCTGGCCGCGCCGGAAGGGGTCGTCGAACTCCTCGGCGGCACGCGGGCGGTCGCCGTCGTAGTAGAAGCTCGCCGGTTCGGAGAGGAAGGCGAGGCGGCGGCGGAGCACGGCGGCCTGGGCGGTGGGGTCGTCGAGGTGGCGCAGGAAGGCGAGCAGGGCGAACCAGCGGTTCTCGTCGCTGATGTCGAGCGGCTCGGGTTCGCGCAGCCGGCCGAGGAGTTCGGCGCGGCCGGCCTCGGTGAGGTGCAGGGTGTGCCGGGGGGCGGCGGCGCTGCCGGGCTCGGGCTTGCGGACCAGCAGGCCGGCGGCCTCCAGGCGCTTGATCGCGGGGTAGAGCGTGCCGTCGCTGATCGGCTGGACGTGCCCGGTGAGCGCGGCGAGGTGGCGGCGCAGCTCGTAGCCGTGCAGCGGCCGGTCGTACAGGAACCCGAGGATCGCCAGCTTGAACATGGCGCCACTCTCTCACACCCGTCCATCGGCCTCTAGGTATATCGAGTGCCATATACCTCGTGATCGAGGTATGGTTCGGGCGTTCCCAGGAAGAGGAGTCCTGCCATGCGCCACGCCCCCGTCACCCCGAACGGCGATCTGATCCGCTGGGTCGAGCTGCCCGGCGCCGAGCCCGCCCGGCTCTACCTGCACGGCCTGGGCGCCAGCTCGCCGGTGTACTTCGCGGCCGCCGCCGCCCACCCGCTGCTCGCCGGGCGCCGCTCGCTGCTGCTGGACCTGCTCGGCTTCGGCATCAGCGACCGGCCGACGGACTTCGGGTACACGCTGGAGGAGCACGCCGACGCGGTGGCGGCGGCGGTGCGGGCGGCCGGGCTGAGCCGGGTCGAGGTGGTCGGCCACAGCATGGGCGGCGCGGTCGCGATCGTCCTCGCGCACCGGCACCCCGCGCTGGTCTCGCGGCTGCTCCTGGTGGACGCCAACCTGGACCGGATCGACCCCGCCCGGCAGCGGCCCGGCAGCAGCGGCATCGCGAGCTACACCGAGGCGGAGTTCCTGGCCGGCGGCCGGGACGAAGTCGCCGAGCGGGTCGGGCCGTTCTGGTGGTCCACGATGCGGCTGGCCGACCCTCGGGCGCTCCACCGAAGCGCCCGCCACCTGGCCCGCGCGACCGAGCCGACCATGCGGGAGATGTTGCTCGGCCTCGACCTCCCGCGCACCTTCCTGTATCCGGCGGCGGACGGCGATCCGACCGACGGCGGGCCTGCGGACGGCGATCCGACCGACGGCGGGCCTGCGGACGGCGGGCCGGCGGACGCGGACGGGCTGCGCGCGGCGGGCGTCCGGGTGGTCGCCGTGCCGGACTGCGGGCACAACATCATGCTCGACAACCCGGACGGCTTCGCCGCAGCCGCGGCGGACGCGCTCGGCCTGGGCTGAGTGGGACCTCAACGCGCCGACGCGGAAGCGCCGTTGGGCCGCCGAGCGGCGAGACCCAGCAGGGCCAAGCCCAGCGGATGGCTTCAGCGTCCCCGCAGCGGCACGAACCGGACCGGCGTGCCCGGCCGGGCCTGCGCGGCGGCCGCGAGGTCGGCGGCCGGGACGACGCCGACCACCGGGTACCCGCCGGTGGTCGGGTGGTCGGCCAGGAAGACCACCGGCTGCCCGTCCGGCGGGATCTGCACCGCACCCAGCACCATGCCCTCGCTGGGCAGTTCGCCCTCCCGGGCGCGCGCGACCGGCGGGCCCTCGGTGCGCAGCCCGACCCGGTTGCCGGTGGCGGAGACCCGGTAACCGTCGCGGCCCAGCCGGGCCACCGCCTCCGGGGTGAACCAGTCCGCGCGCGGGCCGAGCCGTAGGCGCAGCACCAGTTCGGTCGGGGGTGCGGGCAGCGGCACCAGCTCGGGCCGGGCCCGGTAGGGCGGGGGAGTGCCGACCGGCAGGCGGTCCCCGGCGGTCAGCGGGGCCGGTCCGAGGCCGGCGAGCAGGTCGGCCGAGCAACTGCCCAGCACCGGCGGGACGGCGATCCCGCCCGCCACCGCGAGGTAGCCGCGCACCCCGTCCGTCGCCGGGCCCACCTCGACCACCGCCCCGTCCGGGACCACGACCGGCGCGCCCCAGGCGGCCGGCCGTCCGTCCACCCGGACGGGCGCGGGCGCGCCGGTGACGGCGACCAGCACCCGTCCGACGGCCCGCAGCGCGACCCCGCCGAGCGTGGTCTCCAGCCCGGCGGTCCCGGGCTCGTTGCCCACCAGCCGGTTGGCCGCCCGCAGGGCCGGCTCGTCCAGCGCCCCGGCCCTGGGCACCCCGAGGTGCGCGACGCCGTGCCGCCCCAGGTCCTGGACCGTGGTCAGCGGCCCCGGCCGCACCACCACCAGCTCGCTCATCCCCGCCTCCGTCCCCGCTTCCCTTCCCGGTTCCGTCCCCACCAGCATCGCCGCGTGCTCAGGCCCGGGCCGAGGTGAAGCGGACCCGCACGCCCGGCGCCAGCAGGGCCGGGGGATCGCGGTCGGTGTCCCAGAGGGGGAGCGCCGTACGGCCGACGAGCTGCCAGCCGCCGGGGGAGGGGTGCGGGTAGACACCGGTGTACGAGCCGGCCAGGGCGACCGAGCCGGCCGGGACGGAGCTGCGCGGGGTGGCCCGGCGCGGCACCTCGTAGCGGGCGGGCAGGCCGGTCAGGTAGCCGAAGCCCGGGGAGAAGCCGCAGAAGGCGACGGTGTACTCCGGTTCGGTGTGGATCCTGACGGCTGCCTCCTCGGACACCCCCCACAGCGCGGCGACCTCGGCCAGGTCCGCGCCGTCGTACACCGTCGGCACCTCCAGCAGTTCCCCGCGCGCCGTGCGGGCCGCCGTCGGACGGGCGGTGCGCAGCAGCCGCGCCACCGCGTCGACGTCCGCGACGCCGTCCAGCAGCACTGTGCGGGCGGCCGGGACCAGCTCCTCGACCTCGCCGAGCACGCCCGCCTCCCGCTGCTCGCGCAGCCACCCGTACAGCGCCGCGACCTCGGCCGTCCCGGCCAGTTCGACCAGCAGCGCCCGCTCGCCGGCCCGCCGTACGGCGACCGCCGGTTCGTCGGCGCCCGCCGCCGGCACCCCGTCGGCCGTCACGTGAACGCCTCCACCCGCACGCCCGCGGAGGCCAGCGCGCCGCGCACCCGCCAGGCGAGCTGGGCGGCGCCGGGGGTGTCGCCGTGGACGCAGAGCGAGCGGGCCGCGACCGGGATCCGCTCGCCGCCGACGGCCTCCAGCCCGCCGTCGCGGGCGATCGCGACGGCGCGGGTGATCACCGCCTCCGGGTCGTGCACCACCGCACCGACCTCGCGGCGCGGGACGAGCGTTCCGGCCCGGGTGTACGCGCGGTCGGCGAACGCCTCGGCGACCACCGGCAGTCCGACCCCCTCGGCGACCTCCAGCAGCCGGGAGCCGGGCAGCCCGAGGACGGGCAGCGGCCCGTCGCAGACCGCGCCGGCCCGCAGCACACCGGCCACCACGGCCTCGGCCTGCTCGGAGTCGGCGACCACGCGGTTGTAGAGGGCGCCGTGCGGCTTGACGTAGGAGACCTTGGAGCCGGCGGCGCGGGCGAAGACCTGCAGGGCGCCGATCTGGTACGCGATCTCGTCGGAGAGCTCGTCCGGGGGGACGTCCATCGCGCGGCGGCCGAAGCCGGCCAGGTCGCGGTAGGAGACCTGGGCGCCGATCCGGACACCGCGTTCGGCGGCCAGGGCGCAGACCCTGCGCATCGTCGAGGGGTCTCCGGCGTGGAAGCCGCAGGCGACGTTGGCGCTGGTCACCACGGACAGCAGCGCCTCGTCGTCGGTCAGCGTCCAGCGTCCGAATCCCTCGCCGAGGTCCGCATTGAGATCGATCACCGCATCGGCCACGCCCGTCCGCCTCCCAGCAGCTGTTGAGCCAGATGGTAGGGCCTGCGGATGAAGCCCGTTGTCCGTGACCCGGGCGGCGGCGGGCGCCACAGGGCGCCACGGCGCGCGACCTCGCCCCGTACGCCCCGGGGCGGCGCTGTCCCGGGGCGTACGGGCCGTCCTGGCTCAGCTCGCGGGCGCTGGTTCCGCGAAGGAACGTTCCAGCGGACGCAGCGCCCGCAACACGATCAGCAGCGGAATGACGCCGAAGACTCCGAACGACATGTCGATGAATCGCCACACCAGCGGGATTCCCCGCAGCGGCCCGCAGATCAGTGCCAGCGGGATGACGGCCCCGCAGGCGAGCGCCGCCCAGCGGATCACCCAGATGTTGCGGACCGGGTCCCTGAGCGGCCCCCAGAGGGCGGCGCCGATCACCAGATGGGCGAAGGCCAGCCAGTCGGTGCCGTAGGCCAGGAAGGGGTAGTGCCGGTTGGTCTCGACGATGCCCTCGTGGACCCTCAGGAACCAGGCCGTCGCCGCGGGGAAGTGGTCGGTCAGCGGGGCGGCCGGACCGGTCGCGAGGTCGACCAGCCAGCGGGTCTCGGTCTCCAGCGGGAAGGCGGTGAGGCCGCTCAGAACCAGGCAGACCAGGAAGAACCACAACCAGCGCCGGACCCTGCGGAGGACGACCGCCGGTTCGCCGTCCGTCTCGTAGACCTCGTCCACCTCGTCCACCTCGTACACCTCCGTGCCGGGCGGCACGCCGGGCTCGCCGGGCATGCCGAACTGCGGGCGGATCCTTGCCCCGCCTGCGCGGAAGCGACTCTAGACCCCTCTTTTGAACATGTTCAACTAGGGTTGGGAGTGCGGAAGCGCAGGGGCGCCGGGGTGCGGAAGCGCAGGGGCGCCGGGGCCCGGAAACGCAGCGGTGCCCGGGCGCCGAAGCGCCCGGGCACCGGGTTTCGGTCGAGAGCGCGTCAGACCGTGTAGGTGTACGTCGCCGGCGCGGTGGCGGTGCCGCCGGGCGTCACCACGGACACGGGGACGCTGCCCGAGCCGGCCGGCGTGGTCACCGTGCAGGCGGTGTCGGTGCAGCTGCCCGCCGCCGGGACGCCGCCGACCAGCACCATGCCGTGGGCGAGGTTGCTGCCGCTGACGGTCACCGCGGTGCCGCCCGCACCGGGGCCGGTGGTGGTGTCCAGCCCGGTGACGGCCGGGGCGGCCTGGACGGTCGCCGGCAGGTAGCTGCCGGTGCCGAGGTCGTAGCGGGAGATGTGGCCGGTCGGGTCGGTGTCGTTGGGGTTGCCGGCGGTCACCGTGATCACGCCGGTGATCGGCACTCCGGGCGTGGTGCGCAGGTTGAGCTTCATGAACTCGCTCTTCCCGACCGGCCGGGTGCCGGTGAGCACGGCCTCCAGGTGGCGGCCGTCGGGGGAGAGCGTCTCGGTGAAGGTGTAGTCGTACGGCGTGGAGTAGAACATCGCGCCGTCGGTGGTGACGCCCGGCGGCAGGTCGACGGTGAAGTGCGTCGAGCCGGTGAGGGCGGCGGTGCCGGCCGACACCCAGCTCGCCGACATGTTGCCGGAGGTGAAGAACCCGCCGGGGTAGTTGCCGTTCTGCGACACGGTCACGTGCTGCGCGGAGGTCGATACCGTGGCGGTGGAAGCCGCGGCGGCGGAGGCCACGGCGCCGGCGGTGAGGGTGGTCACGGACAGCGCGGCAGCGAGGCCCACTTTGGCCAGTCGGGTGATCATAGGTCGATCATCACCGAACCATTGCGCCGTCCTCACCGGTTTCTCGAAGGTCGGTTCGAGAATGGCGGAATCCCGTCGAAACCGCGTTCTGAAATCGCCCCCCGGAGGGCGGCCCACCTGCCGCTCCGTCCGCCCGCAAGGTCCGTTTCGGTCGATGTCGGTGCGAACCTCTAATCTTGTCCCCCGTGACCGCCATCGCAGACCCGCCCATCGAGCCCGGCCTCCGGCCCGCCGGCCCGGCCGCCGTGCGCCCCGCGCCCGGCCCCGCCGCCGACGAGGGCCTGGCCCGCCGGCTCAAGGCGCTGGCCTGTACCGCCCCGCTGCACGACCTGGACAACCGCAAGGTCAACCTGGCCGGCGAGTACGGCGGCTACGCGATGGCCGAGGTCGGCCTCGCCGCGATCGACCTGGTCACCCTGAACATGGACTTCGACACCGGGGCAGACCGCGAGCTGGTCCTGGCCCGCCTGCTGCCCAGGGTCGCCGCCCAGGCCGCCGGCCGCCCCGCCGTCGAGCACGAGCGGGTGGCCCGCTGGGTGCTGGAGTCGCTGATCAACGTCGGCAGCGTGGACCGCGGCTTCCGCGCCGTCTACGGCACCTTCGGCGCCGACGGCGAGTACGTGCGCCGCGACTACGACTTCAAGCTCATCGAGGAGGTCCCCGGGCCCGACGGCGGGGTCTACCTGCGCACCACGGACGAGGCGGTCAACGTCCTGGTCGGCGCGCTCGACACCGACGTCACCTCCGCCCAGATCGCCGCCGAGGTCAAACTGGAGGTGCTGATCCGCCGGGGCCGCCTGGCCGACGCCCAGCTCGCCGCCGAGCAGGCCCGCTACCGCACCGTCCAGTACGCCGAGACGCTGCGCCGCGCCCTCGACGCCACCCGCCGCAACGTCCGGGCCGTCGACTGGATGCGCGCCGTCCCGGACCTCATCGAGGAGGCGCTGGACCACATCGCGGACCGCTACCGGCACGAGAACGCGATTCTCACCAACATCCGCAAGGCCCGCGACGAGGCCGAGGACCCGGAACACAAGCGCCGCGCCGCCGAACTCGTCGACATCGTCAAGGACTGCATCCGCCGCCACACCCAGCTGCAGACCCGCCTCCTGGAGGCCGGCCCGCTGTTCCGCGCCGAGCAGGACCGGCAGGCCTTCGCCACCCCCGGCGCCCGCAGCGGCATCGACCTGTACGGGCAGCTGCTCGCCCCCGTTCTGCGGCTGCCGGTGGAGCAGGCCGTCCGCCCCACCGGCGCCTTCTTCGCCCGCGGCGTCGGGCTGCGCACCCCGGTCTCCGTCCGGGTCGCCGACCTGGTCGACCTGCTGCTCACCCCGCCGGTCGAACGCGAGCACCTCGGCGCCGAGCTGCCCGACCCGGACCTCGTCGCCACCCCGGACGACAGCCGCTTCTCCGAGGCCCAGCTGGAGTCCGCCCTGGTCCTGCTCGACCTGCCCCCGGACGCCCCCCGTCGGCTCTCCGGCCTGCTCGCCGACGCCCGCAAGCAGGACCCGGACCTGCCGTACCTGGTCGCCCTGCTCGCCGTGCACGCGGCCAGCCCGCCGGTCGGCACCGCCTACCGCCAGGGCGAGGAGCGGCTGCTGTTCGCCGTGGACGACGGCACCCCGCTGCGCGACCCGGAGTTCGGCGGCGCGGACCTGATCGTCGGCAGCGCCCTGCTCGACGCGGTCGGCATGGCCGCCGACCGCAAGGACGCTGGCTGACCGGCCATGACGCACCACCGGAACACCCGTACCACCGCCACCCCCGAGGAGCCCCGCCCGTGACGACCCACCACGACACGTCCTGGGCGGCCGAGACCGAACCCGCGGCCCCGGCGCCGATCACCCCGGCCGACGTCGCCGACGCCGCCCGGCTGGTCTCCTTCGGCCTCCAGGCCAAGCTGCTGCCCGCCCGGGACGCCGAGTACACCGAGCTGGTGCGCCGCCACCGCGAGGACCCGCCGTTCGCCCGGCTCGCCGACGCCATCGCCACCGGCATGGGCCTGGTCGTCCTGGAGGTCTCGCCGCGCGCCGGCATGGCCGTGGCCGCCGCCGAGGACTCGCTGTTCGCCGTCCGGATGGGCGACTACTCGCGCCGCGCCGCCTCCGAGTCCACCGACCGCTTCCTGCACGGCCTGGCCCACCTGGCCGTCGCCGCGATGGCCTTCCCCCGCCCCGAGGACCTCGCCGACGACACCTACCTCGGCCGGATCACCGTCAACGGCGTCGACTCCTTCGTCCGCCAGGCCTGCCGCCGCCTGGAGGAGCAGGCCGACGCCGCCGGCGCCAACACCGACCCGCAGTCCGACGCCCCCGGCCTGGAGGCCGCCTGGCGGGTCTGGGCCCGGCGCACCGCCACCGGCGCCACCAAGGACGCCCGCCGGCTCTCCGGCTCCACCATCGGCATCGTCGCCAAGGCCGTGATGTTCCTGGTCGACTCCGGCTTCCTGCAGAAGGTCTCCGACGACTCCGGCGGCACCTACCGCACCACCGCCCGCTACCAGCTCCAGGTCCGCGACCTGGCCGGCAGTGCGGCCATGGCCGAACTGCTCGACCTGGGCGTCGTCCCGGTCTCCGACGGCACCGCCAGCCTGCTGCCGCCGGACACCTCCGACGAACTGGTCGCCGACGCCGGCCTGCCGTTCCACTCGCTCTGACGCCCGAGCTCCGACGTCCGAGTCCTGACACCCGAGTCCTGACAACCCCAACCCCCGAGTCCTGACCCCCAGCCCCCGAGTTCTGACAACCCCCAGCCACGGAAGCCACGGAGAACCGCCGCACATGTACGAGCTCAACCGGGTCCGCCTCTACTCGATCGGACCGGCCGGCGCCCGCTACGCCGACACGGTGCTCGACCTGCGCGGCGTCGGCGAGCCCGTCGCCGACCCGGCCCCGCAGCAGATCGGCCTGTTCGGCGAGGACCCGGACGGCCCGGTCCGCCGACCCGCCCCGGCCGGCGTGCTCTTCCTGGAGAACGGCGGCGGCAAGTCCGTCCTGCTCAAGCTGATCTTCTCGGTCATGCTCCCCGGCCACCGCAACACCCTCGGCGGCGCCAGCTCCGGCGTGCTGCGCAAGTTCCTGCTCGCCGACGACTGCGGCCACGTCGCCCTGGAGTGGCAGCACACCGTCACCGGCGAACTGATCGTGGTCGGCAAGGTCAGCGAGTGGCGCGGCCGCCAGGTCTCCTCCGACCCGCGCAAGTTCGCCGAGACCTGGTACTCCTTCCGCCCCGGCCCCGGCCTCACCCTCGACTCCCTGCCGGTCGCCGAGCGGGTCAGCCTGGCCGGAGACCAGAAGGCCCGCGGCCGCCGCCGCACCATGAAGGGCTTCCGCGACGCCCTCACCGAGGCCGGCAAGGCCCACCCGTACCTCGACCTGGTCTTCGAGGACGGCCACGACCGCTGGACGGAACACCTCGGCGAACTCGGCCTCGACCCCGAACTCTTCCGCTACCAGCGCGAGATGAACGCCGACGAGGGCGAGGCGGCCGGCCTCTTCGCGGTCAAGCACGACAGCGACTTCACCGACCTGCTGCTGCGCGCCGTCACCGACACCCGGGACACCGACGGCCTCGCCGACCTCGTCCACGGCTTCGCCGCCAAGCTCGGACGCCGCGCCGAACTCACCGCCGAACGCGACTTCACTGCCGGCTCCCTGGACCTCCTGGAGCGCATCGCCGAGGCCACCACCGCCCGCGAGACCGTCCGCGAGGCCCACCGCACCGCCGAACGCCGCACCCGCCGCCTCGCCCACGCCCTCGCCTCCCGCACCGGCGCCGAACGCGACCGCGCCCAGGACCTCGCCATCGAGGTCGCCGCCGCCGCGAGCGCCGTCACCGCCGCCGAGGCCGACCGCACCCGGCACACCCTCATCGCCGACGAACTCACCTACCGGCACGCCACGTTGAGCCTCACCGCGGCCACCGCCGAGGCCGCCGCGCTGCGCCGCGAACTCATCGACGCCCGCACCCTGCACGCCGCCTGGCAGGCCGCCGAGGCGGTCCTGCGCCAGCGCGCCGCCGCCGACCGGGTCGCCCGGGTCGCCGCCGCCATCCGCGAGGCCGAACTGGACGCCGCCCCCGCGCTCGCCGCCCGCGCCCGCGCCGCCACCGCGCTCGCCCGCGCCCTGGAAGCCGCCGCCGCGGCCGCCGAGTCCCGCGCCGACACCGAGGAACAGCGCGCCGGCGAACTCCAGGAGGACGGCGGCAAGGCCCAGTCCGACGCCACCGAGGCCGCCACCGCCGCCCAGAAGGCCCGCAGCGAGGCCGAGCACCTGCGCCAGCGCCTCGCCGAGGTCGAGCAGGAGACCGAGGCCGCCGTCACGGCCGGCTTCATCGACGCCGACGGCGACGTGGACCCGGCCCGCGCCGCGCTGCACGCCGCCGACGTCGAGAAGGCCGCCACCGCCGCACTCGCCCAGGCCCGTACGGCCGCCGAGGCCTGCGCCACCCGGCTGCGCGAGACCGCCGCCGCCACCGCCCGCGCCGAACTCGCCGCCGAACGCGCCGGCGACGCCCGCAAGGACGCCGCCCGCGCGCTGGCCGCCGAACAGCGCACCGCCGCCCTGCTCGCCACCGAACAGCGCCTCGCCGACCTGCTCTCCCTCACCCCGGCACCCACTGATTGGAGCGAAGACGGGTCAGGCGCCGACGAGGACGCCGGCTTCCTCACCCCCGCCGTCCTCGACCGCAACGCCGAGTACCTGCGCGAACTCCTCGACGAGGCCATCGCCACCGCCGAACGCACCCTGTTCGACCTCCGTACGGCCGCCGCCGACGACGCCCGCATCCTCGCCGCCCTCGGCGACGGCGGCCTGCTGCCGCCCGGCCCCGACGTGCTGGCCACCGTCGAGTACCTCGCCGAGCACGGCATCCCGGCCCTGCCCGGCTGGCGCTACCTCGCCCAGTCCGTCGACCCGGCCGACCACGAGGCGATCCTCGCCGCCCGCCCCGAACTCGTCGACGGCGTGGTCGTCACTGACCCGTCCTCGCTGGAACGCGCCCGCGAGGCGTTGCAGGCCGCCGCCCTGCTGCCGCGCTCCACCGTCGCCGTCGGCGCCGCCGCCTCCCTGATCGCCCCGATCACCGACGAGCCCGCCTTCTTCCTCGTGCCGCCGAACCCGGCCATGCACGACGAGTCCGCCGCCGACGGCGAGCGCCGCGACCTGCGAGCCCGGGCGAGCGCCCGCGAGGAGCACATCCGCGAACTCGCCGGCCGCCTCGGCGCCGACCGCGCCCTCGCCGCCCGCCTCGCCTCCTGGCACGCCAGCTGCCCGCCCGGCACGCTCGCCGAACTCGCCGCCGCCGCCGAAGCCGCCCGCGAGCACGCCGAACAGGCCGCCGCCACCCTGGCCACCCTGCGCGCCGACCACGACGAGGCCGAGACCGACCACGCCACCGCCGCCGCTGTCCACGAGGAGCACCGCGAGGCCGCCCAGCGCGCCCGCCGCCGCGCCGACGCCCTCTCCGGCCTCGCCTTCCGCCTGCGCGAGCGCGCCAACTGGGCCCGCCGCCAACGCGAACTCGCCGAGGACGCCGCCGAGTGCGACCGCCGCCAGGCCCTGTGCGCCGAACGAGCCCGCACCTGCGACGAGGACCGCCGCGCCGCCCAGCGCGCCGCCGACGACGCCCGCCGTACGGCCCGCGCCCTGCGCGCCGAACGCGCCGAGATCCCTGCCGCCGAACAGACCGACGAGCCCGCCGACACCGCCCCCGCCGCACTGCCCGCCCTGCGCGAGGCCTACCGCGCCGCTTCCCAGCTGTACGAGAAGGTCGGCGTCGGCGCCGACCTGCGCGCCGAACAGGCCCGCGCCGAGGGCGACGAGGCCGCCGCCGCGGCCGAACTCGACCGCCTCACCAACAAGGTGCGCACCCGCGCCGAGGAACTCCTCGGCAGCCCCGACGGCGCAGACGGCCCGGCCCGCCAGGCCGCCGCCGCCCGCGCCGAGGAACTGGTCGCCACCATCGAGGCCCGCTCCGCCGCCGCCAGCGAGCAGCTCGGCCGCCTGCGCGGCGAGGCCGAGCGCTCCGCCCCCGCCGACGGCGAGGCGCACACCGAGCTGCCCGAGGACCTCGTCCCCACCGACCCCGAGCACGCCCAGGCCCTGCTGCGCACCGCCACCAGCCGGCTCGCCGAACGCCGCGAGGCCCTGGACGCCGCCCGCACCGCGCACGCCGACCTGCAGCGCACCTTCGACACCGCCCAGTCCGCCGCCGCCGACTTCGACGAGCTGGCCGGCCAGCTGCGCGACGGCCTGCGCGACCACCAGGAGGACCCGGACGACCCGGTCGAGCCGTACCTGGGCTCGCTCGGCGAGGCCCGCACCGCCGCCACCGAGGCCCGCCGCAGCCTGCGCACCGCCGCCGGCGAGCTGTCCTCCGCCGAACTCGCCGTCCGCGACACCGCCGACGCCCTCGTCCGGCACGCCAACGCCGCCCGCTACGAGGCCGTCCGCACCCCGGCCCGCCAGCAGATCCGCGAACTGCCCGCCTCCGCCCTGCCCGAGCACGCCGCCGCCTGGGCCGCCGCCTTCGCGCCCCGGCTGCGCGTGCTCACCGACGAGCTCGCCCAGCTGGAGAAGAACCGCGGCTCGATCGTGGACCGCCTGCGCGGCCTGGTCGAGTCCTCGCTCACCACCCTGCGCGCCGCCCAGCGCCTCTCCCGGCTGCCCGAGGGCCTGGGGGAGTGGTCCGGCCAGGAGTTCCTCCGGATCCGCTTCGAGGACCCGGACCACGCCACCCTGGTGGAACGCCTCGGCGAGGTCATCGACGAAGCCACCCGCGCCGCCGTCCGGAAGAACAGCGACCTGCGCCGCGACGGGATGTCCCTGCTGCTGCGCGGGGTCGCCGCGGCGATCGGCCCCAAGGGCGTCAGCGTCGAGATCCTCAAGCCCGACGCGGTGCTGCGCGCCGAGCGGGTCGGCGTCGGCCAGATGTCCGACGTCTTCTCCGGCGGCCAGCTGCTCACCGCGGCCATCGCCCTGTACTGCACGATGGCCGCGCTGCGCGCCAACGACCGCGGCCAGTCCCAGCTGCGGCACGCCGGCACGCTCTTCCTGGACAATCCGATCGGCCGCGCCAACGCCACCTACCTGCTGGAGCTCCAGCGCGCCGTGGCCGATGCGCTCGGCGTCCAACTCATCTACACCACAGGCCTGTTCGACACCACCGCGCTCGCCGAGTTCCCGCTGGTGATCCGACTGCGCAACGACGCCGACCTGCGGGCCGGCCTCAAGTACATCTCCGTCGAGGAGCACCTGCGCCCGGGCCTGCCCGCCGCACCGGACCCGGACGGCCCGGCCATCCACGGCGAGATCACCGCCACCCGAATGTTCAAGCGCCCAGCGGAGGTTCCCGCGCAGGCGTGAACTGGCTAGCGTGATCACCATGCTGACGATCGCGCACCTCAGTGACATCCATCTCGGCCAGGTCCACCGCCGGGACGGCGGCAAGCGCGCCCGGCGGCGGGCCGAGCAGGTGATGGCGTACCTCAACGCCCTGCCCGGCCCGCTGGACGCGGTGCTGGTCACCGGCGACCTCGCCGACCAAGGCCTGCCCGAGGAGTACGAGCAGGTGGCGAAGGTGCTGACCTCCCGGCACCCGGTGCTCATCTGTCCCGGCAACCACGACTCCCGGGCGCCGTACCGCGAGGTCCTGCTGGGCGAGGCGTCGGCGGAGACGTCGGCGGAGGCACCGGGGGAGGGGCCGGGGGAGGGGCCGATCAACCGGATGCACCGCCTCCCCGGCGCCGACGTGCTGATGCTCGACTCGTCCATACCCGGGCAGCACGACGGCCTGCTGGACGAACAGACGTTGGACTGGCTCGACGAGCAACTCACCACCGGACGCACCGAGTTGCCCGCCCTGGTCGCCTTCCACCACCCGCCGGTCGAGCTGCACCTGCCGTACGTCGACGAGATCCGCCAGTTCGGCGAGGAAGGCCTGGCACGGGTGTTGGGCCGCCACCCCCGGGTCGCCGCCCTGCTCTGCGGACACTCCCACACCTCCGCCGCGACCACCTTCGCCGGCCTGCCGCTGCTGGTCGCCCCCGGTGTGGTCTCCACCGTCACCCTGCCCTGCGAGGGCGGGCGCGGCATCGCCTTCGACCACCCGCCGATGCTCGCCTTCCACGTCCTGGGCGACGACCGCCGGGTCACCACCCACTACCGGGCGCTCCCGCTCTGACCTCCGCCCCCGGGCCGGCCACCCACGGACCGGCCGCCCGCGCTCAGGGCCGGGCGGTCGGCAGCCGAGGCTGCTGCGGCGGGCGCCGCTGCGGCTGAGGTGGCTGGTACGGCTGAGGCTGCTGGTACGGGTCCAGGTACACCGACGAGTTGGACCGGGGGAACGGCCGGGCGGCCAGCGGCTCCGCGGGCGCCCGCCCGCCCGCCATCGGGTGCGCGGAGCCCGGCGCCCGCATCCGCTGGGCGGCGACCTGGCGCGAGATCACGATCTCCAGCAGGCACCACATGGTGCCGAACACCCCGACCCCCATGGCCAGCAGCGCGGGTGTCAGCATCCAACTGCCCGCGTACGAGGCCAGCGTCGCGACGACCACGCCCACCAGGGTGAAGGAGAGGCACAGCACCGCCCGGACAGCGGCGGCGCGCACCTCGTCGGGCAGGCGGCGACGGCGGCGTGGCACGGACATCGAGCGACCCCCAGGCGCGGATTCGGCGACGGTCTCGGTAGCGGACACGGAACGGGCGCATACGAAAGGCGCCCCTTCGGCTCACTCTGCCCCGCAGAACCAGGACTATGCGTCCGAATCCGCCGAACTGCCGCCAAATCGTGCCATCCGGGCAGCAGCGACCGTCCGGCCGGCGGTAGCACCCGACCTGCCGGCAGTCGGCCGGGGCTCAGCCCAACTGCTGGTTGAGCTCCGCGAGCGCCCCCGTCACGATCGTCCGCATCGCCTGCTCGGCCTCGTCGGCGTGCCCCGAGCAGATCGCGTCGGCGACCTCGCGGTGCAGCCGGATCGCGTACGGCTCGGGCTGATGCGGCATCAGATGGTACTCCGTCCGCCCGGTGAGCACCGCCCCCACGGTGTCCCCGAGGTGGGCGAACATCTCGTTGCCGGAGGCGCGCAGCACCAGGGCGTGGAAGGCGATGTCGTGCCCGAGGAAGGTGGCCAGGTCCGCGTCCCGCGCGGAGACCGTCAACTCGACGGCCAGTGAGCTCAGTTGACGCCGGTCGTCATCGCTGGCGTGGACCGCGGCGAGCGCCGCCGCGGCCGGCTCGACGGCGACCCGCAGTGAGCCGAGCGAGCGCAGCTGGGCGGGCCGGTCCGCCCCGGCCAGGCGCCAGCGGATGACCATCGGGTCGAAGACGTCCCACAGCGACTTCGGCTGCACGGTGATCCCGACCCTTCGCCGGGAGGCCACCAGGCGCATCCCCTCCAGGATTCGCACCGCCTCGCGGACGACCGTCCGGGACACCCCGAACCGCTCCTCCAGCTCCTCCCCGCGCAGCACCGCACCCTCGGGAATCTCCCCCGACGCGATCGCCGGCCCGAGTTCGTCAAGCAGCCGCCCGGGCAGCCCCTGGATCTCCATCCGCCCAGCGTAGACGGCCACCCCGTGGTCGGCGGCGGCGCGCCCCCTCCGGGGCCCCCTCCGAGGCCGCGTCCTGCTCCGACCCGGCCGCCGCCCGTGCGATCGAGCCCACAGCTCAAAAGTATGACGATTTGGTTTCCGGGTCTTGAATACGTCATATCTTTGAAGCGATAGTGGCGGCCAGGCAACGAAGGAGCACCACCCCATGGCTCTCAGCGTCGAGAACCACGACCTCCCGCAGACCCCCCTCACCATCGTGGTGATGGGCGTCTCGGGCGTCGGGAAGACCACCCTGGCCCGCTTGCTGGCCGACCGCCTCGGCTTCCCCTATGCCGAGGCGGACGACTTCCACCCGGCGGCCAACATCGCCAAGATGTCGGCCGGCACCCCGCTGGACGACGAGGACCGCGCCCCCTGGCTGCGCGCCATCGGCGGCTGGCTCAAGGAGCGGACCGAGGCCGGCACCGGCGGTGTGGTCACCTGCTCGGCGCTGAAGCACCGCTACCGCGACACCCTGCGCGCGGCCTGCCCGGGTGCCTTCTTCCTGCACCTCAGCGGTGGTCACGAGCTGGTCGAGGACCGGCTCAGCCACCGCACCGGCCACTTCATGCCGACGTCGCTGCTCGACTCGCAGTACGCCGCCCTGGAACCCCTGGAGGCGGACGAGCGCGGCGCCGTCCTGGACGTGGGCCCGTCCCCCGAAGAACTCGTCGAGATGGCCGTGGCGCTGCTGCGGCCCGTCAATGGAGACCTCGCGTGAGATTTGCCCCCACCCTGCTGGCGGCCGCCCCACCGGCCCTGCCGCACACCGGCAGCGACACCAGGCTGCTGATCGCGGTGCTCCTCAGCATCGGTGCGATCGTCCTGCTGATCACCAAGCTGAAGCTCCACCCGTTCCTCGCCCTCACGCTCGGCTCCGGCCTGCTGGCCGCCGTCGCGGGCGCCCCCTTCGACAAGCTGCTGAGCAGCTTCTCCACCGGCTTCGGCTCCACCGTGGCCGGTGTCGGCCTGCTGATCGGCCTCGGCGCGATGCTCGGCAAGCTGCTCGCCGACTCCGGCGGCGCGAACATCATCGCGGACACCGTGCTCTCCCGTACGGGCAACCGGGCACTGCCCTGGGCGATGGCGCTGATCGCCGCCGTGCTCGGCCTGCCGCTGTTCTTCGAGGTCGGCGTCGTCCTGCTGATCCCGATCGTGCTGCTGGTCGCCCGCCGCGGCAACGTGCCGCTGCTGCGGGTCGGCATCCCGGCCCTGGCCGGCCTGTCCGTGCTGCACGGCCTGGTGCCCCCGCACCCGGGCCCGCTGGTCGCCGTCGACGCGCTGAAGGCCGACCTCGGTGTCACCCTGGCGCTCGGCCTGCTGATCGCCGTCCCGACCCTGATCGTCGCCGGTCCGGTGTTCGCACGGGTCGCCGAGCGCTGGGTCGGCCCGCTGGAGATCCCGGCCGCCACCGCTCCCGAGGAGTCGGCCAAGCCCGACCGCACCCCGTCCTTCGGCGCGGTGCTGGCGACCATCCTGCTGCCGGTCGTGCTGATGCTCGGCAAGGCGCTGGCCGACGTGCTGATCGACGACCCGAAGGCGATGGGCCAGCGGGTGTTCGACTTCATCGGCTCCCCACTGATCGCCCTGCTCGCCGCGACCCTGCTCGGCATGGTCACCCTCGGCGCGGCGGCCGGCTTCGACCGGGCCCGGATCTCCGACACCGTCGGCAAGTCGCTCGGCCCGATCGCGGGCATCGTCTTCATCGTCGGCGCGGGCGGCGGCTTCAAGCAGACCCTGATCGACGTGGGCGTCGGCAACGCGGTGAGCGAGTGGTCCGGCAAGTGGCACATCTCCGCGCTGCTGCTGGGCTGGCTGATCGCCGTCCTGATCCGCTTGGCCACCGGCTCGGCGACGGTCGCCACGATCACCGCGGCCGGCATCGTCTCCCCGCTCGCCGCGACCATGTCCTCGACCCACGCGGCCCTGCTGGTGCTGGCGATCGGCGCCGGCTCGCTCTTCTTCTCGCACGTCAACGACGCCGGCTTCTGGCTGGTGAAGGAGTACTTCGGGATGAGCGTCGGCCAGACGCTGAAGTCCTGGTCGGTGATGGAGACGGTGATCTCGGTCGTCGCCATCGCCCTGATCCTGCCGCTGAGCCTGATCATCTAGCCGCCGTACCCGGCGAAGGGGCGGCACCCGGGACGGTACGGGTGCCGCCCCTCGGCGTTCAAAGCAGCGGGCGGGCGCCCGGGGAAACCCCGAACGCCCGCCCGCAGCAAAGGCCCTGCTTACTTGGCCCCACGCTTCGCGAGAAAGGCCTCGACCTCGGCCCGGATCTCCGGCGTGTCCAGCCCGCGCACGGTCATCGTGGTGCGGCGGCGCAGCACGTCGTCCGCCGTGTACGCCCACTCGTTCTCGGCCGCGTAGGCGACCTGCGCCCAGACGTCCGGGCCGTCCTCGTGGATCGGCCGGCCGAGCTCCGGGTTCTCGTCGATCATGCGGGCGATCTCGAAGGAGAGCGTGCCGTAGTGGCTGGCCAGGTGCTTGGCGACCAGCGGCTCCATCCGCGAGCCCGGCTCCCGGTCGATCAGCAGGCGGTGCGCCACCGCGTTCGGCGCGCCGACGCCCGGCAGCGGGACGGTCGGGGCGATCGGGGACATGTCCTCGCCGAGGCTGGTGCCGGGCACGTGGGCCAGCTTCTCCAGCACGGTGCGGCCGATGTGCCGGTAGGTGGTCCACTTGCCGCCGGAGACCGACAGCATGCCGCCGCGGCCCTCGGTGACGACCGTCTCGCGCTTGGCGGCGGCGGTGTCGCCCGGGCCGCCGGGCAGCACCCGCAGGCCGGCGAAGGAGTAGGTGATCAGGTCGCGGTCGAGGTGCTCGTCGCGGATCGCGTGCGCGGCCTCGCCCATGATCTGGTCGATGTCCGCGTCGGTGGCCCGGACGTCCTTCGGGTCGCCGGTGTACTCCTCGTCGGTGGTGCCGAGCAGGACGTGGTCCTCCCACGGGATGGCGAAGGAGACGCGGTACTTGTCGATCGGGATGGTCAGCGCGGCGCGCCACGGCGAGCGGCGCTTGACCACGACGTGGGCGCCCTTGGAGAGGCGGATCGACGGCGCGGCGCCGGCGTCCTCCATCTTGCGCAGGTGGTCGACCCACGGGCCGGTGGCGTTGAGCACCAGGCGGGCGTTGACGCCGAACTCGCTGCCGTCCAGGCGGTCGCGCAGCTCGGCACCGGTGACCCGGCCGCCGGTGAAGCGCAGCCCGGTGACCTCGGCGTGGTTGAGCACCACGGCGCCGGCGTCGACGGCGGCGCGCACGGTCATCACGGCGACGCGGGAGTCGTTCATCTGGTGGTCGCCGTAGACGGCCACCGAGCGCAGGCCCTCGGTGCGCAGCGCGGGCACCTGCTGGGCGGCGTGCGCGGCGGTGGAGACCCGGCCCATGCCGTCGCGGAAGGCGGACAGCGCCGAGTACAGGAAGACGCCGGCGCCGAGCTTGGCGGCGCCGTGCGGGCCGCCCTTGTAGACCGGCACGAAGAAGGTCAGCGGGTTGACCAGGTGCGGGGCCACGTCGGTGGAGAGCGCGCGGCGCTCCTTGTGGTTCTCCGCGACGAGCTTGACGGCGCCGGTCTGCAGGTAGCGCAGGCCGCCGTGGACGAGCTTGGAGGAGGCGCTGGAGGTGGCACCGGCGAAGTCGCCGGCGTCGACCATGGCGACCTTCAGACCGGCCTGGGACGCGGTCCAGGCGACGGCCGTGCCGAGGATGCCGCCCCCGATCACCAGCAGGTCGTAGGTGGCCTTGCCGAGCAGTTCACGGGTCTCGGCGCGGGAGGCGGTGCGGCCGGCGGTGCGCTCGGCGCCCAGGGTCGGGATGGTTGCCATGGTGGTTGTGTACGGCGCGCGGGTCGAGCGGCGCCGTTACTCCTCTCGTGTGCGGTGCGGCCCCTCCGGGAGAGGCCGGTCGGCCCGGTGCGGCGGGCCGGTGAAACACAGTGACGCCCGTTGCCGGAACAGCGGGCAGCCGGCCGGGGCACGGGGCCCCGACCGGCTTTTCGGTCAGTTGTCCTCTTCTTCCTCCACCCAGTCCATGGTGCGCTCCACGGCCTTGAGCCACTTCTTGTACTCACGCTCCCGGGTGGCCTCGTCCATGCGCGGGGTCCACTCGGCGGCGCGGTGCCAGTTGGCCCGCAGGGTGTCGAGGTCGTTCCAGAAGCCGACGGCGAGACCCGCTGCGTAGGCGGCGCCGAGGGCGGTGGTCTCGGCCACGTACGGGCGCTCGACCGGGGCGTCCAGGACGTCGGCGATGTTCTGCATGAGCAGGTTGTTGCTGGTCATGCCGCCGTCGACCTTGAGGGCGGTGAGCTCGACCCCGGAGTCCTTCTGCATGGCGTCGACGACCTCGCGGGTCTGCCAGGCGGTGGCCTCCAGAACGGCCCGGGCCAGGTGGCCCTTGGTGACGTACCGGGTCAGGCCGGCGATCACACCGCGGGCGTCGGAGCGCCAGTACGGGGCGAACAGGCCGGAGAAGGCCGGGACGAAGTAGGCGCCGCCGTTGTCCTCGACCGTGTTGGCGAGGGTCTCGATCTCGGCGGCGGTGGAGATGATGCCGAGCTGGTCGCGCAGCCACTGGACGAGCGAGCCGGTGACGGCGATCGAGCCTTCGAGCGCGTACACCGGGGCCTGGTCGCCGATCCGGTAGCCGACGGTGGTCAGCAGGCCGTGGTACGAGTTGACGATCTTCTCGCCGGTGTTGAGCAGCAGGAAGGTGCCGGTCCCGTAGGTGGACTTGGCCTCGCCCTCGTCGAAGCAGGTCTGGCCGAACAGCGCGGCCTGCTGGTCGCCGAGCGCGGAGGCGACCGGGACGCCGGCCAGGTCACCGACGGCCTCGCCGTAGACCTCGGCGGAGGAGCGGATCTCCGGCAGGACGGCCATCGGCACGCCCATCGACTCGGCGATGCTCTCGTCCCAGGCGAGCGTCTTGAGGTTCATCAGCATGGTGCGGCTGGCGTTGGTCACGTCGGTGACGTGCTTGCCGCCGTTGACACCGCCGGTGAGGTTCCAGATCACCCAGGTGTCCATGGTGCCGAACAGGATGTCGCCGGCCTCGGCGCGCTCGCGCAGGCCCTCGACGTTGTCCAGCAGCCAGCGGATCTTCGGGCCGGCGAAGTAGCTGGCCAGCGGGAGGCCGGTCTCGCGGCGGAAGCGGTCCTGGCCGACGTTGCGGCCCAGCTCGCGGCAGAGCGCCTCGGTGCGGGTGTCCTGCCACACCAGCGCGTTGTGCACCGGCTCACCGGTGTTCTTGTCCCACAGGACGGTGGTCTCGCGCTGGTTGGTGATGCCGATCGCGCGGATGTCGTCCTTGGTCAGGCCGGCCTTCTCCAGCGCACCGCGGACGACCGACTGCACCCGGGTCCAGATCTCGGCGGCGTCGTGCTCGACGTAGCCGGGCTGCGGGAAGATCTGCCGGTGCTCCTGCTGGTCGACGGCGACGATCCGGCCGTCGGCGCCGAAGATGATGCAGCGGCTGGAGGTGGTGCCCTGGTCGATCGCGGCGATGTAGTTACCGGTGGAGGTCATGAGGGTCCTCGGCTCAAGAGTTCGGGGTACGGGGTGGGTGGGTCCGACGCGGTGGCCGGTCCCCGTGTGCTCGGCGGGTCCGACTCTGCCCTTCGGCAGGGGCCCCTTAGAAGAGGGCGTTGTAGACGCCGCCGGCCGCGAGGCCGCCGATGATCGGGCCGACGACCGGGACCCAGGCGTACGACCAGTCGGAGCCGCCCTTCTTGGGGATCGGCAGCAGGGCGTGGGCGATGCGCGGGCCGAGGTCACGGGCCGGGTTGATCGCGTAGCCGGTCGGGCCGCCCAGCGAGAGGCCGATGCCGACGACGGTGAAGGCGACCATCAGGGTGCCGGTGCCGGACTGGGAGAGGCCGGAGTTGGTCCCGATGGTGAGGATCGCGAAGCAGAGCACGAAGGTGCCGATGACCTCGGTGAGCACGTTCTGGAACGGGTTCCGGATCTCGGGCCCGGTCGAGAAGATGCCGAGGGTGGGCTCCTCGTTGGCGTTGAACTGTCCGAGGTAGGTCGCCCAGACCAGCACGGCGCCGATGATCGCGCCGAGCAGCTGCGAGCCGATGTAGAGCGGCACCTGGCTCCAGTCGCCGCTCTTGACGGCGAGCGCGATGGTGACGGCCGGGTTGAGGTGGGCGCCGGACTTCGGAGCCGACATGTAGGCGGCGATGAGGACCGCGAATCCCCAGCCGAAGGTGATCGCCAGCCAGCCGGCGTTGACGGCCTTCGACTTCTTGAGGGTCACGGCGGCGCAGACGCCACCGCCGAGGAGTATCAGCGCGGCGGTGCCGAGGGTTTCGCCGACGAAAACGTCGCCGTTGGAGAACGCGGACACAAAGACTCCCTTGTCCATATGGCCCGGAGGTGCGGGTGGGGGTGGGCGGCCGGTCGATCGCTGTGCGGGTGAGCGCACTGGGGGAGTGATCTCCCCGGCCATCGTTCGACAATGTCGACCGTCATGCGGAAGCTTCCTCCCCAGGTTGCCCCCACGTCAAGGCGGGGTTACGCAGCTGTGACCCTCGCCTCGACCCGTCCCCCGAAGTTACCGAGCGGAGCGGCCCGAAACCGGACAAAACGCCAAGGCGCGGACAGGCTCCATGCCCGTCCGCGCCTCAGCGTGACGATGTGACCGCGTTTCTCAGAACCGCCCGGCACCCAGGTCGCGGGAGATCGCCCGCGCCGCGCTGCGCACCGAGGCCACCAGCGAGGGCTTCACGAAGCCGTCCTCACAGATCCGCTCCACCGGGCCGTTGATGCACACCGCGCCCACCGGATTGCGCCGCCGGTCCTGGATCAGCGCGGCGATCGAGGCCACGCCCTCCCAGGTCTCCTCGACGGAGTCCGCCCAGCCGCGCTCGCGGATCAGCGCGCACTCGGCGTCCAGGTCGCTCGCCTCGGTCAACGTCCGCAGGGTGTACGGCTCGTACGGCCCGTCGCCCAACTCCCCGCGCGCGACCGGGTCGTAGGCCACCAGCACCTTGCCGATCGCGGTGCTGTGCAGCGGCTGCATCGAACCGACCTCCAGCACTTGCCGGGTGTCGTCGGGCCGGAACACGTGGTGCACGATCAGCACGCCCTGCTGGTGCAGCACGCCCAGGTAGACCGTCTCCCCGGCCGCCCGGGCCAGGTCGTCCGCCCACACCAGCGCCCGGGCCCGCAGCTCGTGCACGTCCAGGTAGCTCTGGCCCAGGCGCAGCAGCTCGGCGCCCAGCTGGTACTTGCCGCTCTCCGGGTCCTGCTCGACGAACCCCTCCTGCTGCAGCGTGCGCAGGATGCCGTGCGCGGTGCCCTTGGCGAGGTCCAGCGCCGTCGCGACCTCGGACAGGCCCAGGCGGCGCTCACCGCCGGCCAGCAGTCGCATGATCGCGGCGGCCCGGGAGAGCGACTGGATCGGGCCGGGCATGAGAACCTCCGCGCTGACAGGCGGTCGACATTGTCGACCGCAGTGGTGACGGGACGAGTCTGCCAGGCCGTACAGACTCCGTGCACCTTCCCCCCGGTAACCCGCCCTTCGCCGGCCGTCAACCTTCCGGATCGTTCGACCGTCCCCGGCGCACCGCCACCTCCGCCGCGAGCGCGGCGATCCCGTCCGGCCCGACCCGGCAGCAGCCGCCCACCAGCCGGGCCCCGTCCGCGAGCCAGCCGCCCACCCGGGCCGAACGGAAGGTCGGCTCCCCGCGCCAGTCCCGGCGCTCGGCGTCCCAGCGCTCCCCGCTGTTCGGGTAGACCACCACCGGCTTCCCGGTCACCTCGGCGGCCAGCGCCACCGCCCGGTCCGCATCCTGCGGCGTGCAGCAGTTGACGCCCACCGCCAGCACCTCGGCCACGTCCGCGGCCGGCGCGAACGCCTCCGCCAGCGGCTGCCCGGCCCGGGTCCGGTCGCCCGAAATGCTGTAGGAGAGCCACACCGGCACCCCCAGCCCGCGCACCAGCCCCAGCAGCGCCCGGGCCTCGTCCGCGTCCGGCACCGTCTCCAGCGCCAGCACGTCCGGCCGCGCGGCCGCCAGCACCTCCAACCGCGGCCGGTGGAAGGCCGCCAGCTCCGCCACGCTCAGCCCGTACCGGCCCCGGTACTCCGAACCGTCGGCCAGCACCGCTCCGTACGGGCCCACCGACGCCGCGACCCAGCGCCGCCGCCCGCCCGGCGCCGACCGCGCCGCCTCCCGGGCCAGCTCCACACTGCTCGCCATCAGCCGCGCCGCCTCCGCCCGGCCCACCCCGCGCCGGGCGAAGCCCTCGAAGCTCGCCTGGTAACTCGCGGTTATCGCGACGTCCGCCCCGGCCTCGAAGTACGCCCGGTGCGCCGCGACCACCGCCTCCGGCTCGTCGGCCAGCAGCCGCGCCGACCAGAGCGCGTCCGACAGGTCGTGCCCGGCGGCCGCCAACTGGTTCGACATCCCGCCGTCCAGCACCAGCGGACCGGCGGCGAGCGCCGCGGCGAAGTCCGGCGGGGGAGCAGTGGGCATGTCGGCCTCCTCGGGGAGTGTCATTCCTGGTCACAGCCTAGAAGGAGGACGCCACCGCGGACCGGGAAAACCATTTGCCGCCGGGGAACACAATCGCTACGTTGTGCTCATCCCGAGAACGACACGGGAGCGAATCCGGGAGCGACACCGAGCACGGCGAGTGCGGAGAGTGCGGAGAGGAGCCGGCCATGGCGGCGGACGAGCAGCCCCCACAGCCCCTCACCGCGACCGCGACCACCGGGCCCGAGACGGAGCAGGAGTGGCTGGCCGCGTACGACCCGCGCGCCTACACCCCGGTCGCCGTCACGGTCGACGTAGTCGCCCTGACCTTGCGCCACGGCAGCCTGCACGTCCTGCTCGTCGAGCGCGGCGCCCCGCCCTACCAGGGCTGCTGGGCGCTGCCGGGCGGCTTCCTGCGGGCCGGCGAGGAGGGCCTGGACGAGGCGGCCGCCCGCGAGCTGGCCGAGGAGACGGGCCTGCAGGGCGCCTCCGAGGTCGAGGCCACGCTCTGCCGCCTCCACCTCGAACAGCTCGGCACCTACGGCGCCCCCGGCCGGGATCCGCGGATGCACGTCGTCTCCGTCGCCTACCTCGCCTTCGCACCCGACCTGCCCGACCCCCAGGCCGGGACGGACGCCGCGGCCGCCGCCTGGCACCCCGTCGCCGACCTGGACCTCCGGCCCTGCGGCCGCCCCACAGCCGCCGGTGCGCCCGCCGACACCCACGGGGGTGGTGTCGACGGGCGCCCCGGCCCCACCGCGCTCACGCTGGCCTTCGACCACGCCCGCATCCTCGCCGACGGCCTGGACCGGGTGCGCGCCAAGCTCGAATACAGCCCGCTGGCCACCGCTTTCCTGCCCGACGACTTCACCATCCCCGACCTTCGCGCCGTCTACGAGGCGGTCTGGGCCGAGAAGCTCCACCCGGGCAACTTCCACCGCAAGGTCCTGTCCGTCCCCGGCTTCGTCGAGAGCACCGGCACCACCACCCAGCGCGGCGGAGCCCGCGGCGGCCCCCGGGCCCGCACCTACCGCGCCGGCGGCGCCGGCCTGCTACACCCCGCCCTGCTCCGCCCCACCCGCGAGGACCAACCGGCCGGGCACCCGCCGGCCGAGCACCCAGCGGGCGAGGCACCACCCACCGAGCCCCACTCCCACTGACCGCACCCGCCCGGCAGGGGAACCGCATTGACCCACCGGGCTACCATCCGGCCATGACCACTGACGAAGCGACCAGGCCCGTCCACCGGCCGTTCTCCCACTGCCACTTCTGCGGCACGCCCTACTCGCCGGGCACTGTGACGTGGCCCCGCACCTGCCCCGGCTGCGCCGAGATCAGCTACCGCAACCCCCTGCCCGTCGCGGTCACCGTCCTCCCCGTCACCCGGCCCGACGCCGACCCCGCACTGGTCGTCATCCGCCGCACCATCGAGCCCGGCTACGGCGAACTCGCCTTCCCCGGCGGCTACATGGACTTCGGCGAGAGCTGGCAGCAGGCCTGCGTCCGCGAGCTGCACGAGGAGACCGGCATCGCGGCCGACCCGGCCGACGTCACCCTGATCCACACCGCCTCCGACCCCAACGGCCGCTTCGTGATGCTCTGCGGCCTGCTCCCCGCCCGACCTCTCGCCGACCTCCCGCCCTCGCGCCCCACCGACGAGACCGACGGCTGGCTGCTCGCCACCGCCGACACCGCGCTCGTCTGGGACTTCCACAACGGCGTCCTGCGTCGCTGGTTCAGCGGCGAGTTCACCTCCCGCTGACCACCCGGCCCCGCACCGGCCGACCCTGGCGCGACGGCCGCTCACATGGCATGGTCTGCACCGACAGCCCAACCGGACGGGCCTGCCACAAGCACTCCCGTCCCCACCACCGGCCCGGGAGACCACCACCGTGAGCACCCCACCCCAGGACCAGCCGCTCTGGCGCCCCACCCCCGCTCGCGCGGCCGCCACCAGCCTGGTGGCCTTCCAGGCCTGGGCCGCCGAACACCACGGCGCCCCGGCCGCCCCGCTCGCCCCGGCCGCCGACGACCAGCAGGCCGCCGAGCGCTACGCCGACCTGCACGCCTGGTCCACCGAGGACCTCGACCGGTTCTGGACGGCCGTCACCCAGTGGTTCGACGTCCGCTTCACCCAGGCCCCCGAGGCCGTCCTCGCCGACCCGGCCATGCCCGGCGCCCGCTGGTTCCCCGGCGCCCGCCTCAACTACGCCGAGCAGGCCCTGCGCGCCGCCGAGCCCGGGCCTGACGGAGAGAAGAGCGCCAACGCCGACCGCCCGGCGATCCTCCACCTCGACGAGACCACCGAGCAGCCCGTCGTCCTCACCTGGTCCGAACTGCGCCGCCAGGTCGGCTCCCTGGCCGCCGCCCTGCGCGCCCGGGGCATCGGCCCCGGCGACCGCGTCAGCGCGTACCTGCCCAACATCCCGCAGGCCGCCGTCGCCCTCCTCGCCACCGCCGCCGTCGGCGCGATCTGGACCAGCTGCGCCCCCGACTTCGGCGCCCGCAGCGTCCTCGACCGGCTCCAGCAGATCGAGCCCGCCGTCCTCTTCGCCGTCGACGGCTACCACTACGGCGGCAAGGACCACGACCGCACCGACGTCGTCGCCGAACTGCGCCGCGAACTGCCCAGCCTGCGCACCGTCGTGCACGTCCCGCTGCTCGGCGGCCCCGCCCCCGAGGGCGCGCTGACCTGGGACGACCTGGTCGCCGACGAGGTCGAGCCGGTCTTCGAGGCCGTCCCCTTCGACCACCCGCTCTGGGTCCTCTATTCCTCCGGCACCACCGGTCTGCCCAAGGCCATCGTCCAGAGCCAGGGCGGCATCCTCCTCGAACACCTCAAGCAGGCCGGCCTCCACCTCGACCTCGGCCCCCAGGACCGCTTCCTCTGGTACACCTCCACCGGCTGGATGATGTGGAACTTCCTCCTGGCCGGCCTCCTCGTAGGGTCGACGATCGTCACCTACGACGGCAGCCCCGGCCACCCGGACACCGGCGCCTTCTGGTCCGTCGCCGCCCGCACCGGCGCCACCGTCCTCGGCACCTCCGCCGCCTACGTGATCGCCGGCCGCAAGGCCGAACTCCACCCCGGCCGGGACCTCGACCTCTCCAGCGTCCGCTGCATCGGCACCACCGGATCCCCGCTCCCGCCCGACGGTTTCCGCTGGATCTACGACGAGGTCAAGGAGGACGTCTGGCTCGCCTCCGTCAGCGGCGGCACCGACGTCTGCTCCTGCTTCGTCGGCGGCGTCCCGACCCTCCCGGTGTACCTCGGCGAGATCCAGGCCCCCTGCCTCGGTGCCGCCGTCGAGTCCTGGGACGTCCAGGGCAAGCCGCTCACCGACGCCGTCGGCGAGCTGGTCGTCACCAAGCCCATCCCCTCCATGCCCACCGGCTTCTGGAACGACCCGGAGGGCACCCGCTACCACGACAGCTACTTCGACACGTACCCCGGCGTCTGGCGCCACGGCGACTGGATCACCGTCACCTCCCGGGGCACCGTCGTCATCCACGGCCGCTCCGACTCCACCCTCAACCGCCAGGGCGTCCGGATGGGCTCCTCGGACATCTACGAGGTGGTCGAACGCCTCCCCGAGATCGCCGAGTCCCTGGTCATCGGCCTGGAGGAGCCCGACGGCGGCTACTGGATGCCGCTGTTCGTCGTCCTCGCCCCCGGCGCCGAACTGGACGACGACCTCATCGGCCGCATCCGCACCTCGCTGCGCACCGAGCTGTCCCCGCGCCACGTCCCCGACGAGGTCATCGCGGTCCGCGGCCTCCCGCACACCCTCACCGGCAAGCGGATCGAGGTCCCGGTCAAGCGCATCCTCTCCGGCACCCCGCTGGAGCAGGCCGTCAACCCCGGCTCCGTCGACAACATCGAGCACCTGCGCTTCTTCGAGCAGCTCCGCGTCGACCGCCAGGCCTGACCGGCCCGCACACCACGAAAGGGGCGTCCCCGCCGCAACGGCGGGGACGCCCCTTTCCCTGTCCCTACTTCTCCCGGCCTACTCGCCGGACAGCACCTGCTGCGCGGCGACCCGCGCCTCCTCGGCACTGTCCGCGGCCCGGGCCGCCTCGGCCGCCCGGCGGCACTGCGCCAGCGTGTACTTGGCCAGCGCGGTCCGCACGTACGGGATCGACGCGGAGCCCATCGACAGGCTGGTGACACCCAGACCGGTCAGCACCACGGCCAGCAGCGGGTCGGAGGCCGCCTCACCGCAGACGCCGCAGCTCTTGCCGCTCACCCGCGCGGCGTCGGCCGCCGCGGCGATCAGGTCCAGCAGCGCCGGCTGCCACGGATCCTGCAGCCGGGCCAGCGCCCCGACCTGCCGGTCGGCCGCGAAGGCGTACTGCGCCAGGTCGTTGGTCCCCAGCGACAGGAACTCGACCTCCTGCAGGATCGACCTGGCCCGCAGCGCGGCCGAGGGGATCTCCACCATCGCACCGAACTTGGCGTCCAGCCCGGCCTCCCGGCACGCGCTCGCGAAGTCCTTGGCGTCCTTGCGGTCGGCCACCATCGGGGCCATCACCTCAAGGTGCACCGGAAGCCCCTCGGCCGCCGTGGCCAGCGCCCGCAGCTGGGTGCGCAGCACCTCGGGGTGCTCCAGCAGCGTGCGCAGGCCGCGCACGCCCAGCGCCGGGTTCGGCTCGTCGGCCGGCGTCAGGAAGTCCAGCGGCTTGTCCGCGCCCGCGTCGAGCACCCGGACCACGACCCGCCCCTCCGGGAACGCCTCCAGCACCGTGCGGTACGCCTCGACCTGCTTCGCCTCGCTCGGGGCCTTCGCCGAGTCGTCCAGGAACAGGAACTCGGTACGGAACAGGCCGACGCCCTCGGCCCCGTTCTCCAGCGCGGCCGGCACGTCCGCCGGGCCACCCACGTTGGCCAGCAGCGGGACGCGGTGCCCGTCCGAGGTCTGCCCCGGGCCGGAGGAGGCGGCCAGCGCGGCCTTGCGCTCGGCGGCGATCGCCCGCAGCTCCTCCTGCTTCTGCGGCGAGGGCTCCAGCAGCACATCACCCGAGCTGCCGTCCACCGCGACGACGGTGCCCTCGGCGACCTCGGTCGCCCCCGGCAGCGCCACGACGGCCGGCACGCCCAACGCCCGCGCCAGGATGGCACTGTGGCTGGTCGGCCCGCCCTCCTCGGTCACGAACCCGAGCACCAGCGCCGGGTCCAGCAGCGCCGTGTCGGCCGGCGCCAGGTCCCGCGCGAACAGCACGTACGGCTCGTCGCTGTCCGGCACGCCCGGCATCGGCACCCCGAGCAGCCGCGCCACGATCCGGTTGCGCACGTCGTCCAGGTCGGCGACCCGCCCGGCGAGGTAGTCCCCGGCGGAGGCGAGCAGCGCACGGTAGGCGGCGAAGGCGTCGTACACGCCGCGCTCGGCACTGCTGCCGACCGCGATCCGGCGGGACACGTCGGCCATCAGCTCCGGGTCCTGCGCCATCAGCGCCTGGGCCTCCAGCACCGCCTGCGCCTCACCGCCGGCCAGGTTGCCGCGCGCGATGAGATCGGCGGCGACCGCCTCGACCGCGGCCTGGGCGCGCGCCTGCTCGCGCGGGGCGTCCTCGGTGGGGATCCGGGTGGCCGGGGGCTCCAGCACCGCCGTCCCCATGTGCCGCACCTGGGCGATCGCGACCCCGTGGCTGACACCCACGCCGTGCAGTGTCTTCTCCATGAACCTGTTTCTCCGCTGAGTCTGTGGGGGGATGGGGAGAGGGGGTCAGCTCCAGCTGAACAGCGGCTCGCCGGAGACGGCCTCGCCGTCCTCCCGCAGCGTGCCCAGCGAGTCGGGAGTGGCCTCCAGCGCCACGATCGGCGAGATCGGCGACTTGCCGGCGGCCTCCACGGCGGACGGGTCCCACTTGATGACGGCCTGTCCGCGGGTCACCGTGTCGCCCTTGTTGACGAGCAGCTCGAAGCCCTCGCCGTTGAGCTGGACGGTGTCGATCCCGAGGTGGGTCAGCACACCGTGGCCCTCGGCGTCCACGACGACGAAGGCGTGCGGGTGCATGGAGACCACGACGCCGTCCACCGGAGCGACCGCCTCGGTGGGCCGACGAACCGGGTCGATCGCGGTGCCGGGCCCGACCATCGCACCCGAGAACACCGGGTCGGGCACGCCCGCGAGCCCGACGACCCGGCCGGTCAGCGGCGACGTCACAGTGGTCATGGTTGTGCCTCCCAAGTGCGCAATACAGCGAGTGGCCGCGAGGAGCGGCACGACGATCAGCTGAAGCCTAAATCATGTCAACTACGGACATACATTGACATTCCCGGGCGCAACCCCGCCCCCACCCACCTACCGACCGGCGCTCGGCCGGCCCCGCGAGTGGTCTAGTCCTCTCGCCCGATGCGCCGCACTCTACAGGCATCTTGGCGAATCGGGACCATTGCTGTATATGCTCGCGAGAGCAACAAATCATGCCGCCGCCCGGGTGACCCCGCGGCGCGCCCCGATTCGCGCTCGGCCCACCGACCCGCTATGGTTGGTCGAGTCGCCGTGACTCGGCGGTTAACACCAGATTTCAGATGCGAAAAGCCCCGGTAAACGGAGCGGAAAACGTCTGATAGGCTGGAATCACGAACGAAGCCCGGAGGGTCCGCTGGAAGGCGGTCCGAAGGAAGCGTCCGTTCCTTGAGAACTCAACAGCGTGCCAAAAGTCAACGCCAGATATGTTGACATCCCCGGCCTCGGTCATTCTGATCGGGGTTGGAGATTCCTTTTGAAATAACACTAGCGAGGACGCAGTGCGCGGGATCACCCTATTCCGGTGGTTGCCGTGCCGCTCAACGCGAGTGCCGCCCGATTACGGGTAGACATTCACGGAGAGTTTGATCCTGGCTCAGGACGAACGCTGGCGGCGTGCTTAACACATGCAAGTCGAACGGTGAAGCCCTTCGGGGTGGATCAGTGGCGAACGGGTGAGTAACACGTGGGCAATCTGCCCTGCACTCTGGGACAAGCCCTGGAAACGGGGTCTAATACCGGATATGACCTTCCTCCGCATGGGGGTTGGTGGAAAGCTCCGGCGGTGCAGGATGAGCCCGCGGCCTATCAGCTTGTTGGTGGGGTAATGGCCTACCAAGGCGACGACGGGTAGCCGGCCTGAGAGGGCGACCGGCCACACTGGGACTGAGACACGGCCCAGACTCCTACGGGAGGCAGCAGTGGGGAATATTGCACAATGGGCGAAAGCCTGATGCAGCGACGCCGCGTGAGGGATGACGGCCTTCGGGTTGTAAACCTCTTTCAGCAGGGAAGAAGCGCAAGTGACGGTACCTGCAGAAGAAGCACCGGCTAACTACGTGCCAGCAGCCGCGGTAATACGTAGGGTGCGAGCGTTGTCCGGAATTATTGGGCGTAAAGAGCTCGTAGGCGGCCTGTCGCGTCGGATGTGAAAGCCCGGGGCTTAACCCCGGGTCTGCATTCGATACGGGCAGGCTAGAGTGTGGTAGGGGAGATCGGAATTCCTGGTGTAGCGGTGAAATGCGCAGATATCAGGAGGAACACCGGTGGCGAAGGCGGATCTCTGGGCCATTACTGACGCTGAGGAGCGAAAGCGTGGGGAGCGAACAGGATTAGATACCCTGGTAGTCCACGCCGTAAACGTTGGGAACTAGGTGTTGGCGACATTCCACGTCGTCGGTGCCGCAGCTAACGCATTAAGTTCCCCGCCTGGGGAGTACGGCCGCAAGGCTAAAACTCAAAGGAATTGACGGGGGCCCGCACAAGCAGCGGAGCATGTGGCTTAATTCGACGCAACGCGAAGAACCTTACCAAGGCTTGACATATATCGGAAACGGCTAGAGATAGTCGCCCCCTTGTGGTCGGTATACAGGTGGTGCATGGTTGTCGTCAGCTCGTGTCGTGAGATGTTGGGTTAAGTCCCGCAACGAGCGCAACCCTTGTTCTGTGTTGCCAGCATGCCTTTCGGGGTGATGGGGACTCACAGGAGACTGCCGGGGTCAACTCGGAGGAAGGTGGGGACGACGTCAAATCATCATGCCCCTTATGTCTTGGGCTGCACACGTGCTACAATGGTCGGTACAAAGGGCTGCGATGCCGTGAGGCGGAGCGAATCCCAAAAAGCCGGCCTCAGTTCGGATTGGGGTCTGCAACTCGACCCCATGAAGTTGGAGTTGCTAGTAATCGCAGATCAGCATGCTGCGGTGAATACGTTCCCGGGCCTTGTACACACCGCCCGTCACGTCACGAAAGTCGGTAACACCCGAAGCCGGTGGCCTAACCCGTAAGGGGAGGAGCCGTCGAAGGTGGGACCAGCGATTGGGACGAAGTCGTAACAAGGTAGCCGTACCGGAAGGTGCGGCTGGATCACCTCCTTTCTAAGGAGCACATAGCAGCTTCGGGCGAATGTCCCGGAGTGCTCGCTCATGGGTGGAACGTTGACTATTCGGCACAGGAAGAGATCGGACTGCTAGTACTGCTTCGGCGTGGAACGCTTCCGGGATTGACTGTGTCGGGCACGTTGTTGGGTCCTGAGGGAACGGGTAACCGTTGTCTCAGTGGTTGCCGGCCTCACTTGAGGCAGCCCGGTTCGGGTTGTTGAGGGTGTGTGACTGGTCGTTGTTTGAGAACTGCACAGTGGACGCGAGCATCTGTGGCCAAGTTTTTAAGGGCGCACGGTGGATGCCTTGGCACCAGGAACCGATGAAGGACGTGGGAGGCCACGATAGTCCCCGGGGAGCCGTCAACCAGGCTTTGATCCGGGGGTTTCCGAATGGGGAAACCCGGCAGTCGTCATGGGCTGTCACCCGCTGCTGAACACATAGGCAGTGTGGAGGGAACGCGGGGAAGTGAAACATCTCAGTACCCGCAGGAAGAGAAAACAACCGTGATTCCGGGAGTAGTGGCGAGCGAAACTGGATGAGGCTAAACCGTTTTGGTGTGAGACCCGGCAGGGGTTGCCATTGCGGGGTTGTGGGAATGAGCTTCAGTCGTCTGCCGGCGGCTGGGCGAGTCAGAAACCGTATGGGTAGTCGAAGGACATGCGAAAGGTCCGGCGTAGAGGGTAAGACCCCCGTAGACGAAATCTGTACGGCTTGCTTGCTCATCTCCCAAGTAGCACGGGGCCCGAGAAATCCCGTGTGAATCTGGCGGGACCACCCGCTAAGCCTAAATATTCCCTGGTGACCGATAGCGGATAGTACCGTGAGGGAATGGTGAAAAGTACCGCGGGAGCGGAGTGAAATAGTACCTGAAATCGTGTGCCTACAAGCCGTGGGAGCGTCGTTCATCAGCTTGCTGGTGGGCCGTGACTGCGTGCCTTTTGAAGAATGAGCCTGCGAGTTTGCGGTGTGTAGCGAGGTTAACCCGTGTGGGGTAGCCGTAGCGAAAGCGAGTCCGAATAGGGCGTTTGAGTTGCATGCCCAAGACCCGAAGCGGAGTGATCTAGCCATGGGCAGGTTGAAGCGCGGGTAAGACCGTGTGGAGGACCGAACCCACCAGGGTTGAAAACCTGGGGGATGACCTGTGGTTAGGGGTGAAAGGCCAATCAAACTCCGTGATAGCTGGTTCTCCCCGAAATGCATTTAGGTGCAGCGTCACGTGTTTCTTGCCGGAGGTAGAGCACTGGATAGGCGATGGGCCTTACCGGGTTACTGACCTTAGCCAAACTCCGAATGCCGGTAAGTGAGAGCGTGGCAGTGAGACTGTGGGGGATAAGCTCCATGGTCGAGAGGGAAACAGCCCAGAACACCGACTAAGGTCCCTAAGCGTGTGCTAAGTGGGAAAGGATGTGGAGTCGCAGAGACAACCAGGAGGTTGGCTTAGAAGCAGCCACCCTTGAAAGAGTGCGTAATAGCTCACTGGTCAAGTGATTCCGCGCCGACAATGTAGCGGGGCTCAAGCACATCACCGAAGTCGTGTCATTGCAGCATTGAGGGCCAACGCCTGCTGTGATGGGTAGGGGAGCGTCGTGTGCCGGGTGAAGCGGCGGTGGAAACCAGTCGTGGACGGTATACGAGTGAGAATGCAGGCATGAGTAGCGATACAAGAGTGGGAAACTCTTGCGCCGATTGACCAAGGGTTCCTGGGTCAAGCTGATCTGCCCAGGGTAAGTCGGGACCTAAGGCGAGGCCGACAGGCGTAGTCGATGGACAACGGGTTGATATTCCCGTACCCGCTTTGAAGCGCCAACGCTGAACCTCTTGATGCTAAGCCCGTGAAGCCGGCCCGGAGTCTTCGGACAATGGGACGTGGTGGAGCCGGTGACCCAACGGGGTAGTAGGTGAGCGATGGGGTGACGCAGGAAGGTAGTCCAGCCCGGGCGGTGGTTGTCCCGGGGTAAGGGTGTAGGACGAACGGTAGGCAAATCCGCCGTTCACATAGTCTGAGACCTGATGCCGAGCCGATTGTGGTGAAGTGGATGATCCTATGCTGTCGAGAAAAGCCTCTAGCGAGTTTCATGGCGGCCCGTACCCCAAACCGACTCAGGTGGTCAGGTAGAGAATACCGAGGCGTTCGGGTGAACTATGGTTAAGGAACTCGGCAAAATGCCCCCGTAACTTCGGGAGAAGGGGGGCCATTCCTGGTGACGGGCCTTGCGCCTTGAGCTGGGGGTGGCCGCAGAGACCAGCGAGAAGCGACTGTTTACTAAAAACACAGGTCCGTGCGAAGCCGTAAGGCGATGTATACGGACTGACGCCTGCCCGGTGCTGGAACGTTAAGGGGACCGGTTAGCTCCATTTCGGTGGGGCGAAGCTGAGAACTTAAGCGCCAGTAAACGGCGGTGGTAACTATAACCATCCTAAGGTAGCGAAATTCCTTGTCGGGTAAGTTCCGACCTGCACGAATGGCGTAACGACTTCTCGACTGTCTCAACCATAGGCCCGGTGAAATTGCATTACGAGTAAAGATGCTCGTTTCGCGCAGCAGGACGGAAAGACCCCGGGACCTTTACTATAGCTTGATATTGGTGTTCGGTTCGGCTTGTGTAGGATAGGTGGGAGACTTTGAAGCGGCAACGCCAGTTGTTGTGGAGTCGTCGTTGAAATACCACTCTGGTCGTGCTGGATGTCTAACCTGGGTCCGTGATCCGGATCAGGGACAGTGTCTGGTGGGTAGTTTAACTGGGGCGGTTGCCTCCTAAAGGGTAACGGAGGCGCCCAAAGGTTCCCTCAGCCTGGTTGGCAATCAGGTGTTGAGTGTAAGTGCACAAGGGAGCTTGACTGTGAGACTGACGGGTCGAGCAGGTACGAAAGTAGGGACTAGTGATCCGGCGGTGGCTTGTGGAAGCGCCGTCGCTCAACGGATAAAAGGTACCCCGGGGATAACAGGCTGATCTTCCCCAAGAGTCCATATCGACGGGATGGTTTGGCACCTCGATGTCGGCTCGTCGCATCCTGGGGCTGGAGTAGGTCCCAAGGGTTGGGCTGTTCGCCCATTAAAGCGGTACGCGAGCTGGGTTTAGAACGTCGTGAGACAGTTCGGTCCCTATCCGCTGTGCGCGTAGGAGTGTTGAGAAGGGCTGTCCCTAGTACGAGAGGACCGGGACGGACGAACCTCTGGTGTGCCAGTTGTCCTGCCAAGGGCATGGCTGGTTGGCTACGTTCGGGAGGGATAACCGCTGAAAGCATCTAAGCGGGAAGCCTGCTTCGAGATGAGCACTCCCACCTCCTTGAGAGGGTAAGGCTCCCAGTAGACGACTGGGTTGATAGGCCGGATATGGAAGCCCTGTGAGGGGTGGAGTTGACCGGTACTAATAGGCCGAGGGCTTGTCCTCAGTTGCTCGCGTCCACTGTGTTGTTCTGAAACAACGACCGCCCTGCCGGCGGGGCGAATAGTTTCATAGTGTTTCGGTGGTCATAGCGTGAGGGAAACGCCCGGTTACATTCCGAACCCGGAAGCTAAGCCTCACAGCGCCGATGGTACTGCAGGGGGGACCCTGTGGGAGAGTAGGACGCCGCCGAACAATTCTTCGAGAGAAGCCCCCGCCGGGTGAACCGGACGGGGGCTTCTCTGTTGTAAGGTCAACGTGCATTGTCGTCACACGGACAGGAGGCCCCGGGTGGAGGTCCAGGAGACGCGGGTCCAGACCGATCGCGTCCTCACCATCCCCAACCTGCTGAGCATGGGCCGGCTGGTCGGTGTACCGCTCTTCCTCTGGCTCATTCTGTGGCCGGTCTTCGGTGGACCCAACAATGACGGTTGGGCGCTGTTGATCCTGGCGCTGAGCGGCGTCAGCGACTACCTGGACGGAAAGCTCGCCAGGCGATGGGGGCAGATCAGCCGGGTGGGGCAGCTGCTGGATCCGCTGGCCGACCGGCTCTATGTGCTGTCCACGCTGGTCGGATTGACCTGGCGTGAGATTCTGCCGTGGTGGCTGACGGCGATTCTGCTGGCCCGGGAGCTGTTTATCGCGGCGCTTCTGCCCATTCTCAACCGGCACGGTTACGGGCCGCTCCAGGTGAGTTTCCTGGGGAAGGCCGCGACGTTCAATCTGATGTACGCGTTTCCGCTTCTGCTGCTCGGCAGTGTGGACAGCTGGATCGCGCGGCCGGCCGAGGTCGTGAGCTGGGCCTTCATCTGGTGGGGGACCGTCCTCTACTGGTGGGCCGCGATTCTCTACGCGGTTCAGGCGCGGCAGATCGTCAAGGCGAGTGCGGCGCGCTCCGCGTCCGCAGTCTGAGACGCGATCTGAGAGAAGCCCCACGCTCCATCGGTGCGTCGGACGATACCTTCCGGGTAGAGAACCCTCTGGAACGGTTTGATGGACCTGTTGGTCCACCACCACCGCGAAGGAGGACGCACCCGTAATGAAAGCCGTTGTAATGGCAGGGGGCGAGGGCACTCGACTCCGCCCGATGACCTCCAGCATGCCGAAGCCGCTGCTTCCGGTCGCCAATAGGCCGATCATGGAGCACGTGCTTCGGCTGCTGAAGCGGCACGGCCTCTCCGACACCGTCGTCACGGTCCAGTTCCTGGCATCGCTGGTCAAGAACTACTTCGGTGACGGCGAAGAGCTGGGCATGCATCTGACCTATGCCCACGAGGAGACGCCACTGGGCACTGCGGGGAGTGTCAAGAACGCCGAGGACGCGCTCAAGGACGACTCCTTTCTGGTGATCTCCGGTGACGCGCTGACCGACTTCGATCTCTCCGAATTGATCGACTTTCACCGCAGCAAGGACGCCCTGGTCACCGTCTGTCTCACCCGGGTACCGAATCCGCTGGAGTTCGGGATCACGATCACGGACGACGAGGGAAGGGTCGAGCGATTCCTGGAGAAGCCGACCTGGGGGCAGGTCTTCTCCGACACGGTGAACACCGGTATCTACGTGATGGAACCCGAGGTCTTCGACTACGTCGCAGCGGGTGAGTCCGTCGACTGGTCGAGCGATGTCTTCCCGCAGCTGTTGAAGGAGGGCAAGCGGGTCTACGGCTACGTCGCCGAGGGCTACTGGGAGGACGTGGGCACCCACGAGAGCTACGGGAAGGCCCAGGCGGACGTCCTGGAGGGCAAGGTCGACGTCGAGCTCGACGGGTTCGAGATCTCGCCCGGTGTCTGGGTCGCCGAGGGCGCCGAGGTGGACCCCGAGGCGGTGCTGCGCGGGCCCCTGTACATCGGGGACTACGCCAAGGTCGAGGCCGGGGTCGAGATCCGCGAGCACACCGTGCTGGGCAGCAACGTGGTCGTCAAGAGAGGCGCGTTCCTGCACAAGGCGGTGGTGCACGACAACGTGTACGTCGGGCCGCAGAGCAATCTGCGCGGCTGCGTGGTCGGGAAGAACACCGATGTGATGCGGGCCGCCCGGATCGAGGACGGGGCGGTGATCGGGGACGAGTGCCTGGTCGGCGAGGAGTCGATCATCGGGGCGAACGTCCGGGTCTACCCGTTCAAGACCATCGAGGCCGGGGCCGTCGTCAACACCTCGGTGATCTGGGAGTCGCGCGGCCAGGAGCACCTCTTCGGCCTGCGCGGGGTCTCGGGGATCCTGAACGTCGAGATCACCCCGGAGCTGGCCGTACGGCTGGCGGGCGCCTACGCGACCACCCTGAAGAAGGGGGCCACCGTCACCATTGCGCGTGACCACTCGCGTGGTGCGCGTGCGCTCAAACGGGCGATGATCTCGGCGCTGCAGACCTCCGCGATCGACGTCCGGGACCTGGAGAACGTGCCGATGCCGGTGGCGCGGCAGCACACGGCGCGGGGGAGTGCGGGCGGGATCTTCCTGCGGACCACGCCGGGGGTGCCGGACTCGCTGGACATCCTCTTCTTCGACGAGCGCGGGGCGGACCTGTCCCAGGCCGGGCAGCGCAAGCTCGACCGGGTCTACGCGCGCCAGGAGTACCGGCGGGCCTTCCCCGGTGAGATCGGGGACCTGACCTTCCCGTCCAGCGTCTTCGACTCCTACGCGGGCAACCTGCTGCGGACGGTCGACACCACCGGGGTCCGGGAGGCCGGGCTGAAGGTGGTCGTGGACACCGCGCACGGCAGCGCGGGCCTCGTTCTGCCGAGCATCCTCGGCCGGCTCGGGGTGGAGGCGCTCACGGTCTCCAGCGGGCTGGACGAGGCGCGGCCGACCGAGGACGCGGAGACGCGGCGGGCCGGGCTGGCCAGGCTCGGCGAGCTGGTGGCCTCCTCGCGGGCGGCCTTCGGAGTCCGGTTCGACCCGGTCGGCGAGCGTGTCGCGTTCGTCGACGAGCTGGGCCGGGTGATCGACGACGACCGGGCGCTGCTGGTGCTGCTGGACCTGGTCGCCGCCGAGCGGCGCAGCGGTCAGGTGGCGCTGCCGGTGACCACGACCCGGATCGCCGAGCAGGTCGCCGCGTACCACGGCACCCAGGTCATCTGGACCACGACGACGCCGGACGACCTCGCCAAGGCGGCCTCCGCCGAGGGCACGGTGTTCGGCGGTGACGGCCGCGGTGGATTCGTGGTGCCCGAGTTCAGCGGTGTGCTGGACGGGGCCGCGGCCTTCGTCCGGCTGGTCGGCCTGGTCGCGCGGACGCAGCTCACGCTCAGCCAGATCGACGCGCGGATCCCGCAGGCGCACATCCGGCACCGGGACATCGCGACGCCGTGGGCGGCCAAGGGCATGGTCATGCGCTCGGTGGTGGAGGCGGCCGGGAGCCGGCGGCTGGACACCACCGACGGTGTGCGAGTGGTCGAGGCGGACGGGCGCTGGACGCTGGTACTGCCGGACCCGGCCGAGGCGATCACCCACCTCTGGGCGGAGGGCCCGGACGACGAGGCGACCGAGGCGCTGCTGGACGAGTGGGCGGCGGTGGTCGACGGCGCCGGGCGGTGACGGCCCGCAGCTGAGAACGGAGCGGACCCGATCGGCGGGGCGCACGGTGTGGTTCGTGCGCCCCGCTGTCCGTTTTCACCTCATTCGGAATGTTCCGTCACTTTCCGTCATGTGTGCAGCGTGTGTGCAGCTCAGGGGCCGTGCACGGGCCCCTCGGCCGCCATGGGACGATGGTTTCCATGCCAGCGATGCCGACACCGAGTGCCCCGAACGGGCGGTACAACCGTCCGGACGCCTCGATGTCCCTGCTGACCAACGTGATGGACCACAGCCTGGACGAGGGCTACGCCGAGGCGGCCGCGGCCCGTGGTGGTGCCCGCGACAGTCGGATACCCGGGACGCTGCGGGGGCTGCTCACGCTGGGCGCCGGATTGGCGCTGGTCGGAGCGGTGGTGACGGTGGGCGCGGTGAACGCGCGCAAGGCCGAGCCGACGCTGGCCAAGGAACGGGACGCACTGATCCAGCGGATCAACGACAGCAACACCTCGGCCGACCACCTGCAGAAGCAGGTGCAGGACCTGCGGCGCAAGGTCGACGGCACGCAGCAGCAGGCGCTGGCCTCGGCGGGGAACGGTGACCCGGGTGCTCTGACCGGCGCGGTGGGGCTGGGCGAGGTGACCGGTCCGGGCGTGAAGCTGGTGCTGGAGGACGCCACGGGGACGGGCCTCGGGGGGAACGTCGACCCGCGGGCCGGGCAGGGCTTCTCCAACAGCGGCCGGCTGCGGGACCGCGATCTGCAACTGGTGGTGAACGGCCTCTGGGGATCCGGGGCCGAGGCCGTGGCGATCAACGGCCAGCGGCTGACGGCGCTCTCCGCGATCCGGGCCGCCGGCGAGGCCGTCCTGGTGGACAACCGGCCGCTGGTGCCGCCCTACAACATCCAGGCGATCGGGGACGGGCCGAAACTGCTGGCCGCCTTCGAGAACGCCATGGCCGGGCAGTACCTGCGGCTGCTGCAGGAGAAGTACGGCATCAAGTCGACGCTCTCCACGCAGAAGAGCATGACGCTGCCGGCGGCGGTGGGGGTGACGCTGCGGACCGCGCAGCCCGTGACGCCCGAGCCCTCGCCCACGGCGACGCCGCCCGCCGGCCAGGCGCCGAGCGGCAGCCCCTCGGCCGGCGCCGGAACCTCCCAGAGCCCGAGTGCGTCCGTCTCACCGTCGGCCTCACTGACCCCTTCAGCGTCCGCGAGTAGTAGTGGCACGGCCGCCAAGCGGCGTCCGCCCACCGGGACCGCCAAGACCACGACAGCGACAGGAGCAGCCAGACCGTGATTGCCGTACTGGGTCTTGTGATCGGGGTGGTCGTCGGCCTCTTCGTCCAACCCGAGGTGCCGGACGCCGTCGTTCCCTACCTGCCGATCGCGGTGGTCGCGGCGCTGGACGCGGTGTTCGGCGGTGTCCGGGCGATGCTCGACGGGATCTTCAACGACAAGGTGTTCATCGTCTCGTTCCTGTCGAACGTGGTGGTCGCGGCACTGATCGTCTTCCTCGGTGACCAGCTGGGCGTCGGCTCCCAGCTGTCCACCGGCGTGGTCGTCGTCCTCGGCATCCGCATCTTCTCCAACGCGGCCGCGATCCGGCGCCATGTCTTCCGTGCCTGAGCAGGGCCGCGCGGCGGCGGAGGAGGAGAAGAAGGACCAGGAGGCCGTGCCGGCCGGGAGCGTGGACGCCGAGGAAGCTGCCGCCGTGCCCGAGCCCGCGCCCGGCGAGGAGGCCGAGTCGGACGAGGCCGTGGACGCCGAGGAGGAGACCGGGGCGGCCGGTCCGGAGGCGATGGGCGCGGCTGCTGGGACGGTGGCGGAGGACCCGGGCAGGGAGAAGTCTGACGCTAAGGCTGAGCTTGAGGCCGAGGTCGGGCCCGAGCCGCTGCCGGAGCCGACGCTCCGGCTGGTGAAGCCGGTCGTGCCGGAGCAGGGGCCGAAGGAGCCGGAGCCGGAGCCCGAGCCGGAGCCCGAGCCGGAGCCCGAGCCGGAGCCGAAGGGTGAGCCGGACGCTGAGCCTGCTGCCGCGTCGACGCCCGCGCCGGAACCGGAGCCGGAGCCCGTGGCGGCGGAGATCGCCGAGGAGTCGCCGGTTGTGGACCGGGACTCCGGGCGCCGTCGGCTCAAGGGGGCGCTCTGGCCGCCGCGGCTGTCGCGCGGTCAGCTGGTGGTGGCGCTGCTGCTGTTCTCGCTCGGCCTGGGGCTCGCGATCCAGGTGCGTTCGACCAACGACCATCACAGCCAGCTGCGTGGCGCCCGCCAGGAGGACCTGGTCCGGATCCTCGACGAACTGGACAGCCGTCAGCAGCGTCTCCAGCAGGAGAAGGCGGAGCTGGAGCAGTCCCTGGCGAAGTTGGAGAACAGCTCCAACCAGGCCAAGGAGGCCCAGGAGCAGACCAGGAAGAAGGTGACGGAACTGGGTGTTCTCGCCGGTACCGTCAAGGCCACTGGTCCGGGCATCGTACTGACGGTCGATGATCCCCAAGGGCAGGTGAAGGCAGATATGCTGCTGGACACCCTGCAGGAACTTCGAGCGGCGGGGGCGGAGGCGATTCAGATCAACGATGTGCGCGTGGTGGTCAACACCTACTTCACCGACCAGTCGGGCGGTGGGGTGCAGATCGACGGGAAGAAGGTCTCGCAGCCCTATCGGTTCACCGTCGTGGGGAACCCGCAGGACCTGACGCCCGCGCTGAACATCCCGGGAGGTGTCGTCCGCACGCTGGAGAGCAACCAGGCGCGGGCGACGATCACCCAGCAGCAGAAGGTGGTCGTCGACGCCCTCGTGGATCCGAAGACGCCGCAGTACGCCAAGCCGGCTTCGAAGTGACGAGGCGCCCGGCGAACGGCCCGTCACGGGCGGGCGGCACCCGGTGCGGGGCGCCGCCGTCACGTGGGCGAGACTGGTTCGCGCCAGTACGCTCCGCAGCAACAACCGCCGTACCAACCGTCGGAGTACCACTCCAGCGGGCCCGAGCCGCAACCGGGCTCGCGGCCTGTCCGAGGTTCTCACCCTGCCCCGCGGGCGGGTCTGTCACACGCAAGGGGATTCGCCCGTGAGTTTCTTCTCGAAGTTGTTCGGTCGCAACAAGAGCCGTGACGCGGCCGCCGTCGAGGCGCCCACCGCGCGGCACCGCCGGCCGGAGGACGAGCCCGCCGTGCCGGGCATGCGACCCGCCCCCGAGGCCGCGCCGTACGCAGGACAGCAGCTGTACCGGGACGGCGGCGCCGCCCAGTACGCGGGGAATCCGGCGGGCTACGGCGCGTCGGTTGACCCCTCCGGCGACCCGCGCATAGGTTTCCCGTCAGGACCCTCAACCTCTGGTGGAGGGTTTGCTCCGGACCCGTACGCCGGGCACAACCCGTCGGGTGTGCCGCGCCAGGAGGCTGTGAACATGGCTGGCCCCACTCCGTGCCCCAGGTGCGGCAACCAGAACCCGGCCTCGGCCCGGTTCTGTTCCAACTGCGGCACGGCGCTGCGCGGCGGCCTGCTGCCGGAGGGGGCGGCGGAGACCACGTCGACCATCTCCATCTCCGGGCTGGAGTCGTACGACCCCACCACCACGACCGGCACCGGCACCACGCCGGCCCTGTCGGCCGAGGTGCTGTCCGCCATCGACGCGCTGCCGCCGGGCTCGGCCCTGCTGATCGTCCAGCGCGGCCCGAACTCGGGCAGCCGCTTCCTGCTGGACTCGGACATCACCACGGCGGGGCGTCACCCGCAGGGGGACATCTTCCTGGACGACGTCACGGTCTCGCGCCGTCACGTGGAGTTCCGCCGCACCCCGGCCGGCTTCAGCGTCGCGGACGTGGGCAGCCTCAACGGCACCTACGTGAACCGGGAGCGGATCGACGAGGTGTCGCTGACCAACGGCGACGAGGTCCAGATCGGGAAGTACCGGCTGGTGTTCTTCGCCGGCCACAACCGGGGGTACTGAAACCAACGTCGGCAGGAGCCCGAGTGAATACGAATACTTCTTCATCTTCTCTCGGGGCGGCCACCCCATCCGCGTTCGGTCCGCAGGCGGACCGCGGCGGGCGCGGGGTGGTCGCGGGCCCCAGGCAGCCGGTCCGGACGGAGCGGCCCGCCGGGCGGCGGCGCGACGCCGACGAACTGCTGAGCATCGGCGCGGTGCTGGCCTTCCTGCGCGACGACTTCCCCGAGGTCACCATCTCCAAGATCCGCTTCCTGGAGGCGGAGGGGCTGGTCGAGCCGCAGCGCACGCCCTCGGGGTACCGCAAGTTCAGCCCGGCCGACGTCGAGCGGCTGGCCTACGTCCTGCGGATGCAGCGGGACCACTACCTGCCGCTGCGGGTGATCCGCGAACACCTGGACGCCATCGAGCGCGGCGAGAGCCCACCCGCGCTGCCCTCCGCGGCCGACACCCGGCCCGGGCCGCTGGAGGAGGCGGACCGGGAGCTGGTGGCCTCCGCCGAGGTCCCGTCCGGGGTCCGGCTGGGGCGCGCCGAGCTGCTGGCCGCCGCCGAGGCCGGCGAGCAGGAACTGGCCGAGTGGGAGTCGTACGGGCTGGTCGCCCCGGGGCCGGACGGCGGGTACGACGGCGAGGCGCTGCAGGTGGCCCGGCTGGTCGCGGAACTCGGCCGGTACGGACTGGAGCCGCGGCACCTGAGAGCCATGAAGGCGGCGGCCGACCGCGAGATCGCGCTGGTGGAACAGGTGGTGGCGCCGTTGCGCCGGCACCGGAACCCGCAGACCAGGGCGCATGCCGAGGCCACCGCGCGGGAGCTGGCGACGCTGTCCGTCCGGTTGCACGCGGCCATGGTCCAGGCCGGCCTGCGGACCCGCGGGTAGCGGTCGTGGCGGCCGGCGGGCGCCCGGTGCACCGCGCTGACCAGGGGCGTCGGCTCTGCGCTTTCATATCCGGGACCGGAGCCATAGGGTTGCCTGTGTGAATGAGCTCGACGTCGTGGGTGTCCGAGTGGAGATGCCTTCCAACCAGCCGATCGTGCTGCTGCGGGAGGTCGGGGGAGATCGCTACCTGCCGATCTGGATCGGCCCCGGTGAGGCGACCGCGATCGCCTTCGCCCAGCAGGGCATGACGCCGGTGCGCCCGTTGACGCACGACCTGTTCAAGGACGTCCTGGAAGCGCTCGGCCAGCAGCTCACCGAGGTGCGGATCACCGACCTCCGGGAGGGCGTCTTCTACGCCGAGCTGGTGTTCGCCGGTGGGGTCGAGGTGAGTGCGCGGCCGTCCGACGCGATAGCGCTGGCGCTGCGGACCGGCACGCCCATCTACGGGAGCGAGGAGGTGCTCGCGGAGGCGGGCATCGCGATCCCGGACGAGCAGGAGGACGAGGTCGAGAAGTTCCGGGAGTTCCTCGACCAGGTCTCGCCCGAGGACTTCGGCGGCGGCGGTCCGCAGTAACGCGGCCCGGTGGTGCGGCCGATCGGTGTGCCGTTTTGCCAAAAACCGTCCATCTACCCACACTAGGGGCACGAAAAACCACTCTCCTGAGTGAGGTGGTTTATCTGGCCCGGCGTGGCGATCGTTGACGGGTCATAGGGGACTGCCTACCGTCAGGAGTGGCTGTCCGGGTGACCGATGCCCGCAGTCGGATCGCCCGCAGCACAAGTGGACGGAGGCAGGCATGAGCAGCACCGGCGATGACGCGGCCCCGGGAGGCCTGTGCGCCGTGCACGTGCCGCGCGCCGCCCGCACCGTCGCGGACGTTCCCCGGGTGGGCAGGTTCCCGGCCGTGCAGGCCGGCCAGCCGGCCATCGAGCGGCTGGCCCCGACCTCCGAACTGATCGGCTTCCGCGGCCCGACGGCCTGCGCGGCGGCCGGCATCACCTACCGCCAACTGGACTACTGGGCCCGCACCGGACTGCTGGAGCCCAGCGTCCGTACGGCGTACCCGGCGACCAGTCAACGGCTCTACAGCTTCCGCGACATCCTGCTGCTCAAGATCGTGAAGCGGCTGCTCGACGCGGGCGTCTCGCTGCAGAACATCCGGGTGGCCGTCGCCCATCTGCAGGCGGCCGAGCAGGCCGACCTGGCCGGGATGACGCTGATGTGCGACGGCGCGACGGTGTACGAGTGCACCACGCCCCAGCAGGTGGTGGACCTGCTGAAGGGCGGTCAGGGGGTCTTCGGTATCGCCGTGGGAGCGGTCTGGCAGGAGCTGGAGCTCACCGTCGGGCGGCTGCACGCCGAGCGCACCGACACCGGCGAGACCCTGGTCGGGAACGACCCGGCCGACGAACTCGCCCAGCGGCGCAACCGGGCGGTCTGAGCACGCATTCGACGGGGCCGCGGGCCCGGACGGGGAACCGTTCGGGCCCGCGGCCCCGTCGTGTTGCCTGGTAACGCGAACGAGGGAGGGCACGTGGGGGTCGGCACCGGGATGTCGGGCACGGGGATATCGAGGCTGCTGCGGCGCCGGGCCGGGCTGTTGGCGACACGGCTGCGCCGGCGCAGGACCCAGCGCAGGGTGTTCCAGGTGGGTACGGTGCTCTGCTCGCTGGCGCTGGCGCCCAGTGCCTGGCTGTGGGTCTCGGCGGGGGACCGGGTGGGCACGGTGGAGAGCGCGCCGTCCGCGCCGGTCGCGGTGGTCTTCGGTGCCGGGCTGGACCAGGGCAGGCCCACGCCGTACCTGGAGCACCGGCTGGTCGCCGCGGTGGACCTGTACCGCGAGGGCAAGGTGCAGGCGATCCTGGTGACCGGCGACAACGGGCGGATCGAGTACGACGAGCCCGACGCGATGTTCACCTACCTGACCGAGCACGGGGTGCCGGCCGAGCGGGTCGTCCGTGACTACGCGGGCTTCGACACCTGGAACTCCTGCACCCGGGCGCACCGGATCTTCGGGGTGGACCGGGCGGTGCTGGTCAGCCAGGACTTCCACGTCCGGCGGGCGCTGGCGCTGTGCGAGGCGGCAGGCATCCGGTCGTACGCGGTCGGGGTGCCGGAGCTGCACGACGAGACCTGGCTGTACGGCGGGCTGCGGGAGGTCGCGGGGGCGGGCAAGGCGGCGGTCAACGCCTGGTTGCGGCCGGACCCGGTGTTCCTCGGGCCCAAGGAGGAGGGCATCCCGAAGGCGCTGGCGCACGCGGCGAAGAAGTAGCGGCCGGCGCCGGGGCCTCCTCGTCGGCTGCGGGGGCCGGCCTGGTTCGTACGTACTGTCGGACCCGTGCGCGATGATCGGCGGGTGCGATCTCTGCCGAGCATCATCCACCTCGACATGGACGCCTTCTTCGCGGCGGTGGAGCAGGCGGCCAAGCCGAGCCTGCGCGGGAAACCGGTGATCGTCGGCGGGCTCGGCGGGCGCGGGGTGGTCTCCACCGCCTCGTACGAGGCGCGGAAGTTCGGGGTGCACTCGGCCATGCCGATGGCGCAGGCACGCCGGCTCTGCCCCAACGCGGCCTTCCTGGCCGGGCGGTTCGAGGCCTACCGGTACGTCAGCGACATCGTGATGGGCCTGCTGCGGGAGCTGTCGCCGCTGGTGCAGCCGCTCAGCCTGGACGAGGCCTTCGTGGACCTGGAGGCCGGTCCGTACGGCCCGGTGCTGGCAGAGGCCGACCACGAGACCGGCGAGCGGCTGGTGCTCGCGCTGGCGGAGGACCTGCGGGCGGACATCCAGCGGCTGACCGGGCTGACCGGCTCGGTCGGGGCGGCCGGGTCCAAACTGATGGCCAAGATCGCCTCCGAGCAGGCCAAGCCGGACGGCCTGGTGCTGGTCGAGCCCGGGCAGGAGCGGGCCGTCCTCGGGCCGATGCCGGTGCGGGCGCTGCCCGGGATCGGGCCGGCCACCGAGCAGGTGCTGCGGCGGGCCGGGCTCACCACGGTGGCCGACCTCGCGGACGCCGGGGAGACGGAGCTGGTCCAGCTGCTCGGGCGGGCGCACGGCGCCGGCATCCACCAGATGTCGATAGGGCTCGACGAGCGGCCGGTGGTGGCCGACCAGGACGCCAAGTCCGTCTCGGTGGAGGACACCTACGAGGTGGACCTGGCCGACCGGGAACGGGTGCTGCGCGAGGTGGAGGCGCTGGCCGCCCGGTGCGTGCGGCGGCTGCGGGCAGCCGGGCGCTCGGGGCGGACGGTCGTACTCAAGGTGCGGCGGTTCGACTTCTCGACGCTGACCCGCTCGGAAACGCTCGGCGGGCCCACGGACGACGAAGCGGTGATCACCGCGACCGCGCGCCGGCTGGCCGAGCAGGTGGACATCACCGGCGGGGTCCGGCTGCTCGGCGTGGGCGTCGCCCAACTCGCCGACTACACGCAGGAGGACCTGTTCGCGCAGGCCCTGCGGGAGGAGACGGCGGAGCATGCGGAGGAGACGGCCGAGGAGGCCGACGAGGAGCGGGAGACCGTCCTGGTGCGGCGCTGGCTGCCCGGGCAGGACGTGCGGCACGCGGAGTTCGGGCCGGGCTGGGTGCAGGGCAGCGGCGTCGGCCGGGTCACCGTACGGTTCGAGACGCCGTGGAGCGAGCCGGGGCGGGTACGGACCTTCGCGGTGGACGATCCGGCGCTGGAGGCGTCCCGGCCGCTGCCGCTGCGCCGGGGTGAGGGCGGGGAGGGCGGCGGTGCGGGCGAGGGTGAGGGCGGCGGTGCGGGCGGGGAATGAGATACGAGAACGGCCCCACCCGGTGGGGGAGTACCGGGTGGGGCCGTATCACCGTGCCGGACCCCGTGGTTTCGTGATGCCCTCGCGAACCACGGAGGCCCGGGCCCCGCGCCCTGTCCCTGAGCGCGGGGCCGGACGCCTCGTCAGGCGTCGGTCTTGACCAGCTTGTCGCCGGCGTCCTGCTGGGCCGAGCTGCCGGCGACGGCGGTGCCGGCGGGCTTGACGGTGCGGATCAGGAACGGGACCACACCGGCGATGATGCAGACCACGGCCGCGGTCCAGAACGCGTGCTTGAAGGCGTCCAGGGTGGGCAGCGAGAGCGGGATCTGCGGCGGCAGCTTCATGGTGTCGCCGGTCAGGATCGCGGCCATGACGGCGGTGCCGATCGCGCCACCGACGGTCCGCAGCACCGAGTTCATGCCGTTGGCGATGCCGCTCTGCTCGACCGGCACGGCGCCGTTGATGTAGGCCGGCATCGCGGCGAACGCGAGGCCGACGCCGAGACCGAAGATCGCCGAGGCGGTGTAGATGTCGCCCTCGTGGCTGTGTCGCAGGGCCAGGTAGGCCATTGCGACGGCGCCGAGGACACCACCGAGGACCAGCGGCAGGCGCGGGCCGCGGCGGGCGATCAGCAGGGCGCCGACCGGGGCGGCGACCATCGAGCCGATCGCGGACGGCAGCAGCATGACACCGGCGTGCAGGACGGTGGCGGTGAAGCCGTAGTGGGTCAGCTTCTCCGGGGCCTGGGCGAAGTTGCTGATGACCATGAAGGAGCCGTACATGCCGAAGCCGATGAGCAGGCCCGCCATGTTGGTGAAGGCCACCGCCGGGCGGGACATCATCTTCATGTCCACGAGGGGGTGCGCGACCTTGGTCTCGATGACGCCCCAGATCAGGGCCACGACGGCGGCGACGGCGAACAGGCCGAGGGTCTTGGTGGAGGTCCAGCCCCAGTGGTTGCCCTGGCTGACCGCGACCAGCAGTGCGGAGAGCCAGCCGGCCAGGGTGAGGGCGCCGAGCGGGTCGGCGCCGCCCTCCTTGTCGGTGACCGGGTCGGACGGGACGCGGAAGGCGACCAGGGCGACCGCGATCAGGCCGAAGACCAGGCCCATCCAGAAGATCGACTTGTAGCTCCAGTGCTCCAGGAGCAGACCGGTGGCGACCAGGCCGAGGCCGGAGCCGACGCCCATCGAGGCGCTGATGGCGGCGACGCCGCCGGTCACCTTCTGCTTGGGCAGCTCGTCGCGGACGATGCTGATCGCCAGCGGCATGACGCCACCGCCGGCGCCCTGCAGGACGCGGGCGACGACCAGCCAGGTGAAGGAGTGGGTGCTGACTGCCAGCGCCGAACCGGCGACCAGGCCCGCCAGCGAGATCAGCAGCATCGGCTTACGGCCCCGGAGGTCGCCGAAGCGGCCGAGGAGGGGAGTCAGCACGGCGGCGGACAGCAGGTTGGCGGTCATCAGCCAGGTGACGCTGGACGCGGAGACGCTCAGTTCCTTGGCCAGCGAGGGCAGGATCGGGACGACCGCGGTCTGCACCACGCTGAACGACAGCATCGCCAGGATGAGGGCCGGCAGGACCCGGGCGCTGCTCTGCTTCTCGGCCGCGGTGGTGGGCTGGGGTGCCTCACTCACGGTTGCTTCCTCCCGTACATAGTGAATGAACTGAAGTAACCATGCAGGGAGATACTTCAGAGTGTCAAATATCGAGTGGTTAAGCTTTGGCAAAGGGGGGCCGTGGGGGTGGGGGTGTGGGGCGCCTGCGGCGGGCTTGGGGGGCGGGGGCGCGGGGGTTTTGGCAACGGGGCGTGGGGCGAGGTGCGGGGCGCCTGCGGCGGGCTTGGGGGCGGGGGTGGCGCGGGGGGATGGCAAAGGGGGCCGTGGGGGTGGGGGTGCGGCGCGCTTGCGGCGGGCTTGGGGGGCGCCGGGGTGGTGCGGGGGTTTCGGGGAGGGGGCGTGGGGCGGGGCGAGTGGGCGCCTGTGGGGGGTGGGGGACTTTGGTGCATGGGTGGGGCCGGGGAAAAGGGGAGGACCCCGGCCTTGGGGGCCGGGGTCCTGGTGGGGGTGGGTCAGACGAGGGGGCGTAGGGCGGCGGGGCGGGAGGTGTTCGGGGGCGGGGTGGGGGTGTCGGTCGGCGTGGTGTCGTCGTGGACCTCGACGTGTTCGCGGCGGAGCTCCTCCCGGATCACCTCCTCGGCGGTGTAGCGCTCGACGACGAGGCGGACCCGCTCGATGGGGGCGAGGTACTTGCGGATCGCCGGGCGTTCCTCACGGAGGGTGACCTCCTCGACGGCCTCGGCGATCTCCTTCTCGGTGAGGGTGGAGCGCTCGGCGTCGCTGAGCGGCATCCGTTCGACCCGCACTCGCTCGCGGACCACCGGGACGCGGCGCTCCACCTGCTCGGTCGTCACGTACTTGCGCAGCTTCGCGGTGCCCACGGTGTGCCACTCGGTGGTCACGTCCAGCCGTTCCTCGCGGCAGGTGATCTCGACCGGGCCGCTGGGAGCGGACGAGGCGGCGCTCCCGGCGGGTGTCGGGGTGGTCGCCGCCGGGGCGGGCTGCGGCTTCGGCTCCATGACCGGGGTCGGCGCGGGAGTGCTGACGGTGCGCACGTTGACCTCCGGGGCGGGTTTGGTGCGGTTGATGACGGGTGCGGCGGCCGTGGTGGTCGGGCCCGGGCCGGGCTCGGGGGAGTGGAAGGCGAGCGGCTTGGCGGTCGTCACGGCGGCCGGGGCCGCGGCCGGGGTGGTGCCGAAGTCGAGGTCGGGCTGCGCGGCCCGTCCGCCGTCCTCGCCGGCCGGGCGGCCGTCCATCGGGGTGTCGAGGCCGTAGTAGCGGTAGAGCTGGAGCTCCTGGGCGGGGGACAGGTGCTGGCCGACGCCGAAGTCCGGCGACTCCTTCACCAGTGACTTGTCGTACGGCACCCGGAGCTCGTCGCCGGAGAACTCGCTCGTGGTGAGCGGGACGAAGGCGTCCCTGCCGAAGATGCCGGTCCGGACGGCGGCCCATTCGGGCCGGCCGGTGGCATCGTCCAGGTACACCTCGTCGACCGTGCCGATCTTGTCTCCGTTGCGGTCGACCGCCTTGTGGCCGATGAGGTCCCGGGGGTCGATGTCGGTCTGCACTTCTTCCTCCAGTGCGCTGAGCCTGCGGAACTCCCGCAGGAAGGCGGCCGGGGCACCCGTCCCGTCCGCCACTTCACACCAAATGCCATGAATCGGACGGGCGCGACCGGGGTGCGCCGGACGGGCCGCGGGCTGGGCCGTCCGGGGGACGCGCGTAGACCCGGGGTGACCGGAAGCACCCGTGATCGGAGAGCCTCCCGCTGGTACCCTGGGCGGCGACCGCAGAGCCCGCTCGGGAGAGTCTCCGATCGCGAAAAGCGCTGGTCGGAGCGCCGAAGGAGCAACTCCTCCCCGGAATCTCTCAGGCATCCGTACCGTGTGGGGTAGGTCACTCTGGAAAGCAGGGCAGGAGCGTCGGCGCAGGAGCCGACGACCACCACCCTCACCGACGGTGCAAGCCGACGGAGCGCCCACAGCGCGCCGTGCGGGCGAAGCTCTCAGGTCCCGATGACAGAGGGGGAGGCCTGACGGGTTCGTCCGCCAGGGCCGACCTGCTGTCCGCAGCGGGAAAGGCCGGCCGGCGTTCGGACCCCCGCCGGTCCGTGACCAGGAGGCCTCGACCACCATGAACGCCCAGCCGAACGCGGGACGCCCCACCGGCGCCTCGACCCTCACCGAGCTTGAGCTGGCCAGTCCCTTCGAGAACCGCCACATCGGCCCCGACGCCGCCGCGCAGGAGAAGATGCTGGCGTCCGTCGGCTACGCGTCGCTGGACGAGCTCGCCGCCACCGCCGTGCCCGAGGCGATCCGCTCCATCACCGGCCTGGACCTGCCCGCCGGCCGGACCGAGGCGCAGGTCCTCGCCGAGCTGCGCGAGCTGGCCGGCCGCAACCAGGTGCTCCAGCCGATGATCGGCCTGGGCTACTACGGCACCTTCACCCCGCCGGTGATCCTGCGCAACGTCATGGAGAACCCGGCCTGGTACACCGCCTACACCCCGTACCAGCCGGAGATCTCGCAGGGCCGCCTGGAGGCGCTGCTCAACTTCCAGACCCTGGTCTCCGACCTGACCGGCCTGCCGACCTCCGGCTCCTCGCTGCTCGACGAGGGCACCGCGGCGGCCGAGGCGATGGCGCTGGCCCGCCGCGTCACCAAGGTCAAGGGCGGCGTCTTCCTGGTCGACGCCGAGACCCTGCCGCAGACCATCGCGGTGATCAACACCCGCGCCGTGCCGACCGGCGTCGAGGTCGTCGTCGCCGACCTGTCCGAGGGCATCCCGGCCGAGATCGCCGAGCGCGGTGTCTTCGGCGTGCTGCTGCAGTACCCCGGCGCCACCGGTGTGGTCCGCGACCTCGCCCCGGTGATAGAGCAGGCGCACGGCCTGGGCGCGATCGTCGCGGTCGCCGCCGACCTGCTGGCGCTGACCCTGCTCAAGAGCCCGGGCTCGCTGGGCGCCGACATCGCCTGCGGCACCTCGCAGCGCTTCGGCGTGCCGATGGGCTTCGGCGGTCCGCACGCCGGCTACCTCTCGGTGCGCGCCGAGTACGCCCGCTCGCTGCCCGGCCGCCTGGTCGGCGTCTCCGTCGACTCCGACGGCAACCGCGCCTACCGCCTGGCGCTGCAGACCCGCGAGCAGCACATCCGCCGCGAGAAGGCCACCAGCAACATCTGCACCGCCCAGGTGCTGCTCGCCGTCATGGCCTCGATGTACGCCGTGTACCACGGCCCGGACGGCCTGGCCGACATCGCCCGCCGCACCCACCGCTACGCCGCCGCCCTCGCCGAGGGTCTGCGGGCCGGCGGTGTCGAGCTGCTGCACGGCGAGTTCTTCGACACCGTCACCGCCGTCGTCCCGGGCCGCGCCGCCGAGATCGCCGCCGCCGCCCGCGCCAACGGCATCAACCTGTACCAGGACGGCGAGGACCGGATCTCGGTCTCCACCGACGAGACCACCACCCGCGAGCACCTGGCCGGTGTCTGGGCCGCGTTCGGCGTCCCGGCCGTCGAGGTCGCCGAGGCCGCCGAGACGCTGCCGGCCGCGCTGCTGCGCGAGGACGAGTACCTGACCCACCCGGTCTTCCACAGCCACCGCTCGGAGACCGCCATGCTGCGCTACCTGCGCCGCCTGTCGGACCGGGACTACGCGCTGGACCGCGGCATGATCCCGCTGGGCTCCTGCACCATGAAGCTCAACGCGACCACCGAGATGGAGGCCGTGACCTGGCCGGAGTTCGGCCAGCTCCACCCCTTCGCGCCGATCGAGCAGGCCCAGGGCTACCTCACCCTGATCCGCCAGCTGGAGCAGCAGCTGGTCGAGGTGACCGGCTACGACGCCGTGTCGATCCAGCCGAACGCGGGCTCGCAGGGCGAGCTGGCCGGCCTGCTGGCCGTCCGCGCCTACCACCACGCCAACGGCGACACCCAGCGCGACGTCTGCCTGATCCCGTCCTCCGCGCACGGCACCAACGCGGCCTCCGCGGTGATGGCCGGCATGCGCGTGGTCGTGGTGAAGACCCTGGTCGACGGTGACGTGGACGTCGAGGACCTGAAGGCCAAGATCGAGCAGCACCGCGACACCCTGTCGGTGCTGATGGTCACCTACCCGTCGACCCACGGCGTGTACGAGACCGAGATCACCACCATCTGCGCCATGGTGCACGAGGCCGGCGGCCAGGTGTACGTGGACGGAGCCAACCTGAACGCCCTGGTCGGCCTCGCCAAGCCGGGCAAGTTCGGCGCGGACGTCTCGCACCTGAACCTGCACAAGACCTTCTGCATCCCGCACGGCGGCGGCGGCCCGGGCGTCGGCCCGGTCGCGGTGCGCGCGCACCTGGCGCCGTACCTGCCGAACCACCCGCTGCAGTCGGAGGCCGGCCCGGCCACCGGTGTCGGCCCGATCTCGGCCGCGCCGTGGGGCTCGGCGGCGATCCTGCCGATCTCCTGGGCGTACGTCCGGCTGATGGGCGGCGAGGGCCTCAAGCGCGCGACCCAGGTCGCGGTGCTGAACGCCAACTACATCGCCAAGCGCCTGGCGCCGCACTTCCCGGTGCTCTACACCGGTCCGGGCGGGCTGGTCGCGCACGAGTCGATCATCGACCTGCGCCCGCTGACCAAGGAGACGGGCGTGACGGTGGACGACATCGCCAAGCGCCTGATCGACTACGGCTTCCACGCGCCGACGATGTCCTTCCCGGTGGCCGGCACGCTGATGATCGAGCCGACCGAGTCCGAGGACCTGCACGAGATCGACCGGTTCTGCGACGCGATGATCGCGATCCGCGCCGAGATCGACAAGGTCGGCTCGGGCGAGTGGGCCGCCGACGACAACCCGCTGCGCAACGCCCCGCACACCGCCGCCGAGCTGGCCGGCGACTGGGCGCACGGCTACTCGCGGCAGGAGGCGGTCTTCCCGGCGGGCGTGAACCCGGCGGACAAGTACTGGCCGCCGGTGAGCCGGATCGACGGCGCGTACGGCGACCGCAACCTGGTCTGCTCCTGCCCGCCGCTGGACGAGTACGGCGTCTGACGGACACGCCCTCGGCCCGGTTCGAGGGCAGGACGAAAGGCTGGGCCCCGGCGGAACGTTCCGCCGGGGCCCAGCCCTTTCGTTTCCTCCGCGGCGGCTGCCCCCGCCGTACGGTCGGACCGGGTGGTCAGGCCGCGTGGGCGACGGGGCGGCGCGGGGCGATCACCCGGCCGTCGGGCAGCAGCTCTCCGGTGTCCTCGAACAGGACCACGCCGTTGCAGAGCAGGCTCCAGCCCTGCTCCGGATGGCGGGCCACCGAGACGGCCGCCTCGCGGTCCTCGGACTCGGCCGACGGGCACTCAGGACGGTGCTGGCACATACGCGTACCCTCGCTTCGCTCTGCGATCCTCCCCGTGGTGCGGCCGCCGGAGGCCGGGCCGTCCGGAGCCGCCGCGGTAGTCGGATCCTGTCCGCACGCCGACCAGGTGTTGACCGGCGCTCAAGTGGGTAGGACAGGTGGTCCTTCCACGCTGGTTCCCAGTGTCGGCATCTGCGGACGCGCCCGCAGGGATTTCGTGACATGCGCCACAACTCCCGGGTAGAGATCACCCGTTCAGGTGGGGAGGCGGGGGAATCGCGGCACAGGTGGGTCAGCCGGAGCATGGTCCGGCCGGGCCATGCCGGATGGCCCGTTCGGGTGGTGCCGTTCGGGTGATGCCGTTCGAGTGGGCGCGGCGAAGGGCCGCCGGGCGGGTGGCCCGGCGGCCCGTACGGCCTGGACGGCTCAGGCGGAGCCGAGCAGCACCGGCCCGGTGAGCGGGGCCCGGGCGAGCAGCGGCAGCAGTTCGGCGGCCGGGTGGGCGCGGTGCGCCGTGACGCCGAGCGGGGCCGGAGCGAGCGGGATCAGCAGGTCGGCGGCCGGCCCGGCGTCCGGGCTGTGCAGCCACAGGGCCGTCGCGTACTGGCCCGGGAAGGTCAGCAGGCGGGGCTGTTGGCGGATCCGGGAGCCCTGGGCGAGCTGCCAGGCCTCGCGCAGCGCCCGGACCGTCGAGTCCAGGTAGGGGCCGGCGGTGAAGTGGGAGAAGGTGTGGCCCTCGATGCCCTGCACCACCTCGGCGGCCGCGGCCACCTCGGCGCCGTCCTTGATCAGGAAGCGCCACCCGGTGCGGCGGGCGGCGGTGAGCTCGGGGCGCGGGCCGTCCAGGACGTGCACGGCGAGCGGATGTGCGGGGAGCAGTGGGCCGGCCGGATGACGCAGCGCTGCGGCGGCGGGCTGGCGCAGGGCGGTGTCCGAGTCGAGTGCGCCCAGGACGGCGCGCAGCGCGCTCGGTGGGGGCTGGGGGGTCTGCAGGGTCATGGCGGTGTCCGCCTCTCCAAGCGAGATCGGCGTGCGAGTGCGGCATACCGGCGTGGCGCGGCGCGTCAACGGTGACGGGGCCCGGCCGTGTCCGGTTGTGCAGGATCGCGGTGCCGGCGCGGTCGTCGCCGTCGACGAGGGCTCTCGATGCGGGAGCGGACCGGCCGGAGCGCTGTGCGAATTCTCATCGAACAGATGCGCAGGGTGATCTGTTTATCACAGGCGGTGGCGCCGGGCAAGTCTAGGGTTGCGCTGAATTTCCGTCAGTTGCCTTGCATTGCAAGCCATTCCAAGCGTTCGGGTATCGATCTTCGAGGTGGGCATGATGCATGCACGGTCGGTCGGCCGGGTGGGCTCGACGGGGTGGCTCAGGAGGAGGGGACCGTGGGCGAGAAGGTCGTGGCGACTCGGGCGGATCTGGCGGACCGGCAGCTGTACCGGCGCAAGCTCCAGTCCTGTCTCGACGCGCTGGGGCGGATGCTGCGGGAGGACCGCTTCGACCGGCCGCGGGCGGTGATGGGCCTGGAGATCGAGCTCAACCTGGCCGACGAGCAGGGCCTGCCGGCCATGAACAACGCGCAGGTGCTGAGCGCGATCGGCTCCAGCGACTTCCAGACCGAGCTGGGCAAGTTCAACATCGAGGTGAACATCACGCCCCACCGGCTCTGCGGGCACGTGTTCGAGGAGCTGCGCGAGGAGATCGACACCGGGCTGCGCTACGCCGACCGGCGGGCCGCCGAGGCGGGGGCGCGGATCGTCATGGTGGGCATCCTGCCGACCCTGGAGCACGCGCACACCGGGCTGGACTCGATGAGCCACAACCAGCGGTACACCCTGCTCAGCGACCAGATCCTGGCCGCCCGGGGGGAGGAGATCGCGCTGGACATCGAGGGCGTCGAGCACCTCCAGCTGGAGTCCATCACCATGGTCGCCGAGGCCGCCGCGACCTCGCTGCAGCTGCACCTCCAGGTGACGCCGGAACGGTTCTCCTCGGTGTGGAACGCCGCCCAGGCGCTCTGCGGGCCGCAGCTCGCGCTCGGCGCGAACTCCCCGTTCCTGTTCGGACGGGAGCTGTGGCGGGAGACCCGACCGGTGCTCTTCCAGCAGGCCTGCGACACCCGTTCGGCGGAGCTCAAGGCCCAGGGCGTGCGCCCGATCACCTGGTTCGGCGAGCGCTGGGTCGACTCGGCGTACGACTTGTTCGAGGAGAACCTGCGGTACTTCCCCGCGCTGCTGCCGATCTGCGACGACGAGGACCCGCTGAAGGTCCTGGCCTCCGGCGGCGCGCCCAAGCTCGCCGAGATGCGGCTGCACAACGGCACCATCTACCGCTGGAACCGGCCGATCTACGACGTCGCGGGCGGGGTCGCGCACCTGCGGGTGGAGAACCGGGCGCTGCCGGCCGGGCCGACGGTGGCCGACACGCTGGCCAACGCCGCCTTCTACTACGGCCTGGTCCGGGTGCTCGCCGAGCAGCCCCGGCCGGTCTGGACCCGGCTGCCGTTCGAGAAGGCCGACGAGAACTTCCGGCAGGGCGCCCGGTACGGCATCGACGCCGTCCTCCAGTGGCCGCGACCCGGCCGGGCCGGCCGCGGCGGCGGGCTGCAGACGGTCTCCGCCGTCGACCTGGTGCTGGGCGAGCTGCTGCCGATGGCCTACCAGGGACTCGACGAGTGGGGCGTGGAACCCGCCGACCGGGACCGCTACCTGGGCATCATCGAGCAGCGCTGCCTGCGCCGCACCAACGGCGCGGCCTGGCAGAGCGCGACCTTCCACCGGCTGCGCGAACGGTACGGGATGGACCGGCCGGCGGCGCTCGCGGCGATGACCCGGCGCTACGCCGAGCACATGCGCAGCGGGGAGCCGGTGCACACCTGGCCGGTCGGTTAGGGCCTGTCCGGCGGATCTTGCCGGGCGCACGACTCCGGATCATCCCGCCTGGACGCACGCCCGAATCGTCCAAGTACACCCAGTACGAGGGCGATTCGGGCGCACGCCCAGACGGGCGCCCGACGCCGCGCGCTGATCCGACAAGATCCGCCGGACAGGCCCTAGCCGGATGGTCCCTGTGTCAGGATGATCGCTCCGGCCGGGAGACGGCCGGAGCGACCGTCCGTCCGCTGGAGCTCCCGTGACCGCCGTGCCGACCGCGCCGCAGACCGCCCGGCCCACCCGTCGTCAGCTCGGCGTGGAGCTGCTGATCGTCCTCGGCCTCTCGCTCGGGGCCAGCGGGATCAGCGCGCTGATCAGCTTCGCGGGCTCGCTCACCGAGCCGCTCAAGCTCGGCCAGCAGGTCGCCACGCTGAACGGATCGCGGGCACCCGGGCGGCCCTGGCTGGACCTGGTGTGGCAGCTGTACTACATCGGGCGCGGGCTGATGCCGGTGGTGCTGGTCGGCTACCTGCTGGTGCGCGAGGGCGTCGCGCTGCGGGTGCTGGGCTTCGACCTCGGGCAGAAGCTGCGCGACCTGGGCCGCGGCGCCGCCGTCGCGGCCGCGATCGGCGGGGCGGGGCTGGCGCTGTACCTGGCCTCGCAGGCGGCCGGGTACAACCTGACGGTGGCGCCGTCCGGGCTGCCGGACGTCTGGTGGCGGGTGCCGGTGCTGGTGCTGTCGGCCTGGCAGAACGCCGTCCTGGAGGAGGTCGTCGTCCTCGGCTACCTGCTGCGCCGGGTGGGGCAGCTGGGGTGGTCGTGGCCGGCGGCGGTGGCGGCGAGCTCGGTGCTGCGCGGCTCGTACCACCTGTACCAGGGGGTCGGCGGGCTGGTCGGCAACATGGTGATGGGGGCGGTGTTCTGCCTGCTGTACCGGCGGTGGGGGCGGGTGATGCCGCTGGTGGTGGCGCACGCGCTGATCGACACGGTGGCCTTCGTCGGGTACGTGCTGCTCGCCGGGCACGTCAGCTGGCTGCCGACCCCCTGAGCGCCGAACCCCCGGAGGGCAGGGCCTGGCCGCGCGGCGGGCGGGCGAGCAGGCGGTCGACGTGCCGGCGTTCCAGGCCCTGGCCCGGGTCGATCGGCAGCAGCAGGCGGTCGCGCCGCCAGAGCGACCTGCGGACCAGCCGGGCCGGGATGACGTCGTCCACCCAGGCGAACGGGCGGCCCCCGGCGTAGCGCAGCAGCGGGGCCCACTTGGCGGCGGAGAACAGCTCCATCAGCGGGACGCGCGGGTCTCCGGGCTGCGGGACGTAGCCGCTGAGGCGGACCACCGGGAGCGGGTCCAGGCCGATCGCCGGGGCGATGTGGGTATTGGCGTGCTCCTCCCAGGTGGTGGCCCAGACCAGTTCGTACGTGCCGGCCAGCTCGCGCAGCCAGCGGCCGTGGCGGGGGGAGAGCAGGACGGAGTAGCCGAACAGGGTGTGGGTGTCGAACCCGGCGTCCGGATGGGGACAGACCGGGTTCAGGACCCCGTCGACGTCCAGGAACAGCAGTGGCTTCGGCACCGGTGGCCCCCAAAGGCGGTGTGGTTGCTACCTCTTCGGACGAACCACGCGTACCGGTGGTTGCTCACGGGCGGGCGCACGCGGGGCGCACAGGGCGCTCACGAGGTGGGTACGGGCTCGGCGGCGGGCACCGGTGCGTCGGCGGTGCTCCGACGGCTGAGCCGGCGCACCTGGGGGTCCAGCAGGACCGCCGCGCTGAGCAGTTGGCAGACGACCGCGCAGGTCCACAGCGCGCCGCCGAGGCCGAGTGCCACGGCGGCCGGGCCGGCCAGCGCGGTGCCGGCGGGGGCCAGCGCGTTGGAGCCGAGCAGGTCGTACGCGGAGACCCGGGAGAACATCTCCGCCGGGATCTCCTGTCGCAGCGCGACCATCCAGTTGACGCCGAAGACGGTGACGCCGACGCCGGACAGGAACATCGCGGCGGTCAGCAGAGGCAGCGGGACGGCGGCGGCGAGGGCGAGCGCCGGCATGCCGAACAGGAAGACGCCCCAGTTGCCGACCAGCAGGATCCGGCGCGGCCGCCAACGTGCCATCAGCAGCCCGGTGGCCACCAGGCCGAGGCCGAAGGCGGACATCGCCAGGCCCCAGGCGCTCGCGCCACCGAGCCGCTCCGCGGCGACCGTCGGCCCGTACACCGATTCGACCGCTTCGACGCAGGCGACCAGGACGGAGAACTGCAGCACGATCACCCAGAGCCAGCGGCGGGAGGCGAACTCCCGCCAGCCCTCGCTCAGGTCGCGCAGCATGCCGCCGCCGGAGGGCGCGGGGGCCTGCTCCGGCTCCAGGAAGAAGCGCAGGGCGGCGGCGACCAGGAAGCAGAGGGCGTCCAGGGCGAGCACCCAGCCGGGGCCGAAGGCGGCGGTGAGCGCCCCGCCGAGGGCGGCGCCGCCGATCTGGGAGGCGTTCTGGCCCATCCGGAACACCGAGAAGGCACGGGCGGCGTGCTCCTGGGGGACGGCCTGCATGATCATGCCGCTGGAGGCCGGGGCGTAGAGGGCGTGGCCGGCGCCGCCGGCGGCGGAGAGTGCCAGCAGGTGCCAGAGCCGGGCGTCCCCGGACAGGACCAGCGCGGCCAGTACGGCCTGGGAGGCGGCGTTGAAGAGGTTGGCGGCGACCATGATCCGGTGTCGCGGCAGGCGGTCGGCGAGGCCGCCGCCGAGCACCAGGAGCAGCACGGTGGGCAGCAGACGGGCGGCGGTGACGTAGCCGACCTCGGTGGTGCTGCCGCCGCTGCCGAGGACGGCGAAGGCGGTGGCGACGGGGGCGCCGGCGCTGCCCAGGCCGCTGATCACGGTGGCGGCGGTCTGGATGCGGAAGTTTCGGCTCGCCCAGGCGAGGCGGCGGGGGTGCGGGGGTGGGGTCGGCACCAGGTGACTATGGCGGGAGTTCGTACAGGTGTCATCCGGTTTTCGGGGCCGGACCGGGGCCGGATCGGAGCGGGGCCGGGGAGCAGCCGGCCGGCGCTCTCAGCCGAGGTGGCCCCGGAGGAAGGCGAGGGTGCGGCGCCAGGCGATCCGGGCCTGCAGGGGGTCGTAGGTGCCGAGCAGGTTCTCGTCGTTCATGAAGGCGTGTCCGGCCGGGTAGAAGTGGAACTCGGGGCGGACGTCGGTGGCCTCGCCGATCCGGATCGCCGCCTCGTCCACGGTGGCCATCGGCAGCGTGCCGTCCAACTCGCCGAAGTGGCCCAGGACGTGGGCGGTCAGGCCGCGGTAGTCGAAGTCGGGGTCGGGCGGCAGGCCGTAGAAGGGCACCACGGCGGCCACCCGGTCGCCGGCCCTGGCGGCCAGCAGCAGGGCGAAGCCGCCGCCCATGCAGAAGCCGACCACGCCGACGGAGTCGCCGACCACGCCGTCCAGCGCGAGCAGGTGGTCGACGGCGCCGGAGAGGTCCTCGACGGCCTGCTCGACCGGGAGTTCGCGCTTGAGCCGGGCCGCCTCGGTGCGGTCGTGCGTGGTGGCGCCGCCGAAGAGGTCGGGGGCGAGGACGGTGAAGCCCTCGGCGGCGAAGCGGTCGGCCGTGGCGGCGACGTGCGAGGTGAGCCCCCACCACTCCTGCACCACCACCAGGCCCGGCCCGACGCCCTGCGGCGGGCGGGCCAGGTACCCGTGCGCGGTACGGCCGTTGCTCGGGAAGGTGACGTTCTGCCGGGAGCCGCGCTGGTCGGGCATGGCTTCCTCTCGGTGGGTCGGGCCGCGTGTGGCGCGGGGGGTCGGTGGGGCGTACGGGTCAGCCCATCTCCTCCAGCGCGCGGCCCTTGGTCTCCTTGATGCAGAAGGCCACGAACGGGATGGAGAGCAGCGCGAAGACCGCGTAGATCACGTACGTCGCCGAGAGGTTCCAGTCGGCGAGGTCCGGGAAGCTGACGGTGATCGCCCAGTTGGCGATCCACTGGGCCGAGGCGGCGACCGACAGGGCCAGCGCACGGATCCGGTTGGGGAACATCTCGCCGAGCAGGACCCAGACCACCACGCCCCAGGAGAAGGCGAAGCAGAGCACGAAGACGTGCGCGGCGACCAGGGCGACGGTGGCGTGGGTGTTGTCGAGGGTGGCGGTGTCGCCGGTGCCGTGCCGGTAGGAGAACGCCCAGGCGGCGGTGGACAGCGCGGCCGCCATGCCGATCGAGCCGGCCAGGGCCAGCGGCTTGCGGCCGATCCGGTCCACCAGGGCCATCGCGATCACCGTGCCGATCACGTTGACGATCGAGGTGGAGAGGCTGATCAGCAGCGAGTTGGACTCGTTGATGCCCACCGACTGCCAGAGGAACGACGAGTAGTAGAAGATCACGTTGATGCCGACGAACTGCTGGAACACCGAGGCGCCGATGCCGATCCAGACGATCGGCAGCAGGCCGAAGCGGCCGCCGAGCAGGTCCTTCAGCCGGGGCTTGTGGGTGGACTCCAGCACCGCGCGGATCTCCGCCACCCGGGCGTCCAGGTCCACGCCCTCGCCCTCGACCTCGACCAGCACCGTGCGGGCCTGCGCCTCGCGGTGGTCGGCGATCAGGAAGCGGGGCGACTCCGGGATGGAGAGTGCCATCAGCCCGTACACCAGGGCCGGGATGGTCTCGACGCCGAGCATCCACTGCCAGGCCTGGATGCCGCCGAGGTGGCCGGTGGACTCCCCGCCGGCGGCCTGGTTCAGCGCGTAGTTGGCGAGCTGGGAGATGGTGATGCCGAGCACGATCGCCATCTGCTGGAAGGAGGCGAGCCGGCCGCGGTAGGCGGTCGGCGCGACCTCGGCGATGTAGGTCGGGGCGATCACCGAGGCGATGCCGATCGCGACGCCGCCGGCCACGCGCCAGGTGGCCAGGGCCTCGATGTTCGGCGGGAACATCGAGCCGATGCCGCTGGCCGCGAACAGGACGGCGGCCAGCAGCATCGTGCGCACCCGGCCGAGGTGGTCGGCGAGTCGGCCGGCGATCACCGCGCCGGCCGCCGATCCGAGCAGCGCGATGGCCACCACGAAGGCGGTGGTGCCGTGGCCCACCGCGAAGTGCTTCTGGATGCCCGTCACCGCGCCGTTGATCACCGCGCTGTCGTAGCCGAACAGGAAGCCGCCCATGGCGGCGGCCGCCGAGATGAACACCACGTGGCCGAGGTGGGCCTCGCCGGACGCCTGTCGGCGATTGACTGAGGACACGCGCGCTCCCGGGAGTGGACGGGCCCGCCCCCGACGTCGAGTGGGCAGGGCTCGTCTCACATTCGAGCAGTGCCGGGGGCGGCCTGCCCGAGATCGGGGCCGATCGGGTGACGCCGGGTCAGTCGGCGGCGCGCGGTGCGGTGGTGCGCGGTGCGGCGGTGCGCGGTGCGGTGGTGCGGGGTGCGGCGGCGCGGGGTGTGCCGGCGCGGGACGGGTCGGTGTCGGACGAGGCGGTGTCGGACGAGGCGGTGTCGGACAAGGCGGTGCGCCGGCCGTGACGGCGCAGCAGCTGGGTACGGGCGGCGGCGTACTGGTCGCGGCCGCGCCCGCGGCCTCCCGCGCGTTCGGCGAGGCGCTCGGCGATGCCGAACTGTGCCTCGGCGGGCTTCTTGTCGTCGTACTTGAACTTGGCCCGTACCTCGTTCACCGTCAGCCGGAGCCCGCGCAGGCCGGGCAGCTGCCGGGCGAGCTCGCCGCCCCCGGGCACCACCCGGACCTCCGGCGTCTCGGGCTGGAAGTGCGCCAGCTGGCGGTTGAGGATCTCCGCCTTGTCGGCGGCGGACTCCACGACCTCGGCGGTGCAGTGGAAGTGCACCGAGGTGTAGTAACTGGTGGGCGTGCCCGGGGCGCCGCGCCAGTGGCCGGGGGCGAAGGCATAGCCGTCGGTGACCGCGAGGGTGATCTGCGGGTCGGCGCGCACGGCGGCCAGCAGCGGGTTGGGCGCGGCGAGGTGCAGCAGGATCTCGCCGCGCTCGGCGTCCAGCAGGAAGTGCGTGGGGACGAGCACCGGGCCCTCGCCGGGGCCGCCGTTGGCGGCGAGCAGGCCGAAGTCGCGGCCCTCGGCCAGCCAGGCGCGCCACTCGTCCTCGTCGCCGCGGTCCCAGGACCTGATCAGCATCGGGTGCTCCTCGTCAGCGCGGGTAGCTGCGCAGGTGCGCGGGGAGCGGGACGGTGCGGTCGTCGTGCGGTACGGGGGTGCCGTGCACGGTGGTGACCGGGATCAGGCCGGACCAGTGCGGCAGGTCGGCGTCCTCGGCGTCGTCGGAGGCGTCGTCGTCGCGGGTCTTGGCCGAGACCTCGTCCAGCTCCAGCCGCAGGACGGCGGTGGCGGCGAGCTCCTTGGCGTTGGCCGGGCGGACCTCGGACGAGCGGCCGGGTATCGCGTGGTCGACCAGGGCGGCCAGCGCGACGTCCAGCTCCTGCGGGTCGGTGACCTGGTGGGCGGTGCCGTGGGCGACGACCGAGCGGAAGTTCACCGAGTGGTTGAACGCGGACTTGGTCAGCACCAGCGCGTCGACCTGGGTGACGGTGACGCAGACCGGCATGCCCTGCTCGCCGGAGGCGCTGCGCATCGGGCGGCTGCCGGTGGAGCCGTGGACGTAGAGCCGGCTGCCGACCCGGGCGTAGATCGTCGGCAGGACGACGGGGGCGCCGTCGACGACGAAGCCGAGGTGGCAGATGTAGGCGCTGTCGAGGATGGCGTGGATCGCCGCCTGCTCCCAGGTGGCCCGGTCCTTGTAGCGGGTCGGGGTCGTCCTGGGGGTGCGGGAGTAGCTGGGCGAGCCTTCCGTGGTGTCTGACATGACATCCTCTACGTACTAGTGCATAATTTGGTTTGTGCTAGGAGACTATCCGCTGAAAGGGCGACGCGCCAGCGAAATCGCGGCGCACATCGAACAGGGCGTGAGCAGTGGACTCCTCGCCCCGGGGACCGCGCTGCCCCCGCTGCGCGACCTCGCCGCCGAACTCGGCGTCAACCCCAACACCGTCGCCGCCGCCTACCGGCTTCTGCGCGACCGCGGCGTCATCGAGACCGCCGGCCGCAAGGGCAGCCGGATCCTCCCCAGGCCCGCGCTCACCCCGCGCGACCAGATCCCCATCCCCGTCCCGCCGAACGCCCGGGACCTCTCCGGCGGCAACCCCGACCCGGCGCTGCTGCCCGACCTCGGCCCGGCCCTCGCGGCCGCCGCCGAGGCCGCCCGCACCGACCCCGTCCTGTACGGGCACCCGGCGGTCGACCCCGCCCTGCTCGCGCTGGCCCGCGCCTCCTTCGAGGCCGACGGCCTGCCCGGCGGCCCGATCGTCGTCGCCTCAGGCTCGCTCGACACCATCGAGCGCATCCTCGGCGCCCGGCTGCGCCCCGGCGACGCGGTGGCCGTCGAGGACCCGGGCTGGGGCAGCCTGCTCGACCTGCTGCCCGCGATGGGCCTGCGGCAGGTGCCCGTCCGGCTGGACGACGAGGGCCCGCTGCCGGACGCCCTCGCGGCGGCCCTGGCGGAGGGCGTCCGGGCGGTGGTGGTCACCAGCCGTGCACAGAACCCGACCGGCGCCGCGCTCACCGCCCGCCGGGCCGAGGCGCTGAAGGCCGTGCTGGCCGGGCACCCCGGGGTGCTGCTGATCGAGGACGACCACGGGCACGGCATGGTCGACCAGCCGTACCGCCCGCTGGTCGGGGCCGACACCCGGCACTGGGCGGTGGTGCGCTCGGCGGCCAAGGCGTACGGGCCGGACCTGCGGGTCTCGGTGGCCGTCGGCGACGAGGAGACGATCGGACGGGTCGCCGGGCGGCTGCGGCTGGGCGCCGGCTGGGTCAGCCACCTGCTGCAGCGCACCGTCGCCGAGCTGTGGCGCAGCGACGCCGTGCCGGTCGCGCGGGTGGCGGCGGTCTACCGGGCCCGGCGGGACGCACTGTTGGGCGAGCTGGCGGCGCACGGGATCGAGGCGCACGGGCAGAGCGGGCTGAACGTCTGGGTGCCGGTGCCGGACGAGACCTCGGCGCTGGCGGCGCTGGTGCAGCGCGGCTGGGTCGCGGCGCCCGGTGCCCGGTACCGGATCCAGTCGCCGCCCGGGCTGCGGGTCACCACTGCGCAGCTGGAGGCGGCACAGGCGCGGGAGTTGGCGGAGGACCTGGCGGCGGTGCTGGGGGCCGGCCGCGGCGGGTCGCGGTTGGTCTGAACCCGTCGGTAACAAAGCGGAAACCTGCTGCAGATACCTAGCGGTAACAGGCGCGGCCATGTCATCTTCATCGCGCCACCGGCCGGCGGCCCACCCTCACCTACGCGTCTTCCCGCGCCCCACACCACGGGAAGACCGAGCCGCAGGAGTTCCGCGTGCCCGAAAACAGTTCGAGCATCACCCGCAGTGCACCGCGACTCGGCCGACGGCTGCTCACCGCAGCCTTCGCCCTCCCGCTCGCCGTCGCGGGCCTGGCCGTCGCCGCACCGGCCCACGCCGCCCCGACCGCGGTCCCCTCCGGGCCCACCGCCAGCGTCTCGCTCGGCGACAGCTACATCTCCGGCGAAGCCGGACGCTGGAAGGGCAACTCGGCCGGCACCAGCGGCAGCCGCAACGGCACCGACCGGGCCTGGACCGGCAGTTCGTACGACCCCTCGCGCGTCTACGGCACCACCGCGGCGAGCGGCTGCGACCGCTCGGACGTCGCCGAGGTGCTCAGCGCCTCCACCGGCGCCCAGAACGAGATCAACCTGGCCTGCTCGGGCGCCGTCACCGCGAACGTCTTCCGCGCCGCCAACGGCGGCCAGTCGTACAAGGGCGAGGCCCCGCAGGCCGACCAACTCGCCACCGTGGCACGGCAGAACAACGTCAAGCTGATCACCCTGTCGATCGGCGGCAACGACCTGGGCTTCGCGGACGTCATCTCCACCTGCGTGCAGGACTACCTGATCTGGTACTCCTACTGCCACGACTCCGCACAGTCCTCGATCGACGAGAAGATGCCCACCGCGATGGCCGGGGTCGGCAAGGCGATCGACGAGGTCCGCGCGGTGATGGCCGACGCGGGCTACGCGCGGACGGACTACCGGCTGGTGCTCCAGTCCTACCCGTCGCCGATCCCGCGCAGCGCCGAGATGCGCTACCCGGAGAGCGGCTGGACCCGGTCCAACACCGGCGGCTGCCCGTTCTGGGACGGTGACGCCGACTGGGCCCGCGACTCGCTGGTGCCGCAGATAACCCAGGCGCTGGCGGGTGTCGCCGCCGCCAAGGGCGCGCAGTTCCTGGACCTTTCGGACATGCTGCAGGGCCGCGAGGTCTGCTCGACGGCCACCAGGCAGCCGACCGCCACCTCCGGTCCGTCCGCGACCACCAGCGAATGGGCGCGCTTCCTCGACGGCGGGCTCAACTCCACCCAGGGCGCGCTGCAGGAGTCGATGCACCCGAACTACTACGGCCAGTCGGCGGTCGGGCGCTGCCTGACGCTCCTCTGGGCCCGCCCGGGCGGTGACTACTCCTGCCGCAACACGGCCGGGCAGGACGCGAGCGGGATGTACCTGACGGCGCGATGAGCGTGATGTGGCCGGGTGACCGCGCGATGACCGCGTGACGACCGCGTGATCCGGCGCCCCCTCGGCCGAGGCTGCGGGGGCGCCGGAACGGTGTCCCGGGCCCCCGGGTCAGCCCTTGGCGAGCAAGGACTGGGCGTGCGCCCGTACTTGATCCTTCGTCAGATAGGCGTCGGTGTACTCGAAGTCCTGCAGTCGGGCGGGCTGGCGGGCGAGGAAGCCGGTGCGGACGAAGTCGTCCCCGGCCGTCGCGTTGAGCAACCAGTTGGCGCCCACCCGGAACTTGGCCGCGTTGGTGCGCATCGCCATCAGGTGGTAGCCGCGCGCCACCAGCTGGGCGGGCACCCCGCGCAGCTCGATGCCCAGCGGCTTGGACACCGCGTCCTTGCCGCCGAGGTCCACCACCAGGCCCAAGTCCTTGTGGTAGTACGGCTCCAGGGGCTGGTTGCGGAGCGAGGAGATCACGTTGTCGGCCACCGCGCGGCCCTGCCGAGCGGAGTGCTGGGCGGTCGGCGGGCAGACCGCGCCGTCGCCCTTGGCGAGGTCCGGCACCGCGGCGGCGTCACCCAGCGCGAACACCCCCTCGAACTGCGGCACCCGCATCTCTGCCGTCACGGCGAGCCGGCCGCGGACCGTCTCCGCGTCCAGCGTGCCGATCAGCGGGCTCGCGGCCACGCCGGCCGTCCAGATCAGCGTGCGGCAGGGCAGCACCCGGCCGTCGGTGAACTTGACGGACTCGGCTCCGACTTCGGCCACCGAGACGCCCAGCGACACCTCGATCCCGCGATCGCGCAGCACCTCCAGGGCGGCCTCGCCGAGCGGGTCGCCCAGCTCCGGCATCAGCTTCGGGGCGATGTCGATCAGGTGCCACTTGATCTGCCGGGCGTCCAGACGCGGGTAGCGCAGCGCGGCGGCGGTGGTCAGCCGCTGCAGGCAGGCGGCCGTCTCGGTGCCCGCGTAACCGCCGCCGACCACCACGAACTGCAGCCGGGACTCGCGCTCCTTCTGGTCCAAGGTGGCCGAGGCGAGGTCGAGTTGGGCGATCACGTGGTCGCGGACGTAGGCCGCCTCGGCGAGCGTCTTCATGCCGCGGGCGTAGTCGGTGAGGCCGGGGATGTCGAAGGTGCGGGTCACGCTGCCCGGGGCGAGCACCAGGACGTCGTACTTCTGCGCGACCACCTCGTCGGTGATCTTGCGGACGACGAGGACCTTGGAGGCCGGATCCACACCGATGGCGCCGCCGGGGACGATGTGGGTGCGGCGCAGCGAGCGGCGCAGGGAGACGGCCACGGACTGCGGGGTGAGGACGCCGGCGGCGACGTGGGGGAGGAGGGGGAGGTAGAGCTGGTAGCTGAACGGCGTGACCAGCGTGATCTCGGCCTCCGCGGGCGAGAGCTTGTGTTCGAGGCGGCGGGCGCACTCCAGCCCGGCGAAGCCACCGCCCACGATCAGGATCCGAGGTCGTTCCATCGCTCATCCCTTTGCGGTGAAGGTCCCGATTACTGTCCGCCACACTCGCACGGAGCAGCGGGGGGTGCCACTGGGGTGGGGCGGATGAGGGAGAGGGGGACTGGGCGAAGGGGACTGGACGAAGGGGACGGAGGGGTCGTCGGCGTACGGCGGGGCTTGTGGCACCGATAGGCTGTCGGTCGTGCTACCCGAGGTGACGGCGATCCGGTACGTGACGCCACTGCGAGAAGGCGGCTCGATGCCGGGCCTGGTCGAGGCCGATGATCGGCGGCTCTACGCGCTGAAATGGGTCGGTGCGGCGCAGGGGCGCAAGGCGTTGGTGGCGGAGGTGCTGGCCGGGGAACTGGGGCGGCGGCTCGGGCTGCCGGTGCCGGCGCTGGTGACCGTGGACCTGGACCCGGTGCTCGCGCGCAGTGAGCCGGACCACCAGATCCAGGACCAGATGCGGGCCAGCGGTGGGACCAACCTCGGCATGGCCTTCGTCAGCGGTGCGCTCAACTTCGACCCGCTCTGCTTCGAGGTGGATCCCGAACTCGCGGGCCGGGTGCTCTGGTTCGACGCGCTGATCGGCAACGTGGACCGGTCCTGGCGCAACCCCAACCTGCTGGTGGCCACCGGCGGGCTGCGGCTGATCGACCACGGGGCGAGCCTGATCTTCCACCACAACTGGTCGGGTGCCGCGGCCTGGACCCGCCGACCGTACGACGCCTCCGACCACGCCCTGTTGCTCGCCCGGCCGGATCTGGCGGCGGCGGACAAGGCGTTGGCGCCGGTCGCGGAGGTGGCGATCGAGGACGCGGTGGCGCAGATCCCCGAGGTCTGGCTGATGGACGAGTTCGGCTTCGACTCGCCCGACGAGGTGCGCGCCGCGTACCGTGCCCAGCTGACCGAGCGACTGGCCGGTCCGCGTGACTGGCTGCCGGAGGTGCCCGCATGACCGAGTCGTCGACGCCCGCGCTGCCGGCCACCGTCGAGCTGCACGACTACGAGTACGCCGTGATCCGTGCGGTGCCGAGGGTCGAGCGCGGGGAGTGCGTCAACGTGGGGGTGCTGCTGTACTGCCGGCAGAGTTCGCACCTGGCGGCGCGCACCCACCTGGACCAGGCCCGGCTGTTGGCGCTGGACCCGGTGGCGGACGTGCACGGGGTGCGGCGGGCGCTGCACGGGATCGAGGCGGTCTGCCAGGGCGGCCCGCAGGCCGGGCCGGCGGCCGGGGACAGCCCCGGGCAGCGGTTCCGCTGGCTGACCGCGCCGCGCAGCGCGATCGTCCAGCCGGGGCCGGTGCACACCGGGCTGACCGCGGACCCGGAGGCGGAGCTGCGGCGGCTGTTCGACCAGCTGGTGCTCTGACCGCGGCTGCAGCTGCGGCCGGGGCCGCGCGCGGGTGCGGTGCGCGGGGGCGTCGGCCGGGAGAGGTGGGCGGGTGTGTGAGGCGGCTCGCCGACGGTTGCCCCGGTCAAAGCTTGAGTTGCTGAAGCACCTGGTCGTACTCTGACCCCATGGGTTCGACAGCGACGACGACCGTACCGACCAACGCCGAACTGATGGAGGCCTTGGCCGCCGTCGGCGCCGCGTACTTCCAGGACTTCGCGGCGGCCGCGGCCCGGCACGGGCTCTCCTCCTCGCAGGCCAAGGCGCTGGGCGCGGTGCAGGAGCCGGTGCCGATGCGTGCGCTGGCCGGGCGGCTGGGCTGCGACGCGTCGAACGTCACCGGGATCGTGGACCGGCTGGAGTCGCTGGGCCTGGCCAACCGGGCGGCGGCGGCCGGTGACCGCCGGGTGAAGATCGTGGTGATCACGACCGAGGGCCGGGAGATCCTGAACCGCATCCGGAGCGAGATGGCCCGCACCCACCAGGCCTTCGAGGCGATGACCGACGAGCAGCGGATCGCCCTGCACTCGATCTGCGGGCAGGTGCTGCCCGTCCTGGCCGGCCGGACGGTTGCGGCGCAGTAGCGCCAAGGCTCTACGGGCGTAGCGCGTTGGCGGCTGCAGGGGGCGTGACCTCGGCTGTTAGGCTTGCGAAGCGTGAGCGCGAAGCCCCAGATCCCCAATGTCCTGGCCTCCCGGTACGCTTCGGCGACCCTGGCCCAGCTCTGGTCCCCCGAGCACAAGGTGGTCCTTGAGCGCCACCTGTGGCTCGCCGTCCTGAAGGCGCAGCAGGACCTCGGCGTCGAGGTCCCGGCGACCGCCGTCGCCGACTACGAGCGGGTGATCGACCAGGTCGACCTCGGCTCGATCGCCGCCCGTGAGCGGGTCACCCGCCACGACGTGAAGGCCCGGATCGAGGAGTTCAGCGACCTCGCCGGCCACGAGCAGATCCACAAGGGGATGACCTCCCGGGACCTGACCGAGAACGTCGAGCAGCTGCAGATCCGCCAGTCGCTGGAGCACGTGCGCGACCGCACGGTGGCCGTCCTGGTGCGCCTGGCCAAGCTGTCCGCCCAGCACTCCGAGCTGGTAATGGCCGGCCGCTCGCACAACGTGGCCGCGCAGGCCACCACCCTGGGCAAGCGCTTCGCCTCGATCACCGACGAGCTGCTGGTCGCCTTCCGCCGCCTGGAGGAGCTGATCGCCCGCTACCCGCTGCGCGGGATCAAGGGCCCGGTCGGCACCGCCCAGGACATGCTGGACCTGCTCGGTGGTGACACCGACAAGCTCGCCGAGCTGGAGCGCCGGGTCGCCGCGCACCTCGGCTTCGACCATGTGCTGACCAGCGTCGGCCAGGTCTACCCGCGCTCGCTGGACTTCGAGGTGCTCACCGCCCTCGTCCAGCTGGCCGCCGCGCCGTCCAGCCTGGCCAAGACCATCCGCCTGATGGCCGGCCACGAGCTGGTCACGGAGGGCTTCAAGGAGGGCCAGGTCGGCTCCTCCGCGATGCCGCACAAGATGAACACCCGCTCCTGCGAGCGCGTCAACGGCCTGGCCGTCATCCTGCGCGGCTACGCCTCGATGACCGGCGAGCTGGCCGGCGACCAGTGGAACGAGGGCGACGTCTCCTGCTCGGTGGTGCGCCGGGTCGCGCTGCCGGACGCCTTCTTCGCCTTCGACGGCCTGCTGGAGACCTTCCTGACCGTCCTCGACGAGTTCGGCGCCTTCCCCGCCGTGATCGAGGCCGAGCTGGACCGCTACCTGCCGTTCCTCGCCACCACCAAGGTGCTGATGGGCGCGGTGCGCGCGGGCGTCGGCCGGGAGACCGGGCACGAGGTCATCAAGGAGCACGCCGTCGCCTCCGCGCTGGCGATGCGCGCGGGCGCCCGGGAGAACGAGCTGCTGGACCGCCTGGCCGCGGACGAGCGGATCCCGCTGGACCGTGCCGCGCTGGACGCGCTGCTGGCCGACAGGCTCTCCTTCACCGGCGCGGCCGGCGCCCAGGTCGCCGAGGTGGTCCGCCAGGTGGAGGCCGTCGCGGCCGCCTACCCGGAGGCTGCCAAGTACGCTCCGGGCGACATCCTCTGACGGTTCGTCAGTTCTCGGACGAGGGCCCCGCTGCCGGACCGGTGGCGGGGTCCTCGTGCGAGTGGACGTGGCCCGGGTCGAACGGCGGGGTGGTGGTCCCGCAGGGCCAGTCGCAGCTCGGCTCGGCCACCGGACGCTCCTCGGGGGCCAGGACGTTGCCGCGGACGGTGGTGAAGGCGATCAGCCCGCCGGCGGCCAGCAGGCCCGCGCAGATCAGCATCGCGGTGTGGAAGGCGGAGTCCACCGCCGACGGCACCCGGTAGGCGTTGCCGCTCAGCCCGGCCAGCGCCGGGAGGGCGGCCACCGCGAGCAGTCCGGCCGCGCGGGCGGCGGCGTTGTTGACCCCGCTGGCGATGCCCGCGTGCCGGACCTCGACGGCGGCCAGCACGGTGGCCGTCAGCGGTGCGACCAGCAGGGTCATCCCGCAGCCCATCACCGTGACGGCGGGCAGCACGTCCGCCCAGTAGGAGGAGCCCGGGCCGATGCGCAGCATCAGCAGCACTCCGGCGGCGCACAGCAGTGGGCCGATGGTGAGCGGGATCCGCGGGCCGATCCGCTTGCCGAGGCGCCCGGCGCGGGCCGACAGTGCCAGCATCAGCACCGTGATCGGCACCAGTGCGAAGCCCGAGACCAGTGGCGAGAACCCGGAGACGATCTGCAGCTGCACCACCAGCAGGAAGAAGACGCCGCTGAATGCCGCGTACACGCACAGGGTGACCAGGTTCACGGCGGTGAACAGCCGGGAGGAGAACAGCCCGAGGGGCAGCATCGGCTCGACCGCGCGCCGTTCGACGGCCAGGAACACGGCGCCGAGCAGTACGCCGATCGCCCCGGTGACCCAGACCACCGGGGACAGGCCCTCCCCGGCCGCGGTCAGCGCGTAGGTGAACGCGCCGAGCGCGAGCGCGGCGAGCACCGCGCCGAGCACGTCGAAGCGGCCGGTGGCGCTCTCGTCCCGGCTCTCCGGTACGGACCGGGTGGTGACGGCGATCACGGCGGCGGCGAGCGGCAGGTTCAGCAGGAAGATCCAGCGCCAGCCGGGGCCGTCCACCAGCCAGCCGCCGAGGAAGGGGCCGACCGCGGCCGCCACCCCGCCCAGGCCGGACCAGAGGCCGACAGCCGCCGAACGGTCGTCAGGATGGAAGACCGCCTGGAGCATGGCGAGCGAGCCCGGGGTGAGCAGCGCCCCGCCGATGCCCTGGACGGCGCGGGCGGCGATCAGCACCTGGATGTTCGGTGCGGCGGCGCAGGCCGCGGAGGCGACGGCGAACCAGACCACGCCGATCAGGAAGACCCGGCGCCGCCCGTAGCGGTCGCCGAGTGCGCCGCCGAGCAGGATCAGGCCCGCCAGGGTGAGCAGATAGGCGTTCAGCGTCCATTGCAGGGACGCGAGGGAGGCGCCGAGGTCGGCGCCGATGCGGGGCAGGGCGACGTTCACGACGGTGCCGTCGAGCATCGCCATGCTGGAACCGAGCACTGTTGCCAGGAGTACCCAGCGACCCTGTGCGGTGCCCAGGCGCAGGGTGCCGGCTTCGGAGGTGGCCACGGCCCGATCCTGCGCCCCGTGGGGCGTACGTGACAAGGCTCACCGGAGGGCGTGTCCGTCATTGACGCTCGGTGGGAAGGGGGTTGCGCAGCGTCGTGGAGTTCGGCGCAGGGTCGTGGATCAGTGGCGCGGGGTGAATGGATTGTGTACGGATCGTGCGGTGCGACGTGCGGAGGGTGACCGGGGGGTGGGGGATGGTTGCCCGTTCAAGAGATCGACATTGCTTCACCCGAACGGATGGGTTTTAGTTCAGCGACCGCCCGGCCAGCCCGGACGGATCCACCGGGTGGAACGCCGAGTCCTGCCGCTGCCCGGTGGCTCGCACTGAACTCTGTACGGCAGGAGCGGGGGACCCACAGGTAAGTCGCCGGACCGGAGTTCGCGCCTCAGGGCGCGGGCGTCCAGGGCCGGCTTGGGGTGAAGCCGCGCATGCGGCCGGGCAACTCCAGCCCGAACCCGACAGCTCACCTCGCAGGCGTCGGAGAGGAAACTTCCATGCCTGCTCAGGCTCGTCGTATCACCCTGCCCCGCGCTGCCCGCATCGGCATCGCGACCGCCGTCACCGGCGTCTCCTTCGCCCTCCCGCTCGTGACCGCGATGAACGCCCAGGCCCACACGGCCCCGGTCGCCCCGGTCGCCCCGGTCACCCAGGTCGCCGCCGGCACCGAGGCCAAGCCCGCCGCCCAGGCCGCCGCCGCGCACGAGAGCTACCGCGTCGTCAGCGGCGACACCCTGTCCAAGATCGCCGACGCCAAGCGCGTCGAGGGCGGCTGGCAGGCGCTGTACGAGCAGAACCGCTCGGTCGTCGGCGCCAACCCGAACCTGATCTTCCCGGGCCAGCAGCTCGCGATCGCCGGCCACGCCGCTGCGCCGTCCGCGGACGCCGCCCCGGCGAAGCCCGCCGCGCCGGCCACCCAGGCCGCCGCCAAGCCGCAGGCCCAGCTGCAGGTCACGACCGAGGTCGCCAAGCCGTCCGCCCCGGTGCAGACCCAGGTGCAGACCGCCGCTCCGGCCCCGGCCGTGACGGCCGCTCCGGTCGCCGCCACCTCCGGCTACGTCGCGCCGCTGGCCCACCCCGTCCTCGGCGAGGCCTACGGCGTGGCCGGCTCGATGTGGGCCTCCGGCCACCACACCGGCCAGGACTTCGTCGCCTCCACCGGCACCCCGCTGCGCGCCGTCGCCAACGGCGTCGTGGTCAAGGCCGGCAACGGCGGCGCCTACGGCAACGAGGTCGAGATCAAGCTCGCCGACGGCAAGTACGCCCAGTACGCGCACCTCTCGTCGATCGGCGTGTCGATCGGTCAGACCGTCACCGTCGGCCAGCAGATCGGCCTCTCCGGTGCCACCGGCAACGTGACCGGCCCGCACCTGCACTTCGAGATCCGTACCGGTCCGGAGTACGGCTCGGACATCGACCCGGTCGCCTACCTGCGCGCGCACGGCGTCGCGCTCTGACCTGTCGGGGTCTCAGGAACCACCGCTGCTGCGGAGCGAATCGATCCTCCGGGATGGTCATGTCGGGTGACCGCTCGACCGGGTGATCGCTGCACGGCGGACATGGGCGCGGGACACGCCCAAGGCCGGCCCGGCTCGCGGGACACAACCCCCTCGCGAGCCGGGCCGGCCGCTGCCGTTTTTCCGGGCCTTCGGTGGCTGTGGCGTTCGGCGGCTGGCGTTCGGTCAGCCGCGGTGGGCGGGCTGGCCGTACCGGGCGGCGGACAGCAGGTCGTGCATCCGGTGGCCGAAGTCCTCGGTGTCGCGGGCCGGTTCGGGGAAGGCCAGGCGGACGTCGCGGTGGCCGTCCGGGTGGTCCAGGCGCAGCACCAGGCCGTGGCGGTCCAGGGCGAGCGGGCGGACGTCCGGGGTACGGGCGAGCAGGGCCGGGTCGAGCAGGCGGGTGAGCACGTCGAGGGCGTCGGCGTGGTCGTCGGCGAGATGGGTGAGCAGTGCGGCCTCGTGCCGGGCCAGCGGGTCGGCGGTGGCGCGGGCGAGGTCGGCGGCGGTGATCGCGCCGGTGCTGTACGGGGTGGCGAGGACGGCGTGGGCGACGTCCACGTGCAGGTGGACGGTGAGGCCGTCGTCGGCGAGGTGGGCCAGGTGCAGCCGGCCGGCCAGGGTGAGGCGGGCACGGACGCGGTCGCGGACGGCGACGGGGGAGACGTCGGTGACGTCGAGGACGACGGCGAGGCCTTCGCCGGCCCGGGCGGCGGCCGCGGTGAGCGGGGCGTCCAGCGGGGCGCGCAGCCGAAGGCGGGAGCCGTGGACGGAGACCGGGGTGTCCAGGTCGTGGCGCTCGCCCAGGGCGCGGACGGTGAGCGAGGAGGTCGCGCCGAGGAGGCTGTGGATCCGTTCGGCGGTGGTGGGCTCGGGTGCCTCGGTGTCGCCGGGGGGCAGGCTCATGGACGGACCTCCAGTTGGTTAGGTGAGGCTAACCTAATGTCCGTTGAGGGGTGTGGCAAGCAGGCGTCCGCGGGGTGGTGAAGGGCCCGCCGGCCGTCGGGCCCTTCAGGGTGGTGGCACGAGTGGTGTTGCGGGGCGTCAGGAGACGACGGCCTGGGCGTCGATCTCCACCAGCATCGGCTCCTGCGGGAGTTCGACGAAGATCGTGGTGCGGCAGGGCTTCACGCCGCCCGGCCTGATGTTCTCCTCGATGAACTCGGCGTAGACCTCGTTCATCAGCGGGAAGTCGGCGCGCTTGGTGAGGTAGACGCGGAACATCACCACGTCCTCGATGGTGGCGCCGCCGGCCTCGACGATGGCCTTGACGTTCTCCAGGGTGCGCCGGGTCTGCGCCCGCACGTCGCCGGGGTGGAGGTACTCGCCGGTCGCCGGGTCCTGCGGGCCCTGGCCGGAGACCTGCAGGATCGGGCCCTTGCGGACGCCCTGGGAGAACATCCAGGCGGGGGCGGGGGCGCCGTCGGTGCGGATCTCGACCTTCTCGGCGGTCCGGGGGTGCTCGGAGCTCATGGGGTACGGGGTTTCCCTTCGGTGACTGACCGTCAGTTCTGGTCGGGGCGGCCGCAGTCGGCCGAAATCGCGCGGGCGGTGGCGAGCAGCTGGGGCAGGAGGTCCAGCACCTGCTCGTACGGCAGGACGACGTCCGGGACCGAGATCGAGGCGGCGGCGACGACCCGTCCGCTGGCGTCCCGGATCGGTGCTGCCACGCAGTTGATGAAGGACTCGTGCTCGGCGTGGTCCTGCGCCCAGCCCTGGGCGGCGACCTTCTCCAGCTCGGCGAGCAGTGCCTCGGGCGTGGTGAGGGTGCGTTCGGTGTGCGGGGTGAAGTCGATCCCGGCCACCACCCGGCGCCGCTCGGGCAGCGGGAGGTCGGCCAGCAGCACCTTGGAGACGGCGGCGCTGTGCAGCGCGGCGCGCAGGCCGATCCGGGAGTACATCCTCACCGGGTGGCGGGAGTCGAACTTGTCGATGTAGACCACCTCGCCGCCCTCGTACGCGGCCAGGTGCACCGTCTGGCCGGTGGCGGCGTTCAGCTCGGCCAGGTGCGGGCCGGCGATCCGGCGGATGCCGCGCTGCTCCAGGGCCAGGCCGGAGAGGGCGAAGAGGCCGGCGCCCAGGTGGTACCGGTAGGCGGCGTCGCGGTAGACGAATCGTTCCTCTTCGAGGCTCTGGAGGAGTCGGAGCACGGTCGTCTTGTGGACGCCGAGCACCTCGGCGAGCTGGTCGAGGGAGCGTTCGCCCTCGCCGAGTTCGGCGAGGATGCGCAGGGCGCGGGTGACGGTCTGGCTCATCGTGCTCCGCTTCGGGGGCTGGGGGGCTCGCTCATTGTGCCCGGGCCTGACGGGAGGGATGCGTACGGTCGGTGGGCAGGCAGGGCCGGTGATGCCGTCCGCGGTGATCCGGGTGGCGGCCCAGTCCGCGGGGGAGGCGTCGAGCAGTGCGGCCACGGCGGCGGCGGGCGGCAGCTCGGCCTGGTCGCCGTGGGCGGTCAGCGCGCAGGCGGCGCTCAGGTGGCCGAGCCGCAGCCGGCGGCGCTGGTCCAGGCCCCGTACGGTGCCGGCCAGGTAGCCGGCCGCGAAGGCGTCGCCCGCGCCGGTGGCCTCGACCACCTCGACGGCGAGGGCGGGCTCGGTGACCGCCGTACCGTCCCGCTCCAGGGCGGTGACCTGCCGGGCGGCGTCCTTGACCACGAGGGTGGCGGGCGAGGGGAAGAGGCGGCGCAGGGCGGCCGGGTCTCCGGTGCCGAAGGCGGCCTGCGCCTCGTCGCTGCCGAGCAGCAGCAGGTCGGCGGCGTCCAGCAGCGGTGGCAGCACTGCCGGGTCGCGCTCCCGCCAGAGCGCGGGGCGCCAGTTGAGGTCGAAGCTGACCAGCCGGCCCGGCCGGCGGTCGGCGAGCAGGGCGGAGAGCAGCTCCAGGCAGTCGTCGGAGAGCGCGGCGGTGATGCCGGACAGGTGCAGCAACCGGGCGCCGGCGAGCAGCGCGGCGGCGGCCGGCTCGGCGAGCAGGGCGGGGGAGAGCGCAGCGGCCGCCGAGCCGCGCCGGTGGTAGTGCAGCCGGCTGCGGCCGGGCCCGAGGTCGTGGTGGTGGCCGGTGCTGCCGCCGACCTCCTTGAGGTAGAGGCCGGTCGGGCGGTGCGGGTCGACGGTGACCGCCGAGACGTCCACCCCGCGGGCGGCGACCTCGGCGAGCAGCCGGCGGCCGAAGCCGTCGTCGCCGACCCGGCTGATCCAGGCGGTCGGTACGCCGAGCGCGGTCAGGGCGGCGGCCACGTTGGACTCGGCGCCGCCGACGGAGAGCCGGAAGTTCTCCACGGACTCCAGCGGGCCCGGGCGGTCCGGGAGCAGGACGGCCATCGACTCGCCCACGCACACGGCCGTCGGGGGAGGGCCGGGGCGGGTCGAGCCCTGGGTGTCGTGTCGCGGCATGTGCTGGGCTCCTCGTCTGGGGCCGTTCCGTCCGGAGCGGGCCGACCCCGTCAACCGTGAGTCGGTTCCGCCGACCATGAGTCGGTTCCGCCGATCGTGAGTCGGTTCCGTTGACCGTGATCCGGCGCCGATGCTAGAACCGTGCTGCCAGCATGTGCAACCTGCGTTGCGCATGTTGCAACATGATGGGTGGAGGGAGACCGTGGTGCAGACCTTCGCAAGCAGCGGCACCGGGCCGGGCATCGCCGCCTGCGCAGTGGCAGCGTTGGCCGACGAGCCGCTGGACTGGCGGTTCAAGGCCGCTCCACCCGAATCGTGGGGACGCACCGTACGGGAGTGGCTGGCCGACGGCCCGACCCTCTCCTCGCTCGGCACTCCGCTGCTCACCCTCGACGGCTCCGCGCTCGACCACAACGTCCGCACCATGGCCGACTGGTGCGCCGATGCCGGCGTCGCGCTCGCCCCGCACGGCAAGACCACCATGGCGCCCGCGCTCTGGCAGGCGCAGCTCGACGCCGGGAGCCACGGCATCACCCTCGCCAACCTGCCCCAGCTGCGGGTGGCCCGGGCCTTCGGCGTGCAGCGGATCCTGCTCGCCAACACCCTGCTCGACCCGGCCGGACTGGCCTGGCTCGCCGACGAGTTGACCTCCGACCCGGGCTTCGCCTTCCTCTCCTGGGTCGACTCCGCCGAGAGCGTGCGGCTGATGGACCGGGCGCTGCGCGCCGCCGGGGCCGAGCGGCCGGTCGAGGTCCTGGTCGAACTCGGCGGCCCCGGCGGGCGGACCGGCGCCCGCGGGGTGGACGCCGCCGTCGAGGTCGCCGCCGCCGTGCTGCGCGCCCCCACCCTGCGCCTCGCCGGCGTCGGCGGGTACGAGGGCGCGCTCGCCCACGACGCCACAACCGAGGCGCTGGCCGCCGTCCGCGGCTACCTGCGGGAGCTCGGCCGGCTGCACGACCGGCTCGCCGGCGCCTACCCGGACGACGCGCCACCCGTGGTCACCGCCGGCGGCAGCGCCTACTTCGACCTGGTGGTCGAGGAGTCGGCAGCACTGCCGGAGGCCCTGGTGGTGCTGCGCTCGGGTGCGTACGTCGCCCACGACGACGGCTTCTACCGGGGCATCTCGCCGCTCGCCCGGAACGGTGGCGAGGCCCCCTTCCGCGGCGCGCTGCACGGCTGGGCCCGGGTGGTCTCCCGGCCCGAGCCCCAACTTGCCCTGCTGGACGCCGGCAAGCGCGACCTGCCCTTCGACGAGGGCCTGCCCGAGCCGCAACAGGTACGCGGAGGGGCCGAGTTGACCGGCACCGCGGCCAGGATCGGCGCGCTCAACGACCAGCACGCCTTCCTCCGCGAGGCCGGCGACCTCGCGCCGATCGGCGCGGTGCTGCGCCTGGGGGTGTCGCACCCGTGCACGGCCTTCGACAAGTGGACGGCGATCCCGGTGCTGGACTCCGCGGACGCGGCCGAGCCGAAGGTCACCGGGCTGGTCAGGACGTTCTTCTGATGGCCGGGGGCACAGCGCGGGGCGCCGTACGGGACGGTGTGCGGGGCGCCGTACGGGACACCGTCTTCCGGGGCGCCGCCGTGGTGGACGGCACCGGCGCGGACCGCTTCCGGGCGGACGTACGGATCGCCGACGGCCGGATCGCCGAGATCGGCGACCGCCTCGACGCCCGGGACGTGGTGGACGCCGACGGCCTCGTCCTGACCCCCGGCTTCATCGACATGCACGCCCACTCCGACCTCGCCCTGCTGCTCGAACCCGAGCACCCGGCCAAGGTCACCCAGGGCGTCACCTGCGAGGTCCTGGGCCAGGACGGCCTCTCCTACGCCCCGGTCGACGAGCGCACCCTGCCCGCGCTGCGCCGCCAACTCGCAGGCTGGAACGGTGATCCGGCGGACCTCGACTGGGACTGGCGCGACGTCGCCGGCTACCTGGACCGGATCGACCGCACCGGCGTCGCCGTCAACACCTGCTACCTCGTGCCGCACGGAACGCTGCGCACTCTCGTCATGGGCTGGGGCAACCGACCTCCCACTCCCGCCGAACTCGACCGGATGCGGCAGGTGTTGGCGCAGAGCCTGCTGGACGGCGCGGTCGGCCTCTCCAGTGGCCTCAGCTACACCCCCGGGATGTACGCGGACACCGCCGAACTGGTCGAGCTGTGCACCGTCGTCGCAGCCTACGGCGGCTTCCACGCCCCGCACCAACGCTCTTACGGCGCAGGGGCGTTGGAGGGGTACGCGGAGATGGTGGAGATCTCCCGGCGGAGTGGCTGTGCGCTGCACCTGACCCACGCCACGATGAACTTCGACGTCAACCGGGGCCGGGCCGGCGAGCTGCTGGCGTTGGTCGACCGGGCACTCGCGGAGGGGATCGACCTCACCCTGGACAGCTACCCCTATCTGCCGGGATCCACCACCCTGGCTGCTCTGCTGCCGAGTTGGGCCACCGAGGGTGGCCCGACGGCGACGCTGGCCAGGCTCGCCGACCCGGCGCAGTGCGCCCGGATCCGGCAGGAGGTGGAGGAGAAGGGCAGCGACGGTTGCCACGGCGTGGTCACCGACTGGGCGACGATCCAGATCTCCGGTGTCCGCTCGGCGGAGCTGGCACCCGCCGTCGGCCGTACCGTCGCCGAACTCGCCGCCGGGGAACGGCGGACCGGCACGGAGGTCTTCCTCGACCTGCTGCGCCGGGACGAGTTGGCCACCACGATCCTCCAGCACGTCGGGCACGAGGAGAACATCCGGGCGATCATGCGCCACCGCGCGCACACCGTCGGCAGCGACGGGCTGCTGGTCGGCACCCGCCCGCACCCGCGCGCCTGGGGCACCTTCCCGCGCTACCTCGGCCACTACGGCCGGGAGTTGGGCGTGCTGACGCTGGAGGAGGCCGTCGCCCGGATGACCGGACGGCCCGCCGCCCGGCTGAGGCTGCACCGGCGCGGCCGGATCGCCCCCGGCCACCACGCCGACCTGGTGCTGCTCGACCCCGAACGGGTCCGGGACGCCGCCACCTTCGAGCAACCCCGGCTGCCCGCCGAAGGCATCGAGTACGTGTACGTCAACGGCACCGCCGTCGTCCGGCAGGGCCGCACCACGGGCGCCCGGCCCGGGAGCGCCCTGCGCCGCACCGACCGAGGAGCCCGAGCCGCATGAACTCCCGCCCCGCCCTCCCTGCCCTCGCCGCCCTGCAGGACGACCGGGTGATCGCGGTGGTCCGCGCGCCGCGGATCCCGGACGCCCCCGCGCTCTGTGCGGCGCTCGCCGCCGGGGGCATCCACTGGACCGAATTCACCTACACCACACCGGAGGTGACGAAGCACCTGCGACGCGCGGCGCAGTCCGGCTGGCGGGTCGGCGTCGGAACCGTGCTGACCGCGGAGCAGGCCGAGCGCGGGGCCGCGGTCGGTGCGTCCTTCCTGGTCACGCCCGGCTGTCGGCCGGAGGTCGCGGAGGCGGCACGGGCCGCGGGGGTGCCGGTGGTGCTCGGGGCGCTCACCCCGACCGAGGTGGCCGAGGCGGTCGACCTGGGCGCGGCGGCCGTCAAGATCTTCCCGGCCCGGGCGTTCGGCCCCGGCTACTTCAAGGACCTGCGCGGCCCGTACCCCGGCGTGCCGTTGGTGGCCTCCGGAGGGGTCAACGCGGGCAACGCCGCCGACTTCCTGGGGCAGGGCGCGCTCGCGGTCTGCGCGGGGACGGACGTGGTGCCGCCGGACGCCGTCGCGGCGGGGGACTGGGCGGAGATCACCCGGCGGGCCCGGGCGTTCACGGCGGCCTGCGGGGTCGGGACACCCCGTTGAGGACAGTCCGTTGAGGGCATCCCGTTGAGGGCGCCGCGCCGAGGACATCCTGCCGAGGACATCCCGCCGAGGACATCCCGCCGAGGGCAGGCTCGGTGGTGGGTCGGTGAAGCGGTGCCGTGGGCTGTCGGGACGGCCGGGATTGGACGAGAATCGGGGGCACCCGACTCGGCCCCGGCCGAGCCGGCCCGGCTCAGCCCCCGCCCGGCTCCGCCCCGCCCGTGCACCCCGGGCCGGGCGCACCCCCGGGCCCCGGACCCGGCAGGAGGACCCGCCCATGACCTCGACCCGCCCCGGCCCCGACTGGCTCGCCGACGCCGTCCTGTACCAGATCTACCCGCAGTCCTTCGCGGACTCCGACGGCGACGGCATCGGCGACTTCGCCGGCATCGCGGAGCACCTCGACCACCTGGCCTGGCTCGGCGTCGACACGGTCTGGCTCAACCCCTGCTTCGCCTCGCCGTTCCGCGACGCCGGCTACGACGTCGCCGACTACCTCACGCCCGCCCCGCGCTACGGCCGTACCGAGGACCTGGTCGCGCTGGTCGAGGCCGCCCGCCGCAAGGGGATCCGGATCCTGCTGGACCTGGTCGCCGGGCACACCTCCGACCGCCACCCCTGGTTCCTGGCCGCGGCCGAGGACCCGTCCGACCACCGCTACATCTGGTCGCCTCGCCCGGTGGACGGCTTCGTCGCCTCGCCCGGCAGCCGCCCCGGCTGGTACCGGCCGAACTTCTTCGACTGCCAGCCGGCGCTCAACTTCGGCTATGCGCGCAGCAGTTCGGAGGAGCCGTGGCGCCAGCCGGTGGACGCCGAGGGGCCGCGCGCCAACCGGGCGGCGCTGCGCGACATCGTGGCGCACTGGCTCGGCCTGGGCGTGGCCGGCTTCCGGGTGGACATGGCGTACTCGCTGGTCAAGGACGACCCGGGCAGGGTCGAGACCGCCAAGCTCTGGACCGGGCTGCGCGACTGGCTGGACCGCACCCACCCCGACGCCGCGCTGCTCGCCGAGTGGGGCGACCCGGCCGCCGCCATCGCGGCCGGCTTCCACGCGGACTTCTTCCTGCACTTCGGCGGCGAGGACGACGGCCTTCCGCTGCGCTCGCTCTGGAACAACAACGGCGGGACGGTGGAGGAGTTCTGGCAGCAGGAGGCCTGCTACTTCGAGGCTGAGGGACGGGGCACCCCGCAGACCTTCCTGGACGCCTGGCTGTCCGCCGCCGAACTCACCGAGGACAGCGGGCACATCGTGCTGCCCACCGCCAACCACGACTTCTCCCGGCTGGCCACCGGCCCGCGCACCGCCGAGCAACTCGCCCCCGCCTTCGCCTTCCTGCTCACCTGGCCCACCCTCCCGGCGGTCTACTACGGCGACGAGATCGGCATGCGCTTCCTGCCCGGTCTGCCGGACACCGAGGGCAGCGCGCTCGGCCCGCGGTTCAACCGGGCGGGTTCGCGCACCCCGATGCAGTGGACACCGGGCCCGACGGCCGGCTTCTCCAGTGCGCCGCCCGAGCGGCTGTACCTGCCGGTGGACCCGGACCCGCACCGCCCCGACGTGCTCTCCCAGCGCGCCGACCCGACCTCGCTGCTGCACACCGTCCGGCGGCTGATCGCGCTGCGCCGGGCGCACCCGGGGCTGGGCTCGGCCGGCAGCGTGGAGGTCCGCCACGCCGGGTACCCGCTGGTGTACACCCGGGCGGAGCGGTACCTGGTGGCGGTCAACCCGCGCCGGGAGCCGGCGGCCGTACGGCTGTCGGGGCCGGCGACGGGCGTCCGGCCGCTGGAGGTGCGGGGCGTGCGGGTGGCGGGCGGGGAGCTGCGGGCGGAGGGGTTCTCGTACGGAGTGTTCGAGCTGGACTGAGCGCGGGCTTCCGGATGGCGTCCGCTGGGGTTCGGCTTCCGAACGCCAGCGGATAGTTGTACACTGCATCCATAGATGGTTGTATTTACCACCTTCATTGGTTGTATTTGCCACCTTCTTTGTTTCGGGCAGGGAATGCAGACACCACCGGAGGACGGTACGAACGCCATGAGCACACCCCAGAACCCCGTCGCGGCGCCCACCCTGGGGCACTCGCTCAAGCACCTCGCCGTCCACCTGATCACCCCGCTGCTGATGTGCCTCGGCATGGCGCTCGCCTACCAGGGCGCCTTCCACCAGCCCGAGCCGAACCACCTCAAGGTCGCCGTCGTCGGCACCACGCCCCAGGCGCACGGCCTGGCGCAGGCGATCCAGCAGAAGGCCGGCGCCGCGCTCGACGTCCGCACCGTCGACGACCGCGCCGCCGCCGAGCAGCAGCTGCGCGACCGCGACCTGGTCGGCGCCTTCGTCCCGGACGCCAAGAGCCCCGAACTGATCGTCGCCAAGGGGAACTCGGACACCTCGGTGGTGGCCGCCACGGCGGTGTTCACCAACGTCACCGACAAGCAGGGTGTCCCGCTGCACGTCACCGACCTCAGCACGCTCGCCGCGGGCGACCCTACCGGCCAGGGCCTGTTCTTCCTGCTGGTCGCGCTGAGCATCGGCTCGTACGCGAGCGTGGCGGTGATCGGCGCCGCCGGGGCCGGGCTGAGCATGCGGGTCCGGGCGCTGGTCGGGATGGCGGTCTCGCTGGTGGTCAGCGTGATCGGGATCGTCACCGCCGGGCCCGTCTTCCACGTCGTCGACCACGACCAGGCCGCGGTCTGGGCGCTCGGCTGGCTCTACTCGGCGGGCATCGTGCTGATCGGCATCGGTCTGCACAGCTTCCTGAAGAAGTGGACCACGCTGACGATGATGGTCCTGTTCGTGATGCTCAACTTCACCTCCTCGGGCGGCATCTACCGCCCCGAGCTGCAGAACGGGTTCTTCGGCGCCCTGCACGGCTTCTGGACCGGCGCCGGCTTCCTGGAGGGCGCGCGCAGCCTCCTGTACTTCGACGGCGGTGCGGGCCTGGGCGGTCACGTGGTGACCCTGCTGCTCTGGCTGCTGCTGGGCGGGGCGGCCGTGGTCGCCGCGGCGTTGTACGAGGGCCGCGGGCGCCGTCCGGTGGAGACGCCGGCGGAGGCCGAGGAGGAGATGGAGGAGGCGGTCGCGGTCTGACCGCACCCGGGGGAAGGCCCGGAAGGCTTCACCCGGTGCCAGGGGCATCGGCACCGGGTGAGGATTGGCGGCCCGCGCCCGGCCCTGGACAAGCCGGACGCGGGCCGCGGCCTGTGGCGGGTGGGGCGGGTATGGCGGGTGTGACGGGGGCTTCGGATGCGACCTTCAGGTGTGAAGGTGTCAGTGGGTCCGCTTCCCCCGGGCGGGTGGCTCGGCGAAGCAGCAGTCCCCGCAGAGTCCGGTGCCCGGGCCGACCCGGTAGTAGAGGCAGCAGCTGGTCCGCCGGAACGCCGTGCCGCGCGGGCCGCTGCGCAGGGTGCCGGATCCGGCCAGCGGCGGGCGCTCCAGCAGCTCCGCGACCAACGCCCGTGCGGCGCCCGGCGCATGGGCGTCCAGCACGCGCAGCGTGCCGGCCAGTGCGGAGGCGGCGTTGCCGAGCAGCAGGCGAGGCGAGAGCGGGACCACGGCCCGCACGGCCGCCGCCAGCGGCTCCAGCTGGCCCAGCAGGACCGCCCGGTGGAGCTGGTCGGCGAGCGGACCCGGGGTCGGGTGGACGGGCTCGGGCGAATGCGGCGGAGTCAGCGGATTCGGTGCGGTCAGCGGGGGCAGCGGGGTCCAGAGGTCGAGCGGGCCCTGGTCCGGGATGCGCACCCAGGCGTGTTCCAGCGTCGGGACGCTGCCCAGCAGGACGGCCGAGCCGAGACCCACCGACCAGAAGCGGGCGGCCAGCCCCAGGTGCAGGATCGAGGCGGCGACCCGGGGTTCGGCGGTGCCGAGCCGCTGCGCCACCACCCGGAGCCGCGCGGCCAGCGGCGCGTCCGGCCCGGTGCCGTACAGCTCGGGCAGCGGGCGGAAGCCCTCGGGGGGCTCCCCGGCAGGGGAGGTGTCCAGGGCGAAGTACGGGCCGACGGCGGCGAGTCGGCCGTAGTCGGGCGGCTGCCGGTCCGGTGCGGGGTTCAACGGCCGTCCCCTGTGCGGTCGTTGAACCCCGCGCCGACCCGCGGCGGGGCGGTCTCACGGTCGAGGGACAACGGGCCTCCAGGTCGGCGGGTGCTCGGTCGGGCGGTGGTGCGCAAGCCCGGCCGAACCCGAAAGGCCCTGGCGGACCCAGTCGGCCGGGTGTCAGCCGCGTACGGAGAAGTCACCACCGGTCGTGCGGATGAACGGTACCGTGCCCTGGCAGTCCGAGATCGGCTGGCCGAACACGCCCCAGACCCAGCCCATCCGGTCCCCGTGCCGGCCGTTGTCCTCCACCGACAGCGCGACCTTCGTGCCGGCCAGCTCCGTGCCCGGGAACCACGGCGCCTCGCCCCTGGTGATCACCCCGGTGGCGATCGCCTCGCGGCCGCCGCCGGCCAGGCACGTGATGTCGCCCTCGAAGTCGGCGACCAGCCGGCCGTCGGTGTGCACGTGACGGACGTGGAAGTGGCCCGTGGTGCTGCGCGGATCGGTGTTGGTGGCTGCGCGGGCGTCCACCGAGATCTGCACCGGGTCACCCTCGAAGCCCTGGAACGCGGCGGTGAGCACGGTGCTGCCGCTGCCGCGCACGCTCACCGGCCCGAAGTCGTCCACGGCGGCGAGCTCCCCCGCGGAGGCGGGAGCGGCGGTGGCCGGCCCTGCGGTGGCGACCGTCGCCGCCAGCAGGAGGAGCGAGGCAGCGACGGTGGCGAGGCGACGGTTCATGGTGGTTCGTCCTCCTACGGGAGCGGCTGTTCCGACGGCAATGAGTCTGCTGTGGCCCGCCCGGAGAAACCTCCCGCTGCAGAGGGGAGTTCACGCCCGCCCGTTCCCTCCCGGGGAGGAGCCCCGCCTCCCCCCGGAGAGCTGTCCCCCCTAGGCTCGGCCGGGTGCGCACCGAATCCCCGACCCGCCCCGTCCGGCCGCGTTCCGTGCGGTGGCGGCGACCGCTCGCCGTCGTCGCCGCGCTGCTCCTGGTGGCGCCCGTCGTGCTCGCTCACCCGGGCGACCGCGGCCCGGCCCTGCTGCTCGCCCTGACGGCCGCGTCCGCCGCGTCGGCGGCCGTCCTGCCGTGGCCCGCCGGGCGGATCACGCTCGGGGCGGTCGCGGGGGCGGTGGCCGGGGCCTCGCTGCTGGTCGACCTGTTCTACCCGGGGCCGTACCGGCTGCTCGCGTTCTGGCTGCCCTTCGAGTGGTGCGCCCTGCTCGGGCTGCTCTTCCGGACGGCCCGCCGGCTGCCCGAGAGGTGGACCGGACCGCTGGGCGGACTGGTCGGGCTCGCGACCGTCGTGCTGCCGCTGCGGTTCGCCCTCCGCACGCCCCAGGGCGGCGCGGCCGGCCCGGTGACCGGCCTGCTGCTCTCCCTGCTGCCGGCGCTCGGCGTCGCCGGGGCGGCCCTCTACCTGCGGGTCCTGGAAGCCCGCCGGGAACGGGCGGTCGCCCGGGCCCGGCGGGAGCAGCGGCTCGACGTGGCCCGGGGCCTGCACGACTTCGTCGCCCACGAGATCACCGGCATCGTCCTGGAGGCTCAGGCCGGCCAACTCCCCGGCGGGGAACCGGAGGAGACCGCCGCGCTGCTGCGCCGGCTGGAGGAGGCCGGGCTGCGGGCGCTGGACTCGATGGACGAGATGGTCGGCGCCCTGCGCGATCCGCACGGGGCCCCGGACGGGCCGGCGGGGCGGCCCACAGGGACGACCACGCGCCGCCTGGGCCTGGCCGACCTCCCCGAACTGGTCGCCCGCTTCGGCGCGACCGGCGGCGGCCTGCGCGTCACCGCCGATCTGGTGCCCGGCACCACCGGGTTGCTGCCCGCCGAGACCCAGGCCACCGCCTACGCCGTCGTCCTGGAGGCCCTCACCAACATCCGGCGCCACGCCCCGCAGGCCACCGAGGTCGCCGTCCGGGCGGCCCCCGAGCGGGACGGTGCGGTCCGGGTCACCGTCACCGACAACGGTGGCCCGGCCCGCAAGCCGCTGCTGCGCCGTCGCCCCGGCTCCGGCGGGACCGGCCTGGCCGGACTCGCCGCCCGCACCGCCGCCCACGGCGGCTCGTTGACTGCGGGCCCGGTCGAGCCGGCGGGCTGGCAGGTCACCTGCACCCTGCCGGGGCGATAGCGCCCGGGCAGGCAGGGCTCGGCAGCACCCCGTTCCTGTCAGGCGGTTGGGCGATTCAATGACCCCGGCCGCCGCCGCGGGCGCCGCGCGGGCGGGTGAGGGTGAACCGGTCGACCGGGACGAGGTCGCCGTACGGGCCGCTGACGGCGTAGTAGGTGACGTCGATGGTGGTCTGCCCGTTGCGCTCGCCCGGGTTGACGTCGAAGGACGCGAAGCCGTACGGGTTGTCCGCGTCGCGGAAGGCGGACCAGGGAGCGTCCTCGATCACGTACAGCGGTGGCCGCTTGCCGGTGGCCGGGTCGACGGCACCGACGCCGGTGATGACCCGGGCCTTCGGGGGGTCGAAGAAGAGCTGGTTGGACGGGACGGAGGTGCCGCCGCCGCCGATCACCATGTGGACGGTGCCCTTGGTGGTGTCGATGGTCTGCGTGCCGGTGGCGACCGGGATCGGGGTGCGGGTGTCGGTCGGCTGCTGGCCGCGGATGGGGTGCGAGCGCTCGTAGTGGTGCTCGTGGCCGCAGACCACCAGGTCCACGCCGTACTTGTCGAACAGCGGCACCCAGGCCTCGCGCACCCCGAGGTCGGCGCCGTTGAACTTGTCGGCGGTGGAGATGACCACCTGGTGCATGCAGATCACGATCCAGTCGATCCCCGGGTCCGCGTCGGCGGCCGCCAACTCCCGTTCCAGCCAACGCTGCTGGGCGCCGCCGGAGTAGCCGTGGACGTAGGAGTTGCCGGCGTCCTGCAGGGCCACGTCGTCGTTGTTGAGGCTGATGACGCGCACCGAGCCGGCCGTGAACGAGTACCAGAGGCCGCGCAGTTCCTCGTCCGAGCCGGCGTGCGGCAGGTCGAAGTAGGTCTGGTAGGCGCCGTAGCCGATCGGGCCGTTGCCCTTCTCGTTCTCGTGGTTGCCGGCCGCGGGCATCCAGGGGCGGTGGCGGGCCGAGCGGCTGTTGTTCTCGAACCAGTCGGACCAGGTGCGGACCCGGTCGGTGGCGATGTTGGCGTAGCAGAGGTCGCCGTTGAGCAGGTGGAACAGCGGGGCGATCCGCTCGACCCCGGCGGTGGTGTCGCCGGCGGCGGGGCTGCCGAGGTTGTCGTTGACGTAGCCGTTGGCGGTCTTCCGGCCGAGGGTGGGGGTGCCCTGGTCGCCGAAGCTGGTGAAGGTGAAGGCGGACCGGCCGCGCGGGGCGGTGCGGACGGTGCCCAATTCGGGGGTGGCGCCGTCGTGGAGGGCGGCGTAGACGTAGTCCGTGTCGGGGTGCAGGCCGGTCAGCCGGACGTGGTGCACCTGGACCTCGGTGCCGGAGGCGGCGTCCCGGTAGGTGCGGGTCGCGGCCTGGGTGGTCCGTCCGAAGCCGCCGTTCGAAGTCCCGTACGTCACCCGGGGGTTGGCGACGGACCGGGTGGTGTGCCAGGAGACCACCACCTCGCGCGAGGCGTCCGAGCCGAACTGGAGGTGCAGGCCGGCCACCCGCGGGGCGCCGGAGCGCCCGGGCCGCTGCCACAGCAGCGGGGAGGCGGCGGGGTCCGCGGGGTCCGCGGCGGCGGGAGTGGCGGTGAGGCCGGAGAGGGACACGGCGCCGCCGAGGCCGAGGCCGGAAGCACCGGCCAACAGCCCGCGCCGGCTGACGGGGAGACGTCCACTGGATGCGTTCATGGTGGCCAGCTCACCGTACGGAGGTGAACCGGGCCGGGGCTTCGGCGTGAACTTTCCCGGGTGGCGGCGATACGGGAGACTGCCGGGCGTGACGAGTACGAACGGCGTGACGAGTACGAGCGGTGTGACGAGTACGAGCGGTGAGTCCCCGCGGGTGATCCGCACGCTGATCGCGGACGACCAGGAGGCCGTGCGGCGGAGCGTGCGGCGGATCCTCGACGCACAGCCGGACATCGAGGTGGTGGGGGAGGCCGCCGACGGACTGGCCGCGCTGGAGCTGGCGGCCGAACTGCGGCCGGACGTCGCGCTGGTGGACATCCGGATGCCGCGACTGGACGGGCTGGAGGTCACCCGGCGGCTGGCCGGCCCGGGGGTGGCGGAGCCGGTACGGGTGGTGGTGCTGACCACCTTCGACCTGGACGAGTACGTGTACCCGGCGCTGCGCCACGGGGCTTCGGGGTTCCTGCTGAAGCGATCCGGCCCGTCCCTGCTGGCCGAGGCGGTGCGGGCGGCGGCGGACGGGGAAAGCCTGATCAGCCCGTCGGTCACGGTCCGGCTGTTGAAGCACGTGACGGCGCCGCGCCGGTCCGGGCCGTCGGCGCCGGTGGTGCTGTTGACCGAGCGGGAGGTGGAGATCGCCGGGCAGGTCGCGGCGGGCCGCACCAATGCGGACATCGCGGCCGAACTGTTCATCTCGCCGGGGACGGTGAAGACCCACGTGGCCAGCATCCAGCGCAAGCTCGGGGTGGCGAACCGGGTGGGAATCGCCGTGCACGCCTGGGAGATGGGCTACGCGGTACCGAACTAGCGGAGTACTTGGACAGCGTGTCCACCGAGACGGCGTTCACGGACACGGCGTTCACGGACACGGCGTTCACGGACACGGCGTTCACGGACACGGCGTCCACGGAGACAGCGTCCATGGAGACAGCGCGTCCACGGGGCCGAGGGGATGCTCCGTGGACGCGCGGAACCTACGAGGCGGGGGTGGCCTCCGGACGTACTGCTGATGTCCTCCGGCCGGTAGTTCGATCGTCGACCGAGGTAGTCCAGCGGCAGACCCTGATCCGTCTCGATCTGTCGCCACTGCCTCCTGCGGTCGAACTCCTTCAGCTACCTCGCAGGTCCTCTCCCATCATGCGCCTCCTACGCCGCGTGCACCAGGGGTGAACGGCCCGAATTCGGGCAAATTTCGCAAGTTGTCGGGCCGAGTTGTCGGGCCGAGTAGTGGGGCCGAGTAGTGGGGCCGAGTAGTGGGGCGTCGGCCGGGCGCTACCAGCCGTCGACGAAGCTCAGCGTCCGGTGGTACGGCCCCTCGGGCCCGCTGCTGCGGTAGTCCTCGGTGCTGCTGCCGGTCCGTACGGTGCGGTCGCCGTCGTGGCGTCGGGCGGTGGGCTGCAGGGTGTGGTCGACGGTCGAGCGCTCGGTGACGTGGCCGCCGGTGGCGGTGGTGGAGACGCGGTGGTAGCCGAGGTCCATGGCGGTGTTCTGGTCGGTGTTGCCGGCCGCGTCGTGGCTCACCCGGTAGGTGACGTCCAGCGGTTCGCCCTCGTGGACGGTGGTGGTGCGGTGCGGTCCGCCGCCCCAGGTCGAGGTGGTGCGGGTGAGGTCGGTGCCGTTGTGCAGGGTCACGTCGTTGCCGCTGTCGCGCAGTTGCTGGGCGGAGCTGAAGGCGAGCTCGTCGCGGACCTCGGTGGTGATCCGGCCGTGCGAGGTCTGCACCCAGCCCCGGGCGAGGTCGTGTCGGGCGGCGGTGACCGTCCAGTCCCCGCTGCCGCCGTCGTGGTCGGCGAGTTGCGTGGTCACGTCGGCCTCGGGGGCGACCCGGTGGTCGGTGAGCTGCCCGGTGGTGTGGGCGGCGCCGTGGTCGGTCTCGGCGAAGAGGTTGAGCTGGCCGGTCCAGACGTCGTTGCTCTGGGCCTCGGCCGCGTTGACCGTCACGCCGACGGTGTGCGGGCGGCCGTCGAGCAGCAGGCCGACGTACGGGGTGAGGTCGAGCCGGTAGGCGGGCAGGTCGAAGGCGAAGATGCCGGGGACGGGCCGCCACAGCAGCGGGTCCCAGCCGCCGGTGTAGATCACCGGGTACGGCCAGACGGCCCCGGCGACCCGGCCGTCCACGGTGAGCCGCAGTTCGCGGAACGGCCCCTTGCCGCAGGCGCCGAGGCCGGGGTTGGCGGCGACGAAGGCGTCCGGCGCGGAGGCGTACGCGAACTCCTCGCAGGCGCCGCCGCCCCGGGCGTACACCTCGGCGGTGAGGCGTTCGAGGTTCTGCGGGAAGGTGAGGTCGCGAGCGGCCGTGGGTGCGGCCTGGGTGAGCGCGAACGGGCCGGTGGTGAGCAGCCGGTCGGCGCTCCGGGCGGCCGGCCAGCGGTCGTTCGCGGTGTAGAAGGTCAGGCTCGCGCTGATCGTGAAGACGCCGGTGTAGGTGGCGTCGGTGACGTTGGCGAGGTCGAAGGAGAACTCCTGCGGGCCGGCTGCGAACAGCGGGGCGTAGCGGGTGACGTCGTGCTCGACGTTCCAGGCGATGCCGTCCTTGGACGGCTCCGGGGTGGAGGAGAGCAGCACCTGGACGCCGCCTATGCGGGCGCTGAAGATCCGGTCGAACTGCCGTCCGGCGACCTGCCCGTGGAGGTCCAGGACGACCGCGGACCAGGGGCCCGCGCAGTCGGCGGGCGGGGTGAGGGTGGCGGTGTACGGGGTGTCGGGCGGGTTGCCGTAGCCGTTGCGGAACTCGCGCTGGTGCATCACCTCGACGGTGCAGGAGCGGGTGTCGGGCCGGGTGAGCGGCTTGGTGGCGGTGACCGGGTCGTGGTAGTCGGTGCCGAAGTCGGCGTGGGCGGGGCCGGCGGCGGTGAGGGTGCCGGCGAGCGAGAGGGCGGCGGCGCCGAGCAGGGCGGCGGCGCGGCGGAGCAGCGGGCGCAGGGCCAAGGCGGATCCCCGGGGTCGGGCGGCCCGTGGCGTTGCCGCGGGCCGGAGGGATGATCCGGCATCCTTCCGGCGGTGGCATGCCAGCGTCAAGGGCGGTGGCGGGGATGCCACTTCGGGTGCCGCTGTTGCTCTCAGGGCCTGGTTGCCACCGCTCTCCGCGCGCCGTCGTCACCGCTCTCCGGGCGTCGTCGTCACGGCTCTTCGAGGGCTGCCGCCTCCTGCCGGATCAGGTCGCGCAGGGTGGCCAGCCGGGGCCGGCGGTCGTCCAGCCGCCACTGCATCTCCAGCGGCAGGGTGGCCCGCCCTTCCAGCCGTACGGTGGCCACGTCCTCGGTGAGGTGGCCGGTCATCGAGCCCGGTACCAGCGAGAAGGCGCGGTTGCGGGCGAGCAGGTAGAGCCGGGAGCCGACGATCCGCGGCGGGCTGACCAGTACCGGCGGGTCGACGCCGTGGTCCGCGCAGACGCCGAGCACGTGGTCGTAGTAGCGGGGGTGCTGCTCGCGCGGCCACAACAGCAGGGGCAGGTCGCGCAGTTCGGCCAGCCGCAGGCCGACGCGGCCGGACAGCGGGTGGTCCCGGCCGAGCGCGACCAGCACCGGCTCCTCGGCGATCCGCTCCAGCCGGTAGCCGTCCACCTCGTCCAGGAAGCGGCCGAGGCCGATGTCGGCGAGTTCGGCGGTCAGGGTGGCGGAGACCTGACCGGTGTCCACGGCGAGTTCGGCGGTGTCGAGCGCGGGCAGCTCCTGTTCGGCGCGGCTGACCACGGCGGGCAGCAGCCGGTTGACCACGCTCGGTGAGGCGACGATCCGGGCCGTGCCCAGCCGGGACTCCTCGTGCAGCCGGACCCGGCTCAGCAGCGCCTCGGCCTGGCCGAGCAGCCGTGCGCTCTCGGCGGCCATCACCTCGCCGGCCTCGGTGAGCGTGACGGAGCGGCGGCTGCGGTCGAACAGCCCGACGCCGACGGTCCGCTCCAGCCGGGCGACCTCCTGGCTGACCGTCGGCTGCGAGATGTGCAGCCGCTCGGCGGCCCGCCCGAAGTGCAGCGTCCCGGCGACGGCCAGGAAGACCTCCAGCTGACGCAAGGTGAAACCCATGCCCGCCAGGGTAGGCGAAGGGTGGACGAACCAATAGGTGATGGGCTATCGGAAACCTCAGGATTGATTCTGGTTTCCGATGCGACCCGTCCATACGCTGACCCTCGCGTTGCCCCACCGCAGTGGCATCTCACAGAGAGTTCGCATCATGACCGGACTTCCCCCCAGCACCTCCGCCATCCGGGTCACCGAGGAGGTCGTGCAGGCCGTCGCCGACGGCCGGCCCGTGGTCGCCCTGGAGTCGACCATCTTCACCCACGGCCTGCCGCGGCCCCGCAACCTGGCCGTCGCGCTGGAGGCGGAGCAGCAGCTGCGGACCGCGGGCGTCGTCCCGGCGACCATCGGCGTGCACGCCGGGGTGCCCACGGTCGGTCTGAGCACCGGGCAGATCACCGAACTCGCCGCCACCGACGGCCTGGACAAGGTCAGCCTGCGCGACCTGCCGGTGGTCGCCGCGCTCGGCCGCCACGGTGGCACCACCGTCGCCGCCACCGCCTTCCTCGCCCACCGCGCGGGCATCCGGGTCTTCTCCACCGGCGGCCTCGGCGGCGTGCACTTCGGCGCCTCCGAGAGCTTCGACGAGTCGGCCGACATGACCACCCTGGCCGCCACCCCCGTCACCGTGATCAGCGCCGGGGTGAAGTCGATCCTCGACATCCGGGCCACCCTGGAGCGCTTCGAGACCTTCAACATCCCGGTCATCGGCTACCGCACCCGCAAGTACCCGGGCTTCTACGTCACCGACTCCGGCCACGAGATCAACTTCAGCGTCGAGACGCCCGAGGAGGCCGCCCGGGTCATCGACGCCCGCGACCGGCTCGACCTGCCGCAGGCCGTCCTGATCGCCAACCCGGTCGACCCGGCCAAGCAGCTGCCGCCGGAGGAGCTGGACGGCATCCTGGCGCGCGCCTGGGCCGAGGCCGAGCGGCAGGGCATCACCGGCAACGCCTCCACGCCCTTCCTGCTCGACCACATCCAGCGTGACACCGGCGGCCGCAGCCTGGAGGTCAACGTCGAGGTCTACCGGGGCAACGTCCGGCTCGGCGGCGAGATCGCGACCGCCCTGGCCGCCGGGGCTGCCGGGGTTGCCGCCGGGCCCGCTGCCGACGCCGCTGGGGCCGTCGGGCCCGCCGCCGACACCACCGGAGCCTGAGCCGTGCTGGGGGTGCTCGGGGACCTCGTCGAGGACATCGTGGTCTGGGTCGACGGCCCGCTGCGGCACGGCACCGACTCGGCCGCCCGGGTCTTCCGGCGGCGCGGCGGCAGCGCGGCCAACGTCGCCTGCTTCGCCGCCGGCCAGTACCCGGCGCGCTTCCTCGGCTGCGTCGGCGAGGACACCGCCGGGGACGGCGTGGTCGCCGAACTGCTCGGCCACGGCGTGGACGTCCGGGTCTCCCGGCGCGGCCGGACCGGCAGCGTCGTGGTGCTGATCGACCAGGACGGTGAGCGGACCATGCTGCCCGACCGGGGCGCCGCCACGCTGCTGGAGCGCGTCCCGGACGAGTGGCTGGCGGGCCTGGCCCACCTGCACGTTCCGGCCTACTCCTTCGACGGCGAGCCGGTCGGCGCCACGGCCGTGGACGCGCTCGCCCGGGTCCGGCAGGCGGGCGGCACCACCTCGGTGGACGCCTCCTCGACCGGCATGCTGGAGCAGTTCGGCCGGGAGCGCTTCCTCGCCCTGCTCGCCGATTTGGCGCCGACCTTCGTCTTCGCCAACCGCTCCGAGTCCGCCTTCCTCGGGCTGCTGGCGGACGGCCGGCCCGGGCCGGAGCGCGCCCGGCTGGCGGCCACCACGGTGGTCACCAAGTCGGGCGCCGAGGCCACCACCGTCGACGTGCCCGGCGAGGGGCCGTTCACGGTGCCGGTGCCGCCGGTGGCGCAGGTGCGCGACCTCACCGGGGCCGGTGACGCCTTCGCCGCGGGTTTCCTGGCGGGCTTCCTGGGTGGAGCGGGTCCGGACGCCGGGGACCTGCGGCGGGCGGCCGGGCTCGGGCACCGCAGCGCGGCCCGGGTGCTGGCCTCGCCGGGGGCCTCCTGCGGCGAGGGGTAGCGGTTCTGCGTGGGTGCGCTCAGCGCAGGGCGTCCTTGCGCAGGAAGCGCTTCAGCTTCTGCCACGTCCAGGTGTTGACCACGTCCTCGGCGGTGAGCCAGCCACGCTGCGCCGTGCCGATGCCGAAGCGCGGGTACGCCAGGTGCGGGGTGGCGTGGGCGTCGCTGTCGATGCTGAACCGGACGCCGTGGCGCTTGGCCCGCAGGATGTCCTCGTCGCGCAGGTCGAGCCGCTGCGGGGAGCTGTTGACCTCGATCGCGGTACCGGTGCGCGCGGCGGCCTCGAACACCGCGTCCAGGTCCACGTCGATCGGGCCTCGGCTGCCGATCCGCCGGGTGGTGAGGTGGCCGATGACGTGCACGTACGGGTTCTCGCAGGCGCGGACCAGCCGACGGGTCTGGGCGGCGCGGTCGAGGGCGAAGTGCGAGTGCACGGAGGCCACGCAGACGTCGAAGCCGGCCAGGAACTCGGGCGGCCAGTCCACCCCGCCGTCCGGGTCGATGTTCAGCTCGGTGCCGTGCAGCAGGCGCAACTTCCGGTGTCGGTCGGCGAGTTGCCGCAGCTGCTCGCGCTGGGCGAGGATCTTCTCGTCGGTCATCCGCTGCATCACCAGGTTCGGCGCGTGGTCGGTCACGGCGAAGTAGGAGTAGCCGCGGGCGGCCGCAGTGTCGATCATCTCCTCCAGGGTGGCCAGCCCGTCGGTCAGGTCGGTGTGCGTGTGCAGGTCCCCGCGCAGGTCGGACTCCTGCACCAGGTCCGGGAGTTCACCCTTCAGCGCGGCCTCGATCTCGCCCCGGTCCTCGCGCAGCGGCGGCGGGATCCACGGCAGGCCGAGCGCCGCGTAGACCTCGTCCTCGCTCTCCGAGACCACCTTCGCCCCGCCGTCGACCTCGAACAGGCCGTACTCGGAGAGCTTCAGCCCGGCCCGGACGGCCATCGTGCGCAGTTTGATGTTGTGCGCCTTCGACCCGGTGAAGTACACCAGCGCCGCGCCCCAGTCCTCCTCCGGGACGACCCGCAGGTCCACCTGGACGCCCTGGGAGGTGCGCACCGAGGTCTTGGTCGTCCCGCTCGCGATCACCTCGGCCACGTAAGGGAGTTCGGTGAGCGCGGCCATCAGCGGGGCGGAGTCCTCGGCGGTCGCGAGCACGTCGATGTCGCCCACCGTCTCGCGCATCCGGCGCAGCGAACCCGCGTACGCGCAGCGGGTGCAGCCGGGGACGGCGGAGAGCGCGGCGACCAGCTGCTCGGCGAGTTCGGTGGCGGTGTCCAGCAGGGTCCGGCCGCCGGACTGCCGCATCAGCTCGATGCCGTGCAGGATCTTCTCGCCGCTGCGCTCGCCGAAACCGGCCAGGTCGGACAGCTTTTCGGCGCGCACCGCCTCGGCGAGCTCGTCCACGGAGGCGATGCCGAGGTCGCGGTAGAGGGTCAGGGCGCGCTTGGGGCCGACGCTGGGGACGGCCATCATCTCCCGTACGCCGGCCGGGATCTCGGCGCGCAGCTCCTCCAGGGCGGTGATCGTGCCGGAGGAGAGGTACTCGGCGATCTTCTCGGCGGTGGACTTGCCGACGCCGGGGATCTTCTGCAGACCCTTGACGTCCAGGCCGGCCAGGTCCTCCGGGTGGCCGCCGACCGCGCGGGCGGCCTTCTCGTAGGCGCGAGCCCGGAAGGCGTCCCCGCCGGTGATGTTGATCAGGTCGGCGTACTCCTGGAGCAGCTCCCTGACCTGGTCGTTGAGCCGGGGCATGGGGCAAGTCTAGGTTCGGCGGGGCGGGTTCGCCGGGTGTGGGCGGGCGGGCCTTCCGAGTTCCGGGGTCCGGGGCGCGGCCTCAGTCGTAGGCGACGGTGAGCAGCAGGACCACGGTCAGGCCGCCGCCCGGGGTGGGCTCGACCGCGAGCCGGCCGCCCGCCGCCAGGACCAGGCTGTGCAGGGCCGGTCCCACCGGGCCGTCGGCCCGCACGTCGGGGAGCAGCCATTCGCGGGCCTCGGGCAGCTCGTGGTCGCCACGGTCGGATATCCGGATCTCGACCCGGCCGCGCTTCCGGGTGCCGTCGGGGCCGGTGCCACGCCCGGTGCCGAGCCCGGTCCCGAGCCCGCCGTTGCGCCCGCCGTTGCGGGTGGCGTCCAGGGCGGAATCCCGGGAGGAGTCCCGGGTGACGTCCCGGCCCCGGGGGGCCGGCCGCCCGGGGGCGCGCCGGACGCGGCGGCCACGCGCGACGTCGGCGCGGACCAGCACCCGGCCACCCGGCCGGCTGCGCCGGATCGCGTGGTCGACCAGGCCGGCTACGGCCGCCTCCAGCCGTCGGGCGTCTCCGGTCACCACCGGCAGGCCGGGCGCCACCCGGACCGTGACGGCCGCCGAGCGGTCGCCGCCGCGGATCACCCGGCGGAGCACGTCGGCCACCTGGACGTGCCGGGCCATCGGCTCGCAACCGGCCTGCCGGCCGGTCCAGCCCAGCCGCTCCAGCTCGGTGCGGGTGAGCGCCCTCGGTGCGGCCATCCCGCCCGGCTGGAACGGGCCGGTGCCGTCCTCGGCCTCGGCGGTGGCCGGCCCGCCCGCGCGGCCCGACCCGCCCCGTCGGCCGGGACCGCCTGCGGTGCCCCCGATCGTGCCGATCGCGCCGAGCACCCGGGCTCCCGACGCGACGTAGCCCCAGAGCCTCACGCGTGCCATCGTCCTGCCCCTCGTGCCTCACCGGCGGCCGTCATCGGTTCCGCGGCCGCGCGGGGAGGGCCGCTTCCCGGGCCCTCCTCACAGCCTGCGCCTCACCCGCCCGGGTGACAATCCCGCCCCGGGGTGCGATCCGGGCGCGGGCCCCCGCCGAGCGGCCGGCCGGGCACCCCCCGACCGGCGGGTCGGCCCCGCCGGCCAGGCCGGCCCGAACCGCGAAGGGTTCTTCGCAAAAAATCCTTTGCAAAGAGTTCTTTGCGGTTCTAGGCTCCTTGCCATGACCGATGAAGACCGCGGCTGGAAGCACAGCGACGACCCGCACATCGCCCTCACCGCCAAGGGCATGCGGGCGATGGCGCACCCCGTGCGCATGCAGCTGGTCGGGCTGCTGCGCAGGCACGGCCCGTCCACGGCGACGCGGCTCGCCGCGCAGCTGGGGATCAACTCCGGAGCCACCAGCTACCACCTGCGCCAGCTCGCCGCCGCGGGCTTCGTCGAGGAGGACCGGGAGCGCGGCAACGCCCGGGAGCGCTGGTGGCGTTCGGCGCACCCGCTCACCGTCTGGACGGGGGACGACATGGCGGACGAGGAGTTCGACACGGCCGTCGGCTTCCTGCGCTCCGTCCTCGCCGTGCACGCCCTGACCGCGCAGCGCACGCTGGACGCTTTCGAGACCATGCCGCGGGAGTGGCGCCGGGTGACGGACCTCAGCGACCTGATCCTGCAGCTCACACCCGCGGAGGCCGAACGGCTGGCCGGCGAGCTGTCCGAGGTCGTCGGGCGCTACCGCCGGATCGACGCCGACGGGCCGGTCCCGGAGGGCACCGAGCAGGTCTCGGTGATCGTCCACGTCCTGCCGGACCCGAGCACCACCACCGAGGGGGAGACCGCATGACCGCCACCGCCGCCACTCCTGCCACCCCCGGCGCCGCCGACCCGGCCGCCGCCGAGTCGACCGGGCGCAGCTACCGGCCGCTGGCCGGGGTGCTGGCCGCCACGGCCGTCTCCCTCACCGGGACACGCGTCTCGGCCATCGCCCTGCCCTGGTTCGTCCTGGCCACCACCGGCAGCGCCACCATGACGGGCCTGGTCGCCTTCGCCGAGATGGCGCCGTACGTGCTGGTCAAGGCGTTGACCGGGCCGGTGGTCGACCGGCTCGGGCCGCGCGTGGTGTCCTGGACGACGGACGCGGTCAGCGCCGCCGCGGCCGGGCTGGTCCCGCTGCTGCACGCGCGGGGGCTGCTGCCGTTCTGGGTGCTCCTGGTGATGGTCGGGGTGATCGGCGCGATGCGCGGCCCCGGCGATCTGGCCAAGTCGGTCATGGTCCCGGAGGCGGCCGACCGCGCCCGGGTGCCGATGGAGCGCGCCACCGGGCTGGCGGGCGTCACCGAACGGCTGGCGTCCACGATCGGCCCGGCGGTGGGCGGCGGGCTGGTCGCGCTGATGGGCCCGCTGGCCGGTCTGGCGGTCAACGCGGGCACCTTCGCGCTCGGCTCGCTGATCATCGCCCTCGCCCTCCCACGCGGCATGGGGCGCCCGGCGGCGCCCGCCGCGCCCGCCCCGACGAGCGGACCGGCGGAGGAGGGAGAGCAGCCCGTCGGCTACTGGCGGATGTTCCGCGAGGGCTTCGCCTTCCTGCGCTCCGAGCCGCTACTGCTCACCGTGATCGTGATGATCGGCATCACCAACCTGATCGACGCCGGTTTCATCACCGTCCTGGTCCCGGTCTGGGCGAGGGAGTCCGGCAACGGACCGGCCGCCATCGGTCTGACGGCCGGTGTCATGGGGGCCACCGCCGTGGTCGGCAGCCTGATAGCGGCCGCCGTCGCCTCCCGACTGCCCCGGCGCACGGTCTTCTTCGCGGGTTTCCTGCTCTGCGGCGCGCCCCGCTTCGTGGTGCTCGCCATGGGGGCGCCGATGTGGGTCGTGCTCACGGTCTTCGCGATCGGCGGTTTCGGCTCCGGCTTCCTCAACCCGATCCTCGGCGCGGTGCTCTTCGAGCGGGTGCCCCGGCGCCTGCTCGGCCGCGTCCACGCCCTCGGCGACTCCCTCGCCTGGGCCGGCATCCCGCTCGGCGGCCTGGTCGCCGGCGCGGCGGTCGCCCTGGTCGGCCTGGCGCCCAGCCTGCTGGTGGCCGGAGCTGCGTACTTCGCCACCACGACCCTGGCGGGATTCCGGCCCGAGTGGCGCGAGATGGACCGCCTGCGGGGCCACGCGGGCGGTGCGGGGGATGCGGTCGGTGCAGTCGGTGCAGTCGGTGCGGGCGTCGAGTCGGAGGCGGTGGGGGCCGCCGCGGATGCAGAAGCCAAGCCGGAACGGGCCCCGGCGCACGGGTATGAGACATGCTCATGAGATGGGAGAGTCGATGAGAGTGGTTCATGGAGCCGGATGGGTGATCCGCCGGCCGGGCTCAGCGTCGGGGGAGTGTCCCGCCCAGCGGAGGAGCAGGAGGGCGGCCAGGGCGGCAAGGGCACACCAGGTCGAGGCGAAGGCGAGCCGCCAGAGCAGTGCACAGACGACGGCCCCCGCCCCGATGACCAGGCCGAGGCGACGGAGCAGGCGGTCGCCGCTCGCGAGGAGGGAGCCGACGGTGGCGAGGAAGTAGCCGGCCGTCAGAGCGGCCGGGTGCGGGATGCCGACGGCGTAGCCCAGGGTGTGGCCGTGAACGGTGGCGGCCACCGGACGGGCGGCGACGGCCACCGCGAGAGGAACGGCGACGCCCGCGCCGAGCAGGGTGAACGCTGCGAGCAGGCGGCGGCGCGGCCCGGCGCTCGCGGACCACACCCCGGCCGGGACCAGGACGGGCAGCAGCGGCAGAGCGATCACCGCCCAGGCCGTACGGGCCGCCGCAGCCGGGGCGGCGGACAGCCCGCCGTCCGTACCGAGCCACACCAGCGCCTCGATCAGCTGGTGCAGTCCCAGCACCAGCGGGACGGCGGCGAGGAGCAGGCGCTCGGGCCGCCCGGCCCGGTGGACACGGACCAGACAGGCCACGCCGACGACCACCACCACCCCGCCGGCCACGGTGTCCGCCTGCGCCCTCCAGCACATCGGGGCGCCTCAGGGGGTGCTCTCCCGGCTGCCGTCGGGCTTCTCCTCCGGGCCGCCGTCCGACCTGCCCTCGGAGTCTTCCTCCGGCAAGGCGCCGATGCTCTCCAGGGTCTCGCGGACGGTGCCGGGCATCGCCGGGTGGCGCCCGATCACGATCACCCCGATCACGATGGCCACCAGCCCGGCGGACTGCCAGGCCAGCGCCCCCGGGGTTACTTGCAGCCGGTCGCCGAGGAAGCCGACCGCGCAGGCGATCCCGGCCAGCGGCTGGGCGGCGGTCAACGCGGGCAAGGACATCCGCAGGGGCGCGGCCTCGAAGGCGCTCTGCACCAGCAGCAGCCCGACCACACCCGCCACGACCACCGCGTACGGTTGCCAGCTCTGCAGCACGGCCGTCAGCCCCTGGTGGTCGAGGCGCTGGGTGGTGGTCCTGGTGAGCGCGTCCTGGAGGCCGTAGAGCAGCCCGGCGGCGAGCGCCAGCAAGGTCGCCTCCTCGAACAGCGGCAGCCGCCGCGCCAGCGAGACCAGCAGCACGACCAGGCCGACCACCGTGCCGACCACCAGCCAGTGCCGCAGCTCCCCGGCCGGCGCCCCGCCGCCCGTCGGCCGCCCGCCGACGATGAAGGCCGTCACCCCGAGCCCGAGCAGCAGCACCCCGATCCAGCCGGAGCGGCCCAGCGTCTGACGGGTCAGCACCCGCGCCAGCGCCATCGCGAACAACAGATTGGTGGCCAGCAGCGGCTCGACCAGGGACACCTCGCCCTGGTTGAGTGCCAGCGCCGAGAGGATCAGCCCGCTGACCATGAACCCGGTGCCGAGTAGCCACTGCGGCATCCGCATCAGGTCCAGCAGCAGCCGCCAATGCAGGATGTCGGCACGGGGGGCCCGCTGCGCCGCGTGCTGCTGGAGGACGAAGCCGAGCCCCAGACAGCAGGCTGCGCTGAGGGCGAGGAGGAAGACCGCCACGGAGGGACCACCAGGTTGTCGCTGCCCGCGCCGCGCCGACGGATCCGGGGTGGGGCGGCGGTCGCGGCCGCTTCCGTCAGCGTACCGCCGGGGCGGCGGCCGGGCCGATCGGACGGTGACCCGGTGCCGACCGCGGTGCTGCCGTCGTTACCGCGCCCCCGGAAGCGCTCCCCGGGGACGGCGCCCCCGGGGACGGCGCCCCCGGAACCGCGCCGCCCCCGCAGCCCCGGTTCGCGGCAACGCCCCCCGGCACACCGGTCGTCGGCGGCCGCGCTTGCCGCCACCGGAGGGGCAGGCGCACGCTGGTGTGAGCGGCCGCCACGGGTCACCGTCCGTGCCGGTCCGGACAGGCGCGACGGGGGCCGGCGCCAGGAGGTGTGGCATGCACAACCAGTGGGACGTGGAGCTGAGCTTCGAGGAGGACGGCGTGCACACGGCGTGCGACGCCAGGTTGACGGGCGCGCGGGCGCCGGGCCTGAGCGCGCACGGCGAGTCCGTGAAGAGCGCCGACGACCGTCCGCTCGCCAGGATCGGCGAGGAGGTCGCGGCCTCCCGCGCCCTGGAGGAACTGTCCCGCAAGCTGCGGGCCCAGGCCACCGGGGAGATCGACGACGAAGGGCACCGGCCGGGGTACCTGATCTACTGACGGCCCGACGGCCCGACGGTCCGGGGCCCGGGAAGCCGTGACCGTACGACTGCCCGGGCGCCCGACCGCCGACGGCGACGAGCAGCGTTCACCTGCTGCGCCACCAGGGGTCGCGGAGGACGTCGTCGGGGTCGACGGCGCAGTTGGTGCCGCTGACCATCTCGTGGGCGGGGACGTCCCAGCCGACGACGCCGGGGGCCTCGCGGGCCAGCTCGACCAGGCGGGCGCGCTGCGGGCCGGAGCCGGTGTTCACGTCGCACATCAGGACGCTGGTCCAGGACCGCCCGTCGAGGGCCGCGACCACGGAAACACCGGGAGCACGGCCGGCGTGAGCACCAGGGCCGCGATCCGGGCGGCCTCGGCGGCCTGCGGCCAGAAGGTCACGGCCGGCCGGCCGGTGCGGTGACCGGTGGCGGCGGAGCGATCGCCCGTACGGTACTCGGCGATCACCCCGAGTCGCAGCAGGTAGTCCAGGGCACCCGCGGTCACGCCCCACCACAGCCCGTTGAAGGGCGCCGACCACCACCCCGAGCGCCCCCGGCAGGATCGCCGCCCGGGCCACCGTCTCTGCCAACGCCCGCCCCCGGTGCCGGGCGGCACCGCCCTGGGCGGCCCGAACGGCGTACGTCACGTGGGAGGCCACCGCCGCCAGGACGACCGCCAGCACCGGCTCGGCGCAGAACATCCCGATCACGACGTCGAGCCAGTTGACCGGGCCGATGGCCAGCAGGGCGTCCCGGGCGGCGTCCCCGCCCCCGAGCGTCCAGGCCAGCTTGAGCACCGGAATCGCGAACACGACGGCCGACGCCATCACATGAGTCGCACTCACCCGCGATCCGCCGGCCTGCCCGCCCTCGGTCATCCGCCCACGCTACGGTCCCCGCCTCCCACCCACGTCCACGCTCTCGACACCCGCCCACCGTGCCCGTGCCCACCGTGCCCGCGCCCATCGTGGCCCGAGCTCAGCGCGGCGGTCCGGGCGGACCGGGGGAAAGCGTGGGAAGTCGGCCTGGTCGACTTCTGGCGCGGGTCGGCCTCGGGACGGGGGTGTGGTGGGGTGGGTGTGGGAGGGCGGCCTTGTCCGGGGTCGGGGAAACCCCGTCAGGCCCGGGCGCCGGAAAGGAACTCGACGAGGCGCTGGTTGACCTCGGGTGCGGCCGCCATCGGCAGGTTGTGGTGGGCGGTGTCCGGGACGATGGCGACCTCGGCGGCCGGGAGGGTGCGGCGGGCGGCTTCGGTGACTCGGGCCGGATCGTGGGTGCGGCTCCCGGCAGCGAGGAGGGCGAGGACCGGGCTGGTCAGGGTGCGGAGGCGGGCCGGGGTGGGGCGCGGGCCGGTGACGACGCGGGTCGCGGGGAAGTCGGCGTAGCCGAGGGCGTAGAGCTCCCGCCAGTCGGGGTCGAGGCGGGAGCCGCCGGTTTCCCAGTCGAGGTAGGAGCGGGCGCGGTCCGGGGTGCGGCCGGGGAGGAAGAGCGGGAGCGCACGCAGCAGGTAGCCGGGGCGGAAGCCGGCGAAGCACTGGGTGGGGTCGAGCAGGGCGAGCCGCCCGACCCGGGCGGGGGCGTGCAGGGCGTACTCCAGGGCGATCCAGCCGCCGTAGGAATGGCCGCAGACGTCGGTCTCGGGGACGCCGAGCCCGTCGAGGACGGCGTCCAGCCAGCCGAGTAGTCCGGGGACGCCGTCGAGCGGGACGCCGTCGTGGACGCTGCGCCCGGGGTCGCCGATGAGGTCGACGGCGAGGACGCGGTGTCCGGCTTCGGCCCAGGCGGCGGCGTTGGCGAACCACATGGCGGAGGTGGCACCGCCGCCGTGGAGGAGGACGAGGGGGCGTCCGTCACGGGGGCCGCAGGCGTTGATCCGGGTGGTGCCGTGGGCGGTGCGGACGGTGAGGGCTTCGACCGGAACGGGCCAGCGGGCGAGCAGGGCGTCGTAGGCGGCGAGGAAGGGGGCGGTGCGGGCGGACATGACGGCCTCCGCGGGTGGGGTGTGGTGTGATGGCGTGCCGAACCACTCGCCGAACAAGTATCTCGCTCGACAAGTATCTCGCTCGACAAGTATCTCGCTGAACGAGAGAATAGTCCACGAGAGCGTGCCCGAGGAAAGGACGACAGGGTGTCCGAGGTCGAGGAGCCGATGCGGCTGGTCCATCTGCTGCGCGGTCTGACGGTCGAACTGGACCTGTTCGGGGCCGAGTTCGCGGCCGGCAACGGTCTGCATCCGACCGATCTGCGGGCGCTGATCCATCTGCTGGACGCCGCCAGGGCCGGGGAGGTGGTCACCCCGGGCCGGCTCGGTGAGGCGCTGCGGCTGAACTCGGCCGGGACCACCGGCCTGGTGGACCGGTTGGAACGGCTCGGGCTGATCCGGCGCGAGCGCGACCCGCAGGACCGTCGGCGGGTGCGGCTGCTGGTGGAGGACCGGGCGATGGAGCTGGGGCAGGGGTTCTTCGGCGGGTTGATCGGCGATCTGCTCACCGCGATGCGGCAGTTCGAGCCGGCGGAGCTGGAGACGGCCGGGCGCTTCCTGGCGGCCGTGACCACCGTGGTGGCCGCCGCCAGGCGGGAGACGCAGGAGGCGCGAGGGACGCGGGTGACGCGGGAGCGGGAGGGCGGGGGCGCTACGCCGGCCCGAGGGTCCAGCTGATCACCGACAGCGTCGCCATCGACACCAGCGTCGACCAGAGCACCGCGTCCCGGGCGAGCACGGTGCCCTGCCCGTACTCGCGCGCGTAGGTGTACACGTTCTGCGCGGTGGGCAGCGCGGAGAACAGCACCACGGTGAGGAGTTGGTGCTCGGGCAGGTGGAGCAGCGGCCCGGCCACGGCGAGGGCGACCAGCGGCTGGAGCAGGGTCTTGACCGCGACGATCAGCCCGACTTCGGCGCGGCGCGAACGGCCGTCCGCCGGCGGGCGGTTGTGCAGCGACATGCCGAGGGCGATCAGGGCGGTCGGCACCCCGGCGCCGCCGAGCAGTTCGCAGGAACGGTTCAGCTCGGCGGGCAGGTGCAGCCCGGCCGCGGAGACGGCGGCGCCCACCGCGGCGGCCAGCAGGATCGGGTTGCGCACGGGGAGGGTGAGCAGCGCCCGTCGCCCGGCGGCTCCGCCGTCCAGGACGGCGAGCACGGCGGGGGTGACCAGCAGGATCTGGAACAGCACCACCGGGGCCACGAAGGAGGCGTCGCCGACGACCTGCATGGTGACCGGGATGCCGAGGTTGGCGGAGTTGACGTACCCCGAGGCCATCGCGCCGATGGCCAGTTCGCCGGGCTTGCGCCCGAAGACCAGCTTCCCGGCGAGCAGCCCGAGACCGATCGCGACGGCGGTGCCGGCGGCGAAGGCCAGCATCGACGGGTTGGCGAAACGGTCCAGCGGGGTGCGGGCGATCATCAGGAAGAGCGCGGCCGGCATCGCCACGTGGAAGACGAACCGGTTGAGCACCGTCTCGGCGTGCGGCCCGAGCAGCCGGGTACGGCCGACGACGTAGCCGACTCCGGTGATCGCCCAGATCGGCGCGAAGGCGGACAGCAGCGGGTGCAGGGATGGCATGGTTCCTCGGATCGCTCGGACGTGCCTGCCGGGTACGGCGGGGGTCTCCCGCCGGAGGCGTCGACCCGCGAGCCGGTGGACTCCTGAAGCGGTCGAACCCCCGGGGCAGTAAACCAGCGGCCGTCGAGGCGTCGATCACGGGCCTACGATGAGCCGATGGACGAGCAGACGGACGGGCCGATGGACGAGTCGACGGGCGAGCCGATGGACCAGCCGATGGACGAGTCGACGGAGCGCGAGTCGAGGGATCGCGAGTCGACGGAGCGCGGGTACCTGAGCCTGCGCGAGGTGGAGGCGATCGCGCGCGGCGCCCACCGGGGGCAGGTGGACAAGAACGGCCACCCGTACGGCGAGCACATCGCGGCGGTCGCCCGCGGGACGGCCGCCCGCGGTGGCAGCGAGGCGCAGATCGCGGCGGGCTGGCTGCACGACACCGTCGAGGACGACCGGTTGAGCCGGGAGTGGCTGGCGGCGGCCGCGCTGCCGCAGGAGACCAAGGCGATCGTCGACGCGCTCACCCGGCGCCCGGACGAGCCGGTCGAGGAGTACACCGCCCGCATCCTGGCGACGCCCGGTGCGCTGCTCGTCAAGCGGGCCGACCTGGCACACAACTCCGACCCGGGCCGGCTGGCCTCGCTGGACCGGGCGACCGCGGAGCGCCTGGTCGACAAGTACGCGCGGATGCGCGAGCTGCTGGGGCTCACGGACGAGCTGTGACGGGAGCCCCCGGAGGCCGGGGTCGGGCGCTGTGACCCGGGGCGGGGCGGCGGCGCCGGGGGAAACCACGAGAGGGCCCGGGCCCGCGGGTCGCGCGGGTCCGGGCCCTCTCGGGCACCCCGGTGGTCCCTGTCCGACCCCCGGGGTGAGGGGGAGTGGTCAGGGGACGGGTGGGAGTCGGTGAGCCGATGGGGTCGGCTTAGTACCAGTGGTGGGCCTGCCAGAAGTTCCACGCGGCGTTCGGGCTGCCGTAGCGGGAGTTCATGTAGTCCAGCGCCCACTTGATCTGGGTGGTGGGGTTGGTCTTCCAGTCCGCGCCGGCCGAGGCCATCTTGGAGCCCGGCAGCGCCTGGCCCAGGCCGTAGGCGCCCGAGCTCGGGTTGGTCGCGCTGACGTTCCAGCCGGACTCGTGGGAGATGATCTGGCTGAACGAGGCCAGCTGGTTCGCCGGGACGATCTGGGCGGCGATGGTCTTCGGGGAGGCGGTGGCGGCGTTCGCGGTGGCGGGCAGCACGCCGGCGCCCAGGGCGGTCAGGCCGGCGGCGCCGGCAAGAATCGCGGCCGAAGTACGCATACGGAGCTTGAAAGCGGGCATGTAGAACAGGACCTCAATCAGGTTGGGCCGGGTCACTCCCCGCCCGGGACCGTCGGGCCGGACAGGGGCCGTTGCGGTCGCGGGGGTGACTCGGCAGTAAGCCGTTCACCGGCGGGACAGGAGCCGGTGTGGCTGGCGACGAGAGCCATTGTTGGCAGACCGGATCGGTGGTCGCCAAGACCCCCTCGTTACGACGGGCAGTCGTACAGGGGCGGTCGCCGTGGATTCGAAGGGCCGGTCTCGGGGAGCGCGCAGACCCCTTCTGACGTGCGCGAACGAGGGGGGCGTGGGGGCGGCGCGGGCGGTGCGCGGGTGCCTACTACGGACCGTCGTGGGCGCTGATTCCGTGTGAGCGCACTCACCGTTTGAACCGTCGGGGCCGTCACCCGGGGGTCCGGGGGAAGCACTTTGGGTACAGACGATCAACCCGTCGTTGAGACCCGCGCCACATGGCGCGGGCGCCGGCCGTCAGCGCGAATCGCCCAGCCGGCGGTGGCGGGCGGCCCGGGCCGCGAGCCGGTCCGCCTCGGGGGCCGCCAGGGCGCCGAGCGTCCTGCCGATGGCCTGTCCGAGTCGTGCGCAGAAGGCCTCCGGCTCCTCGGCGGCGTCAGGCAGCTCCGGGACGACCTCGTCGACCAGCCCGACCTCCGCCAGCCGGTGCGCGCCGATGCCCTGCGCCCGGGCCAGCTCGGCGGCGTGCGCACCGTCCCGGTGGACGATCGCCGAGGCGCCCTCCGGGGGCAGTGGCGCCAGCCAGGAGTGGCCGGCGGCGATCACCCGGTCGGCCGGGAGCAGGGCGAGCGCGCCGCCGCCCGAACCCTGGCCGAGCAGCACGGCGAGGACGGGGGTGCGCAGCGCGAGCAGGGTGGTCAGGCAGTGCGCGATCTCCACCGCGATGCCCTCCCGCTCGGCCTGGGCGGACAGCTCGGCTCCGGCCGTGTCCACGACGGTGACCAGCGGCAGCCCGAGCTGTTCGGCCAGCAGTGCGGTGCGTCGGACGGCCCGCAGGTCGGCGGCGGTGAAGGGGCGCTCGTGCTCCGGGGACTGCCGCTGTTGGCCGACCACCACCACGGGACGGCCGCCGAGGACGGCCAGCGCGCGGACCAGTGCACCGCCACGGCCGCCGGGCGCGTCCAGCAGCACCAGCTCCTCGGCGGTGCGCCGCAGCAGCTCGCGGGTGCCCGGGCGGTCGGGGCGGCGGGTGCGGAGGACGGAGTCCCAGGCGTCGGGGCGGGTGTCGTCCGTCCCCTCTGTAGGGGACTCGGCGTCGTCCGGGGCCTCGGCGGGAGGTGGTGTGGTGCCGAGGACGGCGAGCGTGCGGCGGACCAGTTCGCGCAGGTCCTGCGGCGGGACGACGGCGTCCACCAGCCCGTGCTCGGCCAGCGTCTCGGCCTGCTGGACGTCGGCCGGCAGCTCCACCCCGCGCAGTTCCTCGTACACGCGCGGGCCGAGGAAGCCGAGCCGGGCACCGGGCTCGGCGAGGACCAGCTGGCCGAGCGTGCCCCAGGAGGCGAAGACACCGCCCATGGTGGGGTTGCGCAGATAAGTGAGGTAGGGGAGGCCGGCGGCGCGGTGGGTCTGGACGGCGGCGGTGATGCGCAGCATGCAGAGGAAGGCCGCCGAACCTTCCTGCATCCGCGTGCCGCCGGAGACCGGCAGCGCGAGCAGCGGCAGCCGCTCGGCGGTGGCCCGCTCGACGGCCCGGGTGATCCGCTCGGCGGTCGCGACGCCGATCGAGCCGCCGAGGAAGCCGAACTCGGAGACGACCAGGGCGACAGGCCGGCCGTCGATCAGGCCGAGTCCGGTGAGGACGGCCTCGTCCAGGCCGGTGCGCTCGCGGGCCCGGTCGAGCGAGGCGCGGTACTCGGGGTCGGCGGGCGGGCCGGGCGGCGGCTCGTCCCAGCTGTGGAAGCTGCCGGGGTCGACCAGCAGGCCGACCAGCTGGTGGGCGGTCAGTGCGGTGGGTGCCGCCAGTGCGCTCGCCGCCGTCCGCGCGGTGTTCTCGTTCGCCGCCACGTCCACCCCTTCGTCCACCGTGTGGTCCACCCCGTCGGAGATCGTTCCGGTCCGTCGTGATCCGTCACTCTATGCGGCCCGCTCCGGGGCGGCGAGGGCCCGCAGTGCGGGGCGGGCGGGCTCCGACGGTAGTTCGATGGCGGTCGACCCATATGCCGCCCGGACGGTTCGTGGACGCTGGCGCGGAGGGCCGCCGGGAGGCGGGAGTACGGGCCAAGTCGGCCCAGGTAAAGGGGAGTTACCCGCTGGTTAATACTTCGGTGGAGGGGTTCCGGTCTTGACGGTGTCTCGCCACACTGGGGGCATGACTCGCACTCTACGCGCGTGGAAGACCCGCGCTGCCGCCGTCACCGCCGTCGCCCTGATGACCCTCGCGCCGGTCGCCGTCGCCACCGAGGCGCACGCCGCCGTGAGCGGCACCGTGTGCCTCTCCGCCCTTCCGTCGGAGGCCACCGACACCCTCGACCTGATCGCCTCCGACGGGCCGTTCCCCTACTCCCAGGACGGCGTGGTCTTCCAGAACAGAGAGAACGTCCTCCCCCGCGAGAGCTACGGCTACTACCACGAGTACACCGTCATCACCCCGGGCTCGCCGACCCGCGGCGCCCGCCGGATCGTGACCGGCCAGGAGTACCAGGAGGACTACTACACCGGCGACCACTACGCCACGTTCTCCCTGATTGACCAGAGCTGCTGACCGACCCCGCATGACGGTGGCCCCGGCTCACTTCCCCGCCGGGGCCACCGGCCTGACCCCGACCAGAGCGCGGCGCCGCCGCCAGGCCCGCTTGCTAGGGTCGGGGGCATGGCACCGAGCAGCGCGAACCCCCCGGGACGGCTCCGGCGAGACGCGCAGCGCAACCGCGACCTGCTGCTCGCCGCCGCCCGCGACATGTTCTCCCGGCACGGCCTGGACGTGCCGTTCGATCAGATCGCCAAGGAGGCCGGTGTCGGCAACGCCACCCTCTACCGGCACTTCCCGACCCGCGAGGCGCTGATCGGCGAGGTGTTCGCGGACGCCGGCGCCGGGCTGGCCACCGCCGGCCGGGAGGCGCTCGCCGCCGAGGACGCCTGGACCGGCCTCGAAGAGTACGTCGGGCGGATCTTCGAACTCGTCGCCGCCGACCGGGGCATCAACGACCTGGTCACCCAGGCCATCCCGACCATCCCCGGAATGATCGAGATCAGTCGGCAGCACGCCACCACCGTCGGCGCCCTCATCGCCCGCGCCCAGGAACAGGGCACCATGCGCCGCGACGTGGTGACCATGGACCTGCTGTTCCTGCTCGGCCCGCTCTGCCGCGCCCTGCCCGCCGCCGGCGAGCTGCGCCCCGACCTCTGGCGCCGCTACCTCGCCCTGCTCCTGGACGGCTTCCGCGCGCAGGCCACCCATCCGTTGCCCGTCCCGCCGATCGGCGAGGAGCACCTGGACCGGATGTTCGCGGACCTCTGGGAGGCGCAGGTGCCCGAGAAGCCCGAAGCCTGAGCGTCCGCCGCCGGGGCGTCAGGGGCGCGTACGGAACACCGGGCACCGCGTCAGGGCGCCGTCAACGGGTCTCGGCCGTACGGTCGCCGGGCGCTTTGCTGGGGCGGGACGGCAGCGAGGAGAGGCCATGGCGGACAGCACGGACAGCACGGACAGCACGGACAGCACGGACAGCACTGACAGCACTGACGGCGCGGACAGCGGTGCGGGCGAGGGCCGGATCGTGGTCGGCGTCAGCGGCTCGCTCGGCAGCCTCGCCGCCCTCCACCGCGCCGTCGCCGAGGCCCGCCGGAGGGACGCCGACGTGCTCGCCGTGCTGTGCTGGACCCCGCCGGGCGACGAGCTCGGCTACCGTCGCAGCCCCTGCCCGCCGGTGGTCACCGCCGGCCGCGCCGCCGCCGTGGCCCGGCTGCGGCAGGCCCTCGACGAGGCGTTCGCCGGACGCTACTCGGGCGTTCGGCTGCGCTGCCAGGCCGTCCGCGGCGACACCGCCCAAACCCTGGTGCGCTGCGCCGACCGCCCGGACGACCTGCTCGTCCTCGGCGCCGGGCGTGATCGCGGCCGCCTCGCCCGGCTGGTGCACCCGTCCGTCGCCGCCTTCTGCGTCCGGCACGCGGCCTGCCCGGTGCTGACGGTGCCGCACCCGCCACTGCAGCGCGACCTCGAAGCGCTGGAGCGCGGGCGCGGGCCGCGCCCGCGTCTCGCTCGGACGTGACGGCGGCGGCCGCCTACGACAGCCCGGCCGCCTACGACAGTCCGGCCGCCTCGGCGAGGACGGCGGCGGTGCGGCGGCCGGCCGCCAGGGTGTCGGCGGCCGTGGCGGGCAGGCAGCGTCGGGCCTCGGGGCTGTAGGAAGTCATCACCACGCCCGCGTGGTCGGTGGGGAGTTCGAGATTCCGTACCGTCGACAGCTGCGTTGTCAGGGCAGCGTTCAGCTGCCGGGTGTGCCCGATGTCCACGATCTCGTCCGCCGTGCCGTGGACCAGCCAGAGCGGGACGGGCGAGGGGCCCGCGGCCAGCTGGTCGAGCGGGGCGTCGCCGGTGGTGACGGCCGGGTCGGAGTAGCGCGAGGCGATGCCGACGGCGGCGGTGGGCCGCAGTTCGGCGGCGGTGGACGGGTGGGTGGCCACGGCGACGGCCTCCCGGCCGCCCGACGACCAGCCGGCCAGCACGAAGCGCGACGGGTCCCCGCCGAACCCGGCGGCCATGCGGTGCGCCTGGGCGAGGGAGGCGAGCAGTTCGGCGCTGCCGCCGTCGGGCTGGTCGGCGTTCCAGTCCGGGACGAGCACCAGCAGGCCGAGCCCGGCGGCCTCGCGGGCCAACGGCCGCAGCACATCGCGCTCGTTCGGGCCCCGGCCGTGCCAGAGCAGCACGACGGGAGCCGGCCCGGCGGCACCGGGTGCACCGGCGGCCGGCCGGTGGACGTCCAACAGCCGTCCGTCCGCGTACGGAACGACCTCGGGTGGAGTGCTCGTCATGCGGGGTTCGCCTCCGATTCGGTGTCTGATCACTGAACTGGTACCGTACTTCCTGTCGCGAGGGAGACGATCTCTCGTCAGGCGTCAGCGGTGCTACCAGAGCACGCCCTACTTTCAGTAGGGAGAGTCCGTGCAACCCGGGCCTGGCGCTCCACTGTCGGACGGGGTCCGGTGCCTTTCACAGGCGCCGGGCCCCGTTCGCATTCGTGAGGCGGGCCAGTTCGTCCGGGCCGAGTACCAACTCTCCTGCGGCGGCGGAGTCCCGGATGGTCTCCGGGCGGCTGGCGCCCGGGATCGGGATGGTCACCGGGGAGGTGGCCAGCAGCCAGGCGAGGGCCACGCGCTGCGGGCTGACTCCGCGTTCGGCGGCGATCGCGGCGAACTCCTCGCCGGCCCCGCCGAGTTCGGCGGAGCGGCCGATGCCGCCGAGCGGGCTCCAGGGCAGGAAGGCCAGTCCCAGTTCGGTGCAGAGGTCCAGGACGGGCTGGTGCGTGCGAACGGCCGGGGAGTACTCGTTCTGCACCGAGACCAGGGCGTCGCGGAGGATCTCCCGGGCGAGACGGACCTGTGCCACGTCCGCGTTGGAGATGCCCGCGGCGCGGATCTTGCCCTCCTCGTAGAGCTCCCGGATCGCGCCGAGCGAGTCGGCGTACGGGACGTTCCGGTCCGGGTGGTGCTGCTGGTAGAGGCCGATCGCCTCGACGCGGAGGCGGCGCAGCGAGCCCTCGCAGGCGCGCTTGAGGTGGGCAGGGTCGCCGTCGACGGTCCAGGAGCCGTCACCGGGGCGGCCGCGGCCGCCCTTGGTGGCGACCAGGACGTGATCGGCGCCGGGGCCGTAGGAGGCGAGGGCGCGGGCGATCAACTCCTCGTTGTGGCCGTACTCGTCGGCGTGCCAGTGGTAGGAGTCGGCGGTGTCGATCAGGGTGATGCCCGCGTCCAGCGCGGCGTGGACGGTGGCGACGGCGCGGGCCTCGTCCGGGCGGCCCTCGACCGAGAGCGGCATCGCGCCGAGGCCGATGGCGCTGGTCCGGACGGTGCCGAGCAGGCGGGTGGTGGGCCTGGTGGTCGGGTCGGTGGTCGGGCCGGTGGTTCCGGTGGTCATGCGGGGAGCTCCTGTCCACGGGTGGCGGCGAGCAGGCCGGGCAGCCAGTCGCGGGTGTGCGTGAGGGGGTGTCCGAGCTGCTGCGCCCGGGAGTTGTCCATGCCGTAGTAGCGGTCGAAGGAGAACGGCGAGGCCTGCTGGCCGGGTTCGGGCGCGGCCGTGCGGTACGGGCGGCCGGCCGCGATCAGCTCGCAGAGGTCGGTGGCGGTGAGTTCGCCGTGCGAGGCGAGGTTGACCGGGCCGGTGAACTCCCGGCCCGCCGCCCATGCGAGGAAGGCGGCGGCCTCGGTGTCGTGGGTGTAGGAGGAGGGCAGGTCCTCCGGGTGGACCAGGACGGGCCGGCCGGCGTCGATGCGGTCGGTGTAGTGGGCCAGCCGCCCGGTGAAGTCGGCGGCGCCCAGCACGTGGCCGAGCCGCACGGACACGAACGGGAAGGCCCCGCTGCGGGTGAACACCGCCTCCGCCTGACGCTTGCCCTCGCCGTACGAGGCCTCGACGAACTCCGTCTCCTCCCAGGGGAGTTCGAGCTGAACCGGCCACCGTTCCGGGTCGACGGCGGACTCGGCCAGCGGACTGGGCGGCGGGCTGATCGGCTGCTGTGCACCGGTGTCGTAGACCTCGATGGTGGAGGTCATCAGATAGCGGCCGGTCCGGCCGGCGAAGGCGCGGACGGCGCTCGCGGCCTGCCGCGGGGTGTAGCAGACCTGGTCGATCACCGCGTCGAAGTCGCGCCCGGCCAGGGCGGCCGTCAGCGCCGCCTCGTCCGAGCGGTCGGCGATGAGCGGGGTCACGCCCGGCGGCGGTGGCGCCGAGCCGCGGTTGAGCACGCTGACCCGTACGCCGGAGTCGCGCAGCCGGGTGACCAATTGCCGTCCGAAGTACCGGTTCCCGCCGATGACGAGCACGTTTTCCATGGTCACAAGTGTTATGGTGCGGCCCGGTTCGATGAAGGGGGGATCATGGGAGTTCAGGCGCTGCGACCGAAAGACCCACGGCAGTCGGGCGGTTCGGCCGACGATTCGTCGGCGGGCCCACGGAGCGGGGCCGGCGGGGGTCTGGACGCGGTCGATCTGCGGCTGCTGGAACTGCTCCAGTCCGAGGGCCGGATCACACTCAGCGAGCTGGGCCGACGGGTGAACCTCAGCCCGGCGGCGGTCGGCGAGCGGGTGCGCCGGCTGGAGGCGGGCGGCACGATCACCGGCTACGCGGCGCAGGTCGCACCCGGGCGGCTGGGGTACGGCATCCGGGCCTTCGTCCGGGTATCGCCGCACGCCCGGATGACGGTGAAGTACCTGCGCAGCCAGGACCTGCTGCACCGGCCGGAGGTGCTGGAGGTGCACCACGTCATCGGCGAGGACTGCTGGGTGTTCAAGGTCGCGGCGCGGGACACCGCGCACCTGGAGGAGCTGATCGAGGCGATCGCGGTGCTCGGCCGTACGACGACCTCGGTGATCCTCTCCTCACCGGTGGAGCAGCGGGTGCTGCTGCCGTCGGACTGACGGAACCGGGACCCGGAGCCGGTAACGGACCGGGGAGCAGGTGTTCGGCGGCGACGCTGCGCAGGTCCAGGGTGGTCAGGTAGGACTGCCCGAGGCGCAGTGAGCCGTGGCCGAGCCGGAACCAGCCGGTCTCGCGGTCGCGGTCGAGCAGGTGCTCGTCCAGGGGCGGCCCGGCCGGCCGCAGCACGGTGCTCTTGTCGAGGCCGAGGGCGCGGCGAGTTGGGCGAGTGGGACGCCGCGCCGGTCGGCGTGGTCGCGGACGTAGCCGAGGACGGCGAGTGCGCGGCGCAGTGAGGAGGACTGGTTGCGTTCGGGCGCGGGCTTCTTGGGGCCGTCTCCGTCATGGGTCCAGAACGTACCCTTCATCGCGGTGCAGCGCAGGCTGGTGTCCGGCCTGGCTGGCGCGGTCAAGGAATGACGGCTCAGGCCGCCGCGGCGGACTCTCGGGGCGGGATGGCGACCAGGACGAACCGCGCCCCGGCGTCGTCCCGGACCAGCGCGGCGCGGCCGTACGGCGTCGGCTCCGGCCCGGACAGGACGGTGCCGCCGAGGGCGCGCAGCCGCTCGGCCGCCCGGTCGGCGTCGGCGGTCCCGAAGTGGGCCAGCCAGTGCGCGGCCGTGCCGGCCGTGGCGGTCGGGCCGATGCTGCAGGCGGGCAGGCCGGCGGCCCGGGCGAGGGTGTGGCCCGCCTTCGGCCGGTCGTAGGTGTAGCCGAAGAGGCGGCGATAGAAGGTGCGCGCGGTGTCCGGGTCGGGGGAGAGGTGTTCGTTCCAGGCCAGGGCGCCGGGCTCGTCGACCAGTCCGGCGCCGTCGATGGTGCCCGCCTGCCAGAGGCCGAAGGGCGCGCCGAGCGGGTCGACGGCGCGTGCGGCCCGGCCCTGGTCGGGCACCTCGTAGGGCTCGCGGGTGATCCGGCCGTCGGCGGCGCGGACGAGCGCGGCGGTGCGGCGCAGGTCGGCGCAGGCGAGGTGGGTGGTCCAGGCGGCGGCCCGGGTGGTGTCCGCGTCCTGTTCGACGGCCGCGACCTGTTCGACGGCCGCGACCTGGGCGCCGTACCGGGTGGCGACCGCCTCGGCGGAGCCGGTCGGGACGAACTCCCAGTCGAACAGCGCGCCGTAGAAGCGCTGCGCGCGCGGGGTGTCCGGGGTGGTCAGGACGACCCAGCACGGGACGCCCTCGTGGTATCTGCCCGCCTTCGGCATGCCGGCCTCCAGATGGGCGCCGACCCCGCCGGTGATGGGCACCGGACCCGCCGGGTGGCGCCGGCCCCCTTTCGCCAGCGTCCGCGCCCGGCCGGTGGGTGGCAAGCGGGGGCGTCAGGCGACGCCGTGCGGCCGGAACTGGATGCTGATCCGGGGGCCGACCGGGCGGGCGGTCTTGGGGATCGCGTGTTCCCAGGTGCGCTGGCAGGAGCCGCCCATCACCACCAGGTCCCCGTGGCCGAGCGGGTGGCGGACGACCGCTGCGCCGCCGTGCCGCGGCCGCAGGGCCAGGGTGCGCGGCTCGCCGACGGACAGGATCGCGACCATGGTGTCCTCGCGGGCGCCGCGGCCGATCCGGTCGCCGTGCCAGGCCACGCTGTCCCGGCCGTCCCGGTAGTAGCAGAGGCCGAGGGTGCGGAAGGGTTCGCCCAGCTCGTCCGCGTAGTGCCGGCTCAGTGCCGTCCGGGCCTGTCCGAGCACGGGGTGCGGTGGTTCGGTGTCGGCCGGGTACGAGGCGAGCAGGCGGGGGACGTCCACCATCCGCTCGTACATCTCCCGGCGCTCCGCCCGCCAGGGGACGGTCGTGGCCAGCTGTTCGAACAGCTCGTCGGCGCCGTGCAGCCACCCGGGCAGCAGGTCCAGCCAGGCGCCGTCGCCGAGCACCTGCCGTCGCAGGCCGGAGAGCGGGCCGAGGCGCAGGCCGTCGCGGTCGGCGTCGTCGAACAGCGAGGGCTGGAGCGGGAGGGTGCCGTGCATGGGGCCAGCGTACGCCTTGATTCGAACATTCGCTCGAATCGTGTCTCCCTTTTGTCGGATGCGCCCTAGCCTGCGGGTATGGCGATCAATGGCTTCGGGGTCGGCGAGTTCCAGCTGGTGCTGCTGCGGCGGATGGCCGACTTCCAGCCCGGGCTGGTCGAGGATGCGGTGCGGAGGCTGGGCGCCGACCGGGCCTCGATGCGGGCTGCGAACAAGCGCTGGCAGGCGATGGTCCGGGCGCCCCGGTTCCCGCGCGGCGGCGGCCGGTACGGCGCGGTGCTCGGGCCGGCGGAGGCGAGCGTCCCGCGCCGGATCGGGGACCTCGCCTGCACCGCGCGGCAGTGGGCGCTGCCGCTGTGGCCCTCGCTGCGCTTCGAGGTGTTGCTGGGTCCGGCGGAGATCGGTGCGCCGGTGCTGAACGAGTGGCTGGTGCGGGCGGCCGGCAGCCCCCGGCCGGAGCTGCGGACGGTCGCGGATCTGGCGCCGTGGAGCTGCGTGGTGGAGGACGTCGGCGCCGCCTTTCCGCCCGCCGTGCCGCGGGAGGGGAGTGCGCCGACCCGCTTCCGGCTGGACTTCGAGGCTCCGGACGGCGCGGGGCCGGTGCGGCCCTGGATGGCCGACTTCACCTGGGGGCTGCTCCAGGAGGTCCGGCCGGCCGGCGGCGGGAACCGTGGGCGAGCGATGCAAGGTGATATTCAGTGAATGCCTTCGATTTGCAGGCTGTGGAGCGAGTGTGGCAGCATAATCGCAGTCACTTAATCAGCTCGGCATCGGAAAGCGAAGGATCATGTCGGACGGCGCTCGCGTCATCGTCGGAGTCAGCGGCTCACTGCACAGCCTCACCGCCCTGCACCGGGCGGCGGAGGAGGCCAGGATCCGGCAGGCCGTCCTGGTCCCGGTGCTCGCCTGGACGCCGGTCGGCGGCGAGCGCAACTACCGTGCGCGACCGTGCCCGCCGCTGCTCCGCGCCTGGCAGGACCTCGCCGACGCGCGGATGGAGCGCGCGCTGGAGCAGGCCTTCGGTGGCCTGTCGGTCGGCGTGCCGGTGCGGCCGCTGGTCGTGCGCGGCGAGGCCGGCGCGGTGCTGGCCGAGCTGGCCGACCGCCCGGGCGACCTGCTGGTGGTCAGCACCGGGGCGCAGGGCGGCCTGCGCGCCCGGGTGCAGCGGCTGACGGGACGCTCGGTCACCCGCCACTGCCTCGACCGGGCGCGCTGCGGCGTGCTCGTCGTTCCGCCGTCCACCCTGCACGAGGACCTGCGTGCGCTGCACCGCGGGATCGACCTGCGGGAGCTGGTCGCCGCCTGACGTTGCGTCAGGAATGGTGCACGGTCAGGCCGTTCACGACCGTACGGGTGGGCAGCAGCTCCCGCAGTGCGTCCACCGGGCAGTCCAGCGGGTCCACCGGCCACACCGTGAGGTCGGCGAACGCCCCCGGCCGCAGGAGGCCGCGCAGCTCGCTCTCCCCGGTCAGCCGGGCCGCGTTGACGGTGTGCAGGGCGACCGCCTCGGCCCGCTCGATCGCGTGCTCCGGGCCGACCACCCCGGCCGTGGTGCCCCGGGTCGTCATGCCCCACACCGAGACCATGGCGCCGTACGGGCCGACCGGGAAGTCCGAGCCGGCGGTGAGCAGCGCACCCTCGTCCAGCCACTCGCGCAGCGGGAAGAGCGCGGCCGTGCGCTCCTCGCCCCAGGCCCGCTGCTGGGTGAGCGCGCCGTCGTGCAGCAGCGTGTGCTGGACGGTCACCGGGATGCCGAGGGCGATCGCCCGGGCCCGCTGGTCGGGCCGGGCCAGCCCGCCGTGCTCGACCACCAGCGTGCCGGGCGGCAGTCCGGGGCGGCCCTTGAGCACCTGCTCGAAGACGTCCAACAGGACCCGCAGACCGCGGTCGCCCCACGCGTGCACACCGACCCGCCAGCCGCGCCCGACCACCCGGTCCACCGCCGCGAGCAGGTCGGCCGGCTCCCAGAGCAGCCGGCCGTGGTAGCAGGGCTGCCCCTGGTAGGGCTCCTCCAGGGCGCCCGCCTCGAAGCCACCGTCGATGCCGAACTTGACGCCCCACAACCGGAGTCGGTCGTCGTCGCGGCCCTCCGCGCGCCAGGCGTCCATCCGGTCCAGCAGCGCGTCCACCTGCTCCGGCGTCCGGGCGGCGAAGCCGGAGACCAGCGCCCGGACCCGGACGGCGAGCGCGCCCTCGGCCCGGGCCGCGTCCAGCACGTCCAGGTCCTCGACCGGGACGAGGCAGTCCCGGACGGTGCCGATCCCGGTCGCGGCGAAGTCCGCGGAGGCGGCGCGCAGGCCCTCGATCCGCTCGGCCGCGGTGGGGCGCGGCAGCACCCGCTCGACCAGCTCCACCGCCCGGTTGATCAGCCGGCCGGTGAGCCGCCCCTGCCCGTCGCGCTCGATCACGCCGCCGGGTGGAGCCTCGGTCGACTCGTCGATGCCGGCCAGCCGGAGCGCGGCCGAGTTGAGCACCATGTTGTACGCGCCGCGGCGCACCAGCACCGGGTGCTCGGCGGTGGCGCCGTCCAACTCCGCGGTGGTGGGCATCCGTTGGTCGGCCAGCAGCACCTCCTGCCAGTTGACGGTGGTGTGGATCCACTCCCCGGCGGGGGTGCGGGCGGCGCGCTCGCGGATCAGGGCGAGGAACCCGGCCAGGTCGCGGGCCCGATGGACGGGCACGCCGTGGACGCTCTGCGCGGCCAGCACCAGGTGCGTGTGGGTGTCGTCGAAGGCGGGCAGCACGGTCGAGCCCGGGGCGTCCACGACCTCGGTGGCCGGCCCGATCAAGGCGTCCAGGCCGTCGGGGGCGGGGGAGAGGGCGGTGATCCGGCCGCCGGTGACGGCGACCGCGCGCTGCGGCGCCTCGCCGGGGACGAGGGTGTGCACGGCGCCGGCGCGGATCAGCAGGTCCGCCGGGGGGTGGGCGGTCATGACGGCTCCTGGGAGTGGGAGAGACCGGTGACCTTCTCGACGTGGCGCAGGCTGGGCTCGGCCAGCAGCCCGTGCACCTCGGTGAAGACCGCGCGGGCGGGGACGGCGTTCCAGTCGGCGGGCAGCAGTTCTGCGGGCAGCCCGGGGTCCAGGTAGGGCAGGCGGCGCCACTGGGTGAGCATCGGGACGTAGCTGCGGAACGCCTCGGCCGGGTCCGTCCAGGGCTGCCTGCGCAGCTCCTCGGCGACCGGGCGCCAGGCGTCGGCGAAGGCCGCGTACTGCGCCTCGATCGCCGGGAGGTCCCACCAACTCGCCACCGCCGTCCGGAGATCGGCGAAGCCGGCGTACTCGGCGGAGAGGAAGAGGTGGACGTAGGCGCTCAGTCCGAGCCGTTCCAGCAGGCGGCGGGCGTCCGGCAGTAGCCGGGCAGGCGCCAGCCAGACGCCGGGGGCGGCGTTGCCGAAGCCGAGCCAGCTCAGCCGGGACCGCAGCTGGTGGCGGTGCGCGCGTTCGGACTCGGGTACCGAGAAGACCGCCACCACCCAGCCGTCGGAGAGTTCGGCGGGCTCCAGGCTGTGGAAGATCCGGCGGTCGCCCTCCTCGAAGACCGGCTCCATCGCGGGGGCGAGCCGGTAGCCGGTGCCGGTGCGGCGCTCCTGGAGCAGGGTGCCGGCCTTCTTCAGCCGGGAGGTCGCCGAGCGGACGGCCGGGCCGTCCACGTCGAGTTCGGCCATCAGCGCGATCAGGTCGGCGATGGATATCCAGCCGCCGAGGCGGCGGACGAACTCGCCGTAGACGGTGTGGATCAGGGAACTCGGCCGGGGCGTGCTCTCCGACATGCGTGGGCGCTCCTCCCCGGTGGGCGTGGTCGGCCGGGCCGGTGTGGTCGTGCGGTCCGGTGTTGTGGTCGTCCGGTGTGGCGGTCGGCCGGCGGTGACCGGGTGGCCGGTCGTGATCATAGCGGTGGCCCTCGGACTCAGGCCTCCGCATACGCCCCGGAGAGCAGGTGCCCGGCACCGGGGGCGAAGGCCGGCAGGTCGAGGGCGCGGAGCAGCTGGTGGGCGGTGCAGATCGCGGCCGAGACCACCGGCTTGCCCAACTGCTGCTCGGCCTCCTCGACGGCGGACAGCGAGGGCATCTGCACGCAGGCGGAGAGCACCACGGCGTCCGCGTCGGCGTGCGCGAGGCCGCGGGCGATCGCAGGCAGCCGGGCCGGGTCGTGGGCGGCCACGTCGAGGTTGTCGGCGATCTCCAGGGCGGCGTGGTCGAGCACCTCGATGCCCTCCCGGGCGAGGTAGTCGACCACGGTCCGGGCCAGCGGCCGCAGGTACGGGGTGACCATCGCGACCTTCTCGGCGCCGAGCGTCCGCAGCCCGGCGACCAGGGCGCCGGCGCTGGTGACCACGGGGGCGGGCGCGCCGTTCTCGACGGTGCGCCGGTGCAGCCGCTGCTCGGCCTCGCGGTGGTAGCCGGGGCCGGTGGCCATCACCGCGACCAGGCAGGCGTAGCCGATCACGTCCACCCGGGCGTCCGAGAGTTCGGCGGCGCAGCGGTCGGACTCGCCGTCCATGGCCCGCAGTTGCTCGGGGGTGACCCTGGTCATCCGCATCCGGCTGGAGTGGAAGGTGAACCGTTCGGGGGCGACCGCCTCGCGGGCCCGCAGCAGGGCGGGGACCTCGGTCTCCATGGTGACGTTGGAGCTGGGGACGATCTGGCCGATCCGGTACGTCGGCATCGGTGGCGCTCCCTTCGGCGGGCGTCGGCGTTCTACGGGCGTCGGCGTTCTACGGGCGTGGGGCTCAGCGGGCGTCGACCACGGGGTTGGCGAGCGTGCCGATCCGCTCGATGGTGGCCTCGACCAGGTCCCCGGGCTGCAGGAACTGCGGCGGCACCATGCCCGCGCCGACGCCCGAGGGGGAGCCGGTGGCGATCACGTCGCCGGGTTCCAGGGTCATGCCGGAGGAGATGTCGGCGATCAGCCGGGCGATGCCGAACAGCATGTGGCGGGTATTGGAGTTTTGCCGCAGTCGGCCGTTGACCTTCAGCGAGAGGTCGAGCCGCTGCGGGTCGGGGATCTCGTCGGCGGTCACCACGACCGGGCCGAAGGGCGCGTAGCTGTCCTGGCCCTTGGAGAAGAACCACTGGCCGGAACGGCGTTGGTCGCGGGCGCTGATGTCGTTGACGATGCTGTAGCCGAACACGTGCCGCAGGGCGTCAGGTTCGGCGACCTGGAAGGCCGGTTCGCCGATCACCACGGCGAGTTCGCACTCCCAGTCGAGCTGCTTGGTGAGGTCGGCGTTGTGCCGGATCGGCTGGCCCGGGCCGGTGACGGCGGTGGACGGCTTGCCGAACAGGACCGGGCGGTCGGGCAGTTCGCGCTCGGTGTCCAGCGTGCGGTGCGACTCGGCCACGTGCTCCACGTAGTTCAGGCCGACGCCGACGATCTTGCCGGGGCGCAGCGGGGCGAGCAGCCGGACCTCGGCGAGCGGCCGGGTGGCCGGCGTGCCGGCGATCAGCTCGCGCGCGGTGGCCAGGGCCGGCGCCCCGGCCCGGATCAACTCCAGGAGGCTGTCCGGGAGTCGGGCCCCGGCTGCGGCGGCGAGGGCGGTGAGGTCGGCGACCCGGTCCCCGGCGAGACGTGCGCCGAGGCGCGGGGTGTCGTCGCCGTCCGTGCAGTAGGTCAGCAGGTGCATGGTGGTGGTTCTCCTGGTCGGGCGTCGGGCGTCGGGCGTCGGGCACTGGGTGTCGGGTGTCGCGCGTCGGGCGTCGGGTGTCAGCCGGTGATGGCGGGCTGGTGCCCGTCGGCGTCCGGGTGGGCCTCCTCGCGGTAGAGGCCGAGCGAGTGCATCACCGGGAAGTCGTTGAAGGAGAACAGGCAGGCGTCCTTGCTCTGGTCGAGGTTCGCGTGCTCGTGCCAGGCCCAGGACGGGACGACGAAGATGTCCCCCTGCTGCCACTCGAAGCGCTGCCCGGCGACGACCGAGACGCCGCGCCCCTTGGCCGCCGTGTAGACCACCGAGCCGGTGTGCCGGTGGGCGCGGGTGGCCTGGCCCGGGCGGAGCAGTTGGAGGTGGGCGGCCATGGTCGGCATCACCGGGCCGCCGGTGACGGGGTTGGTGTACTCCATGATGACGCCGTCGTACGGCGAGCCCTCGGTGGCGCGGGCGAGTCGGCACAGCGCGTCGTAGCTGGGCTCCCAGGGCCAGCCGAACAGCGGCGAGTAGGGCCTGGTCCACTTCTCGGAGCCGTACGGCAGCAGGTTGCCGCCGTAGCTGAGCAGTGAGGAGTTCACCACCGGGCCGGGGCGCTGGTACAGCTCCGGGTGGACCTCGTAGAAGTTGGCGTCCAGGGTGTTGACCAGCGGGATGTCCAGGCCGTCCTGCCAGATCACCGGGGCGTCGTCGGCCTCGTTGCCGTGCTCGTGCCAGGTGTTGTTGGGGGTGATGGCGAAGTCGCGCGGGCCGACCTTGAGTTTCTGGCCGTCCACGACGGTCCAGGCGCCGGTGCCCTCGTGGACGAAGCGCAGGGCGGAGGCCTGGTGGCGGTGCGCGGTCATCGCCTCGCCGGGGCCCATGATCTGCAGGCCGGTGTACAACAGGCCGACGGCGGCGCTCAGTTCGCGGCGCCCGGGGTTCACCAGCATCACCACCCGGCGGCCCGCCTCGTCGGCCTTCACCAGGGGCAGCGCCTTGCGCACCAGCGGGCGCAGGTCGGCGTAGCGCCAGAGCACGGGGACGGACTTCGGCTGCGGGTACCAGGGCTCGATCTCGTTCGCCACCGTCCACAGGGCGCCGGCCTCGTGCTTGGCCAACTCCTCGTAGTAGGCGAGCAGTTCCGGGCTGTCGGTGACGCGGGCCCGGCCGATCCGGTCGTCGTTCTGCTCGGTCATGCGCCTTCCTCCTCGTCTGCGGGGAACACCAGGGGCCGCAGCGGGCGGTCGTCCACGTGCAGCCGGAAGACGTCGAAGCGGTTGTAGTGGCCGACGATGTCGTGCATCTGCTTGGGCTGGATGCACCGGCCGAGGTCGATCTCGGCGTAGACGATGCCCTCCTCGTCCACCAGCGGCTCGGTGACGGGGCGGCCGTCCGGGCCGAAGATCCCGGACAGGGCGCTGCGCGGGCGGGCGAGCTGTTTGCGGACCTGCTGGTCCTCGCCGGCGATCAGGTCCACGATCTCGGGCGAGAGGGTGGAGCAGGAGACCACCGTGAACAGCTTGCCCTCGAAGCAGTGGGCGGCGGCGCGCAGCGCGATCGCCTCCGCCATGTCGTAGTCCTCGGGGGCGACCGGCAGGGCGATGTAGCAGGCGGCGTGGACGAGTTCGCCCTGGGCCAGCAGGGTGAAGCGGGCCAGGGTGTTGGTGTTCTCGCCGCAGGCGAGCGCGCCGAGCGGGCCGACGGGGGTGCGGTGCACCTTCAGGGTGCTGCCGTCGCCCTGGGTCCAGGTCAGCTTCTCGGCCCAGGTCGGTACCAACTTGCGGTGGACGCCGAGCAGTTCGCCGTCCGAGCCGATGACCAGCAGGGTGTTGTACAGCACGCCGAGGCTGTGTCGGCCGCGTTCGTTGACGCCGATCACCAGCACCACCCCGGCTTGCCGGGCGGCGGCGCGCAGGGTGTCGACGTACGGGCCGGGCACGTCCACGGCGGCGCGGTACAGGCGTTCGTACCAGGGCGAGCCCTGCACCGGGTTCATCGTCCAGTTCCAGTACGGGTAGCCGGGCACGAACACCTCGGGGAAGACCACCAGTTCGGCGCCGTGGCCGGCCGCCTCCCGGATCAGCTCGACGGCCTTGTCGACGGTGGCGGCCGGGTCCAGGTAGACGGGGGCGGCCTGCACGGCGGCGGCGGTGAACCTGGGCAGGTGGGGCATGGTTCCTCCTCACTCCTCGGGCCGAGCCCACCCCTTGGGCGGGGTCGGCAGCCAGCGGCGGTGGACGGGTGCGGGCGGTTCGCGCAGCAGCTGCAGGCGCGGGGCGACCCGGTCGGCGCCCGGGCCCGGCGGCTTGCGGCTGCCCGCCCGCCAGGGGCCGGGCCAGCGGGCGCCGGGCCCGGTGTAGCCCTGCTCGGCGGCGGCGTGCAGCGTCCACAGCGGGTCGTACAGCTGGGCCCGGCCGACCGCGACCAGGTCGGCGCGCCCGGCCAGCAGGACGGAGTTGGCGTCGTCGGGCCCCGAGATCGCGCCGACCGCGATCGTCGGCAGGCCGGTGGCGGTGCGGATCAGCTCGGCGAAGGGCGTCTGGTAGCCGCGCCCGTACGGCGGCCGCTGCTGTGCCACGACCTCGCCGGTGGAGACGTCCACCGCGTCGGCCCCGGTCTCGGCGAGCGCACGGCAGATCGCCACCGCCTCGGCCTCGGTGGTGCCGCCGGGTGCCCAGTCGCTCGCCGAGATCCGTACCAGCAGTGGCTGCCCGGCCGGCCAGGCGGAACGCACCGCCGCCAGGACCTCCAGCGGCAGTCGCAGCCGGTGGGCGAGCGGGCCGCCGTAGTGGTCTCTGCGGCGGTTGGTGAGCGGGGAGAGGAAGGAGGAGACGAGGTGTCCGTGGCCGAACTGGAGCTCCAGCACGTCGAATCCGGCCCGCGCGGCCCGCTCGGCGGCGGCCGCGAAGTCCGCTGTGACGGCGGCCAGTCGGACGTCGTTGGCTTCGTGCGGCACCGGGCTGTCGGTGTCCCAGGGAAGCGCCGAGGCGGCCAGCAGCGGCCAGCCCTCGGCGAGCGGGCGGCCGATGCCGTCCGGTCCGGGGACGGCGCTGGCGCCGCGGCGGCCGGCGTGGGTCAGCTGGATGCCGATCGGTGTGTCGCTCACCGACCTTACGGCTTGCAGGAGTTCGCGCCAGGCCTGCTCCTGGTGGCCGCTCCACAGGCCCGGGCAGTGGTCGGTGGCCCGGCCCTCGGGGCTGACCGCGGTCATCCCGGCGAGGACCAGCCCGGCGCCGCCGAGCGCGTGCCCGGTGAGCTGGGCCCGGTCGAAGGCGCTGGGCAGAGCGTCGGGGGAGGTGAAGGTCGCCAGCGGCGGCACCACGATGCGGTTGCGCAGCTCCAGCGCGCCGAGCTTGAGCGGCCGGAACATCGGCGGGATCCCGGGAGAGCCGCCGAAGGCGGTGTCCACGGCGTCCACGAAGGCGGCGTCGCGGGCCCGGAGGTTGTCGTAGGTCACGCGGCGGCTGCGGGTGAGCAGGTTGAAGGCGAACCGGTCGACGTCCTGCCCGGTGCGCCGCCCGACGGTCTCGAACCACTCCAGGCTGGCCAGGGCGGCGCGCTGGGTGGACTCCACCACCGGGCGCCGCTCGGCCTCGTAGGCCGCCAGGGCCCCGTCCAGGGTGGGCTGTTCGCTCAGCGCGGCGGCCAGGGCCAGGGCGTCCTCCAGCGCCAGCTTGGTGCCCGAGCCGATCGAGAAGTGCGCGGAGTGGGCGGCGTCGCCGAGCAGCACCACGTTGCGGTGGCGCCAACTCGCGTTGCGCACCGTGGTGAAGCGGATCCAGCGGGAGGCGTTGGGGATCAGCCGGTGGCCGTCCAGGTGGCCGGCCAGCAGCTCGGCGCAGCGCCGCACGCTCGCCACGTCGCTCTCGCCGCGGCCGAACTCCCGTGCGGCGAAGGCCTCGAAGCCGGACCGGTGCCAGGCGTCCTCGGCGATCTCGACGATGAAGGTGGAGCGGGTGGCGCTGTACGGATAGGCGTGCACCTGCAGCACGCCGAAGTCGAACTGCTCGACGATGAAGGTGAAGGCCTCGAAGACCTTGTCGGTGGCGAGCCAGATGTAGCGGCAGTGCCGCTCGTCCGCCTCGGTGCGGAAGGCGTCCGGGTACGCCGCCCTGGTGCCGGAGCGGATGCCGTCGGCGGCCACCACCAGGTCGTACTCGGCGGCCAGTTGCCCGACGGGCGGGGCGGGCGTGCGGTAGCGCACGTCCACCGCCAGCTCGGCGCAGCGCTGCCGCAGGACGGCGCGCAGCCGGTTGCGGTCCAGGGCGGCGAAGCCGTGGCCGCCGCTGGTGCGGACCTTGCCCGCGTACCGGATGTCGATGTCGCTCCAGCGCGCGAACTCGGCGCTGATCGCGGCGAAGACCTGCGGGTCGGCCTGGGCGATGCCGTCCAGGGTCTCGTCGGAGAAGACCACGCCGAAGCCGAACTCGTCCTCCCGGGCGTCCCGTTCGAAGACGGTGATCTCCCGGTCCGGTGCGAGCTGCTTGGCCAGGGCCGCGAAGTAGAGCCCGCCCGGGCCGGCGCCGATCACCGCGATCCGGCGCGCCGGGGTGGGTACGGCGGGGCTCGTGGCGGCGCTCATCCCAGCACCTCCGGCTGCTGCGGCCCGGCCTCGCTCAGCGCCCGGCGCACCTGCGCGGGCCACGGCTCGGCGCCCTTGGTGTGCGGCGCGGCGTGCACCACCGACATCCGCCCGCTGGCGGCCGGCCCCTGCGGGCCGTGCACCTCGAAGGAGTAGTGCAGCGAGGAGCCGCCGACCCGGACCACCCGCAGCTCGGTGCGGACCACGTCCCCGAACCAGAGCCGTTCGCGGAAGTCGGCCTCGAAGTGCACCCGGGGGATCCGCCCGAACAGTTCCGCCAGCCCGAGCCGGCGCAGCAGCGCGGCCTCCGCCGCCTCGGCCCAGCGCTGCACGGCGGAGAAGTGGTAGTGCCCCGCCGCGTCGGTGTCCGACCACTCGACCCGGCGCTCGATCGTCACGCTGGCCGGGGCCGGGGCCGGGGCCGGGGCCGGGGCCGGGGCCGGTGCCGGCGAGGCCCGTCGCCGCAGTTCGGCGCGGTGCAGCTTGCCGGTCGCGGTGCGCGGCAGCTCGGCGACGAACTCGACGATCCGCGGGTACTTGTACGGCGCGATGGTGCGCTTGACGTGGTCCTGGAGGGCGCGGACCGTGTCGGGCCCGGCCGGCACGCTCGCGCGCAGCACCACGTACGCCTTGACCACCGAGCCGCGCCGCTCGTCCGGCGCGCCGACCACCGCGCAGTCGGCCACGTCGGGGTGGGCCGCGAGCGCCTGCTCCACCTCGGGCCCGGCGATGTTGTAGCCGGACGAGACGATCATGTCGTCGTTGCGTGCCTGGTACCAGAAGTAGCCGTCCCGGTCGCGGACGTAGGTGTCCCCGGTGAGGTTCCAGCCGTCCCGGACGTAGTCGAGCTGGCGCTCGTCGCCCAGGTAGCGGCAGCCGGTCGGGCCCTTGACGGCGAGCAGTCCGGGCTCGCCGTCCGGTACCGGGCGGCCCCGGCCGTCCAGTATCGCGGCGCGGTAGCCGGGCACGGGCTTGCCGGTGGAGCCGGGGCGGATGTCCTGGTCGGCGGCCGAGATGAACACGTGCAGCAGCTCGGTGGCGCCGATGCCGTCGATCAGCCGCTGTCCGGTGGCCGCGTGGAAGGCCTGCCAGACGGCCGCGGGCAGCGGCTCGCCGGCCGAGACGCAGCGCCGCACCCCGGCCAGCCGGTCGGCCAGTCCGGCGGTCAGGATCGCCCGGTAGGCCGTCGGCGCGGTGAACAGGACGCTCACCCGGTGCCGGCGGACCTGTTCGGCCAGCTGCTCGGGCGTGGCCTGCTCCAGCAGCAGTCCGGCGGCGCCGGCCCGCAGCGGGAAGACCAGCAGGCCGCCGAGGCCGAAGGTGAAGCCGAGCGGCGGGGTGCCGGCGAAGAGGTCGTCGGGGGTGGGGCTGAGCAGGTGGCGGGAGAAGGTGTCGGCGTTGGCGAGCACGTCGCGGTGGAAGTGCAGGGTGGCCTTGGGGCGGCCGGTGGTGCCGGAGGTGAAGGCGATCAGGGCGACGTCGTCGGCGGCGGTCGGGACGGCGGTGAAGCCGGGGGCCTTGGCGGCGCAGCGGGTGGTGAGGTCGTCGGGTCCGCTGCCGCCGTACGCGAGGACGCGCAGGCCCGGGGTGGCGGCCCGGTGCAGCTCGTCCAGGTAGCGGTGGTCGCACAGGGCGAGGACGGGTTGCGCGATGCCGTGCAGCGCGGTCAGTTCGGCGGCGCGCAGCAGCGGCACGGTGGTGACGACCACCCCGCCGGCTTTCAGCACGCCGAGCCAACAGGCCGCCAGCCAGGGGGTGTTGGGGCCGCGCAGCAGGACCCGGTTGCCGGTGGCGAGGCCGAGGCCCTCGGTCAGCAGGCGGGCGATCCGGTCGGCCTGGTCGCGCAGCCGGCCGTACGACCACTGTTCGGTGGGGGTGACCAGGCAGCGGCGGTCCGGTCCGAGTCTGGCGATGGTGTCGTCGAGCAGGGCGGCGGCGCAGTTCAGGCGGTCGGGATAGGCCAACTCCGGTAGTTCGAAGAGGAGTTCTGGCCACTGCTCGAAGGGTGGGAGGTGGTCTCGGCAGAACGTGTCCACGTGCGCCGAGGGGGAGAGCTCCATGGGCGGCACCTCGTCGTGCGAGCGGGGAGTGAGGCCAGTATGGCGTGTTGGTGACGCCAGTCAAGAGAGCGATACACGCATTCGGGCGACGGCCCGACCGTCGGCACGGCCGGGGCACGGGTGCGGGGTCTGGGCCCACGGAGGGGTGGGGCGGGCCACACTTCCGCGCTGACCAGGGCCTCGGCGGGCCGCCGCTGGTGCAGAGTGGGGGCATCGGACGGAGGTCGAGGAGCGGGGATGATCAGACGATCGGCTGCCTGGGGCGTACGCGCCGGGGTGGGGTTCGTCCGGGCGAGCGCGGTGGCGGCGGTCACCCTGCTGATCCCGGCGGTGTGGGCCGGTGCCGTCGCGCTGGGGATCGACTGGGGGCCGGCCAACCCGTGGTCGTGGCTGCTGCCGGCGGTCGTGGTGGGCGCCGGCACGCTCGCCCTGGCCCGCCCGGTCTGCCGGGCCGTCCGCTTCCTGGTCGAGCGGTGGACCGGCACGGCCGTCCCGGCCGGCTACCGCGAGCCCCGGCCGCTCACCCGGATGTCCACCGGCTACTGGTGGAACGGGCACTCCTACGAGCGCACCCGCCGGGACGCCGAGCTGGACCAGGCCTGGCGGACCCGGTGGGGCGACCCGGCCACCTGGCGCGACCTGCGCTTCGCCGTGCTCGTGCCGTTCACGGCCGGCCTGGTCGCGGCCGTGCCGCCGGCCGCGCTGGCCGCGGCGGTCCTCGTACTGGCCGGGCCGGAGCCCGTCGCCCGCCTCCTCGGGGCGCTGGCCGCGATCGCGGCCGTCGCCTGCGCCCCGTACGCCTGGCGGCTGCTGGAGCCGGTGGCCGTCCGCTTCCTCGGCCCCTCGCGCGCCATGCTGCTGGCCGAGCGGGTGGACGAGCTGACCGCCCAGCGCGCGGACGTGACGGTCGCCCAGGCCGCCGAGATCCGCCGGATCGAACGCGACCTGCACGACGGCGCGCAGGCCGGCCTGGTCGCGCTCGGGCTCTCGCTGGCCACGGCGGAGAAGCTGATGGACACCGACCCGGAGCGGGCCAGGGCCCTGATGCGGGCGGCGCGGGCCGGCGCCGCCGGCTCGCTGTCCGAACTGCGGGACCTGGTACGGGGGATCAACCCGCCGGTGCTGACCGAGCGCGGATTGGTGGACGCCGTCCACGCGCTCGCCCTGAACAGCCCGCTCGACGTGACCGTCACCGCCGACCGGCAGTTCCGCCTGGAGCCGCCGATCGAGTCCGCCGTGTACTTCGGCGTCGCCGAACTGCTCGCCAACGCGACCAAGCACGCCCGGGCGACCAGCGTGCGGATCACCATCGGCCACAGCGGGACCGGCATCGTCGTGGACGTCGAGGACGACGGCCGCGGCGCGGTGGTGATCGGCAACGAGGGCGGACTCGCCGGCCTGCGCCGCCGACTCGCGGTGTTCGACGGCACCCTGGAGATCACCAGCCCGGAGGGCGGACCGACCCGAGCGACGATGATGGTGCCATGCGAATCGTCGTAGCCGAAGACCTCTACCTGCTCCGGGACGGCATGGTCCACCTGCTGGAGGCCTACGGGCACGAGGTGGTCGCCACGGCGGCCACCGGCCCCGAGACCCTGCACGCCCTGCTGACCCACCGCCCGGACGCCGCCGTCGTCGACGTCCGGATGCCGCCGACCCAGTCCGACGAGGGCCTGCAGGCCGCCCTTGCCGCCCGCCGTGAGGTGCCCGGGCTGCCGGTGCTGATCCTCTCCCAGCACGTGGAACAGCTGTACGCCCGCGAGCTGCTGGCCGACGGCGCGGGTGGCATCGGCTACTTCCTCAAGGAGAGCGTGTTCGACGGCGAGCAGTTCGTCGACGCCCTGGAGCGGGTCGCCAGGGGCGGGACGGCCATGGACCCGGCCGTCATCGCCGCACTGGTCTCCTCCGCCCCCTCGAACCGGCGGCTCGACCGGCTCACCGAGCGCGAGTCGGAGGTGCTCGCCCTGATGGCCGAGGGGCTGTCCAACCAGGCCATCGCGCAGCGGCTGTTCCTCAGCGACAGCGCGATCAGCAAGTACACCACCTCGATGTTCGGCAAGCTCGGACTCACCGAGGACGAGAACGGCAACCGGCGGGTGCTGGCGGTCCTCGCCTACCTCAACAGGCCCTGACCGTCAGGCTGTAGAGGAAGACGCGGTGGCGTCGGGGGTGCGGCCGTCCTGGGCCTGCCGGGCGCGGTCGGCGAGCAGCCGGGCGAAGGCGGTGAGCCCGGGCGCGGTGACGGCGGCGCCGAGCCCGTCGTCGTGCACCAGGAGCAGCACGCCGCCGACCCGGACCAGGGCCACCGCCGAGGAGGAACCCCGGGTGCGGACGGCGCTCTGGTCGCCGATCGAGGGCAGGGCCACGGCGCCCGAGTCCTCCCCGGCGGTGCGGTCGCGCGTGGTGTCGAAGGCCTGGGCGGCCGCGTCGGGGGAGGCGAAGGTCACCGCGGTGAACCGTACGGTCTGCACCGGGGCGGCGCCGAAGGTCACGGTGGCGTAGGCGAGTTGCCGCTCGCAGGCGTCCGGCAGCAGGCACGGCACCGAACCGGAGCTGCCCGTCCCCGACTCCGGCCCGCTCTGCACCTGCCAGCCGCCCGGCATCGCCCGCGCGTCGGGCAGCACGCCCTGCGCCACCGCGGGGTCACCGAGCGGCTGCGCGGCGTGCGCCAGACCGGGCCCGCCCGGCTTCATCAGCGGCCGCGAGCCCAGGTGGACGGCGACGGCCACCAGCGCGGCGATCAGGACCAGGACCAGCGCCACCACGATCCCGGCGCTGCCCCGCCGGGCCGCCAGCGCCCGGGCCCGGGCGTCCACCGGGCCGACCCGCAGCTGGACGGTCGTCGGGCCCGCCGGCCGCTGGGCGGACTGCGACTTCGTGGACTGCGGCTTTTCGGACGGTGTCGGCGCGGACGGCGGGCCGGTGCGCAACTGGATGGTGCTGGGCGGCTCTGCCCGCAGGTGGACCGTCGGCGGATCGGCGGGCCGCCCCAGCGCGGTGGTGGCCAGGTACTGCGCGAACGCCTCGTCGGCGGCGAGCAGTTGGGCGACGGCGGCGGTCAGCTGGGCCCGCGCCCGGACGTCCTGCGGGCCCGCCTCGGCCTGCGTCAGCGCCCGCGCCCCCTCCGGCACCATCCGCAGCCGCGCCCGCACCACGTCCGCCACCGCCCGGTGCTGCCCGCCGCCCAGCAGCGCCTCCACGACCTCGGGCACCATCCCGCGACCGTCCCCCATGGCAACTCCCCTTGCCGCACGAGTCGTTGCCTCCACGATCCCGGACGGAGGGATACTTCGTACCCCCGCCGAACCCCGCCGACACGGAACGGAGACGCAACTGAAACCTCTCCCGGACAGAGCCGGGGCCGTGGTCACCCCACGGGCATGGACATGTACACCGCGCGCCGCCCGTAGCACGCCGGCACCGCCACCTCCCGGTGCGCCCGGTAGCCCAGCAGCCGCAGCAGGATGTCCGCCCCGCGCACCGCGACCATCGAGATCCGCTCGAAGCCCTGCTCGCCCGCCTGCTCCCGGAAGTGCCGGATGAACCCCAGCGCGACCTCCCGGCCGCGCAACTCCTCGGCGATCACCAGGTCGTGCACGTGCAGGTTGGCCGACCGGTGCACCGTCTCCTCCGACCGGCCGAGGTCCGGGCAGCGCAGCGGCGGGTACGGCAGGCTCAGCAGGTAGCCGACGACGGTGCCGTGCCGCTCCAGCACGAAACAGGTGTCCGGCGAGCTGCGGGCGCGTGACTGCAGCGCCTCCCGGCCCTCGGAGAGGCCGTCGGCCGCGTAGGCGGCGTGCTCCAGGGCGACCACGGAGTCCCAGTCCTGCTCGTCCAGCAGGCGGATCCTGAGCTCCTCGCTCACGCGCCCGGCCCCTCCGCCCGGGGCTCGCTGCCCGCCGCGCGGGGGCCGATCCCCTCGGCGCGGGCGGCGGCCACCAGCGCCGCCCAGGCCTCGATCAGCACCGCCCACCGCTCGGCGTCCGCCCGCGCCTCGTCCAGGAGCTGCTGCCGCCGCCCGGCCACCACGTCGGCGAGCTCGGCGTACTTGCCGCCCAGCTTGCGGTAGCAGCGGTCCAGGACGTCCAGGCAGTGCTCGTTCCCGGACCGGTCCCGGTCGACGCTGCCGCGCACCAGGTCGAGGATCGGCTCGACCCGCAGGCCGTGCCGCTCGTCCAGCAGTGCGCGGCCGAGGTCGATCATCCCGCCGTAGACCGGGTACAGGTACAGCATCGAGAGCAGGAACTTGACGAACCGCAGCTGGTAGGAGACGAACCCGGCGCCGGTGCGACGCTCGGGCGTGTAGTAGTTGACGATGTGGCGGTTGTGGGTGACGCCGGGCAGCCGGGCGTGGACCAGGGCGTGCAGCAGGGCGTAGTCGCTGCCGATGGTCTCGGTCGAGGGCAGCAGCGGAAGCGCCTCGTAGGCCCGGTGGTCCAGGGCGGTGTTGCACATGTAGACGTCCCAGATGTCGGGCACGCCGAGGACGGAGTCGTCGGCGCCGAACGGCTCGGAGCCGGCGCCCTTGAAGGAGACGTCCACCATCGCGTCCTTCTCCTCCTCCGACCACACCGGCGGGGCCCACAGGCGCACCACCTCGCGGTAGACGGCCGGGTCCAATGCGTGGATCTCGCCGATGTCCACGCAGAGTTCGCCGATGAAGGAGCCGCTGACCAGCATCACCGGCTTGTCCGCGTCGGCCGGGTCGAGCGCGGAGCGGGACACCCCGGCCACCGCCTCGCCGGCCGGTCGGCCGATCGAGAGCAGCTCGTGGTGGATCGGGAAGACCTTCCGGCCGTCGACGACCTGGAAGTCGGCGTCGTCGTTGCGCAGGTGTGCCGAGGTGCAGCCCAGGGCGGCCGCGGCCAGGAAGAGCCGGTTGACGCAGGAGCCGTACGCGACGGCCCGCGGGAGCATCAGGTCGAGCAGCAGCTCGGGGTCGGCGGCGCCGGTGCGCTCGGCCACCCGGCGCAGGAACTTCCGCTGCTGCGCCTCGCCGAGGTGGTGGACGACCACGCCGGGGGTGGGCTCCAACGCGGCCACGGCGGCCGCGTTCTGCGCGAACTCGGCGGCGTCGGTGGTGTCGAGGACGAGGAGGTGCACCTCGACCCCGAAGGTCGCGACGGCGTAGGCCGCCTCCTCGGCGAGTTCCGCGATGGTCTCGGGGCAGGGCCGCATGGTGGGCAGGGCGAGGCAGACTCTCTGCATGGTTCCGGTTCTCCATCGGATCGTCAGATGTGGTGCCACCGTGGCGAGTTGAGCCTGATCGCAGGCGCGCCGGCACCCCTGGTGCGGGCCTCGACCGGCCCGCCGGACCACGGTGGACTAGACCACTTTTGATGTCAACGATTGACAGCGGGCCCCCGGCGGGGTGGAATGCGCCCCCTCCGCCCGCCCGGCCCAGTGCGGGCAGCCGGTTCGCACGCGAGGACGAATTCCCCTCGCAGGGTCGAACGGCCGGGCGGTTACGGGTGGTTCACCGCGGCGCGTCGCGTTCCGGGGGCGGTCCGGCAGTCAATCCGGCGCCCGGACCTGCCGATACCGGAAGTGATGCCCTCTTGCCGTTCGGAGGAGACCGCAATGCCCGAACTGTGGCTTCCCGGTGCCGAGATCCACGACCTCGGCGACCACGCGCCGACCGACCAGCAGTACCCGCCGAAGGCCATCGCGCACATCACCTGGGACCGCAACGCCACCGCCGCCGCGCCTCAGGACTGGTGCCCCTACGAGGACCTGGTGAGCTACTTCACCGGCGCCGGCGCCGGCGACGCGCCGCACCTGGTCTGGGACCCGTTCAGCGGCCGCACGGCCCAGCTGTTCCCCGCCGACTCCCGCTCGAAGAGCCTGCTCAGCCCCGCCCAGAGCCCCACCCGCACCAACCGGGCCGGCCGGGTGGTGATCCAGATCGAGGCGGTGTTCTTCCCCTACTGCCGCTACCAGGGCCGGGTCTACCCCCGGCTGGTCGACACCCCGTGCGCGGGCTGGGACCGGATCCACAGCTGGATCGCCTCCTGGGGCGTCCCCGACGTCTGGCCGATGGGCCGGCCGACGGACTTCTCCGGCCACCGCGACGAGCAGGTGTGGGAGACCCGCGGCGGCTGGTTCGCGCACGCCCACGTGCCGTACAACGACCACACCGACCCCGGCTCCTGGCCCGACCTCGCGGCCGGCCCCGGCTCCCCGGCCGACCCGCCCTCGCAGCAGCACCCGGCGCCCCCGGCCGACCCGACGCCGGCCCGCTACCAGGTCACCATCAACGGCCTGCCGTACGGCTACGGCGCCCGGGGCTACCAGGTGACGACGGTCGGGCGGGCGCTCGTCGCACGCGGCTTCGGCTCCCACTACCGTTCCGGCCCGGGCCCGGACTGGACGGACGCGGACACCGAGAACTACGCGGACTACCAGGGGAGTCTGGGCTACACCGGACAGGCGGCCGACGGCGTCCCCGGCGAGGGATCGCTGAACCGGCTGCTCGGCTACCTGCCCGGACAGCGGACCGTCTCGGTCGCCCACGTCGCGGCGGCCGCCCGCACCGACCCGGGCGCCGAGCAGGGGCACCGGACGTACGGGGCCGAGGTGGCGATCGTGGAACAGGCGCTGGTGGACGAGGGGCTGCTCGAACAGCGCTGGGCGGACGGCTCCTTCGGTAGCCGGACGGTCACCGCGTACGCGGCCTGGCAGCGGCGCTGCGGGTACGAGGCGGGGGCGGCGGACGGGATCCCCGGGCAGGCCTCGCTCCACCGGCTGGGCGCGGCCCGGGGGTTCACGGTGACCGACTGAGGCCACCGTGGGCTTCGCCCCGGGGTCCGCCCGGACCGCCTCCGGCGGCGGGCGACGATCGGCGGATCGTCGCCTGCCGCCCCGGGCGCGGGCGCCTGAGCCGTACCCGCCCCGACCGGGGAATGCCCGCGTCGAAGAGGGGCGTTGTCCTCGGACGTGACCAGCGCTACGCCCGTGACCAGGCTCTCCGTGCTCGACCACTCCCGCACCCGGCAGGGCGAGGAGCCGGCCCGGGCGCTGCGGGAGACGGTGGCCCTGGCCCGCGAGGCCGAGCGGCTCGGGTACCACCGGTTCTGGGTGTCCGAGCACCACGGGGTGCCGGGGGTCGCCGGTTCGGCACCCACCGTGCTGGCCGCGGCGGTGGCGGCGGCCACCACGCGGATCCGGGTCGGCACCGGCGGGGTGATGCTGCCCAACCACCAGCCCATGGTGGTGGCCGAACAGTTCGGAGTGCTTGCCGCACTGTTCCCCGGCCGGATCGACATGGGGCTCGGGCGCTCGGTGGGGTTCACCGACGGTGTCCGGCGGGCGCTCGGACGGGAGAAGGAGGCCGCGGACGACTTCGGCGCCCAGCTGGCCGAGCTGCTCGGCTACTTCGACGGCTCGCAGCGGGTGCACCGGGGTGTCCACGCCCGGCCGGCCGAGGGCCTGCACGTCCCGGCCTTCGTCCTGGCCACCGGCGCGGGCGCCGACCTGGCCGCCGACGCCGGGCTGCCGCTGGTGATCGCCGCCCCGCGCGGGGAGGGCCGGATGCTGGAGGCCATCGACCGCTACCGCACCCGGTTCCGCCCCTCCGCGCAGGCCGCCGAGCCGTACGTGGTGGTCTCGGGCACGGTCGCGGTCGCCGAGAGTGCCGAGCGGGCCCGCGAGCTGCTGGTCCCGGAGGCCTGGTCCGGCGCGTACTCCCGCACCCACGGCGAGTTCCCGCCGCTGGCCCCGGCCGCCCGGATCCGGGCCCTGGCGATGTCGGAACGCGAGCGGTCCGCCTACGAGCAGTCGCTCAAGGGCCACATCGCGGGCACCCCCGAGCAGGCCGCCGCCGAACTGGCCGCCTTGGTGGAGCGCACCGGCGCGGACGAGTTCCTGGTCACCACCAGCACCTACGACCGCACCGCGCTGCTCGATTCCTACCGCCTCCTCGCCGAGGCGGTCGGCCAGGCGATCAGCCAGGCCTGAGCGAGGCCTGAGCCGGGCCGAACGATTTCTGACCAGGCGCGATGAGCTGCTACTGTTCTTCCCGTCGAGAGGAAATGATCTTCCGAGCGGGGATCTCTCGAACAGGCGTCAGCGGTGCTACCAGAGCACGTCCTACTTTCAGTAGGAAGAGTCCGTGCGACCCGGGCCTGGCGCTCCACAGAAGGGGCTCGTTCCGTCCAACGGAACGGGCCCCTTCGTCATGAGCAACTCTCATGAGCAACTCTCATGAGCAACTCTCATGAGCAACTCTCATGAGCAACCCTCATGCGCTCGCCCTCGCAGCCGCCTCCCCTTATCGCACTTCCGGGCTCGAAACCCTTCGGTGCGGCCCGCTATCGGCCAAGGTCCCGTGCCAGGTGGTCGCCGAGCGCCGTTCCCGAACGATCGACCGGCCAGCGGGTTTGCCAGGCAGGCAGGCCTGACGCACCGTCATACCTTGGCTGGAACTGGTCGCTAATGATGTGAATATGCCATTGGAATGTTCGTCATACGGAATCCCGGCAGTAGCCTTCCGTGTCGAACCTGCCACTGCTGGTGGCGACCCGGCCGGTGCCGTGCAGCGCCCGGCCGGCCAGATCCCGCGAAGGAGCCGGTGTGCCGGGTATCGACGAATGCCTCTCCGGAGCGATGGCGATCGCCGGAGCCCGCTCCGCGAGCCTGGTCGACTGGAGCAGCGGGCTCGCCCTCGGCAGCCTCGGGGACAGTCCGACCGGCGAGCACGAGACCTCCGCCGCCGAAGCAACGGACCTGGTGCGGGCGGCGGTTGAGAGTCAGACCTTCACGGTCGCGGAGGACCGGCGGTCCCCGCTGGAGGACATCATCGTCACCGCCGGCCGCAGCTACCACCTGATCCGCTTCATCGACACCGTCTTCGACAACCGGCTCGTCCTCCACCTCTGGCTGGACCGTACGGCGGGCAACCTCGCCGCCGCCCGCTTCCGCCTCCAGGCGCTGGCCGAGGAGCTGGTGCTGGGGTGAACGCGACGCCCGTGACGCCCGATCCGCCCATACCGACCGTCGCATTTCAGCCGCCGGCCCACCCGACGGCCGGCCCCCCGGCCGGAGCCGGGCCTGGCCCCGCGCCCGCGGCCGTTCCCGCGGCCGTTCCCGCACCCGCAGCCGTTCCCGTGGCCGTCCCGGCAACCGCACCCGTCTCCACACGCGTCTCCGCGCCCGCCTCCCGGCGGTGGCCCGCGTGACCGTCGCCCCCAGCACCGCCCCGCCCCCGGCGGACCGGACTGCGCCCAGGACGCCGGGCGAAGCCCTCGCCCTGCTCGCCGACCGCCGAGCGACCGGCGCCCTGCACGGCCCGCTCGGCAGCCTCCACCTGCTCGACGGAGAAGTGGTCGGTGCCGAGTCACCCCGGGCGCCCGGACTGGCCGACCTGCTCGTCGGAACCGGCCGGATCACCCCCGAGAGCTGGGCGGAGCTGGTCCGCGTCCACGGTCCGCAGGGGAGCGTCGGCGACGTCCTGATCGAACGGCGCCTGCTGACCCGGGGAGAGCTCGAACTCGGTCATCTGGGAACGCTGTTCGACGCCGCCTTCTTCGTCCTCGCCGACTCCGGTGGAGGCTTCTGGCGGTTCGAACCCGAGGTCCGGCACTGGCTCGGACCGGTCGCGACGGTCGACCCGGACCGGCTCCGCCGCGAGGTCGAACGCCGACGCCGACTCCTCGACCGGATCTGGCCCTGGGCGCAGCTCGACACCGCGCCCGTCCGCCCGGTCGAGCGCAGTCGCAGGCCGTCCCACCGTCCGCCCGGCCGCCGACGCCGCGAGCTGCTCGACCAGGCCGACGGCCGAAGAACCCCGGCGGACCTGGCTCGCCTGCTGGGCCGCTCCGGCTTCGGCGTCACGGCGGACGTCCGCCGCCTGGCCGCCGCCGGGCTGCTCGACGCCCCGGGGCCGGTCGCTCCGCCGGCCGCAGTGCCGCCGCCGACCGCCCCGCCGCCGACCGCTGAGCCCGTTCCAGCCCAGCAGTCCGCGGAGCAGTCGGTGCAGTCGGAGCAACCGGTCGCGAGCCGACCGTCCGCGTCAGCCCCGCCGGTCGTCGCCGCCGCCTTCGCCGCCGGTCACGGCAGGCCGCCCGGCGGCCTGCACCGCCGGATCCCCGGCGCCACCCTGCGCAGCGCCGTAGCCGCCGACGCCGCTCCGTCGGCCACGGCGACGCCGGCCGGTGCGGGAGCCACCGCCCGCCCCGAACGCCAGCCCACCCCGGCAGCGGCCCACCCGCTGACCGTCCCCGACCCGGACATCGCGCTGCTGACCCGGGTCCGAGACCTTCTGGAGGCCCGACTTTGACCCACTCCCCGCCCGCGACCCCGCCGTCCCGGCCATGAGGCGGGCGCTCAAGCAGCGTGTCGGAAGGAGACAACTGATCGCCTTGGAGACCGAGCTGCTCGCGGAACTCCGCGCCGTCAAGCACCGCGTCCCGCACCTCGCGGGCGGCCTGGTGGCCAGCGTGGACGGCCTGCTGGTCGCGCACGACACCCACGGCACCGAACCGTCGGGACTGGCCGCGATGACGGCGGCCTCGCTCTCGCTGTCCCAGCGCCTCGCCGACACCACCGGCCAGGGCGAGTTCAGGGAGTCATTGGTGCGCGGCGAGCACGGCTACGTCGCCACCTACGCGGCCGGCGGCAGCTGCGTGCTGACCCTGTTGGCGCACCCGGACGTCAACGTCGGCCGGCTGCACCTGGAGGCCCGCCGCAGCGCCCAGCGGATCTCGGGCCTGCTCAACGACAGCCTCCTGCCCAAGGACCCGCGTGATCCGGGCTGACCGGACGGCCAGGCCACCGGACCGCCCGACCACCCGAGCCGCCCGACCACCCAACCATCGAACGGGAGTTGCTCAGTTGACATCCTCCCCCGCGAGAGATGCGGGGGATTCCCACCCTCGCGGGTCGGGCTTTCTGCTTCACGGCCGACTGCCGACCCGGGATCACCGGCGAAGGGACGGTGTGCCGCCCAGCGGTCTTGCATCAGCTCCACAGACCTGACTTCCCGCCAGCCGGCGGTAGGCCCGGCCGACTTGGTTGTCGCCGGACGGGCACCACGGAGCCTATCACTCATTCGGACGCCCCTGATTACTGTCAGTGGTGTCGGCGGTCCGCCTCGACGGCGAAATGCCGCTTCCTGACCTGCTCCGCAGGAAGTCCGATTCCTCCTCCGGCTGAAGCCGGAGGTCTCCTCGGAGGTATCAGATGACCGACGCAGCCGCCGCGCTCAAGCAGACCATGACCACCATCGAGGGCGCCATCGGCGCGGCCCTGGTCGACTACAACAGCGGGATGGCGCTCGCCACCCTGGACGGCCCCGGAGGCCTGGACCTCAACGTGGCCGCGGCCGGCAACACCGACGTGGTCCGCGCCAAGATGCGCACCATGGACATGCTCGGCCTGCAGGACGGGATCGAGGACATCCTGATCACCCTGTCCAGCCAGTACCACCTGATCCGCCCGCTCACCGGACGCACCGGCAAGGGCCTGTTCCTCTACCTCGCCCTGGACAAGTCGCGGGCCAATCTCGCGATGGCCCGCCACCAGCTCACCAGGATCGAGGCGGACCTGGAGCTCTGACGGCCGCCCGTCCGCCGATCCGGTTCCGGGCGGAACCGGATCGGCGCGGAACCGGAGGAGTCCCCGGCGGCGGCTCAGGCCCCGCCGGGCCCCCTCCCCGGCCCGGCCCCCGGTCCGCCGTCCGGCCCGCTCCCCGGCTCCTCCCACCGGACCTCGCCGCCCGGCAGCCCCGCGCACACCGCCCCCTCGGCGGTCAGCACGCTCCACGGCGCCAGCAGCGCATGCGGCGGGACGGACAGTGCGCCGCCCCCGGCGAAACCCAGCTCCAGACCGCCGGCCAGGGTGATCCGGGCGGCGTCGACACTCCGCCCGACCAGCGCCAGCAGCCCGGGGCTCGGCCGGAAGGTCAGAGCCGGGAAGAAGTGTTCGACCTCCTCGGGTGCGGTGAACGAGGGCGCCGCGAAGCGGAATTCGTGCGCCACCCGGACGGTCAGCTCGCCGTCCAGCCGTAGGTCCAGCCGTCCGCCCCCGCTGACCGACTCCACCCGACGGCCGGCCAGCACCTCCGTGATCGCGTTCTGCATACCCCCAGTCTGTCCCAACCCGGCCCACGTCCACTCGTCCCACCGGTCACCGGATCCGTCATCGGAGCCGCCACCCGAACCGTCCGGTCGGCTACCCGACAGCCAGACCGGCCACCAGCTCGACCGGCCCGCCCGTTCCCTCCCGGGCGGCCAGGGCCGCGGCCGTACGGTTCCAGGAGGGCTCGTTCAGCAGCGCCTGCGCCTCGGCCGGAGCGCAGAACCGCCACTCCACCAGTTCCTCCTCCTGCAGCACGATCGAGCCGGGCATCCCCGCCGTCACGGTGCCCCCGTCGTACACGTAGACCAGTACGGCGGTGTCCCGGCCGGTGGCCGGGTTCGCCGCGGGGTCGGCCGCCGCCCCGGGCTGCCAGTCCAGGGCCAGCAGCGGCCCGGGCTCGACCTCCCAGCCCAGCTCCTCGCGGATCTCGCGCCGGGCCGCCGCCCGGGGTGTCTCCCGGTCCGCCTCGACCCCGCCGCCCGGCAGCGTCCAGTACGGCACCTGCCCGCGCGGTCCGTCCCACGGCCGCAGCCGGACCAGCAGCACCCGCCCGTCCGTGTCGGTGAACAGCGCCCGCGCCTTCGCCCGGATCCGCGGCCGGGTGGCGTAGTAGGTGTCCCGGTCCATCGGCGGTTCCTGCGGTTCCTGCGGCCGCCGCACGCTCCCCGCGGTCGACGCCGGCGCCAGCCCCGGGGCGGCGGCCAGCCCCAGGTACTCGGGCGCCGGCCCGTCGGCGGGCAGCTCCCGCAGCGTGTGCCCGGCCGGCCGGCTGTCCTCCAGCTCCAACGGCCCGGCCGTACGCGGTGCGCGCAGACAGGCCGTCACCCGGCGCGACAGCCGGGGCGGCAGCGCATGGCCCGCCTGCTCGGTGCTCAGCCACGTCCACCCGCCGACCTCCGCCGTGTCCGGCCGGAACTCCGCGGCCTGCTCGGGCGTGAGCGGCTCGGCCCAGTACAGGTACGCGACGATCGGCGGACGGCTGCCCGAGAGCGCCCAGTCGACGCAGGCCAGCGGTCCCAGCCGGGGCGTGAACCCGAGCTCCTCGGCGATCTCCCGCAGGGCCGTCTCCCGCGGGGACCGGTCCGTGGGCTCCCACCCGCCGCCGGGGATCGCCACCGGATGCTTCCGGTCGTACGGCAGCCGCACCACCAGCACGCGCCCGTCCCGGTCCGGGAACAGCACCCCGGCCGCCGCCAGAATCCCCCGCCCGCCGCTCGCACCCGCGTTCTCCACCCCGGCTCCCTCCGTCGGACTCTCCCCGGCCAGGACTGCCCGGGCCACCCCCATGGTTCCCGGCCGGCCCCCGCACCGATCACCACCACCGGGTGACCCAGCGACGCCCCAGCCCAGCCGACGCCTCAGCCCAGCCGGGACCTCAGCCCAGCCGGGACCTCACCCCAGCGACGCCAGCGCCTGCGCCGCCGCCCGCGCCATCTGCTCGTCGTGCCGCCCGCTCGCCCCGCGCAGGCGGGCCGCGCCCTCCGCCGCCGCGAGGGCGAGGAGCCCGGGCAGCAGGTCGGTGCTGCGGGCGACGACCCAGCGGGTGCCCTTGGTGGCCATCCACCACAGGTCGGCCGCCTTGCCCGGCGGGGGCTCGGCCGGTTCGGCGGCCGGGGGCGGGCCGAGCGGGTGGCCGGCCCCGGCCAGCAGCGCGTGGTAGTGGCGGGCGATCAGGTGGTGGCCTTCGGCGCTGGGGTGCAGCCGGTCCACGCTCAGCAGCCGTCGTTCGCGCAGCCACGGCAGTTCGGCGATGTGCAGGTGCACGGCCCGGTGGCGCACGGTGAGAGCGTGGACGACGGTGTTGACGGCCCGCATCCGTCGTGCCAGCGGGCGGGCGAGTGGCGCCGGGAGGCGGAGCAAGGAGCCCGGGTCGGGCAGGCAGGCGGTCAGCAACACGGCGCCGTGGGCGGAGAGTTCACCCATCGTGGCGTCCAACTCCAACGTGCTGCGCCGGATGTCGAAGCCCGTCCGCAGGGTGTCGTTCCCGCCGACGACCACGGCCGCCAGTTGCGGTCGCAGTGCCAGCGCCGCCAGAAGCTGGCGGCTCGTCAAATCGGCTGTCTGTGCGCCACTGTACGCCAGGTTGGTGAACTCCACCGCCCGCCCTTCGGGTGCCAACGAGTGCGCGAGGAGGGCCGCCCAGCCGCGCCACCTCTCGTCGACCGGATCCCCGATTCCCTCCGTCACCGAGTCCCCGAGCGCGACGAACCGCTCCAACTCGCCCGCCGGAGAACGCTCCTGCGCCGCCCGGTCACGCCCGGTGCCGAGCACGTCCATCCCGTCCCCCGTCCGCTGTGCCGTCGTTGCGCAGCCCGTGCGCCGCCAGGAATGCGGTGACCGCCGCCGGCCACCCGTACTGCTCGGCCTGTGCCCGGGCCGCAGCCCGCCGGACCCCCTCCGGGCGTTCCAGCAACTCCCGTACCGCGTAGGCGAATCCGGCTCCCGTGTCGGCCGCCGACAGCCCTGCGAGCCCGATCAGGCCGGGCAGCGCGGAGGAGCGGCTGGCCACGACCGGCGTCCCGCAGGCCAGCGCCTCCATCGCGGCCAGCCCGAAGGTCTCCACCGGGCCGGGGGCGAGCACCACGTCCGCGCAGCCCAGCAGCCGGGCCAGCGCCCCGCGCCCGGCGAGGTGCCCGAGGAAGCGCACCGGGAGCCCCAGCCGAGCGGCCCGGGCCGCCAGCCGCTGCCGCAGCGGGCCGGTGCCGGCCACCACCAGCACGGCGGGCAGCCGCTGGGCCCGCAGTGCCGCCAGCGCCTCGATCGCCCGCTCGGGCCGTTTCTCCGCCGAGAGCCGCGAGCAGAGCACCAGCAGTGCCTCCTCCGGCGCCGCGTACCGGGCCCGTTCCACCACCCGTTCGGTGGGCGGCAGCGGCCGCATCGCGTCCAGGTCCACGCCGAGCGGGGCCCGGGCGAGGTTCGGCGTGCCGATCCGCCGGAACTCGGCAGCCGCCCAGTCGGTGGTGCACAGCACCGAGTCGTACGCCCGGGCGGTGGCCGTGTTCAGCCGGTCGGCGGCCGCGCTCGCCAGGGGCCCGGGCACACCTCGGGTGCGCAGCACCCCGGTGGCGCTCTCGTGCGACACCATGACCGAGCGCACGCCGTGCCGCCGGGCCCAGGCGCCGGTCCAGCGCAGCGTGGTGCGGTCGGACACCTCCAGCCGGTCGGGGGAGAGCCGGGTCAGCTCGGCGGCCACCGCCCGCCGGTCGGTGAGCAGCCGGTAGCCGCCGCTGGCCGGCAGGACCGGGCCGGGCAGGGTGACCACCAGACCCTGCTCGGTCTCCTCCGCCGAGCGCCGTTCCCCGGGCACGATCAGCACGGGCCGGTGCCCGGCCGCCCGGTACCCGGCGCCCAGGTGCCGCAGCGCGGTGCGCAGGCCGCCGGAGACGGGGGTGACGAAGTTGGCGAGCCGGACGATCGTCAGGGCCTCGGGGTCCGCAGCGGCGCTCATGCCGGCAGCTCCTCCGACAGCGCGCCCTCCGACAGCGCACCCTCGGCGGTCGCACCCTCCACCACCGCCCCGACCGTCCCTGCCACCGCCCCGACCGGAGCCCCCGCCCCGACCGCCCCCACCATCGCCCCGACCGCCGCCACCGGCACCCCCCGGTGCTCCGCCAGCACCTCGGCGTAGTGCCGCAACAGCAGGTCCCCGACCGCCTCCCAGGTGCGCGCGGTGACCTCCGCCCGCCCGGCCTGCCCGTACGCGGCCCGCCGCGCCGGATCGGCGGCCAGCTCGGCGACGGCCCGGGCCACCGCCGCGCCGTCCCGGGGCGGCACCAGCAGGCCGGTGCGGTGGTGCCCGACCAGATCGAGCGGGCCGCCCGCCGCCGGGCCGATCACCGGCACGCCGCTGGCCATCGCCTCCTGGATGGTCTGACAGAAGGTTTCCAGCGGACCGGTGTGCACGAACACGTCCAGCGTCGCGAAGCAGCGCGCCAGTTCGTCACCGGTCCGGCGGCCGAGGAACACCGCCCCGGGCATCGAGGCCTTCAGCCCGGGCGCGGAGGGCCCGTCCCCGACGACCACCACCCGTACGCCGGGCAGCGCCGAGGCGGCGGCCAGCAGGTCGACGCGCTTCTCCGGCGCCAGCCGCCCGACGTACCCGACGAGTACTTCCCCGCCCGGTGCCAGCGCCCGGTGCAGCGCCTCGTCCCGGTGCCGGGGGTGGAACCGCGCCGAGTCCACCCCGCGCGGCCACAGCTGCACCCGCGGCACCCCGTGTGCCGTCAGGTCCTGTGCGGCCGGGGTGGACGGCGCCAAGGTCCGGGCGGCGGCCCGGTGCACGGCCCGGATCCGCCGCCACGCGGCGGCCTCGCCCAGACCCCGCCCGGCCCGGTAGGCGTGGGCGTAGCCGGCGAGGTCGGTCTGGTAGACGGCGACGGCGGGCACCCCGAGCCGGGCGGCCACCTGCATCCCGCGCGCACCGAGCACGAACGGGCTGGCCAGGTGCACGAGGTCGGGCCGGTGCCGGGCGACGGCGGCCGCGAGCTGCCGGCTCGGCAGGGCGATCCGCACCTGCGGGTACCCGGGCAGCGGCATCGACGGGATGCGCACCACGGGGATCTCGCCCGCCCCGGGACTCCCGAAGGTCTCGGGCGGGCACTGCGCGCCCCGCGCCGGCGCGGGGGTGACGACAAGGGGCTGGTGGCCGCGGCGGACCAGATGCTCGGCCGTCCGCAGCACACTGTGGGCGACTCCGTTGACCTCGGGTGGGAAGGATTCCGTGACGATGACGACGCGCATGCCAGTGTTCTGTCCGCGTCCGGCGTGCACCCGGCCAAAGGGATCTGTCGTACAAGCGAACGCGGGTCGGCGATTTGCACCACCGACCCGCGTCCGTTCGTTCCTGTTGCCGCTCCGGCGTCACACCGACCCGGCCGCCTCCTTGAGCTCCGCGTAGGGGGCGAGCTTGCGGATCGACTCGATGCTCTTCAGGCAGTCGTCCTTGCTCTCCTCCGGGTCGCCGGTCACCACGACCGCCCCGTTGCTCGCCTTGAGCCGGAACCGGTGCATTCCGCTCTCGTCCACGTACAGCTCGAATCTGCCCGCCATGCCGGTATCAGCCTTTCCGCTGGGTTGACCCCCTGGCACCGCACCGTAGGCGGGCCCCCGCCGCGCCGCCCGTCGGCCGTGCCGTTCGAGTGGGCGCGCCGTTCGAGTGGGTGTGCCGTTCGAGTGGGCGCGCCCGGGGTCGGCCGGCGCCGGAGGGTCAGTCGCGGCGCCGGCCCGCCATCCAGACGTAGACCAGGATCCCCGCGAAGAGGAACAGGACGCCCTGGTAGACGGCGCTGTAGCCGGCGCCCGCGAGGAGCCAGAGCGAGAAGGCGAAGGCGCCGAGCCCGAGGACGGCGTCCCGGACGAACCGCCCGCGGTCCACCTTGTCGCCGGCCCCGCGGACCAGCCAGTACAACTGGGCCGCGGTGGAGAGCAGGTACGGGACGGTCGCGGTGAAGGTGGTGACCAGCACCAAAGCGTCGAACGCCCCCTTCGCCCCGCTGGCGAAGTTGAGCACCGTCAGCACCGAGGCCAGGGCGACGCTCACCACCACGCCGAAGGTCGGCACACCGCGCTGCTCCTTGCCGAAGGCCGCCGGGAAGAGGCCGTCCTTGGCGGCCGCGTACGGCGCCTGGGCGGCCAGCAGGGTCCAGCCGTTGAGCGCGCCGGTCATCGAGACCAGCGCGGCGACGGCGATCGCGGTGCCGCCCCAGGAACCCCCGAACATGGCGTCCACGGCGTCCGAGAACGGTGCGGTGGAGTGGACGAGTCGGGCATGTGCGACGGTGCCGAAGACCGCGAGCGTGCCCAGCAGGTAGACCACCGCCGCGCCGGTAGTGCCGAGCACACTGGCCCGGCCGACGTTGCGCTCCGGGTCGCGGACCCTGCCCGCGCTCATCGCGGCCGACTCGACGCCCAGGTAGCTGAAGAGCAGGATCGCCGCGGCGGCCGTCATGCCGCCCGCCCAGCCCTGGCCGTTCCCGTCGAAGGGCCCGAGGTTCTTCGGGTCGAAGAAGAACAGGCCGCCCACCGAGACCAGCAGCAGCGGGATGAACTTCAGTACGGTGGAAACGAGTTGGATCGCCCCGACGTAGCGCGTGCCGGCCAGGTTGGCCAGCGCGGGCAGCCACTGGAAGGCCAGCGCGGCGGTGATGCTGAACGCGGTGGAGTGGCCGACGGGCAACAGCACGTCGAGGTAGCCGACGGCGGCGACGGCGAGCGCGGCGTTGCTGACCCAGGTGGTGATCCAGTACGACCAGGCGGACAGGAAGCCGGCGAAGTCGCCGAAGGCCTCGCGGGCGTAGACGTACGGCCCGCCGGTGCGCGGGTTGCGGCGGGCCAGTTGCCCGAAGACCAGCGCCAGTGCGATCGCGCCCACGGTGAGCACCGCGAAGGAGACCAGGCTGACCGTCCCGTACGGGGCCACCGCGGCCGGGATCATGAAGATTCCCCCGCCGATGATGTTGCCCATCACCAGGGCGGTCGCGGTCGCCAGCCCGAAGCGGCCGTGCTTCCGTTCGGCCGGGCCGGCTGGTGCCGGGCCGGCCGGTGTCGGGTCGGCCGGCCCCGGGTTCCCGGCGTTCTCCGGATCGCTCGGCCGCGTCGCCTGCCGCGGTACGGCGGGACTGGTCTGCATGAGGGTGGTGCGCCTTTCGTGGTCCTGCTCGCGCTCGGTGGAGCGACCGTTCATGCTCGGACCAGGCGGCATCGTGCACCAAATCGGCGGGATTTGTTCAGTTCGTCCGCTGCCTCACCGCAAGACTTGCGGTGTCACGACGGCCCGACGGGCACTCGTCCGGCGGGCTCCGCCGAGCCGTCCGACCGGATCCGCGCCCGGATCGCCCCGTTCGTCCGGCCGGGGGAGTTGCCTCACCCGAATGCCCCAGCCCGGTTGCGGCGCGTGCCCGGATGTGCGCGTTCGTGTGCCAACCTTGGCGCGGCGCCTCCCCGGTGGGGCGCGGCCCAGCCCGCCGGGCGGCCGAACAGGCCGTTCGAGGGCGGGGGTTGAGGACCAGAGACGAACCAAAAGGACATCAGATGTCGCTTCGTGGGAAGATCCGCAAGCTCGCCGTGATCGTTGCCGTGGCCGGTGCCGTCGTGTCGGCCCCGACCTCGGCGATGGCGGGGGGCCACGCGCCGCAGCAGTCGTCCGCGCAGGTCCTGGAGTCCGGCTCCGCGGGCGTCGGCCTGTTCGGCCCGCACGCCAGCTGGCTCAACTTCGCCGAGCACAGCGAGAGCGACTGCGACTGCTGATCCCTCCGCACCCCGAGCCCGGAGGCCGTCCGTCGGCCTCCGGGCTCACGGCTGCCCCGGCGGCGGAGCCGAGGACGCCGAAGAGGCCGAGGACGCCGAAGGTGCGGACGCCGCCGCGGCGACCGGCACCCGGGACAGTCGCCCCGGCCACCACATGTGCCGGTCGAGGTCCATGGTGAGCGCCGTGACCAGCACCGAGCGCACCACCAGAGTGTCGAGCAGCACGCCCAGGGCCACCGCGAAGCCGATCTCGGCGAAGGCCACGGCCGGCAGGGTGCCGAGCACGGCGAAGGTGCCGGCCAGGATCAGCCCGGCCGAGGTGATCACCCCGCCGGTGGCCGACAGCCCGTTCAACGCCCCCTGCCGGGTGCCGTGCTGGGCGGACTCCTCACGGACCCGGGTCATCAGGAAGATGTTGTAGTCGATCCCCAGCGCGACCAGGAAGACGAACACGAACAGCGGAAACGCGTTGTCCTGGCCCTGGAAGTGGAAGACGTGCGCGAAGAAGAACGCGCTGATGCCGAGCGCCGCCGCGTACGACAGCACCACGGTCGCGATCAGCACCAGGGGCGCCGTGACGGCCCGCAGCAGCAGGGCCAGGATCAGCAGCACCACGCCGAGCACCAGCGGGATGATCGCCCGGTTGTCGTTCCCGGCGGCGCGCCCGGCGTCCAGCACCACGGCCGTACTGCCGCCGACCTCGGCGCCCGCGTCCGGCACGGCGTGCACGGCGGCCCGCACCCGGTCGACGGTGTCCTTGGCGGCCTGGCTGTCCGGCGGATCGGCGAGGGTGGCCCGGAACAGCGCCTGCCCGTCGTGGACGACCGCCGGGGTGGTGGCCGCGATCCCGGGCGTGGTCCCGGCGGCCGCGCGTACGGCCGGGGCGCCGGCCGCGGTGGAGACGATCGTGAGCGGCGCGCCGGTGCCGCCCGGGAAGTGCTGCTCCAGCACCTGCTGGCCGACCACCGAGTCCGGCTTGCCGGTGAAGGTCCCGGCCGTACTGAGGCCGTTGGCGTTCAGCGAGACCAGTCCGACGCAGCAGGCCGCGAGCGCCAGCGCCGTCCCCACCCACACCCTGCGCGGCCGCCGGCCGATCCAGGCCCCGACGTGCGCCCAGCGGCCGCTCCTGGTCGGCTCCGGGGTGCCGTACCCGGGCCGGACCGGCCAGAACACCCAGCGGCCGACGATCACCAGCAGCGCGGGCAGCAGGGTGAGCATGGCCAGCAGGGCGACCAGGACGCCGATCGCACAGACCGGTCCGAGGCCGCGGGTGGAGTTCATCTCGGCGATCAGCAGGCAGAGCATGGACGCGACCACCGTCGCGGAGGAGGCGAGGACGGCCGGCCCGGCCCGGTGCAGGGCGAACGCCATCGCCTCGTGCCGGTCCCGGTGGCGGCGCAGTTCCTCGCGGTAGCGGGCGGTGAGCAGCAGCGCGTAGTCCGTCCCGGCGCCGAGCACCAGCACGACGAGGATGCCGGCACTCTGGGCGTTGACGGTCAGTCCGGCGTGCTTGGCGAGCAGGTAGATGACCGCCTCGGAGACGGCCAGCGCACCGGCGGCCGAGAGCAGCGGCAGGATCCACAGCACCGGGCTGCGGTAGGTGAGCAGCAGCAGGACGATCACGACGCTGACGGTGGCGGCGAGCAGCGAGCTGTCGATGCCCGCGAAGGCCTCGGCCTGGTCGGCGCCGACCCCGGCGGGGCCGGTGACGTGGGTGGTCATGCCGTGGCTGTCGGCGGCGGCGGTCCGGCGCAGCTGCTCGACGGCGGGCTTGAGGTCGTTCCAGCCGTTGGTGCCGATGTCGATCGGCACGACGGTCTGCATCGCCTGGCCGTCGGCGGAGACCACCGGGCCGACCACCGGCCCGACCACGTGCGGCACGGCGGCGAACCCGGCGGCCTCGCGGGTCGCCTCGGCCCGGTCGTCCGCGGTGATGCCTCCGGCCCGCTGGTAGACCACGACGGCCTGGGCGGTGTCCACCGGCTGGAAGGCCCGCTGCGCGTCCAGCACCCGGGTGGACTCGGCGTTGCCGGGCAGCCAGCTGGACGCCTGGTTGTCCTCGGCGCCCATGAGCTTGCCGGCCAGCGGGCCGACGGCCAGCAGCAGCACCAGCCACGCCGCGAGCACCACCCACTTGCTGCGGCGTCCGCACGGCAGTGCGGCGAGGTTCCGGGTGGAAGACATGACGGGAAACCCCCTGGAGGGCCGGCGGCAGTGCGGTCGCTCCAGCCTCGCACCGGCCCTGCCATCCGGCAGCTTCAGCTGCGGACGCGCTCCCTCGGACGGGGGCGTCGGCCCGCTGCCGCCGCCCGCGACCTCAGTTCCTTCAGCACCGCGATGTCCATCGCGTGCCCCGTGCCGTCCCCGCCGTGCTTGCGGTCCGGGGTCTCCACCAGCAGCGGCACACCGGCCGTCTCCGGGTGTTCGAACAGCTCGCGGAACGGCTCCGCGCCGATCATCCCGGCGCCGATGTTGGCGTGCCGGTCCTTGCGGGCGCCGACCACGTCCTCCGAGTCGTTGGCGTGGATCAGCCGCAGCCGGCCGGGGCCGGCGGCGGAGGCCAGGGCGTCCAGGGCAGCCGTCACCCCGCCGGGTTCGGCCAGGTCGTGCCCGGCGGCGAAGGCGTGGCAGGTGTCCAGACAGACTCCCACCTTCGGGTGAGCGTCCAGCGCCTCCACGTACTCGGCCAACTGCTCCAGCCGCGAGCAGAGCGAGTTGCCCTGGCCGGCGGTCGGCTCCAGGAGCAGCCAGGGCGCGTCCTCGCCGAGCGCGTCCAGCTCGTCCAGCAGCGGCCGGACGTCCGCGCGGACCTGCGCCATCGCCTCGGCCCGGCGAGAGCCGCCGCCGGGCGCCGTGCCGACCGCAGAGCCGGTGTGCAGGACGACGCCGAGCGCGCCGATGGCGTGGCCGCGGCGCAGCGAGTGCCGCAGCGAGTCGGCCGAGCGCTCGCGGGTGGCGGGGTTGTCCGAGCCGAAGTTGATCAGGTAGGGCGCGTGCACCCAGGCGGGGACGCCCTGCTCGGCGCAGGCGGTGCGGAACTCCTCGTCCTGCGCCGGGTTGCCCGGGGGAGTGGCCCAGCCGCGCGGGTTGGCCACGAACACCTGCACCGTCTCGGCGCCGACCCGCCGCGCGTACGCCAGGCCCGTCCCGGCCAGCCCCCGCGCGGCCACCGGGACGTGTGCGCCGATCGGGTTGCGGAGGGCGGCGACGGGCGGTGCGGGTGCGGTGGTCATGGCCTCCAGGATGTCACGCGGTCGGCCGACACCCGTCGGGCGGGCCGGTGCCGGGGCCGACGCATTCCCCCTGGTACCCCCCGCGCCCGACCGCACCCGCGGTCGGGCGCGTCGTCATCTCCGGCCGCCGCGCGCCACGCCGGGCCGCCCCACCGTCGGCCGACGCCCCGTCAGCCCCGCAGCCCAGCCCTGGTGGCGGCACCACCCGGGCGCCCATACCGTCGACTCGGCCGTACCCACCGGCCGTCACCTCCCGCACACAGCGCGTCAGACCGCACCGCCGGACGCAACGCCACCGCCCCGACAGCGCCACCAGAACCGCGCGCGCCGAAAGACAGGTCACCACTCATGCCCACGCGACGGGTCCACCACCTTGCCGCGGCCACCGCCGCCGCCACCGCCCTGACCACCGCCTTCACCACCCTCGTCACCCTGGCCGCCGCGCCCGCGGCCCACGCCGTCGACCTCGGCCGGCTGCACGTCGTCCAGGCCGGCGAATCGATTCAGCGGGCCGTCGACGCCGCCCACCCCGGCGACACCGTCCTGCTGGCCCCCGGCACCTACCGGGGCAGCGTCCGCATCATCACCCCCGGCCTGACCCTGCGCGGCGCCGGGCCGACCAGCGTGATCACCCCCGGGGACGGTACCGAGAACGCCTGCGCCACCGCCGGGCACGGCATCTGCGTGGTCGGCACCGAGCAGAACCCGCTGCCCGACGTCACGATCGAGGCCCTCGCCGTCACCGGCTTCCGCAAGAACGGCATCGACGCCAGCGGCACCACCGGTCTGACCGTCCGCCGCACCCACGTCCACGACAACGCCCAACAGGGCATCAGCCAGGAGATGTCCACCCGGGCTGCGATCCTCGGCAACCGCTCGACGAACAACGGCCAGTCCGGCGTCTTCCTCGCCAACTACGCCTACCGCGAGGGCGGCGCGCCCGACACCAAGGGCACCGTGGTCGAGGGCAACGAACTGACCGGGAACCGGGTCGGCGTCACCGTCCGCCGCCTGCGCGGGCTGGCCGTCCAGGACAACGACATCAACGGCAACTGCGGCGGCGTCTTCGTGGTCGGCGACGAGGGCGTGCCCCGAGCCGGCGACCTCGACGTACGGCGCAACCGGGTCGTCGCCAACAACAAGTTCTGCCCGGCCAACCCGCGCCTGGGCGCCATCCAGGGCGCCGGCATCGTGCTCACCGGCACCGAGGACACCCGGGTCACCGACAACGAGGTCCGCGACAACACGGGCACCTCGGACTTCTCCGGCGGCATCGTCCTCTTCAAGAGCGTCGTCGGCGTCACCAACGCCCGCGCCACGGTCGCCGACAACCACCTGAGCGGCAACGCCCCGGCCGACCTCGCCGACCGCGACGCCGGCTCCGACACCACCTTCACCCGCAACACCTGCCGCCACTCCGAGCCGGCCGGCCACTGCTGAGCACCCCGGTACCCAGGAAGCCCCGGAAACCCCGGACCCGGGAAACTCCGGACCCCAGGACCCCAGGAACCAAGGAAGCGCCCATGACCACCGCACCCACCCACACCGGCCCGCAGGCCGCGATGCGCCTGCGCGAGCTCGTCTTCGGCGCCGCCTGCGCCGCCGCCGTCCGCGCGGCCGCCCGGCTCGGCGTCGCCGACGCGCTCGGCGACACCCCGACCACCGTCACCGACCTCGCGGCCGCCCTCGACACCGAGCCCAGCCAGCTGCGCCGGCTGCTGCGCGCGCTCACCTGCTACGGCATCTTCGCCGAGACCGGCGACGACCGCTTCGAGCACACCGAGATGTCCCGCCTGCTGCGCGAGGACGCCCCCAACTCCCTGCGCTACATCTCCCTCTGGTGCACCGAGCCGTGGACGTGGGAGGCGTGGCCGAGACTGGACGAGGCGGTCCGCTCCGGCCGCAACGTCTTCCCCGAGCTGTTCGGCAAGGAGTTCTTCGACTACCTGCACAGCGACGGCGGCGACTCGGCGAAGGTCTTCGACAAGGCGATGACCACCTCCAGCCGGCAGTCCGCCCGCGACTTCGCCGACTACCTGGACCTCACCGGCGTCGACTCGGTGGTCGACATCGGCGGCGGCCAGGGCCACGTGCTGGCCAGCCTGCTGGAGAAGCACCCGGCCCTGCACGGCACCCTGCTCGACCTGCCCAAGGTCGTCGCCGGCGCCGACCCCCGGCTGCGCGAAGGCGGCGCCTTCTCGGCCCGCGCCCGCCTGGTGCCGGGCGACTGCCGGGTGGACATCCCGGTCCGCGCCGACCTCTACATCATCAAGAACATCCTGGAGTGGGACGACGACAGCACCCGCCGCACCCTCGCCAACGTGGTGAAGGCGGCCCGGCCCGGCGCCCGCGTCGTGGTGGTGGAGAACCTGGTCGACAACAGCCCGTCGATGCGCTTCACCACCGCGATGGACCTGATGCTGATGCTCAACGTCGGCGGCGCCAAGCACTCCGAGGAAAGCATGGTCCGGCTGATGGAGGAGGCCGGCCTGACGGTCTCCGAGGTCTGCCCGGTCAACCCCTACCTGCACGCCTTCGAGGCCACCGTCCGCGGCTGACCCGCAACCCCCGCGCACCACGACCGCCGGCCCCCATTTCCGGGGGCCGGCGGTCGTCGTGCGGACGGCGGGTCAGGCCTCGGGCGGCGCGTCAGGCCTTGTGCGAGGACTCCAGGTGTGCGAAGACCACCACGTTGTCCAGGTAGTCCCGCCGCTTCTTGTCGTACGTGCCCCCGCAGGTGATCAGCCGCAGCTGGGCGTCCGGGGTCTTGCCGTACACCTTCTGGTCGGGGAAGGCGTCCTTGGCGAAGGTCTCCACCGAGTCCACCGAGAACACCGCGACGGTGCCGTCCGCGCGGCTGACCTCGACCTTGTTGCCCGGCAGCAGCAGGCTCAGCAGCAGGAACACCGCCGGGCCCTTGGTGGTGTCCACGTGCCCGGCCACGACCGCGCTGCCCCGCTCGCCCGGGGTCGCGCCGTCCCGGTACCAGCCGACCAGGTTCTTGTCGTCCGGCGGCGGCGCTTCGAGCTGGCCGGCCGGGTTGAGGCCAAGCTCGGTGAACGGCGCGTCCACGGCGATCTGCGGGATCCGCAGCCGGGTCGGCTTGGCGCGCTTGAGCGCCGGCGCCGCGGGCACACCGGGTGCCGCCGCCGCGGCGGGCGGGGAAGCGGCGGCCGCGGGCCCGGGGACGGCCGGCGCGGTGGCCGCCGGGGGAGCGGCCTGGGTGGCCGCGGTGTCCGAACTCGGCTCGGTGTCCACCGAGTTGTAGATCAGCAGCAGCCCGACCGCCGCCGCGCCCATTCCCGCGCGCAGCAGCCGGGGCATTCCAGAGGCGGCACCGCCCGTCATTCCTGTCCTCCGTTACTCCGTTGCCACCGGTTCCGCGACGGCCCGCCGCCCCCGGTGCGCCCCCACCCCGGTCGGGGAGGGGCGCCCGGAGGCGGCGGAAGCACGGCGCCTGGCGTCAGGCGACCGCGCCGGAGGTGCGGCGGCCGCGGCGCAGCGCGTAGGCGCCGGCGCCGAGGCCACCGAGCAGCAGCACCGCGCCGGAGGCGAGCCCGCCGCCGGACAGCGCCAGCCCGCCGCCACCGGTGTGCACGCCGCCGTGCGGGGTGCCGTGCTCCTCGCCCTTGGACTCGGTGCCCTTGTGCTCGCCGGAGTCCTTGTACTCGCCGGAGCCCTTGTGCTCCTCCGAGCCCTTGTGCTCCTCGGAGGCGGAGCTTCCGCCCTTCTTGTCGTCGTAGCCCTTCGAGCTGTCGGAGGCGCCCTTCTCGGGCTTGTCCTGCTTCTCCTGCCAGGTGAGGTTCTTGCCCTGGTCGGCGGAGCCGTCGGCGAAGGCCATGGGGGCACCGACGGTCAGGACGGCGGCGACGGCCGCCCCGGCGAGCAGCGTGCGTGCAGAACGCATGAGGATGATCCTTCCGGCGCGCGGACCCGCGACTGCCGGCAGGGTGCCGGACAAGGGGACTCGCGGGAGGGTGGCGCCTGATCCACCGTCAACCACCGTGGCGCCGCCTGCCACCGGAGCGTGGCAGCGCGGGTGCGGAGCGTGCGCCCTTCGGGTGGAGTCCCGGGCGTGTTCACCCGGGTGCCCCGGCGGTTCGGGTGACCGGGACGACCACGGTGACACGTGTGATCGGGGCGACGAGGGCGACCGGACTGGTCGCGGCGACCAGCCCGACCAGCCGGACCAGCCGGACCAGCCGGACCAGGGCGATCCGGGTGATTCCGCGGCCGCCCCGAGGGCGTGCACGCATGGGCCCGCCCCCGGCCGTACGGCCGGGGGCGGGCCCATGCGGTCCGCCGGAGGTCAGCGGTCCCAGCGGTAGAACTCGCGCGCCATCGCGTCCTTGGGCTCGCGCCAGGTGGCCGGGTCGTAGGCCTGGACGAAGGCGGTCAGGCGGTCGCTGACGGTCCGGAACTCCGGATGCCCGACGACCTTGGCCACGGCCGGGCCCGGCGGGCGGTCGGCCTCGATCAGGTGCAGGTAGACGTCGCCGAACTGGAAGAGGCTGCGGCCGGTCACGCCGATCAGGTGCGGCAGTTCGCCCTGGTCGGACTCGGCGAACACCTCGGCGATGTCCGGGGCCGCCTCGGGCTTCATCCGGGCGACGATCAGCGCCCGGTGCATCCCGCTCACAGCTCCGCCGCCCGCTTCTCGACCTTCTCGCGGATCAGCTGCATCTGGATCCGCGAGTTCTTGTTGATGTGGTTGACCATGCCGTTGTCGTCCACCGGGGCGGTGGGCTTCATGGCGAAGTCCTGGACCCAGCGCATCCGCGTGCCGGCCGGCACCTCCGCGTACTCCCAGCGGATCTCCATGAACTCGAACGGGCCGGGCTCGACCCGGCGGGCGTTCACCGCCAGCGAGGCCTTGTCGGTGGTGCGCTCGGAGACCCAGCTCCACACCTGGCCGTTCTCGTCCGGGTGCATGGTGAGCCGGAACTGCACCCGGTCCCCGTCGCGCTCCAGGACCTCGACCGAGGCGTACTCGCTGAACAGGTCCGGCCAGTTCTCCAGGTCGTTGGTGATCTCCCAGACCAGGTCGAGCGGCGCGGCGATGACGATCTCGTTGTCGGTGTGTCCGGCCATCTCAGGCACCCGCCTTCGCGGAGAGGGAGGCGTTGACCAGCTCCAGGAACTCGGCCGGGGACTTGGCTGACTCGGCGCCGGGGGTGACCTTGAGGCCGTGCCGGTTCTCCAGCTCGCCGACGATGCCGAGCAGTCCGAGCGAGTCGACGCCGAACTCGTCGAACTGCACGCCCGGCTGTTCCAGGGCGCTCGGCTCGACGCTGACGCCGGCCCGGGCCTGCAGCAGGGCGGCCAGTTCCGGATAGCTGAGGGTGTTGCTCACGGGGTTTCCCTTCGAAAGACGTGACGGAAGTGGTGGTGGAGGTGTGACGCAGTGGTTCACGGCTGCTCCCCGCGTCGGAGCACCAGCGCGGAGTTGGAGCCCATCAGCCCGCGGCTGAGCACCAGGGCGGTGCGCAGCTCGGCCGGCCGGGCGCGCCCGGTCACCAGGGCGAGGTCGTGGCAGACCTCGGTGACGTTGGGCGTGGGTGGTAGGACGCCGTCCTCCATGGCCAGGACGGCGGCGGTGACGTCCAGCATCGGGGCGCCGCAGTAGGCCCGCCCCGTACCGGTCTTGGGCGCGGTGACCGGGACGCGCTCGGCGGCCGGGCCGAGCGCGTCGGCCAGGGCCAGCGCCTCCGCCCGGTCGGCGGCCGGCACGCCCAGCGCGTCCGCGAAGACCACGTCGACCTCCTCGGCGGCGACCCGGGCCTCGTCCAGCGCGATCCGGATCGCGGCGGCCAGCCCCTCCCGGGACTCCTCCCAGCGGGAGGCCCCGGTGAAGGTGGCGCCGTGCCCGACCAGGTGCGCCCGGACGTCGGCGCCGCGCCGCAGGGCCGCCTGCTCGTCCTCCACCAGCAGCATCGCGCCGCCCTCGGCGGGGGCGAAGCCGCAGGCCTGCGCGGTGAACGGCAGGTAGGCCTGCTCGGCCCGTTCGGCCAGGCTGAGTTCGGGGTAGCCGAGCTGGCAGACCATCGAGTACGGCGCCAGCGGGGCCTCGGCGGCGCCGACCACCACGGCGTCGGTGCCGCGGACGATCGAGCGGGCGGCGTGCGCGAGGGCGTCCAGGCCGCCGGCCTCGTCGCTGGCGACCACCCCGCACGGGCCCTTGTAGCCGCCGCGGATCGAGATCTGGCCGGTGCTGGCCGCGTAGAACCAGGCGATGGACTGGTACGGGCCGACGAACTTGGGTCCCTGTCCCCAGAGTTGCTGGAGTTCACGCTGGCCGAACTCGCCGCCGCCGGAGCCGGCCGCGGTCACCACGCCGACCGCGAAGGGCTGGTCGGCGTCGGGCCGGAAGCCGGCGTCCGCCACCGCCAGGTCGGCGGCGGCCATCGCGTAGTGCGTGAAGCGGTCGGTCTGCACCAGGTAGCGGTTGTCGATCGCCGACTGCGGCTCGAAGTCCCGCACCTGGCCCGCGATCCTGAGCGGCAGCTCGGTGCAGCCCTCGCGGGAGATCCGGTCGAGGACGCTCACGCCCTGCCTGGTGGCCTTCCAGAAGGCGTCGGCTCCGACACCGTTCGGCGCCACCACGCCGAGGCCGGTGATCACCGCCCGGCGGCCCTGCTGACGTGACGTCATGGAACTCACCCCGTTCTGTTGAGCACGACGGCGGACTGGAATCCGCCGAATCCGCTGCCGACCGAGAGGATGTGGCTCAGCGGCAGCTCGCGCGCGGTGCGCGGCACGTAGTCGAGGTCGCACTCCGGGTCCGGAGTCTCGTAGTTGGCGGTCGGCGGAACGACGCCGTGGGCGAGCGCCAGGGTGCAGGCGACGACCTCGATGGCGCCGATGGCGCCGAGGGAGTGCCCGACCATCGACTTGATCGAGCTCATCGGGGTCTCGTAGGCGTGCCCGCCCAGCGAGCGCTTGACCGCCGCGGTCTCGTGGCGGTCGTTCTGCTTGGTGCCCGAGCCGTGCGCGTTGACGTAGTCGACGTCGGTGCGGTCGACCCGGGCGTGGGCCAGCGCGTGGTCGATCGCCCGGGACATCTCCAGCCCCTCCTTGGTGAGGCCGGTCATGTGGTAGGCGTTGCCGAAGGTCGCGAAGCCGCCGACCTCGCCGTAGATCCGGGCGCCGCGGCGGCGGGCGTGCTCCAGCTCCTCCAGCACCAGGACGGCGCCGCCCTCGCCGAGGACGAAGCCGTCGCGGCCGGCGTCGAAGGGGCGGGAGGCGTGCTCGGGGTCGTCGTTGCGCTCGCTGGTGGCCTTGATCGCGTCGAAGCAGGCGACGGTGATCGGCGAGATCGGGGAGTCGGAGGCGCCGGCGATGCAGATGTCGGCGCGGCCCTCCTCGACCGCCTGGAAGCCGTAGCCGATCGCGTCCAGGCCGGAGGTGCAGCCGGTGGAGACGGTCTGCACCGGGCCGTGGGCGCCGGCGCGCTCGGCGACCGCGGAGGCCAGCGTGCTGGGTGCGAAGGCCCGGTGCAGCTGCGGCTGCGCCTGCCGGTGGTCCACGTCCCAGCGCGCGCCGGCGGCGCTGACCAGGGCGTAGTCGTGCTCCAGCCGGGTGGTGCCGCCGACGGCGGTGCCGAGCGAGACGGCGATCCGCCACGGGTCCTCGGCGGCGAGGTCCAGGCCGGCGTCGGCGATCGCCTCGTCGGCCGCGACCATCGCGAACTGCACGTAGCGGTCGGCCCGTTGGACGTCCTCCGGGCCCAGCCCGTGGGCCGCCGGATCGAAGTCGACCTCGGCGGCGATCCGGGAGCGGAACCCGGCGGGGTCGAAGAGCGTGATGCCCCGGGTCGCGGTGCGGCCGGCCGTGAGGAGGTCCCAGAACGCCGGGACGCCGACCCCACCGGGCGCGACCACACCGATCCCGGTGACGGCCACGCGCCGGGTCACGAGGCCACCTTGGTGTGTTCCGGAGGGCCCGAGGCGGCGCTCTCCTCGGTGGTCACGTGGCCGAGGTCGGGGCGCGGGGCGAGCGGGCCGAGGTGGAAGACCATCCGGGCCTCGGTGTCGCCGACGTTGCGGAAGCGGTGGCGCATGTTGATCGGGATCATCAGGCCCTGGTCGGGCTTGAGCGGGTGGGGCTTCCCGTCCAGGTCCACCTCCAGCTCGCCGCAGACGACGAACACGAACTCCTCGGAGTACGGGTGGTAGTGCTCGCCGATCCGCTCGCCGGGCTTGACGATCGCCAGGCCCATGAAGCCGCTGGTCGCCCCGCAGCTGGTCGGGGTGAGCATGGTGCGGAGCTCGGCGCCGTGCCGGCGGTTCTCGGGCGCCTCGTCGACGTTGACGATCCGTGGGTACTGCGTGTTCATGGTGCTCTTCCTCCAAGAGTGACGGAACGTCAGTTTGCGCGGGGGTCGGCCGACTTGCGGTCGGTGACCGGGTTCATGGCGCGGGCTGCGAGGAAGGCGCTGAGGCCGGCGACGGTGCGCAGGTCGCCCTGCGGGCCGAGGTCGAGCAGCCCGGCGAGTACGGCCGCCTCCCGCTCGTCGGCCACGCCGAGGGCCGCCGCCGGGTCGGCCTCGGCCGGCACCCGCAGGTCGACCAGGCGCACCACCACGTCCTCGCGCTGGAAGACCGTGGCCGCCGCGACCGGCCCGGTCGGGTCGGCGGTGGCCAGGTTGTCGTGCTGGGCCAGCCGCTCGGCCACGGACTGGCCGTGGCCCGGGCGGACGGGGTAGAGCACGGCGTGCCGGTGCAGCCGGCCGGAGGCGGGGGAGCTGGCGATCGCCTGGTGCTTGGCGGGCAGCGCCGCCCTGGCGAAGAAGGCGCGCGCGGCCTGCGGGTCGCCCAGCTGGCGGGCCTCCTCCAGGTAGGGGTTGATCGCCTCCTCGACGGCCCGCACCTCGGGCTGCATCGCCACGTGGCGCAGCGCGTCGCCCAGGTTGCCGATCACCTCGACGGCCCGCACCACCCGGTTGCCGTGCATGAACAGCGAGGTGCGCTGCAGCCGGGTGTGCTCGTCCACCTCGGCCCGGGGGGAGGCGTAGCCGGAGAGGATCCGGGCCACCTCGGGCTCGCTGCCGGGCTTGACGGTGAAGGTCAGCGCGTGGCGGACCACGCCGTCCGGGCCCGGCGCGGCCTTCGGCGGGCCGACGTGCCCGGCGGGCGTGGTGCGCGGCAGGCCGGGCGGCACCTCCATCGGGGCGCGGGTGCCGGTGGAGCCGGCCGCCGAGGTCTCGCGCAGCACGGCGTAGCGCAGCGAGCGGAAGTTGTCGCTGACGCAGCCGTGCATCGGCTTGACCATCTCGCGGTGCGCCGGGCTGTCCACCCACTGCAGGAAGGTCTCCTGGTCCTCCCACTCGCTGGTGATCAGCCACTGGCGCGGGTCGTTGATCGACTGGCACAGCTGGTCGCTGACGTGGCCGGGGACCGAGGCCACCTGGTGCCGCAGCTGCTCGTAGACGTCGAGGAAGCGCTGCTGGGCACCGTCCTGGATCTCCAGCATCAGCACCACCCGCAACCGGGTGTCGGACTCGGCCTGCTGCTTCGGCTGGGGTTCGGACAGAGTTGTCATGATCCACTTTCTGCTCTGGGCCGCACGCTGCGGGCCGTGTCGGCCGCGCCCGGCGGGTGCTCCCCGGCCTGGGAGGCGGTGCGACGGCGGTCGGCCCGGGCAGTCGGCGCCAGGCCTGAGGTCGATCGTGGGCGGCGCAGCGGGTGCGGCGCGAGATTTGCGGGCCATCCGGGCGAAGGGGCGGCACAGGCCCCCTCCGGCGGGGGATGGAAGACCGGGGCCCCCGGCTGCGCGGGCCCATCGAGGGCGGCGCCGGGTCCAGTCGCCGGGCCGCGGAATCCCCTGACAGGGCGGAGCAATTGATGAATCCGAAGGTTGACGACCGGGTGCCGGTCCTGATCGTGGGCGGCTCGCTGGTCGGGCTGTCGGCCTCGCTCTTCCTCGGCCGGCTCGGGGTCAGACACCTGCTGGTCGAGAAGCACGCCGACACCTCGCATCACCCGCGGGGCCGGGGCAACAACATCCGCACGATGGAGCTGTACCGGGTCGCCGGGATCGAACCGGCCATCCGCGAGGCCGCCTCGGTCCTCGCCCCCAACCACGGCATCCTGCAGGCCCCCTCGCTGACCGGCGCCGAGCAGGAGTGGCTGTTCCGCGAGATCGACCCGGGCGGCCGGCTGGCCCGCTTCAGCCCCAGCTCCTGGTGCCTGTGCAGCCAGAACGACGTGGAGCCGGTGCTGCTGCGCGCGACCCGCGAGCTGGGCGGGGACGTGCGCTTCAGCACCGAGCTGGTCTCCTTCGAGCAGGACGACGAGGGCGTCACCTCGGTCCTGCGCAGCCGGGAGAACGGCGAGGAGCGGGTGGTGCGCTCGCAGTTCCTGATCGCGGCGGACGGCCCGCGCAGCCCGGTCCGCGAGCGCCTGGGCATCGGCCAGAGCGGCAAGGGCGAGCTGTTCCACAACGTCAGCATCACCTTCCGGGCGAAGCGCCTGGCAGAGGTCGTCGGCGACCGGCACTTCATCGCCTGCTACCTGACCAACCCGGAGGCCGACGGTGCGCTGCTGCCGGTGGACAACCAGGAGGAGTGGGTCTTCCACGCGCCCTGGCACCCCGAGCACGGCGAGCCGCTGGAGGCCTTCACCGACGAGCGCTGCGAGCGGCACATCCGCACCGCGGTCGGCCTGCCGGAGCTGGACGTCGAGGTGACCGGCCGGGCACCCTGGCACGCCGCCGAACGGGTGGCCGATCGGTACGGCGTCGGGCGGGTCTTCCTCGCCGGGGACTCCGCCCACGAGATGTCCCCGACCGGTGCGTTCGGCTCCAACACCGGCATCCAGGACGCCCACAACCTGGCCTGGAAGCTCGCCGCCGTGCTCTGCGGCTGGGCCGGGCCGAGGCTGCTGGAGACGTACGGGCAGGAGCGCCGCCCGGTCGCCCGGGTGACCAGTGAGCGGGCCTCGGCCCGCTCCGCCGAGCACAGCCACCCGGGCTACGCGGTGGTGCCGGGCGTCGGCCGGCAGGCCGGGGTGCTCGCGGTGGCGCTGGGCTACCGCTACCCGGTGGGTGCGGTGGTCGGGGCCGACCGGGAGGGCGCCGTCGTCCCCGAGAAGTTCGAGTCGGCGGGCGAGCCGGGCAGCCGGGCCCCGCACCAGTGGCTGCTGCGGGCGGGGGTGCGGCTGTCCACGCTGGACCTGTACGAGCAGGCGATGGTGCTGCTCACCGGACCCGAGGGCGGCGCCTGGCAGGCGGGCGCCCGGCGGGCGGCGGACCGGCTGGCCGTCCCGCTGGACGCCTACCGGATCGGTGACGGCGCCGAGGACGACCTGGCCCCGGAGCCGGGCACGGACTTCGCCGCCCTGCACGGGATCGGCCCGGAGGGAGCGGTTCTGGTCCGTCCGGACGGCTTCGTCGCCTGGCGCTCGCCCGGCCCGGTCCTGGACCCGGAGCAGGAGGTCGCCACGGTGCTGCGGACGGTGCTCGCCCTCTGAGGGCCGGTCCTCGGCATGCGGAAGGGCCCGCCGGTCGTCGTGCGACGACCGGCGGGCCCTTCGGTGCTTCGGTACTCAGGGGGTGTCAGTGACCGCCCGCGTCGACCACCTCGACGTCGGCGACCTCCCGCTCGATGGCCTCGGCGGGCAGGGCGACCCGGATCGCCCAGAAGTAGATGGCCAGCGCGAACACCGCGACCAGGGCCATGTCGTACCACATCGGGATCCGGCCGGCGCCGTCACCGAAGCCGCCCTGCCAGGAGATCAGGCCGAGGCCCAGCAGGTAGACCGGCAGCCACTGGGCGGACTTCCAGCTCAGCCGGGGCGCGTTCGGCAGGCCCTTGCGGGTGGCGTACCAGGCGTAGCTGCCGAGCAGGCCGTAGCCGAGCACGATCGCCATGCCCAGGCGGGACAGGGTGTGCCAGCCGGACCAGTAGATGATCAGGCTGGAGACCACGAACGCGGCCGGGGAGATGATCTCACCGAAGGGCAGCCGGTAGGAGCGCTCGCGGTCGGGCAGCCGGCGGCGCAGCGCGCCGAAGGCGAGCGGCGCGCCGGCGTACATCAGCACGCTGGCGGAGGTGATGAAGCCGACCAGCTCCTGCCAGCTCGGGAAGGGCAGGAAGCAGATCACGCCGGTGATGAACGACATGACCAGGCCGAACCACGGCACGCCGTTCTTGTCCAGCTTCTCGAACTGCTGCGGCGCGTAGCCGTTCTTGCTCAGGCCGTAGGAGATGCGGGAGGTGGAGGTGGTGTAGATCAGGCCGGTGCCGCCGGGGGAGACGATGGCGTCGAAGTACAGCACCCAGGAGAGCCAGCCGAGGCCGACCAGGGTGGCGAGGCCGGCGAACGGACCCTCGATGCCCGGGAAGTCGAGCTTGTCCCAGCCGTTGACGAAGGAGCTGACCGGCAGCGAGCCGATGAAGGCGACCTGCAGCAGGACGTAGATCAGGGTGCCGATGGCGACCGAGCCCAGCACGGCGCGGGGGATGTCGCGCTTGGGGTTGCGGCTCTCACCGGAGATCTGGATGGCCTGCTCGAAGCCGAGCAGGGCGAAGATGATGCCGCTGGAGCTGATCGCGGCGAGCACGCCCTTGGCACCGAACGGCGCGAAGCCGTGCGAGGTGAAGTTGGAGGCGTGGAAGTTGGTGATCGACAGCGCCAGGATCGTGAGCAGCGGGACGCCGATCTTGAGCCAGGTCGCGATCGAGTTGGTGGCCGCCAGGACCCGCACACCGAGGAAGTTGACCGCGACGAAGACACCCATCAGCAGGACCGCGACGATGAAGCCGCTGGTGGTGAGGGTGCCGTTGGCGTTCAGGAAGCTCTTGGCGAACTGCCAGTGGCCCGCGTAGCCGATCATCGCCTCGACCTCGATCGGGGCGACGGTGGCGGCCTGGAGCCAGGAGAACCAGCCGAAGGACATGCCGGCGAGGCCGCCGAAGGCGTAGTGCGGGTAGCGCGCGGTGCCACCGGCGACCGGGAACATCCCGCCGAGCTCGGCGTGCACGAAGGCGAGCAGCACGATCGCGACGGCGCCGATGCCCCAGGAGAGGAGGGCCGCCGGTCCGGCGGCGACGACGGCGTTCTTCGCGCCGAACAGCCAGCCGGAGCCGATGATCGAGCCGACCGAGGCCCACATGAGGCCGATGAGGCCCACGTGGCGCTTGAGCGACCGGTTGGTGGTGCCGGATTCGGCGCCGGTGCTCTGTCCGGGCGGCGAGATCTGGTTGAGGGAAGCCATGGGCGATCTCTCTGTGTGTGGGGGCTCCGGGGTGGGGAGCGCGGAGAGTTGCCACACAGTAGGGCTATTCATAGAGCTCTGCACAGATTTCATTACTGAATGTTTACTTTCTTTGCCTGATATCCCTGCAGGTAGGCGGCATTCTGTTCAGTTGTCTGTTACGTGACCGGCCAGTAGGTTCAGCATTTGAGCGCGAATTGAGCTTCGCCGTTCCCTCGGGCACCATTGACCACCCCGCCCGATCATAGGGATGACCGGAATCGCATAGTCATCCCGATGGATGTAAACGGCAATCGATCGAGGGGCGTCCGTGGGGCGCCGGCTCGCGATCGCCCGCGCGTAGGATCGACCCCGTGCGTCTCGTGATCCTTCCCCCGCCGGCCCGCTAGCGGGCGGCCCACTCCACCCACCCCGGCCCGGCGGACGCCGCCCACAGCCGGGGCGATGACTGCCGCCCGCGTACCCCAGCGGACCCGACCGGCATCTCATCGTGGAGTACCGACGCATGACCTCGTACGCTGCCGTGCCCTTCCGGCACGGCCTGTTGTCCATTTCCGCCGCCGCCGTCGCCTGGGGCGTGGGCGGGGCGGTGGCCGCGCTGCTGATGCGCACCAGCGGCCTCGGCCCGGTGGCCGTCTCCTGCTGGCGCTTCGGAGTCGCGGCGCTCTGCCTGGCCCTGCTGCCGACCGGCGGCGAAGCCCGGGCCGGACGGGGCGCCGTCCGGCGGGGCTCCGCCGGGTGGGGCCCCGCTCGGTGGGGCTCCGCCGTGTTGACCGGGCTGGGGCTGGCGATCAGCCAGTGCGCCTACTTCGGCTCCGTGCACTACGCGGGCCTGGGGCTGGGCACCCTGATCACCATCGGCGCCGGCCCCGTGCTCACCGGGCTCGGCGCCCACCTGCTGCTCGGCGAACGGCTGACCGGGCGTGCGCTCGGCGCGGTCGCCCTGGCGCTGGCGGGCCTCACCCTGCTGGTCGCCGCCCCGGCGGCCGGCCCGCGCCCGCTCCTGGGTGCGGCCCTGGCCGTCCTCGCGGGCGCCGGCCAGAGCGGCCTCACCCTCTGGGCCCGCGGCGGCGGCTCGGCCCGGGCCGGCACCGGCGCCTTCACCACTGGCCTGCTCTGCCTGCTCCCGCTCGCGGCCGTCCAGGGCGTCCTGCCGACGGCCGGGGAACCGGCGGTGACCGGGGCCGCGCTGCTCTTCCTGGGCACCGTGCCCACGCTGCTCGCCTACCGCTGGTACTTCACCGGGCTGACGGCCGTCCCGGGCACGACAGCCTCGGTGCTGGTGCTGCTGGAGCCGGCGACCGCGGCGGTGATCGGCGTGCTGTTCCTCGGCGAGCCGGTCACGGCCGGCCTGCTGGCCGGCTCGGCGCTGCTGCTCGCGGCGATCGCGGCGCTGGCCCGCGGCTAGGGCCCGTCCGGGCCCAAGGTCCGGCCGGGCCGCATCCGCGGGGGCGTTCCGCCTCTGCGGATGCGGCCCGCCGGGTCAGATGGTCCAGTCGATCGGGTAGTTGACGATCGGGGTGAACGTCACGCCGACCGCTTCCGCCTCCCCGCGGGCATCGACCACCATCTCCTTGAGGTGGTCCAACTGCCGCGCGTGCTCCACGGAGTCCCAGACGCTGACGTGGACGGCCGAGCCCTCCGGCGAGACGCCCGCGTAGAAGTGGATGAGCCCCGGAAGCCGCTGGATGGCCGGAATCAGGTAGGCCGAGGTCCTCGTGTTCATCGCGTGGACCTCCTCGAACCGGCTCGGGTCGAAGGTCGCGCGCGAGAGGCGGACATGGGCGGTTGTCGGCAACGGCTCGGTCATGGTGATCCCCCAGCGTCGATGAGTGACGTGCCGAGCCGGATCATAGGTGTCGAGGCGCGACGGGCGCAGGCGTCGTGGCCACCCGGGCGGGCGTCCTGTGGTCGCAGTGGGCGGGCGGCCGTGCTGGGGTGGTCGGCATGAAGCGCTCACACCTGGCCCGGGTGGCCGCCACGACCGCCTCCGTCCTCCTGTTCGCCCTCGCCGCCGGTGCCGCGGCCGCCGCCGCTGCTCCGGCGGCGGTGACCGGGCTCCGCGATGTCACCGCCGAGCAGTGCCGGGGCGCGGGCGGACACGTCGAGGGCAGCGGCTACTGCGTCGACGCGGTCGGCGAGGACGTCTGGGGCCAGCCAGTCGACGGCCAGGCGATCAACCCGGACCCGCGCCCCGGGCAGGAGTGACTTTCGGGCCCTCGGGCCGGGCACGTCTCAGGGCACCGGCCGCAGGGTCACCGGGGCCGGGGTGAGGGCGCGCAGGACCAGGTCGATGCGGACCCTGGCGGCGCCCGCACGGTGCAGGGCGGCGGCGACGGCCCGTAACTCCGGGAGGCCGGTGCAGGCGAGGCGGAGTTCCAGGTCGACCTCGCCGGCCAGCGCCAGGCCGCTCTGGACGGCCGGGAACTCGGCGGCGAGCCGGTCGAAGTCGAGCGGCACCGGGCCGTAGCTGACCCGGGCGATCGCGTGCAGGGCCCGGGCCGGCCGGGGCCGACCCTCCGGGGCCGGACCGCCCGGGAGCAGACCGCCCGGAAGGAGATGGAGCGGGGCGCTCACCGGTGCTGGAGAAGTGCGGTCGGGGCCGGGGCGAGCGGTGCGGCCGGGGCGGCGGGCGGGGCGACCAACCGGGGGTCCAGGACGAGGGAGTCGACCCCGAGCGGGGCGGTGAGCCCGCGCAGGGCGGGTTCGCCGAGTTCGGTGTACGCCTGGTCCGGTCCGAGGAGGGCGGCGAGGGCTTCGGGGCTGGAGAATCCGACCGCGCAGCGGCGGCCGTCGCGCAGGCGGAAGAGGCGGAGTGCGGTGGTGCTTCCGGTGCCGGAGGCGGTGACCGGAACGTGCCAGACGACGCGGGCCATGCGAATGCTCCCGAGTGGGGTGGTGGTGCCTGCCGGAACTGCTGTCTCGACGCTAGGGCGGCCCGCCCCTGGCGTCTGCGGTCCTGACGCAGCGTTGACCGAATGGGGTGGTGCGTTGACGCACTCCTGACGTTCGGCTCACCCGACCGGAATACACCACTTCCCGGGGGCGCTCGGTTTGCCCCGCGCTCCACCTCGGACGACCGTGGAGTTGGCCCCGCCCGCGTGCGCAGTGCGCCCCGCCCCGCGGCCGCCGGAGCGCCCCCGGCGGGACCGGCGCACGCTCCGGGGCGGGGGGAGGTGGAGCGAGGGGCCCGGGACGAGATATCTTGACGTCAAGACGTTGGAGACGTGAAGCGGAGTACCGATGACTGACTCGACCATCATCTATACGCACACCGACGAGGCTCCGGCCCTGGCGACCTACTCGTTCCTGCCGGTCGTCCAGGCCTACGCCTCGACCGCGGGTGTACGGGTGGAGACCCGCGACATCTCCCTGGCCGGGCGGATCATCGCGAGCTTCCCGGAGCGTCTGACCGAGGCCCAGCGGATCGGCGACGCCCTGTCCGAGCTGGGCGACCTGGCCAAGACCCCGAGCGCCAACATCATCAAGCTGCCGAACATCTCGGCCTCCGTGCCGCAGCTGAAGGCCGCCATCGCCGAGCTGCAGGCCCAGGGCTACGCCCTGCCGGACTACCCGGACGACCCGCAGACCGACGAGGACAAGGACGTCCGCGCCCGTTACGACAAGGTCAAGGGCAGCGCCGTCAACCCGGTCCTGCGCGAGGGCAACTCGGACCGCCGCGCCCCGCAGTCGGTCAAGAACTACGCCAAGACCCACCCGCACCGCATGGGCGCCTGGACGGCCGACTCCAAGACCAACGTCGCCACCATGGGCCGGAACGACTTCGCGAGCACCGAGAAGTCCACCGTGATCGCCGCCGACGGCGCCCTGCGCATCGAGCTGCTGGGCGAGGACGGCACCACCACCGTGCTGCGCGAGAAGGTGCCGGTGCTGGCCGGCGAGGTCGTCGACGCCTCCGTGATGCGCGCCGCCGCCCTGAACGAGTTCCTGGCCGCCCAGGTGGCCCGCGCCAAGGCCGAGGGCGTGCTGTTCTCGGTGCACCTCAAGGCCACCATGATGAAGGTCTCCGACCCGATCATCTTCGGCCACGTCGTGCGCGCCTTCTTCCCGAAGACCTTCGCGAAGTACGGCGAGGTCCTCGTCGCCGCCGGTCTGAACCCGAACAACGGCCTCGGCGGCATCCTGGCCGGCCTCGACAACGTGCCGCACCTGGGCGCCGAGATCAAGGCCTCCTTCGAGGCCGAGCTGGCCGAGGGCCCGGCCCTGGCCATGGTCGACTCCGACATGGGCATCACCAACCTGCACGTGCCGAGCGACGTCATCGTCGACGCCTCGATGCCGGCCATGATCCGCACCTCCGGCCACATGTGGGGCCCGGACGGCCAGGAGGCCGACACCCTCGCCGTGCTGCCGGACAGCAGCTACGCCGGCGTGTACCAGGCCGTCATCGACGACTGCCGCGCCAACGGCGCCCTCGACCCGGCCACCATCGGCTCGGTGCCGAACGTCGGCCTGATGGCGCAGAAGGCCGAGGAGTACGGCTCGCACGACAAGACCTTCGAGATCGCGGCCGCGGGCACCGTCCGCCTGGTCGACACCGAGGGCAACGTGGTGCTGGAGCAGGCCGTCCAGCCGGGCGACATCTTCCGCGCCTGCCAGACCAAGGACCTGCCGATCCAGGACTGGGTCAAGCTGGCCGTCACCCGCGCCCGCGCCACCGGCGACCCGGCGGTGTTCTGGCTGGACGAGAACCGCGCCCACGACGCCGTGCTGATCGAGAAGGTCAAGCGGTACCTGCCGGAGCACGACACCACCGGCCTGCAGATCGAGATCAAGTCCCCGGTCGAGGCCACCACCTTCTCGCTGGAGCGCATCCGCCGCGGCGAGAACACCATCTCGGTGACCGGTAACGTCCTGCGCGACTACCTGACCGACCTGTTCCCGATCCTGGAGCTGGGCACCAGCGCCAAGATGCTGTCGGTCGTCCCGCTGATGGCGGGCGGCGGCCTGTTCGAGACCGGCGCCGGTGGCTCCGCCCCGAAGCACGTCCAGCAGCTGGTCAAGGAGAACTACCTGCGCTGGGACAGCCTGGGCGAGTTCTTCGCGCTGGCCGCCAGCTTCGAGCACCTGGCCACCACCACCGGCAACGCCCGCGCCCAGGTGCTGGCCGACACCCTGGACCGCGCCACCGGTACCTTCCTCAACGAGGACAAGTCGCCGAGCCGCCGCCTCGGTGGCATCGACAACCGCGGCAGCCACTTCTACCTGGCCACCTACTGGGCCCAGGAGCTGGCCAAGCAGACCGCCGACGCCGAGCTGGCCCAGGCCTTCGCGGGCCTGGCCGAGGCGCTGACCTCGCAGGAGCAGGTCATCGTGGACGAGCTGATCGCCGTCCAGGGCTCGCCGGTCGACCTCGGCGGCTACTACCAGCCGGACCCGGCCAAGGCCGCCGCCGTGATGCGTCCGTCCAAGACCTTCAACGAGGCGCTCGCCAACCTCGGCTGAACCAGGCCGGGCTGAACCACCGGGAGGCCCCCGGGTCCGTCACCGCGGACCCGGGGGCCTCCTCGTGCCGGTCGGTACGACCGCAGACGGCGGAACCCCCGTTCCGTCGGCGGAACGGGGGTTCTCGGGAACGGGGGTTCCGGGTGGTCCCGGGCGCCGGGGACCGGTGCCGGGCTCAGCCCGCCTCGGCCGCGCCCGGGCGCCGGTCGCGCTTGTGCAGCGAGGCCAGGTAGGCGTTGTACGCCTCGAGCTCGGCGTCGCCGGAACGGTCCTCGGCGCGGTCGCGGCGGCGGGCCTGCCGCTGCTCGGAGCCCATCCACTGGTAGACCAGGGCGATCAGCACGATCGCGGTCGGGATCTCGCCGAACGCCCAGGTGATCCCGCCGGCCAGCTTCTGGTCCTCCAGCAGGTCCGTCCCGGGCGGCGCGCCCTCCGCGGTGAAGGTGGTGACCAGCGGGTGGGCGGCCATCATCACCGCCACGCCGAAGAACGCGTGGAACGGCATCCCCATGAACAGCTCGATGATCCGCAGCACGTGGCCGGGGCGGTGCGGGCCCGGGTCCACGCCCATGATCGGCCAGAAGAAGGCCAGGCCGGTGAGGAGGAAGTGCACCATCATGGCGATGTGCCCGAGGCGGTACTGCATCAGGAAGTCGAACAGCGGGGTGAAGTAGACCCCGTACAGGCTCGCGATGAACAGCGGGATGGTGAACGCCGGGTGCGAGACGATCCGGACGTACCGGCTGTGCAGCAGCGCCACCAGCAGCTCGCGCGGCCCGCGCGGGCGGCCCTTGCCGGCCGGGCGCAGAGCCCGCAGCGCCAGGGTGATCGGGGCGCCCAGCAGCAGCAGGATCGGCGTCAGCATGGAGAGCACCATGTGCTGGATCATGTGCGCGCTGAACAGCACCATGCCGTAGTCGTTCAGCCCGCTGCAGGTCACCAGCAGCAGGGTGGCGACGCCGGCCGCCCAGCCGACCATCCGGCCGACCGGCCAGCGGTCGCCGCGCCGGTACAGCCGGACCACGCCCGCCGCGTAGAGCCCCAGGAGGACCAGGCCGCCGATCAGGAACACCCAGTCCGGGGACCAGGTCCAGACGTTGGAGAAGGTGAACGGGCCTAGCCGGGTCATCCCGCCGTGGTGGTGCATTCCTGACATTCCGTCGCCCATCGGCGGGTCCTGCTTTCCGTCCTGGTGGTCCCCGGTGGGGTCCGGTTCGCCCGTTTTGCTTGGCATACAGCCTAGGTGGGCCTTACCTCGGGCCCTGCCCCCACCCCCTCCGTACGGGTGTCCCCTCCCGTTCTCCCCCCGTCGGCCGGTCGGTTTCCCGCTGGCTAGACTGGCCGGTTGGTCGGCAGGGAGGGCCAGTCATGGCAGCGGAACAGGGAGCTGCGGCGGGGACCACGGTCGCGCTGACCGGCGCGACCGGCTTCATCGGCTCCGAGGTGCTGGCGGCCCTCCGGGCGCGCGGCGCACGGGTACGGGCACTGGCCCGCAGGGTGCCGGAGGGCGCCCGTCCCGGCACCGTCTGGGTGCCGGGCGACCTCGCCGACGCGACGGCGCTGGCGGACCTCTGCGAGGGCGCCGGGGTGCTGGTCCACCTGGCCTCCCGGGTCGACGGCCGCACCGAGGAGTGCGAGGCGGTCAACGTGCGGGGCGCGGCCGCGGTGATGGCCGCCGCCACCCGCGCCGGGGTGCCCCGGATCGTCCACCTCTCGACCTCGGCCGTGTACGGGGAGGGCCCGCACGCGGGCATCGAGGTGGACGAGGTGCGGCCCGCCCCGCTGTCCGAGGCCAGCCGCACCCGGCTGCTCGGCGAGCGCCACGCCCTGGCGGCCGGCGCCTGCGTGCTGCGCCCCGGGCTGGTGACCGGGACGGGCGACCGCTGGGTGGTGCCCGCCCTGGCCGAGCTGGTCCGCCGGGTGCCGGGCCGCTGGGAGGGCGGCGAGGCCCGGATCTCGCTGGTGGACCGCACCGATCTGGCCCGGCTGATCACCGCGCTCGCCCTGGACGGCCGGGCCGCCCCGCCCGGCGTCCACCACGCCTCCCACCCCGAGCCGGTCCGCAGCGGCGACCTGATCGCCGCGCTGGCCGCGCTCGGGCTGCTGCCCGTGCCGGACGGCCCGGACCTGCCGTGGGAGGAGTGCCGCCGGCTGCTGGCGGCCGCCCCCGGCCAGGTGTCCGAGCGCCAGTTCGCCCTGATCGCCCGCGACCACTGGTACCGCAGCGAGGCCGTCTGGCGCCTGGCCGCCTGCCCGCCCGGCCCCGGCCCGCTCGCCCGCCTCCCGCAGGCCGCGGCCTGGTACCGCGCGGCGCTCGGCAGCTGAAGGCGCCTGGCGCACGTGCGAAGGCCCCCGGACCGTGGGGCGGGAGTCCGGGGGCCTTCGGCGGGCGGGCAGGGGCGAGAGGCGGTCAGAGGACCGTCTCGGCCTCCAGGTAGCGCTCCTGCGGGACGGTCTTCAGCTCGGCGACCGCCTCGGCCAGCGGGACCAGGTTGATGTTGGTGCCCTGCAGTGCGGTGATGTGCCCGAAGGCGCCCTTGTGGACGGCCTCGACGGCGTGCCAGCCGAAGCGGGTGGCGAGGACCCGGTCGTAGGCGGTGGGGGTACCGCCGCGCTGGGTGTGGCCGAGGATGACCGGGCGGGCCTCCTTGCCGAGGCGGTGCTCCAGTTCGCGGGAGAGCTGGGTGGCGATGCCGGTGAACCGCTCGTGGCCGTAGATGTCCTTGGTGCCCTCCTCCCAGTGCATGGTGCCGGGTTCGGGCTTGGCGCCCTCGGCGCAGACCACGATGGCGAACTTCTTCTGCCGGTCGAAGCGTTCGCGGACGACGGCGGTGAGCTTGTCGATGTGGAAGGGGCGCTCCGGGACGACGATGGCGTGCGCGCCGGCCGCCATGCCCGCGTTCAGCGCGATCCAGCCGGTGTGCCGGCCCATGACCTCGACGACCATGACCCGCTGGTGGGACTCGGCGGTGGTCTTCAGCCGGTCCAGGGCCTCGGTGGCGACCGAGACGGCGGTGTCGAAACCGAAGGTCACGTCGGTGGCGGCGATGTCGTTGTCGATGGTCTTCGGCACGCCGACGATCGGCAGGCCCGCGTCGCTCATCAGCTTGGCGGCCTTGAGGGTGCCCTCGCCGCCGATCGGGATGACCGCGTCGAGGCCGAGGTCGGAGCAGTACTTCTTGGCCCGCTCGACGCCGTCCCGCAGGTGGCTGGGCTGGACGCGGGAGGACCCGAGGATGGTGCCGCCCTGGGCCAGGATGCCGCTCACCGAATCGATGGTCAGGGGGCGGTGGTGGCCCTCCAGGAACCCGCGCCACCCGTCCTCGAACCCGATGATCTCGTCGCCGTGGTCGACCACCCCCCGGTGGACCACGGACCGGATCACCGCGTTCAGGCCGGGGCAGTCACCGCCGCTGGTCAGCACTCCGATACGCATTAGCTTTGCAACTCCCGAGCAGAACCGAGGAAACGGCCGGACTACAGGCTGGGACGACGAGCCGTCACCGCGGCGGGGCGCTCCCGCGCCGGGGTGGCGGGGAGTCGGCCGTGGGGTGAAGGACCGGTCGGTCCGGACAGAACGTCCGAAACCGACCGTGGTGTCGAGCATACGGCCCCTGGTCCGGCCGGGCAGGAGCCGACGCGGGAGCGGCGCCGTCGGCGCCCCCGCGCGGAAGTGCAGCCTGCTGCCGAGGAGGGTGTGCAGTAGGCAGCCCCATTGTCGTACGTCCGGGGCCGCCCGCGGGCCGGGTGACCGCATCGCGGGCACCCGGCCGGGGCGTACGGAGGTACTACTGGGGGCGCGTCGCGGCGGCGATGCGCTCGGCGCGCAGCGCGTCGTACCAGGTGGTGTCCGCCGGCGGCAGGGCGTTGACGTCCAGCGCCAGCTTGATCAGCATGTCGGCCACGGCGGGGTTGCGCGCCAGCACCGGGCCGTGCAGGTAGGTGCCGAAGACGGTGTCCCGCCAGGCGCCCTCGGTGCCGTCGCCGGTGCCGTTGCCCCGGCCGACGGAGACGGTGGCGAAGGGCTGGACGCCCTGGCCGAGGTGGGTGACGCCCTGGTGGTTCTCGAAGCCGGTCAGCTGCGGCAGGCCGAGCCGCGGGTCGACGTCGGCGAGCACGTCGCCGACGCAGCGGGCGCCCTCGCCGCGCTGGGTCCAGACGTCGAGCAGGCCCAGGCCCGGCTCGCGCTCGCCGAGGTCGTTGATGAACTCGTGGCCCATGATCTGGAAGCCCGCGCAGACGCCGAAGATGATCGCGCCGTTCTCGGCGGCCCGCACCAGGCCGGTGTCGGCGCGCAGCCGCTCGGCGGCCAGGCGCTGCGGGCGGTCCTCGCCGCCGCCGATCAGGTAGATGTCGCCGCTGGTGGGGATCGCCTGGTCGGAGCGGACGTCGATCCGGGTCACGTTGAGGTGGCGCTGGCGGGCCCGGCGCTCCACGACCAGGGCGTTGCCCCGGTCGCCGTAGGTGCTGAGCAGGTCCGGGTAGACCCAGACCACGCGCAGGCTGCTCTCACTCATCCTCGAAGGCCTTCCGTCACGTAAAGGTGGGAGTGCGGGCGCGGCATCAGCCGGCCACGACCTTCCGCAGCTGCTGGAAGGCGGTGTAGTTGGCGATGGCCTCGATCCGGCCGGGCGGGGCCATCCGGACGGCCTGCTCCAGGGTGTCCACCACGTGGAACTGGAGCCCGGCGACCTCCAGGCGCACGGCCAGGTCCAGCTTGCGCTGGCCCATCACGAAGACCGGGTGCCCGGCGAGGCGCTCGTAGTCGACGTCCCACAGCCAGGAGGTGTCGGTGCCGTCGGCGTCGAGGGCGTTGACGGAGAGGATCACCGGGGCGGGCGGGCCGTCGATCAGCGAGAAGGTCTCCAGCCAGCCGGCCGGGTTCTTGGCGAGCAGCAGCCGGATGTCGCGGCCCTGGTACTGCACCACGTCGTAGCGGCCGGCCACGGCGGCCACCGAGCGCATCCGCTCCAGGGCGACCTGCGGGGAGACGCCGAACACGGCGGCGACGGCGGCCGAGCTGGTGGCGTTGGCCAGGTTGGCCCGGCCGGGCAGCTGCAGCTGGATCGGCCAGGCGCCGCGCTGAGGGTCGATCACGTGGGTGCCCTGGAGGGCCCAGTGCGGGTTGGGGCGCCGGAAGCCGCAGTCCTGGCAGAACCAGTCGTCGCCGGGGCGCTGCATCACACCGCCGCAGGCGGGGCAGGACCAGGCGTCCTCCTTCCAGGCCTGTCCGGCGGCCACCCAGACCACCTTCTTGCAGGAGGAGGCGGCCCAGGTCACCAGCGGGTCGTCGGCGTTGGCGATGACCACGGCCTCGGTGTTCTGCAGGCCCTCGCGCCACTTCTCGGCCATCATCCGGGTCTCGGCGGCGCGGTCGAGCTGGTCGCGGGAGAGGTTGAGCAGGGCGATCGCCTTGGGGCGGGTGTCGCGGGCGACCATCGCCAGGTACTTCTCGTCGACCTCGATCACGCCGAAGCGGGCCTCGGTGCCGCCCGCCAGGGCGGACGTGATGCCGGCCGGCATGTTGGCGCCCAGGGCGTTGGAGACCACCGGGCCGGCGGCGCGCAGCGCCTCGGCGATCAGGCGGGTGGTGGTGGTCTTGCCGTTGGTCGCGCTGACCAGGACGACGTCGAGGTGGTCGGCGAGGGTGGCGAGCAGGTCGGGGTCGAGCTTGAGGGCGACCTTGCCGCCGATCACCGAGCCGCTCCCGCGTCCGGCCTTGCGCGACACGGCGGCGGCGACCCGGCCGGCCGTGACCGCGATCTTGGCGCGGGCCGGCAGCGAGGCGTCGCGTGCGCCTGTGGGCTCCGATTCGGTGCCTGCCATGCTCAGTGGTTCCTCCTTGCTGCGGCACCACCCGGGTCCGGACAACGGGCCGTCGGGCGGCGGGGACGGGGGTCAGCCTACCGACTCCGTCGCCCGACCGGACGAACCGGACCCCGTGCCGCCTGCCGGGACGCGGCGGTGGGGGCTTCTGACGTTCCGTCAAGGAGGGCCGTGTACGGAGGGAGCCTTCGTTCCTTGACGACGTTCCAGGAGGGCCCCGGGGTTCCGTCGCGTCCCTGGTAAGGATCTGGTGAAGAAATGATCAGCGGCCCGGGTGGTGGGCGTGGGCGACCGGGTCCGCGGCGCCCAGGGAGGCCGTGATCACCAGGGTGCCGCCCTCGGCGCTGAAGTCCAGCGGCGCGGCCAGCCGGCGCATCGCGGCGATCAGACCCGCGTTGGCGGCGTGCGTCAGCGCGTACACCGTCCCGATGCCGGCCGCCCGGGCCGTCGCCGACAGCCGGCGCAGCAGCGCCACCCCCAGGCCGCGCCGCTGCCAGCCGTCCTCGACCAGCACGGCCAGCTCGGCCTCGCCGTCGTCCCACATCAGGTGCCCCAGCGCGAGGATCCGCCCGTCCGGGGCGACCACGGCCAGGCTGCGGCCGTGCCGCGGGTCCAGCAGGTGGTCGAGGTAGCGGTCGGCGTCGCGGACCGGGCCGTGGTAGCGCAACCGCAACGCGGCGGGGGAGCAGCGGGCGTGCATCGCCAGCGCCGCCGTCTTGTCGGCGGGGCCGGCCGGACGCAGCAGCACCTCGGTCCCGTCCGGCAGGGACAGCCGGGACGGGGCCTGCGGCGCCGGGCCGGCCGGGCGCAGCGACGGCAGGTGCGGCCGGGCGGTCCGGTGCGGGCCGCCGGTGAGCGCGGGCAGCCGGGTGGCCTGGCCGTCGGGCGCCGCGCACCTGCGGTCCGACCTGCGGAAGGGCCGGTGCCAGAGCCGTTCGGGGCGAGTGCGTGATGCCGTCATGCCGCCGACGCTACCGACGCTGCGCTTCCGCTCGGTTACGTGATCGTGAACGGCCGAATGCCCGGGACACGCCCGGGACACGCCCGGGACCTGCCGGGGCCGGGCCGGGACGGGGCGCCCCCGCCCCCGGGACGCGACCGGAAGAGGTCCAGACCGGTGCCTCATGCGGGTGGGACAGCGGGCGGCCGACGGTGGATCCCGTGACCGGCGCTCCCGCTGAGCAGGACGCCGGGCTTCCCCCCGTACCACGCACCGAAGGCACTTCCCATGCGCATCGACCCGTCCGTCTCCGCCGCCACCCCCGTCGTCCCGCACGCCCGCCGCGCCCCGGTCGGCACCGCGCTCACCGGTCTGCTCGACCGGCAGGTGCGCACCCGGCCGAATTCCACGGCCGTCATCGGCGAGGAAGGGGGCCTCACCTTCCTGGAACTGTCCGAGACCGCCCGCCGGCTGGCCGCGCACCTGCGCCGACTGGGCGCCGGCCCGGACGCCTGCGTCGGCCTGTACGTCGAGCCGTCCGTGGACCTGGTCGCCGGGGCCTGGGGCGTCCTGTACGCCGGGGCCGGCTACCTGCCGCTGTCGCCCGAGTACCCCGAGGACCGGCTCCGCTACATGGTCGAGGACAGCGGCACCCGGATCGTGCTCACCCAGGCGCACCTGCGCGAGCGGCTGGCCGCGCTGGCCCCGGCCGGTACCGAGATCGTCACCTTCGAGGACGCGCCGCCGGCGCACCCGGCGGCCGAGGGCGGCGCCGAACCGGAGTCACTGGCCTACGTGATCTACACCTCCGGCAGCACCGGCCGCCCCAAGGGCGTGATGATCGAGCACCGCGCGGTCGTCTCCCAGCTGCGCTGGATGCTCGACGCCGGGCACCTCGACCCCGAGGTCACCGTGCTGCAGAAGACCCCGATGAGCTTCGACGCCGCCCAGTGGGAGATCCTCGCCCCGGCCGTCGGCGCCCGCGTGGTGGCCGGCACGCCCGGCCTCTACCGCGACCCGGAGGCGCTGGTCGCGGCCGTCCGGCGGCACGAGGTGACCGCCCTGCAGTGCGTGCCGACCCTGCTCCGGGCGCTGCTGGACACCGAGGGCTTCACCGACTGCACCAGCCTGGCCCGGGTGTTCTCCGGCGGCGAGGCGCTGTCCCGCCGGCTCGCCCGCGACCTGGGCGAGGCCCTGCCCGCGGCCTCGCTGGTCAACCTGTACGGCCCGACCGAGTGCACCATCAACGCCACCGCGCACGTGGTCGACCCGGCCGAGCCCGGCGACGGCGCCGACTCGGTGCCGATCGGCCGGCCCGTCGACAACACCCAGTGCTACATCCTGGACGAGCAGCGGACGCCGGTCGGCGCCGGCGGCGTCGGCGAGCTGTACATCGGCGGCGTTCAGCTGGCCCGCGGCTACCTGCACCGGCCGGAACTCACCGAGGAACGCTTCGTCCCCTCCCCGTTCACGCCCGGCGAGCGGCTGTACCGCACCGGCGACCTCGCGCAGTGGAACCCGGACGGCACCATCCGGTTCGCCGGCCGGGTCGACAACCAGGTCAAGCTGCGCGGCTACCGGGTCGAGCTGGACGAGATCGCCCGCGCGATCGAGGAGCACACCTGGGTGCGCCGCTCCGCCGCGATCGTCGCCGGGGACGAGCGCACCGCCCACCAGAACCTGGTCGCCTGCGTCGAGCTCAACCCGCGCGAGGCCGCTCTGATGGACCAGGGCAACCACGGCGGCCACCACCAGTCCAAGGCCAACAAACTGCAGGTCAAGGCCCAGCTGTCCGACCCCGGCCTGCGCGACCCGGCCCGGCTGGCCGGCCGCGAGCGGATCGAACTGCCCGGCCGGCGCGAGACCGAGGCCCAGCGCCGGGAGACCTTCGCCCGCAAGACCTACCGCTTCTACGACGGCGGCCCGGTCACCCGCGACGACCTCACCGCGCTGCTCGCCCCCCGCCCCGCCGGCCCCTTCGGCCGTGAGCCGGCGCTCCTCAGCTTCCCCGAACTCGGCCGTGTGCTGCGGTGGTTCGGCCAGTTCCACAGCGAGGAGCGGCTGCTGCCCAAGTACGCCTACGCCTCGCCCGGCGCGCTGTACGCCACCCAGCTCTACCTGGAGACCGGCGGCCTGGACGGGCTCGCCGCCGGGCTGTACTACTACCACCCGGTCGAGCACAGCCTGATCCGGATCGGGCCCGCCGAGCCCCGCACGGAGGCCTACCTGACGCTGCACTTCTCCGGCCGGCACGGTGCCATCGAGCCGGTGTACAAGAACAACATCCGCGAGGTGCTGGAGTTCGAGACCGGCCACATGCTGGGCGTCTTCGAGGAGGTGCTGCCCGAGTACGGGCTGGACGTGCGCCCGCTCGGCCTCGACCCGGCGGTCCGGGGCCGGCTGGACGTCGCCGAGGAGGACCACTACCTGGGCGCCTTCGCCGTCGTCCGCAACGACGGCACGGCCCGCGCCCGGAGCACCGAGCTGTACGTCCAGGCCCACGAGGGCCGGGTGGACGGTCTGCCCGGCGGCCTCTACCGGTACGCCGACGGCGAGCTGACGCACGTCGCGGACGCGGTGGTGGAGCCCCGGCACGTCATCGCGATCAACCAGTCCGTGCACGCCCGGGCCGCGTTCGGCATCACCGCCGTCAGCCGCGCCCCCGAGGAGTGGCTGGAGTACATCGCGCTCGGCACCGAACTGCACCACCTGCAGCGCAACGGCCTGGGCCTGGGCTTCATGTCCTCCGGCTACAGCTCCAAGTCCGGCCATCCGCTGCCCGCCGCGCGCCGCATCGACGAGATCCTCGCCGGGCACGGCATCGCCACCGGACCGTCGTACTTCTTCCTCGGCGGCAAGGTGAGCGAGGAGCAGATCCGCAGCGAGGGCATGCACGAGGACGCCGTCCACATGAAGGGCCCGGCCGAGATCATCAAGGACGAACTGGCCAAGCTGCTGCCCGACTACATGCTCCCCAACCGGGTGCTGGTCGTGGACGCCCTGCCGCTCACCGCGAACGGCAAGGTCGACCTCAAGGCCCTCGCCGCCTCCGACGCCGTCCGCACGGCCGACGTCCGCAGCGCCTACGTCGCGCCGCGCACCGAGCACGAGCGGTGGCTGGCCGAGGCCTGGGGGCAGGCACTGAAGTACGAGGACGTGTCGGTCGAGGACGAGTTCTTCGCCGTCGGCGGCAACTCGCTGATCGCCGTGGCACTGGTCCACCGGATCAACCGCGAGTTCGACGTCTCGCTGCCGCTGCAGGTGCTGTTCGAGTGCCCGAAACTGGGCGACCTGGCCGCCCGCATCGACCGGGCCCGCGGCGAGGACGGTGCCGGCCCCGGTGAGGGCGGCGGCGCTGCCTCCTCGCGGCTGATCCCGCTGCACCCGGGCGACTCCGGCCGGCCGGTGTTCTGCTGGCCCGGGCTGGGCGGCTACCCGATGAACCTGCGGCTGCTCGGCCGCGAGGCGAGCCGGGGGCGCCCGTTCTACGGCATCCAGGCGCACGGCATCAACGAGGGCGAGAGGCCGTACCCGACCATCCGGGAGATGGCCGCCGCCGACGTCGCCGAACTGCTCCGGGTGCAGCCCGAGGGCCCGTACACGCTGTGGGGCTTCTCCTTCGGCGCCCGCGTCGCCTTCGAGGCGGCCTGGCAGCTGGAGCAGGCCGGCCGGCAGGTGGACCGGCTGCTGCTGATCTGCCCCGGCAACCCCGAGGTGCGCCGGGACGACGGGGGCGCGTGGGGCCGGGAGGCCTCGTACGCCAACCCCGCCTACGTGACCATCCTGTTCGGGGTGTTCACCGGCCGGATCAGCGGCCCCGAGCTGGAGCGCTGCCTGGCCGAGACGGCCGACGAGGCCACCTTCGTCGCCTCCGTGCACCGGCTGCTGCCCGACCTGGACGAGGAGCTGATCCGCCGGATCACCGGAATCGTCGGTGAGACCTACGAGTTCGAGTACAGCTTCCGCGAGCTGGCCGAGCGGCGGCTGGACGCCCCGGTGACCATCTTCAAGGCCGCCGGCGACGACTACTCCTTCATCGAGGGCAGCAGCGGCTACTCCGCGGCCCCGCCCGCCGTGGTCGACCTGACCGGGGACCACTACGGGGTGCTCAAGGAGCACGGGGTCGTCGAACTCGCCGCCGCGATACGGGCGCTGGAGCGGATCACCGACGAGGAAACCGCCCCGGGCCGCTGACGCGGACACGCTCACGGATGGCCCAGAATCCGTGAGCGGGGGAGCCCCTTCGGATAGGGATGGCTCGGCTTTCCGCCGATCCCGACTCGAACCGAAGGGGCTCTCCCATGTCCGTCAAGAAGTCCGCACTGGCCGCGGCCTGTTGCGCCCTGCTGCTCGCCGCGCCGCTCGCCGCCGCCCAGTCCGCCGCTGCCGTCGCCTCCTCCACCGTCACCTCCTCCGGGAACAACGGCCCCAAGACCCCGGAGGAGGCCGCCACCTGCAAGGCCGTCACCGGCACCCTGCTCGGCGGCTTCGGCGCCATGCTCGGCAACGCCGTCTGCGTGGTGCAGCCCGCCGACAAGGGCTGAGCGGGGCGACACGCCCTGGTCGGCTGCCGGCGGCGGGTACGGTCCCCGGGCCCCCGCCGCCGGCGCGTCGGGTGCCATCGGTTGGCCGGTCAGGCGGTCCGGGACGGGCGGTCCGGGGCAGGCGATGCGGGGCAGGCCATGCGGGTCCGGTTCAGGCGATGCGGGTCGGGGTGGCTTCGACGGTGTGGCCGGTGGTGGTGAGGAGGGTGGCGAGGTCGGAGGGGGTGACGGAGTGGGGGGTGCGGAGGAAGAGCTCTTCGGGGTGCAGGGAGAGCAGGGTGATCCGGTGGTCGGCCAGGGTTGCCGGGGTGTGGGCGAGCGCCGTGGTGCGGACCCGCCAGAGGGTGGTCGGGGGCGGGGAATGGGGTGACCACCAGGCGTGGAACAGGGCAGTGGCGAGCAGGGCGAGGGCGGAGGTGGCGACGACCACCGGGCCCTCCGGGCCGTCCACGACGAGCTTGGCGATGAGGTCGGTGGCGGTGACGGAGAGGAAGACGGCGGCGAGTTCGACGGTGTCGCGGCGCCAGTGGTGGGCACGGCGGCGGGAAGGCTTCGAGTGCTCCATGACCTCCACCGTGCCCGACCGGTGTTTCCCGATCGCGAACCGACCGTGACCTGCGGGTTAAGGTCCGTTGCGGTGTGTTACGACAGCAGCTCCGCGGCGGCGGCCCTGACCTCGGCGAGGAGCAGGTGCAGGTCGTCCTCGGTCGTCGCGGCGTTGAGGAGGCAGGCGCGGAGCATCTCCTCCCCGCCGAGCCGGGCGCCGGTGACGAAGACCCGGCCGCGCCGCTGGACGGCGACGGGCAGCTCGCGATTGAGGGCGTCGCGGGCAGCCGGGGCCAGCCCGGGGGCGCGGTGGCGGAACGCCACGATGGAGGTCTGCACCTCGGCGAGCAGCTCCAACTCGGGGTCGGCGCGGACGAGTTCGCCGAGGCGGCGGGCGAGCGCGGTGCACCGGGCGATGTCCTGGACCAGGCCGGTGCGGCCCCTGTGGGCGATGGTGGCCCAGACCTTGAGGGCCCGGAACGGGCGGGTCTGCTCGGTGCCGTACTCGGAGAACCAGCCGAGCGCGCCGGCGGCCTCGTCGCGCAGGTAGGACGGGACGAGGCTGAAGGTGCCGCGCAGCTCCTCGGTGTCGCGGACCAGGGCGCAGCCGCAGTCGACCGGGACGCCGAGCCACTTGTGCGGGTCGAGGGCGAGCGAGTCGGCGCGCTCCAGGCCCGCGTAGCGGTGGGCGATGGCCGGGTCGAGCCGGCCGAAGGCGCCGTACGCGCCGTCCACGTGCAGCCAGAGGCCCTGTTCCTGGCACAGGTCGGCGATCGGGTCGAAGGCGTCGACCGCACCGGTGCCGACCGTGCCGGCGGAGGCGACGACCAGGAAGGGCAGCAGGCCGGCCGCGCGGTCGCGCTCGACGGCTGCCCGCAGCTCGGCGGGGTCCAGGCGGCCGTCGGGCCCGGTGGTGACCGTGCGCAGGTGCCGGCTGCCGAGGCCGAGGAGCTCGGCGGCCTTGCGGACGCAGGAGTGGGTCTCGCCGGTGACGTAGCCGACCAGCGGAGGCAGGCCCGCCAGGCCGTCCTCCCGGACGTCCCGGCCGGCCTGCCGGGCGGCGCGGTTGCGGGCGGCGGCGAGGCAGACGATGGTCGCCATCGAGGTGCCGGAGGTGAGCAGCCCGCCGCCGGCCGGGTGCGGGAAGCCGACGAGTTCGGCGATCCAGCGGACGACGGCGCGCTCCAGGTGGACGTCGGCGTGGTCGCCGCCGGCCGAGCTGGGGTTCATCGCGGCGGCGGCGAGGGTGGCGAGCACCCCGGCGGGGGCGGGGGCGGAGTTGACCCAGCCGAAGAAGCGCGGGTTGCCGTTGCCCATCGGGTAGGGGAGGACCTGGTGCCCGATGGCCTCGACCAGCTCGGCGAGCGGGCGGCCGTCGGCGGGGAGCGGGGCGTCCAGCAGGGCGTGGCGGGCGGTGTCGGCCACGGGCTGCCAGACCGGGCGCTCGGGCAGCTCGGCGAGGTAGTCGGAGACCAGCTCGGCGGTGGCGTGGGCGGCGGCGCGGAAGTCGTCGGCGGCGCGGTCCTCGGTGGTCATGGCGGGTGTGCTCCAGGGGCCGGGGAGGGGGCGCGGCGTCCTCGGCGCACCGTGATCAGGCGATGGTCGGGTGATCCTACGCAAAGGGCCCGCGCCGTGCGGCGCGGGCCCTCATGGTGAGACCGGGGTCGTCAGCCCGAGGAGGTACAGCCCAGGGAGGCGTCAGTTCAGGGAGGCGTCAGTCCAGGGAGGCGGACAGGCCGCTCGCCGAGCGGCAGTACCCCTGCATCTCCTTGTTGGTGATCTTGGCGCAGAGCCGCCCGGCCGCGCCGGCGTCGGTGTAGTTGACCGTGTAGTAGCTGACCAGCCCCTCCGCGCAGGCCTTGCGCTGCCAGCCGTCGGCGGCCGTGGCGCACTGCTGGGCGGCCCAGTCCTCGCGGTCGAGGTTGTACTTCATGGTCCGCGAGCCGACGCCGCGGCTGCAGTCCACCGCCCCGCCGCCGGCCTTGCCGTTGAGGCACCACTTGAGGGCGTCGGCGTAGACCTCGGGGTGGTTCGGGTAGTCGTGCGAGGAGAGGTAGAAGGTCGGCGCGTAGAAGTAGCAGGCGGACTGGAACAGCGACGGCTGGTCCTTGCACGGATAGAGCGGGTCCTGGGCGAGCTTGTCGGCGGGCAGGTTGGCCTTGGCCTGCTCGTCCTCCTCGTCCGGGCCGAAGAGCTGCATGAACAGGCCCTCGGAGCAGCGGATCCGGTTCTGGTCGGTGGTGAACTTGTTGCACAGGTCCCGCGCCTTGGCGACGTCCTGCTTGGCGACGAACATCGTGCCGTGGCCGACGCCGTGGATGCAGGGGCCGGAGTTCTTGGGCTGGCAGAGCTTGAGCAGGTCCACCTCGGGCTGGGTGGAGGCGTTGAGCATCTCCTCGACGGCGCCGTGCAGGTAGCCGGCCGCACAGGTCTCGTGCGGGAAGGAGATCACCTTCTGGAAGTCCGCGTTGAAGCGCTTGACCGCCGCGTGGCCGAGCTCGTGCGCGATCGGGTGGCAGAAGCGCACGGTGTACGGCTTCTCCTTGGTGATCTTGTCGAGGTCGGCGAGGGCGACACCGGGGTCGGTGGCGTCCATCTCGGCCATCAGCTTGTTGCGCAGCGTCGAACGGGTCCACACCGCCGGGTCGCCGGTCGGGGTGGCGCTCCCGGCGCCCGCGCCGCCCGCGGAGGCCGGCTGGGCGCCGGCGGCGGGGGCCCCGGGCGCCGAGGCGGCCGGGGTCGCGGTGGCCGCCGCGGGCCACCAGTCGGTGACGGCCACCGACCCGAGGCCCAGGACGCCCAGGAGCAGGGCGGTGAGAATCGCGAAGACTCGCGGCTGCATGACGGGATCCCCCGGCGGATCGAGGTGGACGGTTCGCTCCCATCCTGACGGCACAGGGGCGGGAATCCACGATTTCGCCCGCCATTGGGGAGGTGTCGGCGACGCTACCGCACGGTGCGACGCCCGGGCGCGCCGGGATGGTTCCCTCGGGGGCGTGATTCGGCGTTGCGTGGTTCAGAGCTCCAGGGTGACCTGGTACTCCGTCAGCCAGGCGTCCAGGTCGAGCGCGAGGTCCACGCCCAGTCGGACGGAGCGTGGATCGGTGTCCGGGGCGAGCGCGTCGGCGAGGCGCCGCCGGTCGAGCAGGCCGAGCGCCGGGGACGTCCGGGTGGTGCTGAGCCGGGCGAGCTCGGAGCGCAGCCGCGCCGGGTAGTGCGGGTCGGTGGTCACGGGGTACGGACTCTTCGGCCGGTCGGCGATCGTCGCGGGCAGCACGTTCCGGACGGCGGCGCGCAGCAGGCTCTTCTCCCGGCCGTCGAAGCTCTTCATCGCCCACGGCACGTTGAAGACGTACTGGACCAGCCGGTGGTCGCAGAACGGCACCCGCACCTCCAGCCCGTTGGCCATGCTCATCCGGTCCTTGCGGTCGAGCAGGATGCGGACGAAGCGGGTCAGGTTGAGGTACGAGATCTCGCGCATCCGCCGTTCCAGCGGGTCGGCGGCCGCCAGGTGCGGGACCTCGGCCAGGGCCTCGCGGTAGCGGGCCCTGCGGTAGTCCTCCAGGTCGAGCTTGCGGAGCAGTCCGGAGTCGAGCAGTTCCTCGCGCGGGCCGGAGCCGGCGCCGGCGATGTGGGTGAGGCCGGCCGCCCAGGGGAAGTCCTCGGTGGCGATGCTCTGCGGGTCGTGGAACCAGCGGTAGCCGCCGAAGAGTTCGTCCGCGGACTCGCCGGAGAGCGCGACGGTGGAGTGGCGGCGCACGCCCCGGAAGAGCAGCAGCAGCGAGACGTCCATGTCGCCGACGCCGTTCGGCAGGTCGCGGGCGCGCAGCGCCGCGGAACGCCGGGAGGGGTCGGTGAGCTCGGCGGCGTCCAGCTCGACCACGCTGTGGTCGGCGCCGACGTGCCCGGCGAGCAGCCGGGCGTACGGCCCGTCGGGGGTCTGCCGGACGGCGTCGGAGTGGAAGTCCTCGCCCTGCCCGGAGAAGCCGACGGAGAAGGAGCGCACCGGGCCGGCGCCGGCCGAGCGCAGCAGCCTGGCGGCGATGGCGGTGACGGCGCTGGAGTCCAGCCCGCCGGAGAGCAGCGAGCAGAGTGGGACGTCCGCGTCGAGCTGGCGGTGCACGATGTCGTCCAGCAGGGCGCGGACGGTGGCGACGGTGGCCGGCAGGCTGTCGGCGTGCTCGCGGGCCTCCAGCGCCCAGTACCGGTGCTCGGACACGCCCCCGCGGCGCACCCGTACGACGTGGCCGGGCCGGACCTCGCGGACGTCCCGGTACGGCGTGAGGCCCGGGGTGCGGGTGTGGCCGAGCAGTTCGCGCAGCCCGTCCAGGTCGACCACCGGGCGGACGGCGGGGTGGGCGAGCAGGGCCTTGACCTCGGAGCCGAAGATCACGCCGTCGGGGGTGGCGCGGTAGTGCAGCGGCTTGACGCCCATCCGGTCGCGGACCAGCAGCAGCTCCTCGCGCCGGGCGTCCCAGACGGCGAAGGCGAACATGCCGTTGAGCCGCCCTGCCAGGCCCTCGCCCCACTCCAGGTAGGCGTGCAGCACGACCTCGGTGTCGCTGCGGGTGCGGAAGCGGTGTCCGGCCGCCTCCAGTTCCGCGCGCAGCTCGCGGTGGTTGTAGACCTCGCCGCTGTAGGTGAGCGCGGCCAGCAGCCGGCCGTCCCGCTCGACCGTCATCGGCTGGGTGCCGCCCTCGATGTCGATCACCGCGAGGCGGCGGTGGCCGAGCGCGGCGTGCGGCTGGAGGAGGACCCCGCCGGCGTCCGGGCCGCGGCGCAGCTGGGTGGCCGTCATCGCGTCGAGGACGTCCGCGGCGTCCGGTTCGGCGGTGAGATCGCGTTCGAAGGCGACCCATCCGGTGATCCCGCACATCAGCAAGCCTCCGGTCTTCCGCTTCGTGTTCAGTACGTCACGCTACGTGTGGAGCTGACGCCGCTTCAAGGGTTCGGATGAAGAGGATTGATGGGAGATGAGCCGAAGGCCGCGACTTCTGCCCGATTTCGGGCAGGATCTTTGGCTTCGGCGCTCTCGGCAACCTAGGCTCCTCTCTCGTGCCGAGCTCACCCCACCCTCACGAAGACCTCCTCGCCCACCTCGCCCGGACCAGCCCGCTCGGGCCCCGGGAGGCGGCGCGGGTCGTGGCGGAGGTGCTGGCGTACTTCTCCGAGAGCACCGAGGAGTACGTGCGCCGCCGCCACGCCGAGCTGCAGGCACGCGGACTGACCAACGAGCGGATCTTCGCCCGGCTCGCCGAGGAACTCCCGCAGCGCCGTGTCGCGGCGCCGGAGCTCTCGGCCCGCCAGCTGCGGCGGATCGTCTACGGCTGAGCACGGCTCCCGGGCTCCCCGGGTCCCGGGCTCCCCGGCTCCCGGGGAGCGGACGCTCCCGGACACCTGAAGCCTGTGACGACCTGAAGCTTTGGCAGACCCGAAGCTCCCGCAGACCCGAAGCCTGCGAAGACCCGAAGCCTGCGAAGACCCGAAGTTCCGAAGACCTGAAGAGGAGACGACGCATGTGCGGAATCGTGGCCTACATCGGCCCCAAGGACGCCACCCCCTTCCTGCTGGAGGGGCTGGCCCGGCTTGAGTACCGCGGCTACGACTCGGCCGGCGTCGCCGTCACCGGCCGCGGCGGCGGCATCAAGCTCCGCAAGGTGAAGGGCCGGGTCGCCGACCTCGCCGCGGCCGTACCGGCCCGGTTCAAGGGCACCACCGGCATCGGCCACACCCGCTGGGCCACCCACGGCGTCCCCAGCGACGCCAACGCGCACCCGCACCTGGACAACGCCGAGCGCATCGCCGTCGTCCACAACGGCATCATCGAGAACGCCGACGAGCTGCGCGCCAAGCTGGCCGCCGACGGCGCCGTCTTCCGCTCCGAGACCGACACCGAGGTGCTCTCGCACCTGATCGCCGCGCACGTCGCCGAGGGTGTCGAGCTGGAGGACGCGGTGCGCGCCGCGCTCGGCCGGGTGGTCGGCACCTACGGCATCGCGGTGATCGACGGCGAGCAGCCGGACCGGATCGTGGTCGCCCGCAACGGCAGCCCGATCGTGCTGGGCATCGGCGAGAAGGAGATGTTCGCCGCCTCGGACGTCTCCGCGCTGGTCCGCTACACCCGCCAGGTCGTGCACCTGGAGGACGGCGAGCTGGCCACCGTCCGGGCCGACGGCTTCCGCACCTTCACTGCGGACGCCCGCACCACGCACCGCCAGCCGTCCACCGTCGACTGGGAGATCGACTCCTTCGACACCGGCGGCTACGAGCACTACCTGCTCAAGGAGATCCACGAGCAGCCCGGCTCGGTCGAGCGCACCCTCAGCGGCCGGCTCGACGAGCGCTTCGCCACCGCGCACCTCGGCGGCCTCAACCTGGACGCCCGGGAGCTGCGCGAGATCCGCCGGGTCAAGATCCTCGGCTGCGGATCCGCCTACTACGCGGGCGAGATGGGCGCGCAGCTGATCGAGGAGCTGTCCCGGATCCCCGCGCACAGCGAGCCTGCCTCCGAGTTCCGCTACCGCAACCCGGTGATCGAGGCGGACACCCTGTACGTCGCGGTCAGCCAGTCCGGCGAGACCTACGACACGCTGGCCGCCGTCCAGGAGATCAAGCGCAAGGGCGGCCGGGTGCTCGGCGTCGTCAACACCGTGGGCAGCGCGATCGCCCGCGAGTGCGACGGTGGCATCTACCTGCACGCCGGGCCCGAGGTCTCGGTCGCCTCCACCAAGGCTTTCACCTCCACCGTGGTCGCCTTCGCGCTGCTCGCCCTGCACTTCGGCCGCATCCACGACCTCTCGCCCGCCGACGGGCGCCGGATCGTCTCGGCCCTGCAGGCGCTGCCGGACCAGATCCGCGAGGTGCTGGACCAGAGCGAGTCCATCGCCGAACTCGCCGCCGAGTACGCCCAGTCGGCGGGCATGATGTTCATCGGCCGGGTGCGCGGCTACCCGGTGGCCCGGGAGGGCGCGCAGAAGCTCAAGGAGATCTCCTACGTGCACGCCGAGGCCTACCCGGCGAGCGAGCTCAAGCACGGCCCGCTGGCGCTGATCAGCCCCGAACTGCCCACCGTGGCCCTCGTCCCGGACGACGAGCTGCTGGACAAGAACCTGACCACGCTGGGCGAGATCAAGGCCCGGTCGGGGCGCGTCATCGCCGTCGCCCACCGCCGCCCGGAGGAGAAGCTCGCGGACCACTGCATCCTGGTCCCCAAGAGCGAGCCGGAGTTGGACCCGCTGCTGCTCAACATCCCGCTGCAGCTGCTCGCCTACCACGCCGCCGTCGCGCTGGGGCGGGACGTGGACAGGCCGCGCAACCTGGCGAAGAGCGTGACGGTGGAGTAGCCGAGCAGTTCGGTGATCGGGTAGCGGTTGCCCTTGATCCCCGGGTCCCGGTCGCTGTGCGGACGACCGGGGCCCGGCGTGCTTTCTCGTCCTTCTTCGTACGGCTTCGTACGGCTTCGTACAGCCTCGTGCGGCTTCGTACAGCCTCGTGCGGCTTCGTACGGCTTCGTACAGCCTCGTGCGGCTTCGTACGGCTTCGTACAGCCTCGTGCGGCTTCGTACGGCTTCGTACAGCCTCGTGCGGCTTCGTGCGGCTTCGTGCGGCTAGAAGACCGAGCAGCCCGAGAGGGTGGTCAGGGTGTCCAGGGCGGTGACCGCGGCGACCGAGTTGCCGGCCTGGTCGAGGCGCGGGCCCCAGGCGCAGACCGTGGCGCGGCCGGGGAGTATGGCGAGGATGCCGCCGCCGACGCCGCTCTTGCCCGGAAGGCCGACGCGGAAGGCGAACTCGCCGGCGGCGTCGTAGGTGCCGCAGGTGAGCAGTACGGCGTTGAGGCGCTTGGCCTCGCTGCGCGACATCAGGCGGGTGCCGTCGGCGCGCACGCCGTAGCGGGCCAGGAAGGAGCCGGCCAGAACCAGGTCGCGGCAGCTGGCGGTGAGCGCGCAGTGGGCGTAGTAGTGCTCCAGGACGGTCTCGACCGGGTTCTCCAGGTTGCCGTGGCTGGCGATGAAGTGGGCCAGGGCGGCGTTGCGGTGGCCGTGCTCGGCCTCGGAGGAGGCGACCACCGGGTCGGTGTCGAGGGTGGCGTTGCCGGACTCGCGGCGCAGGAACTCCCGTACCGCGCCGGAGGCGTCGCCGGTCATGCTCTGCAGCCGGTCGGTGACCACCAGGGCGCCCGCGTTGATGAACGGGTTGCGCGGGATGCCGTGCTCCGTCTCCAGCTGTACGAGGGAGTTGAACGGGTTGCCGGACGGCTCGCGGCCGACGCCCCGCCAGAGCGCGTCACCGCCGTAGGCGACCGCGAGCGCCAGCGAGAACAGCTTGGACACGCTCTGGACGGAGAACGGCCGCTCCCAGTCCCCTACGCCGTACAACTCCCCGTCGACGGTGGCGACGGCCATGCCGAAGGCCTCCGGGTCGGCGGTGGCGAGCGCCGGAATGTAGTCGGCGACCTTCCCGTGGCCCCTGGTCGCCCGGGCGGCCGCCTCGGCGGCCTCCAGCAGCACCGGCCAGTCCAGGATCTCCCCGCCGGGCACACCGTTCAACGCACTTCCTCCACCGGCACCGCGTACGGACATGATCGGGACCGGGCGCGCGGTGCGGGTGGCGTCCGGTCCGACCAGGATTATCCGTGTTCGGGAGGGGGGTTCGGTACGGGGTGTCGGTGTGCGGGTTTCGCCGGTGGGCTACGGGGCGTTGGTGGGGGCCTCGACCGGCGGGCCGGTGAGCAGGGTGCCGGTCTCCGAGTACGGCCGGCCGTTCGGGACGCAGCCGTGCAGGCCCTTGATCTGCTGCATCATCACCGGCGCCGGGGCGCCCGGGGCCGGGCAGTCGACGTGGCCGTTGCCGAGGATGTGGCCGACCTCGTGGTTGACCGCCAGCGCGTGGTACAGCTCGGGCTCGCCCCGGTAGTACTCGGACAGCTCCGTCCAGCGCTTGAGGTTGATGACCACCTGGTGGGTGACGCCGCAGTTCACCCAGCCGCCCGTGTCCAGCCCGTACTGGCCGCAGATCCGGTCGGTGGACTGCGGGGTGGCCAGGTAGACGGTGAAGTCGACCGGGTCGGCGGGCATCCGCTGGAAGGAGGCCGTACCGCCGGCGGCCCAGCCGCGCCGCACGTCGCCGAGCACCGCGTCCACCTCGGCGGCGAACTGCTCGGGGCTCTCCGCGATCCCGTTCTCCACCCGCACCTTGTAGCGGTACAGGTGCTCGCCGGTGCCGAAGCGGGCGGAGCCGCCGGGCGCGGTGGTGAACGCGAGCGGGGCCGGGCCGCGGCCCCGCTCGCTCCACGGCTGCCACCAGAGCAGGCCGGCCGTCAGCGCCGCGACCACGGCGAGGGCGAGCGCGCCGTGCCAGGGCTTGCGGGGGCGGCGCAGTCGCGGGCGCTGTCCCAGTCGCGAGCGCTGTCGCGGGCGCAGTCGCGAGCGCTGTCGCAGGGGGCGGAAGTGGGTGCGTGTCCTCAACGGCTGCTCCCTGCGGCGAGGTGGCCGTACACCCCGCGCATCCGGCGGTGATGGGCGGGCAGGGTCAGGCGGAAGGCGATGAAGCCCCGCAGCCGGCTGGTGGTGGCGCGCAGGTGGGCGAGTTGCTCCGGGCTGCCGTACGACAGCAGGACGCCCTCGACGCGGGACTGGTCGGCGGGCGGGACGCACCACCGCCTGGCCTCCTCGAACCGTTCCCAGGCGGACATCGGCAGGAGGGCGTGGATCGCGTCCAGGCAGGCCTCCTCCTTCGCGGCCAGGTATGTGCGGACGGCGGCGGCCAACTCGGTCAGGGGATCGGCCAGTTGGTCCAACGGGGCGCCGGTGGCGGCCGTACTGGTCGCGGCGGTACCGGTCGTTGCCGTACTGGTCGCGGCGGTACCGGTCGTTGCCGTACTGGTCAGGGCTGTACTGGTCAGGGCGAGCCGGACGCGGGTGACCGGGGTGGCCAGGGCTGCGCGCTGCGCCTCCAGTACGTCCAGTTCGGGCCGCAGGTAGGGCGCGGCCGCGGCGAGCATGGGCCAGAGCACGTCCTCCTCGGCCTCGTGGAGGTGGCGCAGGACGCCCAGCATCAGCGCGACGTGGTCGGTGATCCCGGCCCGCAGCGGCTCCGCGCCCGGGGCGCGGCAGGCGATCGCGAGGCGGGCGAACTCCCCGCGCAGGGCGGTGTGGGACAGCAGGAGGGCGGTGGTGTCCGGTCGGGCGTGTATCGGGGCCAGGGTGGACATGGTGGTACGGCTCCAGGGCGGGATCGGCGGTCATCGGTGGCCATCGGCGGTCGGGGCGGCCGGGGCGGCTGATGGGTGACCGGGGACCGGTGACCGGTGACCGGTGACCGGTGACCGGGGACTGGGGACCGGTGGGGCCGGTCGGGCCGAGTCCCGGTTCGGCGACGGGGTTGTACCTGGAGCTACGGGAGGGGGTGCGGCGGCGGTTCAGGGGTGTGGGGTTGGGGGGGCGGGCGTCGGGTCTCGGGTTCGGGCGCGGGGTCTCGGGTTCGGGGGTGGAGGGCTCCTGTCGGATGCGGGGCACGGCCGGTTCCCGGAACCGCTCGATGGTGTCATCCGTGCGGCGTGTCCCTGGGCCCGGCCGCCGGATTCCGGTGTTGTGGTGCGGGTCGATCCACCTCACGGAAGCGCCATCGGAGGCACCGCCATGTCCACCACTGCTGTTTTCACCGTCGACGGGATGAGCTGCGGCCACTGCGAGAGGACGGTGAGCGCCGGGCTCGCCGCGCTTCCCGGCGTCACCGACGTCGTCGCCGACGCGCCCACCGGGCGAGTCACCGTGGCCTCCGCGCAGCCGCTGGACGAGGGCGTGGTCCGCAGCGCCGTCGGCGGGGCCGGATTCACGCTGGTCGGGCGGGTCTGACGGCTGGGTCGGCCATCTACGGGTCCACGGGGTCCGTCGGCGGAGGCTGACGGACCCCGTGGCTTGCCCGGCTCGGCCGGTGCCCGCTCAGCCCATGCTCTTCGCGCCGTCCAGGGACTCGCGGATGATGTCGGCGTGGCCGGCGTGCTGGGCGGTTTCGGCCACGACGTGCAGCAGCACCCGGCGGGCCGACCATTCGGCGCCCGGCTCGAACCAGGGGGCCTTCGGCAGCGGCTGGGTGGCGTCCAGGTCGGGGAGGGCAGCCACCAGGTCGTCCGTACGGCGCGCCACCTCGGCGTACGCGTCCAGGACGCCGGCCAGCGTCTCCCCAGGCAGCATCCGGAACTCGTCCGCGCGGCGGGCGAAGTCGGCCTCGGTCCAGGTGGTGAAGTCGGGCATCGCGGACGGACCCGCCACGATGAACTCCGCCCAGAGCCGCTCGACCGCGGTCACGTGCTTGATCAGGCCGCCCAGACAGAGCTCGCTCGCGGTGGTCCGCAGACCGGCCTGCTCGTCGGTGAGGTCGCGGGTGGTGAAGCGCAGGAAGTGCCGCTGCTTCGCCAGCGCGACCAGGAGGTCGGCGCGCTCGCCCGTGACGGTCGTCGTGTCGGTCGCGGTCGTCGTGGTGTCGGTCGTGCTCGTCGTGGTCATGGTGCTGGCCTTCCGTTCGGTTCCTTGCTCCTTCGGACAAGACCAACGCTACGGACCATAGCGGCCACTTTCCGTCCTGAATCCCGGCGAGAATCGGAGGCATGGCGAACACCAGCACCCGAACGCTGCGACTGCTCTCCCTGCTCCAGACCCACCGCTACTGGCCGGGCGGGGAACTAGCCGACCGGCTCGGCGTCTCCGTGCGCACCCTGCGCCGGGACATCGATCGGCTGCGCGAGCTCGGCTACCCCGTGGAGGCGCAGCGCGGCGTCGACGGCGGCTACCAGCTGGCCGCGGGCGCGGCGCTGCCGCCGCTGGTCATCGACGACGAGGAGGCGGTGGCGCTGGCGGTCGGTCTGCAGGCGGCGGCGGAGAGCCCGGTGGAGGGCGTCGCCGAGGCCTCGGTGCGGGTACTGGCGAAGGTGGTCCAGGTGATGCCGGGACGGCTGCGGCGCCGGGTGGAGGCGCTGCGCGCGGTGACCGTCCCCGTCGACTGGGGCACCGGGGCGGGGGTGGGCGTCGACCCGGACGTCCTCACCGTGGTGGCGTTGGCCTGCCGGGACGGGGAGCGGATCCGCTTCTCGTACACCGCCGCCGACGGGCGCGGGTCGGAGCGGCAGGTCGAGCCGCACCGGCTGGTGTGCCTCAACCGCCGCTGGTACCTGGTCGCGTACGACCTCGACCGCGCCGACTGGCGCAGCTTCCGCCTCGACCGGCTGGCCGCCCCGCAGGGCGGCGGCGCGCGCTTCGCCCCGCGTGCGCTGCCGGCGGCCGACGCGGCGGAGTTCGTTCGCGCAGGCCTGCAGGGGATACCCCGTCCGCACCGGGTGGAGGCGCTGATCGAGGCACCCGCGGAGTACGTCCGCGCGCGGGTCGGGCGGTGGGGGACCGTCGAGCCCGTCGCCGACGGCGGCTGCCGGCTGCTGATGACCGCGGACTCCCTCGACTGGCCCGCCATGGCCCTGGGCTCTCTGGGCGCCGACTTCCGGGTGATCGGCCCTCCGGGCCTGCTCACGCTGCTGGAGGACTGGAGCAGCCGCTTCGGGCGTGTAGCTGCGGCGGGGGGTGGGGCTGGGGCTGAGGCTGGGGAAGCGGCGGAGTAGGAAGTCGGGCGGGCCGACTTCTGGTGCGGGGCGGGGAGGGAATATGCAGACCGGTCTACTGAATTGCCGCGGCGTGGAGGGCGTAGAAGTCGGGGTCCAGGCGGGGTGCACAGGAAGTCGGGTGGGCCGACTTCTGGTGCGGGCCGGGGTAGGGGGTGGGGCAGAGGGATATGCAGACCGGTCTACTGATTCTTGCCAAGGGAGAGCAAATATGTAGACCGGTCTACTGAATTGCCCTGGGGTGACGGGTGGGCCCCAGGCGCGGCGCACAGGAAGTCGGGCGGGCCGACTTTTGGTGCGGGCTGAGGGCGAACAGAATATGCAGACCGGTCTACATATTTTCCCCGGGTCAGGGGGCGATGGCGTCGAGGGTGGTGCGGAGGCGGGTGAGGGCGGGGTGGAGGTCGGCCAGTGGGGGTGTGGCGAGGGCGAGGCGTAGGGCGTTGGGGTGGTGGGGGGTGGTGGCGAAGGCGTCGGCGGTGGAGATCAGGATGCCCTCGGCGGCGAGGGCTGCGGCCGCGTGGTCGGGGCGCTGGTGGGGTTCGAGGGTGAGCCAGAGGACGTAGGACGCGGGGTGGCCGGTGGTGGTCAGACCGGCGAGGGCCGTGCGGGCGACGGCCTGACGGGCGGCGGCGTCCGTGCGGCGCTGCTGCTCCAGGCGGGCGACCGTGCCGTCCGCGAGCCAGCCGGTGGCGAGGGCGGTGACCAGGCCCGGTGCGCCCCAGGCCGCCGTCCGCAGACTGGTGGTCGCGGCCCGGAGCAGACGGTCGGGCAGGACGGCGAAGCCGAACCGCAGCCCGGGCGCCACGTTCTTGGACAGGCCGGCCACGTAACAGGTGTGCTCGGGTGTCAGGGCCTGCAGGGGCGGGGGCGGCGCGGCCTCCAGGAAGGCGTACGTGCCGTCCTCGATCAGCAGGAAGTCGTGGTCGGCCGCGAGGCCGGCGAGGCGTTCGCGCTGTGCCCGGTCGAGCACCCAGCCGAGCGGGTTGTGGACCGTCGGCATGGTGTACACCGCCCGCACCGGGCGGGTGCGGCAGAGCCGGTCGAGCGCGTCGAGGTCCGGGCCCGCGGCGGTGACCGGGACGGGTGCCAGGTCGAGCCGGTGGGCGGCGGCGAGCAGCTTGATGCCGGGGTAGCTGAGGGCGTCCACGGCGAGGACGTCGCCGGGGCGGGTGAAGGTGCGCAGCACGCAGTCCAGCGCCTGCTGCGCACCGCTGGTGAGCAGCACGTTCTCCGGTGCGGTGTCGATCCCGCGGTCCAGCAGGTAGGTGGCCACGGTGGCCCGGTCGTGCCGGTGGCCGCCCGGCGGGTGCTGGCGCAGCAGTGCCTCGGCGTCGCCCGAGGAGGCGAGTGCCCGCAGGGCCTGTCGGAGCAGGTCGCCCTGGTCGGGGGCGAGCGGCTGGTTGAAGGAGAGGTCCGCCACCCGGGGCACCGGGAGGGCGCGGGAGGGTTCGATGCCGTCGTAGCCGGAGCGCACCCGGACGAAGGTGCCCCGACCCCGCTCGCCCACCACCAGTCCGGCGGCGGCCAGTTCGGCGTACACCCGGGTGGCGGTGGCGAGCGCGATCCGCCGGTCGCGGGCGAGCATGCGGTGGGTCGGCAGTCGGGTGCCCGCGGGGAGCGCGCCGGAGCGGATCGCCGCCGTGTACTCGTCGACGACGGCCTTGTAGGAGGGGGGTCGCACGGTCACCTGCCGTTCCTGCTGGTCCTGCCGTTCCTGCTGGTCCTGCGGTTCCTGCGGTTCCTGCGGTTCCTGGCGCGCGGGAGTGTATCCAGGACAATAACTGGATTGTCCTGGACGGGTGTTCCTAGCCTCGATGCGTCCGGCAGTGAAGCCGGGATCAGGGCCGGGAGCAGGCCGGGAAACGGCCGGGAACGGAGCAGGCGCCCATGACCATCCGCAGCGAGCAGGACGGGCACGTCGTCACCCTCACCATCGACCGGGAGAAGAAGCTCAACGCCCTCGACTACCCGACGATCGACGCGCTGCTCGCCGAGCTCGACCGCATCGATGCCGACGACACCGTCCACGCCGTGATCCTCACCGGAGCCGGGCAGCGGGCGTTCAGTGCGGGCGCCGACATCCCGTCCCTGGCCGCCGGCATCGCCGGCGGGCCCGAGCGGGCGCTGCGCGAGTTCGTCCGGCGCGGGCACACGCTCACCCGGCGGATCGAGGAGCTCCCCAAGCCGATCATCGTGGCCGTCAACGGCCTGGCGTACGGCGGTGGTTGTGAGGTCACCGAGGCCGCGCCGCTGGCGGTGGCGGCCGAGCACGCAACCTTCGCCAAGCCGGAGATCTCGCTCGGCTTCCCGCCGCCGTTCGGCGGTTCGCAGCGGCTACCGCGCCATGTCGGCCGCAAGCGCGGGCTGGAGATGATCCTGACCGGCGACCCGATCCCGGCCGCCCGTGCGGCGGAGCTCGGCCTGGTCAACACGGTCGTCCCGGCGAGTGAACTGCTCTCGGCCGCACGGGACTTGGCTGATCGCATCACCCGGTACGCGCCCACCGCGGTGGCCGCCTGCCTGCGGGCCGTGACCCGGGGCATCAACCTGCCGATCGACGAGGGCCTTGCGGTGGAGGCGGCAGCCTTTGCGGCGACCGTGCCCACCGAGGGCGTACGGGACGGGGTGCAGCGCTTCCTGGACCGGACCTCCGCTGCGCGCTGAGACGAATGGGCGGGGCTGATCCGTTGGGGCTCAGGCGGCGATCCGGCGGCGATCCGGCGGCGATACGGCGGCGATACGGCGGCGATACGGCGGCGATACGGCGGCGATACGGCGGTGATCCTACGGGGATCGGGCGGCGATCCGACGGGGATCAGCGGGGCGGTGGGGCGGCGTGGGCGGCCACGGTGTCGGCGAAGGCGCGGGCGAGGGGGCAGAGGTTCTCCCAGTCGCGGATGGCCCAGCCGGCGGTGAGGGCGGGCAGGTCGGGCAGCGGGAGCAGCCGTAGGCCGGGGTGGCCGGGGCCCTGCCACTGGGGGAGGGCCGGGACGACGGCGTGGCCGAGGCCGAGTTCGGCGAGCAGGATCGCGGTGTCCCAGTCCGCGACGCTGGTGTCGAAGACCGGCCTGATGCCCGACTTCCCCAGCCAGGAATCGAGTTGGGAGCGGGCGACCGAGTTCTGCGGCAGCCCGATGAGCCGGGCGTCCTGCAGGTCGGCCGGCTCGATGCGGGCCCTGGCGGCGAGCGGGTCGCCCGCCGCGACGGCCAGCACCCACGGCAGGTCGACGACCGGCCGCTGGTCGATGCCGCGGACCGGGGTGCCGAGGGTGATCCAGGCGAGGTCGACCCGTCCGGCGGTCAGCGACTCCAGGCAGCTGCGGCTGGAGACCTCGGTCTGGAACTCCAGGCTGACCTGCGGGAAGCGCCGCCGGAAGGCCACCACGGCCGCGGACATGAAGTGCCGGACGCTGGTGGCGCCGGTGGTGATGCGTACGGATCCGCCCTCGCCGCGCGCGAGTTCGGCGATCCGGTGCAGCGCGTGGTCGATGCTGCCGAGGCCGGTGACGGTGGCGGCCTGAAGGACCCGGCCCGCCTTGGTGGGCACCACCCCGCGCGGGTGCCGTTCGATCAGGGAGAGGCCGAGTTCCCGCTCCAGCCGCTTCACGTGCTGGCTGACCGCGGACTGGGTGCAGCCGAGGTCGCGGGCGACGGCGCTGAGCGAGCCGGCCCGGCAGACCGCGGCGAAGACACGGAGGTCGTCAATGGTCACGATGGTCCAAGGTATCGCTTGGGTGTCCCCCAGCAAACCCGGGGATTGACTTGGGTGTTCGGCGGGATCGATCATCGATCCAGGGCCCAGGGCGGCAACCCGCCCGCTTCCTTCGCGGCGTTCCGGACGCAGCGTCGGGTGCGGCGGGCGGGTGTCGACCCGCATCGATGCAGCAGGTCAGCAGCAGGTCAGCAGCAGGACACGAGACGCAGGACGGCGTCGCGCCCGGACGGGTGTGACGTGCGAGAGGAGGGGGAACGGCCATGCGGTACGCCGACGGTCCGGGTACGCAGTGCGAGGTGTTCGTCGAGGCGCCGCTGGAGCGGGTCTGGGAGCTGGTCACGGACATCGGCCTGCCCGCCCGGCTCAGCCCGGAGCTCCACCGCGTCGCCTGGCTGGACGGCGCGGACGGCCCCGCGCCGGGCGCCCGCTTCGAGGGCCACAACCGCCGGGCGGGCATGCCGGATTGGCGGACGGTCTCCGAGGTGACCGAGCTGACCGGCGCGGACGACCGGGCCGATGCGGCCGGCGCGGCCGGCGCGGCCGATGCTGCCGGTCACCGCGTGTTTGCGTGGGCCGTCATGGACGCGGACGGCCGCTACGGCGAGCCGGTCTCCGAGCCGTCGGGCGCGCTGGCCCGGTGGCGCTTCGACCTCACCGCGGAGGACGGCGGCACTCGGCTGCGCGAGTCGGTGGTGATCGGCCCCGGCCGCAGTGGCGTCAGCCTCGCCATCGACGCCAGGCCGGAGTACGAGGAGAAGATCGTCGACTTCCGGCTGGGCGAGCTGCGCACCGGAATGACGGCCACCCTCGAAGGCGTCAAGTCGGCGGCCGAGCAGGGGGAGTAGCGGGGCCGGTGGTCCCGTCGGGCGGGGTGTCCGGCGGACCGCCGGGCACCCGTCGGCGCGGCGCCCGAGGGGTTTGCTGCTCAGCGGTCGGTGTCCGGGCCTGGGGCAGCGCGGAGGGTCTCGCCGATGGCGTGGAAGCCGCGGCGTGGTGGGCGGTCGGGACGAGGCCTGACGGGACGGTGTTTCCAGCCCCGTATCCCGGGTGCACCGTGGCGTCGGCAGGGTGGTTCGCAGTTCGGGGGCGGAACGGTCGGCGGGAGAGTGGGCCGGCGGTCACCGTGGGCCGGGGGACACGCTCACCCAGGACAGCGGGTAGCGGACCGGGTGCCCGCCGATCCGGCCGGGCAGCAGGCCGATGAGGACCAGGAGTGTGGTCGCCAGCGCGAGCAGCGGGAGGAAGGGCACGAGGTGCGGAGCCTGCAGGACCACGAGGAGGGCGCTGGCCGCGGCGGGGGAGTGCGAGGTGTGGGTGAGCAGCATCGCACCGAGCGAGAGACCGGCGGCGATGGCCGCGCCCCAGGCGGTGCTGCCGGTGACGGCGAGGGTGGCGAAGCCGATCAGGGCGGACATCAACTGACCGCCGACCACGTTGCGCGGCTGTGAGATCGGCAGGCCGGGCGCGCCGTACACCAGCGCCGCGCTGGCCGCCAACGGCGGGATCAGCAGCGGTTGGTGGAGCAGCACGCCGACTGCGGCCAGCACCAGCAGGGCGCCGATGGCGAAGACGGTGGACCCCAGGACGTGCAGCGGGTGCGGCCTGGGTGTGGCGGCGGGTGGTGGCGTGGGCATGCGTGGGTGCTCCGGATGGGGGATGGGAAACCCGGAGATGATAAGCAGACTACCGAGAGAAACGTAGGATGTTTTACCTGCCGGGAAAGGTCGTCCACGATGTGAGGCAGCCGCGCGAACCGGTGGTCCGCGCGGGCCGGGTGGTGGCGCGGGACGGCTGCTTCACGGGGTGACGGGTGATTGCTGCTCGGCGGCTGGTCGGTGGGTGCTGGTGACGGTGCGGGCCGCCCTCGGTCAGAGGGAGTCGGTGCGGTGGGTCGGCCGGCCGTCCAGGACCGTCAACAGGACGGGGAGGTCTGCCAGTTCGGTGGCCGGGGTGGTGAGCGGGTCGGCAGCCAGCACGGTGAGGTCCGCTCGGTGGCCGACCGTGATCCGGCCCGCCAGCTGCTCCTCGCCGCCCGCGTGGGCGGCGTTGGCGGTCATCGCCAACAGCGCCTCCAGGGCGGTGAGCGCCTGGCCCGGGTTGTGCGGGGGGCTGCTGAGGTCGCGGGTGGGGCGGCGGTGGCGGGCGCCCGCCATGACGCCCAGCGGCGGGTAGGGGGCGATCGGCCAGTCCGAACCGAGGACCACGGTGGCGCCCGCATCCCACAGGTCGCGGCAGCGCCAGGCGCGGTCCGCCCGCTCCTCGCCGAGGCGGCGGGACCAGTTGTCGGTGTGGTCGGCCCGGGTGAAGTCGCAGCAGTGGGTGGGCTGCATGGAGGCGATCACGCCCAGCTCGGCGAAGCGCCGGACGGCCTCGTCGGGGACGGTCTCGATGTGTTCGATCCGGTGCCGGACGGAGGTGGTGCGAGGGTGGGCGGTGGCGGTGCCCGGTCGTACGGCGGCAGTGCGCTGTCGTGCGGCGGTGGGCCCCTCGTGCGACGCCTTCTCGATCGAGTCGAGGGCGTGTCGGACGGCGGCGTCGCCGATCGCGTGGGTGGCGGTCGGCACTCCGGCCCAGTGCAACTCCTGGACGACGTGGGTGTAGTGCGCCGGATCGGGCCAGAAGGCGTGCGTGGACTCGCCGTGGCAGTCCGGCTTCTCCAGCCAGGCGGTGCCGTTGTCGATCGTGCCGTCCATGAACAGCTTGACGCCGTCCACCCGCCAGAGCCGCCCGCCCCGGCCCTGCTGCTCGATCAGCGCGCGCAGCCCGTCCCGGTCCACCCCGGGCTGGCACCAGGGGGCGACCCGCAGACGCAGCGGCAGCTCACCGGCCTCGTCCAGCTCGGCGTAGAGGTCGAGGCTGTCGCCGTTGGCGTCCATCGCGTGGCCGCCGGTGAGGCCGGCGGCGGCCATGGCGCGCAGTGCGGCGGCGAGGCGTTCGCGGCGCTCGGCGCGGGTGGGCTGCGGGGCGGCGCGCTCGACCAGCTCGCCGGCGGCGTCCTCCAGCAGGAGCCCGGTGGGGCGTCCGTCGGCGTCGCAGACCACCTCGGCGGCTTGGGCGAAGGTGCGCGGGCCGTCCACGCCGGCCAGCTCCAGGGCGCGCGGGCTGGCGAGCATCGAGTGGGCGTCGAAGAGCTGGAGCAGCGCCGGGACGCCGTCCAGGACGGGGCCCAGCGCGGCGGACTCCACCGGGCGGTCGCCGAAGACGTTCGGGTCCAGGCCCCAGGCGTGCAGCCAGGCACCGGGGGCGAGCCGGCGGACCTCGGCGGCGAGAGCGGCCCGGACGGCGGCCAGGTCGGTGCAGCCGGAGAGGTCCAGGCCGTGGGTGAGTTCGGCGCCGCTGACCGGGTGCAGGTGGCCGTCCACCAAGCCGGGGGTGACGACGGCGCCCTTGAGGTCGATCACCGTGGTGGCGGGGTCGGCGAGTTCGCGGATCGTGCGGTCGTCGCCGAGCGCGGCGATCCGGCCGTCCACGACCGCGAGGGCGGTCTGCGGCAGGAAGCCACCGGAGGCGGGGTCGAGCAGGCGGGCGGAGAGGAGGACGAGGGAGGTGCGCACTTCGGCTCCAGCACTGTTGCGGGGTGGGGGAGTTGGGGGCGTCGGCAGCGTGGGGGAGGTCGGGATCCGGTGGGGTCAGGGCCGTTCGGGGGAGGGGCCGGGGGTGGGGGCGGCAGCGTCCGGGGTGTCGGCGGGGTCGGGGGTGTCGGTGGGGCTCAGCGTGCCGTCGGCGAGGCCGAGTTCGCGTTCGGCGGTGGCGGCGGCGAGCCGGGTGACGCCGGACGGGTGGTTGCGCAGCCCGGTGTTGGCGTGGCCGGCCAGGCCGTCGATCACCACGAGGATCCGGACCGCCGTCAGCACCGGGTCCTCGGCGCGGAACTCGCCCTGCTCGACGCCGGAGGCGATGACGCCGCTGAGCCGGCCGCGCCAGTCCTTCTCCTGTTCGAGTACACGGTCGCGCAGGACGGGGCGGTAGCGGCTGAGGTGGCGGGCGTTGAGCCAGAGCCGGCTCATGTCGTCGTAGGCCGGGCCGGTGGTACGGGCGAAGAAGCGGGAGAGGTGCCGCAGTGGGGAGCCGTCCTGGGGGTCGGCGGGTAGCAGCGTCTCCAACTCCGCGGTGGCGGCGCTGCCGAAGGCCTCGGCGACGAGGTCCTCCACGGCGGGGAAGTAGTGGCTGATCAGGCCTGGTCTGACGTCGAGCTGCTCGGCGATCCGGCGCAGCGTGATGCACTCCAGACCCTCGGTGAGGGCGACCTCCGCCGCGGCCCCGACGATCTCCGCCCGCCGGTCGTCGGGGGATTTGCGAACCCTTTTGCGCTGAACGCTTGACGTCATGTGCCGGATGCTATTGAGTGTGCGACCAATAAGCAAGCAGGTGGGCACGACACCCCCCACGGAGGGCCCCAATGGCGTCCACGCTCCCGGACCACCCCCACAGATCCCCGGACCCCCACAGATCCCCGGACCCCCACAGATCCCCGGACCCCCACAGAACCCCGGGCCTCTCCCGGGACCCCGCCCCGGACCCCGCCGCACCACCCCGGCCGGAACGCGGCGGACGGGTCGAGGTCCACGGCATCGACCACATCCCCGACACCGAGCGGCGCGGCCGCACCCGCGAACTCTTCGCCGTCTGGGCGGCGGCCAGCGTCAACTACCTCAACCTGGTGGTCGGTGGCGCCCTCGTCCTGACCGGCCTCAGCCTCTGGCAGGCCTTCGCGGTCGTCGTCGTCGGCAACCTCTTCTGGCTCGGCACCGGCCTGCTCGCGGTCTCCGGACCGGCCGCCGGCGCGCCCAGCGAGGTCATCACCCGCACCATGTACGGCATCCGCGGCAACCGCGTGAACAACGCGGTCACCGGCTGGATGATCTCCGTCTGCTACTTCGCGCTGAACCTCGCCGCGGCCGCCGTCGCCGCCTTCTCACTCGTCGAACGGATCGGGATCACCCCCACCACCCCGATCAAGATCGCCATCGTGATCGCGATCGTCGTGGTCACCCTCACCATCAGCGTGTACGGCCACGCCGTGATCGTCCGGCTCTACCTGCCGATCACCCTCGTGCTCACCGCGGCCTTCGCGGTCGTCGGGTACGCCATCGTCCGACACGCCGACTTCGGCTGGACCCAGCCCGAACCGCTCACCGGCAGCGCCCTCTGGGCGGCCGTCCTCGCCGGAATCGCCCTGATCGCCTCCGGCCCGCTCTCGTACACCACCAGCGCCGACTTCTCCCGCTACCTGCCGACCAGTACCTCCCCGCGCGCGGTCCTCGGCTGGACGGCCCTCGGCGGCTTCCTGCCGAGCGTCGCGGTCGGCGGCCTCGGCGTGCTCGGCGCCACCGCCGTCGACATGACCGACGCGCAGGCCGCCCTGCAGACGATCCTGCCCGGCTGGTTCAACCCGGTCTTCCTGCTCTCGCTCGTCGTCGGCACCATCGCCGTCAACGCCCTGACCGCCTACAGCGCGGGCCTCGCCCTGCAGGCCGTCGGCATCCGCATCCGCCGCACCGTCAGCGTGCTGGTGGACGGCGCGGTCGCGGTCGCGCTGACCCTGTACGCGCTGCTGGTCTCCAACTTCCTCGACACCGTCAGCAACGTGCTCCAGCTGACCGTCGTCCTCCTCGGTCCCAGCACCGCCATCTACATCGCCGACATCCTGCTGCGCCGCAACCGGTACGACGGCCATGCCCTGGGCGACGAGACCCCCGGCAGCCCCTACTGGTACCGCGCCGGCGTCAACCCCGCGGGCGCGATCGCCCTCACCGCGGGCGTGGTGAGCGCGGCCCTGTGCGTCGACACCCTCTACACCGGCCCGGTGGCCGCCCTGGTGGGCGTGGACCTGGCGCTGCCGGTCGGGATGGTCGTCGCGGGGGCCGCCTATGCACTGCTGATGCGCCGCCGGGTGTGACGCGCCGCGGGTGACGGCGGGGTCGGGGCTTGACGGGGGGTCTGCCCGACGACCGCCGGCCTGCCGCTCGTCTGGCCGCCGCCGGTCTGCCCACCTGACCACCCGCCCACCTGCCCGTCTGCCCGCCGGGCCACCGCCGTCGTCCGGTGGTGGCCGGTGTGGCGGGGGCCGGGGCGGTGAGGGCCGGGGCGGTGAGAGCCGGAGCGGAACAAGGAAGCGGACATGGAAACGGCAGGGAGATCGCGCTCCCTGCCACTACCAAGCTATAGCCCACCCGGGGGCTTGCGGCAAGGCCCCCGTCCTCCCGCAGAATCTCTGGTCTGACGGCCATGACCTGCGGAAACGGGAGTCTCGAAATGCGTGTGTTGTTGACGACGTGGGGATCACGCGGTGATGTCGAACCGCTGGCGGGGCTGGCGGCGGCGCTGCGGGGGCTCGGTGCCGAGGTACGGGTGTGCGCGCCGCCGGACGAGGAGTTCGTGGGGCTGCTGGCGCGGGTCGGCGTGCCCTTGGTGCCGCTCGGGCCCACGGTGCACTCCGTGGTGGCCGGCCCGAGGCCGCCGACGGCGCAGGACGCGTTCCGGCTGGCCCCCGAGTTGGTCGCCGCACGCTTCGAGACGCTCACCGCGGCGGCCGAGGGCTGCGACGTGCTGCTGGCGACCGGCCTGATGCCGGCCGGTGCCCGGGACGTGGCCGAACACCTGGGTATCCCGTACGTGCTCGCGTGCTTCCACATCTTCGGACTGCCGTCGCGGCACTTCCGCCCCGGAGCGCGGCCGGGCACGCCCTCCCCGCAGGACGAGACCGACCCCCGGGTGCTCTGGGAGCAGGACGCCCAGCGGGTCAACGGGCTGTACGGCGAGGCGTTGAACCGCCACCGGGCGGCGCTCGGCCTGCCGCCGGTGGAAAACGTCCGCGACCACGTCCTGACCGACCGCCCGTGGCTGGCCGCAGACCCGCTGCTCTGCCCGTCGCAGGGCATGACGGAACTCGACCCGGTACAGACCGGGGCGTGGATCCTGCCCGACGACCGCCCGCTCCCGGCCGACCTGGAGGCCTTCCTGGACGCCGGTGAGCCGCCCGTGTACGTCGGCTTCGGCAGCATGGCCGCGCACGCCCCGCAGGGCATCGCCCGGGTGGCGACCGAGGCGGCCCGCGCACACGGCCGCCGGATCGTCCTCGCCCGTGGCTGGGCCGGCCTGACCCCGGTCGACGACCGTGACGACTGCCTGGTCGTCGGCGAGGTCAACCAGCAGGCCCTGTTCCGGCGGGTGGCCGCTGTCGTGCACCACGGCGGGGCGGGCACCACGACGGCGGCGGCCCGGGCCGGCGCGCCCCAGGTGGTCGTTCCGCGGATCGCGGACCAGCCGTACTGGGCCCGCCGCGTGGCCGAGTTGGGCATCGGCGCGGCCCACCTCGACCCAGCGCCCACGGTCGACTCCCTCTCCGCAGCGCTCGCCACGGCCCTGGCGCCCGAGACCCGGGCCCGGGCGGAGGCCGTGGCCGGCACCGTCCGTGCCGACGGGGCGACGGTGGCAGCGAAGCTGTTGTTCGAGGTGGCGGCCGGTCGGGACGGGCGGCCCGGGGTCGGGTGAACCGCCTCGCGCACCGGGGTCGGGTGAACGGCGGCGCGGACCAGGTGAGTTCGGCGGTCGGATCAGCCTCCGTTCGGTCGGTCGAGGGTGGATGCCGGCCCGCACCGGGCCGGTTCCGGCACCGAACCGGTGAGCGGGCTCCGGCCGTCGGTGGTCTCGGCTAGGGTGCCGACCGGCGCGCCTGGCCACCGCAGGCCGGCGCCAGGGGAGGGCGGCATGACGGACGGCACGTGCGAAGGAGCGGGCGAGGGCGGCGACGGCATCCGGTGGGGCGACGGCATCCAGTGGCTCGCGGAGATCGGCGGGCCGCGCACCGGCGGGTCAGCGGCGGGCCGGCCCGACGAGGACGGTGAGATCGGCGGCGTGGTGTTCGCCCGGGGGATCCCGCCCCGGGAACTCGCCCGCCGGATGGGCGCCGACCCGGCCGCCGGGACCGAGCCGATCAGCGACACCGAGGTCCGCGACCTGGACATCGAGGTCTACCGCCCGGGCGACGACGGCGACGGCGTGATCAGGGTCGGCGAGTGCGGAGGCTGGTCGTTCGCGATCGAGTACGGCGACTCCACCGGCGGCGAACTGCTCACCGAGATAGCGCGCGACGGAGTCGAGGTGGTGCACTTCCGGCCGATGCCGGAGCAGCGGCCGGCACTGCTCGACTACGCCCGCGACGGCGCCGTGCTGTGCGGCTTCGGCCTCGGCGAGGAGCGTTGGCGCTGGGGGCAGGAGCCCGACCTGCTGGTGCCGGACCTGATCGCGGCGAGCGTGCTGGAGCGGGACGGCGTCACCCCCTGCGACCCCGCGGCGGCGGGCAGTGCGGGTGCCGGCGCCGGTGCCGGCGCTGCCCACCGCCGCGCCCTCGGCGCCGTCGAGCGGCGGTTCGGGCTGAGCCTGCCCCGGGCCGCCCTCGACGGCCTGCGCCTGCCGGCGTACGCGGTGCGCGGGAAGCCGGGAATGCAGCCGCGCTGAGCCTTCGGAGGCACCAGCGGGAACGGCGGCGGAGAAGGCCACGGCGGACAGGGCAGCGGCGGACAGCGTGAGCACGAGTGACAGCACGGTCATGGGAAAGCTCCTTCCCGGGCTCCGCCGAGGAGCCCCGATGACCGTCATCCTGACGCGGCGTCGCTTTCCGCACATGTGCCGATCGGGAGGTTCCTGAGGGGAAAGGCTCCTGGAGCCCCCTGCCGATCGGCAGGGGGCTCCCTCACCCGGCCGGCAGGGGGGGGCTCCCCTCACTCGGCCGGCCGGTGGCAGACCGAGCGGCGCACGCCCTCCGTCCGGAGGTTCCCGGAGGGCATGCGCGGTCTCCGGCCCCTAGGGTCTGTGGTGCGTCGACCGCGCCGCGCGCCGGGCGTACGCCGTCCCGCCGCGCGCCGGGTACCCGGCAGACCCGAGAGGTGGACCCGCCCCATGCACACCGTCGTTCGCGGCGCAGGAGCGCTCGGCCTGACCGCGCTGCTGCTCACCGCCGCCACCGGCTGCCAGGGCGACAGCTCCTCCGCCGCCGAGCCCGCACCGACCTCCCCGGCCTCCCCGGCCTCCCCGACCTCCCCGGCCTCCGGAACGGCGGCGGGATCGGGCAGCGGGTCGGCGACCGGATCGCCCACCGGGCTGGCCGCCCAGAAGCTGGACTGGCACGCCTGCGCCGCCCCCAGCACCGCCCAGGGCGGCGGCACCGCGCCCGCCGGCGACTGGCAGTGCGCCACCCTCAAGGCCCCGCTGGACCACGCCAAGCCGGACGGCAGGACCATCGACCTGGCCCTGATCCGCAGCAGGGCCAGGGACGAACAGCAGCGGATCGGCTCGCTGCTGTTCAACTTCGGTGGCCCCGGCGCCTCCGGGGTGGCCACCCTGCCCGCCCTCGCCCAGACCTACGCCTCCCTCAACTCCCGCTACGACCTGGTCAGTTTCGACCCGCGCGGGGTCGGCGCCAGCGACGGCGTGACGTGCCTGGACGACCAGGCGATGGACGCCGGCGTCGCCGCCGACAGCACCCCCGACGACCCGGCCGGGGTGAAGGCGCTGGACGACAGCAACGCCCGGTTCGTCTCCGCCTGCGAGCACAACTCCGGCCCGGTGCTGCCGTACGTCGACACCGAGAGCGCCGCGCGGGACATGGACCTGATGCGGCAGGTGCTGGGCGACCGGAAGCTCTCCTACTTCGGCATCAGCTACGGCACCCAGCTCGGCGGTGTCTACGCGCACCTGTTCCCGCAGGAGGTCGGCCGGCTCGTGCTGGACTCGGTGATCGACCCGACCAAGGACCCGCAGCAGTCCGCGCTCGGCCAGGCCCAGGGCTTCCAACTCGCCCTCGACGACTTCATGAAGGCCTGCGCCGGCCAGGCCGGCAGCTCCTGCCCGACCGGCGCGGGCGGCGAGGAGGGCACCGCGAAGGTCACCGCGCTGGTGCGCAAGCTCCAGCAGTCGCCGCTGCCCACCCAGAGCGGGCGGCAGCTCACCGAGAACCTGGCCGTCACCGGCATCGCAGGCGCCCTGTACAGCCAGGAGACCTGGCCGGTGCTCGCCGCCGGGCTCACCGAGGCGATGGACCAGGGCACCGGCAACACGCTGCTCCAGCTCGCCGACGGGCTGAACGGGCGCGACGCGCAGGGCCACTACAGCAACCTGAGCGCCGCGAACCGGGCGATCGGTTGCGTGGACGCGCGGCAGCGCTACTCCGACCAGGACGTCCAGCAGCAACTGCCGCAGTTCCAGGCCGCCTCCCCGGTCTTCGGCGCCTTCACCGCCTGGGGCCTGACCGGCTGCACCGGCTGGCCCGTCCCCGGCAAGGGTGACCACCCGGAGGTCGCGGCCCCCGGCGCCGCCCCGATCCTGGTGGTCGGCACCACCGGTGACCCGGCCACGCCGGTCGAGGGCGCCCGGGCGATGGCGCAGCAGCTCGGCGCGGGCGTCGGCGTCACCGTCACCCTGCAGGGGGAGGGGCACGGCGGCTACAACACCGGGAACCCCTGCCTGAAGCAGACCGTGGACGCCTACCTGCTGGACGGCACGGTGCCGGCGGACGGGACGACCTGCAGCTGAGTGCCGGCGGAGGGTCGAAGCGGCGGCTCCAAGCGCCCGTCCCGCAACGGCGGCCCGGACCGCCCCGCAGCGGTGGCACGATCCGCGCCCGCAACGGCGGCTCGGACCGCCCCGCAGCGGCGGCACGATCCGCGCCCGCAACGGCGGCCCGAATCGCCCTGAAGCGACCCGAAGTGGCCCAATAAAACGCCTACTAATTGGCACTGCAGAGCGGTCCACTCGACCGCTAATCTCATCGGTATGACGAACACCCTGACGAACAGCGCGACCGACACCCCGGCCGACAACCCGACGAAGCCCACCAAGGTCGACTTCTACTTCGACCCCGTCTGCCCGTTCGCCTGGATCACCTCCCGGTGGATCCTGGAGGTCGCGCGCCACCGCGAGCTCGACCTGACCTTCCGGGTGATGAGCCTGTCCGTCCTCAACGAGGGCCGCACCGACCTGCCCGAGCGCTACCAGCGCCTGATGACCACCGGCTGGGGCCCCGTCCGGGTCTGCATCGCGGCCGCCGAGAAGCACGGCCAGCACGTGCTGCGCGACCTGTACACCGAACTCGGCACCCGCTTCCACAACCAGGACCGGCCCGCCGACGACACCGTCATCCGGGAGGCCCTGGTCGCGGCCGGCCTGCCCGAGGAGCTGGCCGACGCCGCGACCAGCACCGAGTACGACATCGCGCTGCGCAAGAGCCACCACGAGGGCATGGACCCGGTCGGCGAGGAGGTCGGCACGCCGACCATCCACGTGGACGGCGTCGCCTTCTTCGGCCCGGTGCTCAGCGCGATCCCGCGCGGCGAGGACGCCGTACGGGTCTTCGAGGGCGTCCGGCTGCTGGCCGGGTACCCGAAGTTCTTCGAGCTCAAGCGCACCCGGACGGACTCGCTCGACTTCTCCTGAGCCGCGCTCGACCATGGAGACGGAGGCCCGGAGGCCTTCGAGAGGTGGTGAGCGTGGATGATCGTACGAATCCGGCTGTACGTTGCCCGCCACCCCGCGACACCGCCGGGCTCCGGGGCGGGACCTGACCCCGGCCGAGCATCCGGCTCCGGACCTGGCCCCGGCGGCTCTGGCCCCGGCCCCGGCCCCGGCTGGGGCCAGGGCCAACGCCCCGGTCAAGGCCCCGGTCAAGGCCCCGGCCAGCGCCCGGGACAACGCCCCGGCCCCGGGGGCCCGGGCGCCAAGCCCCCGCCGCCCTCGTGGCGCCGCTGGCTGCTGCCCGTCGCCGTGCTGGTGACGCTGCTCCTGCTGGTCCTGTTCTCCAACCCCGGCAAGCCCGGCACCCGCTACGGCTACACCGACTTCGTCAACCGGGTCGACGCCGGCCAGGTGCAGACCGTGGACGTCAGCGACACCGGCGGGGTGAACGGCACGCTCAAGGACGGCACCCACTTCACCAGCCAGATCCCCACCGCCCTGGACACCGCCCAGCTCAGCAAGACGCTCACCGACCAGCACGTGACCGTCACCGGCAGCCGCTCCGGCAGCGGCAACTCGATCTGGTCCACACTGCTGCTGTTCCTGCCGCTGCTGCTGTTCGGCGGGCTGTTCCTCTGGTCGGGCCGGCTGGCCGCCCGGTCGCTGGGCGGCGGGCTGAGCGCCATCGGCCGTTCCCGGGCGAAGATCATCGAGGCCGAGCGGCCCGCCACCGGGTTCGCCGACGTCGCGGGCTACGAAGGGGTGAAGCAGGAGGTCAGCGAGGTGGTCGACTTCCTGCGCAGCCCGGAGCGGTACGCCGCCGCCGGAGCCAAGGGGCCGCGCGGAGTGATCATGGTCGGGCCGCCGGGCACCGGCAAGACCCTGCTGGCCAGGGCCGTCGCCGGAGAGGCCGAAGTGCCGTTCCTCTCGGTGACCGGCTCCGGATTCGTCGAGATGTTCGTCGGCGTCGGCGCCTCCCGGGTCCGCGACCTCTTCGACGAGGCCCGCAAACGCGCGCCGTCGATCATCTTCATCGACGAGATCGACGCCGTCGGCGGCCGCCGCGCGGGCGGCACCCGGCTCGGCGGCAACGACGAACGCGAGCAGACCCTGAACCAACTGCTCTCCGAGATGGACGGCTTCGACCAGGGCACCGGCATCGTCGTCATCGCCGCCACCAACCGGCCGGACGCCCTCGACCCCGCCCTGCTGCGCCCCGGCCGCTTCGACCGGCAGGTCACCGTCCCGCTGCCCAACCAGGCCGAGCGGGCGGCCATCCTCACCGTGCACACCCGCGGCAAGACCCTCGCCCCCGGCGCCGACCTCGACCGGATCGCCCGCGGCACCCCCGGGTTCTCCGGCGCCGACCTCGCCAACCTGGTCAACGAGGCCGCCATCAACGCCGTCCGCGCCGAACGCGCCACCATCACCGCCGACGACCTCGACGCCGCCCGCGACCGCGTCCTGCTCGGCCGCCGGGAGTCCTCCAACGCGCTGCTGCCCGAGGAGCGGCACGCCGTCGCCGTGCACGAGTCCGGGCACGCCCTGATGGCCGCGCTCTGCGAGCACGCCGACCCGGTCGCCAAGGTCACCATCCTCCCGGCCGGCGTCTCCCTCGGCTCCACCGAGCAACTGCCGGAGGCCGAGCGGCACCTGTACAGCGAGAGCTACCTGACCGACGTGCTCACCGTCCAACTCGGCGGCCGGGCCGCGGAACTGGTCGTGTTCGGCGAGGGTTCCACGGGCGCTGCCAACGACCTCGCCAACGCCACCTCGGTCGCCACCCGGATGGTCCGCGAGTTCGGCCTCTCCCCGGAGCTCGGCCCGGTCGGCTACTCCAGCGGCACCCCGCACTACCTCGGCGACAACCCCGAGGACCTGCTGCGCCGCCCGTACTCCGAGCAGACCCAGCGCGCCGTGGACGAGGCGGTCGCCGCGCTGCTGCGGCAGGCAGAGCGCCGGGCCGTCGGCCTGCTCACCGAACACCGGCACCACCTGGACGAGTTGGCGAACCTGCTGGTCGCCCAGGAAACGGTGGACGGCGGCGTGGTGCTCGACATCCTGACGCACCCGAAGGCGCCGGCCGGCCCGGTCTCGCTGACCAAGCCGGAGGGGCCCGGGGCGGCCGAAGGCTAGGGTGCGGGCGGCCGTTCGAAGAAGGTCTCCAGGACGACGGTCGCCTGTGTCCCGTTCACGCCCTGGATCGCGTAGAGCCGCCGCAGCACGTCCTGGAGCTGTTCGGTGGTCGCCGTCCGCACCTTGACCAGCACCGAGGCGCTGCCGGCGATGACGTGCGCCTCCTCGATCTCGGGGATGGCCGCGAAGGCCTGCGCCGAATCGCCCATCCAGGCCGAGGAGTCCACCATCACGAAGGACAGCACCCCGAGCCCGAGGGCCTTCGGGTCCACCTCCACCGTGGTGCGGCGGATCACTCCGCGCTCGCGCAGCTTGCGCACCCGCTCGTGCGCCGCCGCCGTGGAGAGCCCCACGGCCTTGCCCAGGGCCGCGTACGGCTGCCCGGCGTCCTGCTGGAGCAGGAGGAGCAGTGCGCGGTCGGTGTCGTCGAGGTGCTCGGTGGGGGTGGGGGCCATGGTGGGACCATACCGCGCTCTGACATACTCCGGTTCACCGGAACAGATCCGGTCAATGACTGCGCGGGGTGAATGATGTCTGGCTCCATCGAGTTCGGCCTGTATGAGATCCTGGACGACAGGTTTCGCTACTGCGTCAACGGCGACACCCGGCTGGAGAAGCTGCACGGCGACTGCCGCTGGGCCGAGGGCCCGCTCTACCTGCCCGCCTGGCGCCAGCTGATCTGGAGCGACATCCCCAACGACCGCCTGCTGCGCTGGGACGAGGCCACCGGCACGGTCGGCGTCCTCCGCTCCCCGGCCGGGCACACCAACGGCAACACCCTCGACCGCGAAGGCCGGCTGATCAGCTGCGAACAGGGCAACCGCCGGGTCACCCGCACCGAGCACGACGGCCGCACGACCGTCCTCGCCGACCGCTACCGGGGCAGGCGGCTCAACTCGCCCAACGACGCGGTGGTCCGGTCGGACGGCGCGATCTGGTTCTCCGACCCGGACTTCGGCATCACCAGCGACTACGAGGGCCACCGCGCCGAGTCCGAGATCGGCGCCTGCCACGTCTACCGGATCGACCCGCGCAGCGGCGAGGTCCAGCTGGCCGCCGACGGCTTCACCGGGCCGAACGGGCTGGTGCTCTCCGCCGACGAGCAGCGGCTCTACGTCTCCGACTCCCGGGAAGGCCACATCCGGGTCTTCGACATCCGCGCGGACGGGACCCTCGCCGACGGCGGCGTCTTCGCCAAGGGCGGCGACGGCCCCGCGGGGCGGATCCGCTTCGACAACATCCGCTTCGACTGTGACGGGCGGCTCTGGGCGGCCGCCTTCGGCGACGGCATCCACTGCTACGCCCCCGACGGCACGCTCATCGGCCGTATCCTCGTCCCCGAGCCCGTCTCCAACCTCACCTTCGGCGGCCCGAAGAACAACCGGCTGTTCATCACCGCCACCACCTCGCTGTACTCCCTGGTGACGTCGATGACGGGCACCCACCGCGTCCGCTGCCCCGAGGAGTCGGAATGACCGAGCCCCTGACCGCCGACCTCCAGCGGGAGATCGCCCGCGCCCTCGGGGTCGTGCCCGTCGCCGACCCGCTGCGGGAGGCCGAGCGGCGCGTCGCCTTCCTCGCCGAGCAGGTCCGTGCCGCCGGCGCCCGGACGCTGGTGCTCGGGATCAGCGGCGGGGTGGACTCCACCACCGCCGGGCGGCTCTGCCGGCTCGCCGTGGACCGGCTGCGCGCCGACGGGTACCCGGCGGCGTTCTGTGCGATGCGGCTGCCGTACGGGGTGCAGGCGGACGAGGAGGATGCGCAGCGGGCCGTCGCGTTCATCGAGGCGGACGAGCTGCTGACCGTCGACATCAAGCCCGCCACCGACGCCGCCCTGGACGCCCTGCTGGCCGCCGGGCTGACCTTCACCGACCACGCCCACGAGGACTTCGTCCGCGGCAACGTCAAGGCCCGCCAGCGGATGGTGGTCCAGTACGCGGCGGCCGGTGCCAACGGCGGTCTGGTCGTCGGCACCGACCACGCGGCGGAGGCGGCCGTCGGCTTCTTCACCAAGTTCGGCGACGGCGCGGCCGACGTGATGCCGCTGTCCGGTCTGACGAAGCGTCAGGTCCGTTCACTCGCCGAGGCGTTGGGTGCACCGGCCGAGCTGGTCAAGAAGACCCCGACCGCCGACCTGGAGAACCTCGCCCCCGGCCGCCCCGACGAGGACGCCCTCGGTGTCACCTACGACGCCCTGGACGACTTCCTGGAGGGCCGCCCGGTCGCCGAGGACACCGTCACCACCGTCCTCGGCCACTACCGCCGTACCGAGCACAAGCGCGGCCTCCCGATCGTCCCCGGACGCGCATGACCCCCACGCCCCGACCGTCCCGACCGCGAGGCCGGGGCGGTTGACGGGTCGGCCGGGGGTGGCGGCGGACCGGGGGCGGAGTCGGGTGTGCGGGTCGGTGTCGTGGATCCGTGAGCCGGGGCCAGTTGGTGACGGCCAGGGGCGGGTGGTGGTGGCGCCTTGCGGCGATGACCTCCTCGGGGCCGGCGGGGCCGGCGGGGACGCACCCATCCCCCCGATGCCGGCCCGCTCGCGTGCCTCGCTACCGTACGGGGGGTCGGTTCAGCACCGAAGGGGACGGCGTGATGGGGGATGACATGGCGGGGGACGGGCTCGCGGTGGTGTCAGGCGGGGGTACCGGGATCGGGCGGGCGATCGCGGCCCGGCTGGCCGGGGAGGGGCGCCGGGTGGTGATCATCGGGCGTCGGGCGGCTGTGCTGGAGCAGGCCCGGGAGGAGATCGAGCGGGAGGCGGGGCCGGGGCGGATCGTCCCGGTGGCGGCCGACCTGACCGATCCGGCGGCGGTGGCGGCGGCGGCCGACCGGATCGCCGGACTCGGCCCGGGGGACGCCCTGGTGAACAACGCGGGCGCCATCATCACCCCGCCCGAGGACGACAGCCTGGCCGCGCTGGCCCGCTCGTGGCGGCACGACCTGGACGTCAACCTGCTCACCGCCGTGCTGCTGACCACCGCCCTGCAGGGCGCGCTGCGCCGCCCCGGCGGCCGCTTGGTGGTGATCAGTTCGGCGGCGGCCCAGCGCGGCGGGGCGGGGCCGCACTCGGCCGGCTCGTACGCCGCCGCGAAGGCCGCCCTGCACGGCTGGGCCTTCGGCCTGGCCCGGCAGTTGGGGCCGGACGGGATCACGGTCAACGTCCTCGCGCCCGGCTACATCGAGGAGACCGAGATCTTCGGCGCGGGGTGGAGCGAGGAGTTCCACGCCCGGAAGGTCGCCGACACCCTGGTCGGCCGGGCCGGAACGCCCGCCGACGTGGCCGACGCGGTGGCCTACCTGGTCTCGCCGGCCTGCGGGTACGTCACCGGCCAGGTGATCGGCGTCAACGGCGGCGCGGTGCTGGGGCGCTGAGGGCCTGCAGGACCGGGGTGCCGAGGCGTTGATCGGTCGTCTGCCGGAGGTCCGTACGGTGAGCGCCGACCACGAACCGAGTGGCCCGAGCACGACCGAGGAGCCTCCGCTGTCCAGGATCATCACCACCGCCCTGCCCGCACACGGCCACACCGGCCCGCTGCTGGCCGTCTCCGCCGACCTCGCCGCCCGCGGGCACGAGGTGGTGTTCCTCGGCGGCTCGCGGTTCGCCGGCGCGGCCGAGCGGGCGGGGGTGCGGTTCGTCGCGCTGCCCGCCGAGGCGGACTTCGACGACCGCGACCTCGACGGCAGCTTCCCGGGACGGTCGAGCCTGCCGCCCGGTCCGGAGCGGCTGGCCTTCGACGCGCGGCACGTCTTCCTCGACCCGATCCCGGCCCAGTACCGGGCGCTGCTCGCGCTGCTGGCAGACTTCCCGGCGGACGCCGTGATCGCGGACGCCTTCCTGCAGGGCGCGCTGCCGCTGGCGCTGAGCCGGCCGCGGTCGCAGCGCCCGGCGCTGATCGGCATCGGGGTCACCCCGGCGATGCTGCCCAGCGTGGACACCGCGCCCTTCGGGCCGGGGCTTCCGCCGTTGCCGGGGGAGGAGGGCCGGGCCCGCAACCGGGCGCTGCAGGAGGAGGCGGACCGGCGCGCCGAGCCGCTGCGGCGGTACACCGAGAAGGTGTACGCCGGGCTGGGCGTCGAGGCGCCGCGGGGGCCGCGCGGGCTCGCCGCCGTGACGGTGCCGGACCACTTCCTGCAGCTGACCGTCCCGGGTTTCGAGTACCCGCGCAGCGACGCCCCGGCCGGCTTCCGCCTGATCGGCGCGCTGCCGGGCGCCGTCGGTGACGAGCAGCCGCTGCCCTCCTGGTGGGGCGAGCTGACGGCCGGCCGGCCGGTCGTCGTGGTGACCCAGGGGACGCTGGCCAACGACGACCTCGGCGAGCTGGTCGCCCCGACCGTCACCGCGCTGGCGGAGCGGGACCTCCTGGTGGTGGCCGCGACCGGCCGCCCGGGCGGCCCGCAGGCGCTGGCCGGGCTGCTCGGCGGGAGCCTGCCGGGGAACGTGCGGGCCGTCGACTACGTCCCGTTCGAGCGGCTGCTGCCGCACACCGACCTGCTGGTCAGCAACGGCGGCTACGGCGGGGTGCAGACGGCGCTGCGGTACGGGGTGCCGCTGGTGGTGGCCGGGGCGAGCGAGGACAAGCCGGAGGTGGCGGCCCGGGTGCAGTGGTCGGGCGTGGGGCTGGACCTGCGGACGGGCCGTCCGGCACCGGTGGAGGTCGGCGCCGCCGTCGACCGGGTGCTCGGCGAGGGCCGGTTCCGGGAGCGGGCCCGGGCGCTGGGCGCGGAGCTCGCGCAGTACCGGCCGTTCGACACGATCGCCGAGCTGGTGGAGGCGGAGGCGCACTCCGTGCCGGTCGGACGCTGACCGGACGTCCCGCCGACGGACGGTCCGCCGACGGGACGTCCGTCGGCGGGCGGCCCGTCAGTCCCCGTCGGCGTCGGCCTCGGCGGTCGGCGCGCTGCCGGAGCGGATGCCGAGCTTGACCTCGGCCGTGGTCCAGTCGGTGGCGATCGCCTGCTGTGCCGCGGCGAGGGTGACCTGGCCCTTGCAGATCGCGGTGTGCAGGTGCGTCTCCACCGAGTCCTTGGGGTTGTTCGGGCCCTTGCCCGGGACGTGGTCGGGGGAGGGCGGCTGGATCCAGAGGTTGCGGGCGTCGTTGGGGTCGCCGCCGAGCTGCAGGCTGATCAGGTGGTCGTACTCGGCGTCGCCCATCGGGCCGGTGTAGCCGTAGGACTTGGCGTTCTCGGCCTTCTCCTTGCCGGTGAGGCTCGCCGGCGGGCGGATGCCCGAGGTGTAGCCGCCCTGCTTGCAGATGGTGTCCTTGAGGTTGTCCTGGTTGACGGCCGGACTGATCGCCCCCGGGGTGCAGTTCGGGTCGGGCAGCGGCTGCTTGTCCGCGGTGTAGCGGTAGTGGCAGCTGCCCGGCGCGGGCTGCGGCTGGACCTCGTACGAGCTCTTCGGGCCGGGCCCGGTCACGATCGCGGCCGGGGCGGGCTGGGCGGCGTCGCCGGCGGCCGGGGCGGAGCTGTGGCCGGCCCCCTTGGCGGTGTGGCCACCGCCGGACGAGCAGCCTGCGGCTGCGGCGAGCAGGACGGCCGCGGCCACGGCCAGGGCGCGGCGGGCGGGTGCCGGCACGGGTTCTCCTCCATCTGGGTGTGCGTGAGCGGCGGCCACCGGGCGTGCCAGGACCGCCAGCGGACACTACCGTGTCGATGGGGCCGAACGGGTGACGGCACGTCCGGGCGGGGGAAGCCTTTACCGGGCGCGCGGAACCGTTTCCGCAGCCGGCGCGCTCCGAGGGCCGCCCCGACCCGCTGGTGCGCGGCGGTTTAGGGCCTGTCCGGCGGATCTTGTCGGATCAGCGCGCGGCTCCCCCAGCCTTCGGCCGGGAGGTACCCCCACTTCGCGCCCGTCTGGGCGTGCGCCCGAATCGCCCTCGTACTGGGTGTACTTGGACGATTCGGGCGTGCGTCCAGGCGGGATGATCCGGCGTCGTGCGCCCGGCAAGATCCGCCGGACAGGCCCTAGTTGTATTGACCACGGAGGTTGGTGACGGGGCTCACGGCGTGGTGATCTTGAAATGAGTGAGGGCCTTCTGGCTCGGTGTGGATTGCGACATCTGCACCGGCTCCCAGAAAGGCCCTCATGCCACACCGTAACGCACCGCTGACCGAGACCGGACGCCTGCGCCTGGCCCGCTGCGTCGTCGAGGACGGCTGGCCACTGCGGCGGGCGGCCGAGCGCTTCCAGGTCTCGCCGACCACCGCGAAGCGCTGGGCCGACCGCTACCGAGCGCTCGGGCAGGCGGGCATGACCGACCGCTCCAGCCGCCCGCACCGCAGCCCCCGCCGGTTGCCGTCCCGCACCGAGCGGCGGATCGTCAAGGTCCGCGTCCTGCGCCGCTGGGGACCGGCCCGCATCGCCTACCTGCTGCGGCTCAACCCGGCCACCGTGCACCGGGTCCTGACTCGCTACCGGCTCGCCCGACTCGCGCACCTCGACCGCGCCACCGCTCGCCCGGTGCGGCGCTACGAACGCGCCGCACCGGGCGAGCTGGTCCACGTCGACATCAAGAAGCTCGGCAACATCCCAGACGGCGGCGGCCACAGGTCCCTGGGCCGCCAGGCCGGCCGCAGGACTCGCTCCGGGGCCGGTTACAGCTACCTGCACAACGCCGTCGACGACCACTCCCGCCTGGCCTACAGCGAGATCCTGCCCGACGAACGCAAGGAGACCGCCGCCGCATTCTGGGCCCGGGCGAACGCCTTCTTCGCCCGGGCCGGGATCACCGTCCAGCGGGTGATGACCGACAACGGCGCCTGCTACAAGTCACACGCCTGGCGCGATGCCCTCGCCGCCGAGGGCATCACCCACAAGCGAACCCGGCCCTACCGGCCGCAGACCAACGGCAAGGTCGAACGCTTCAACCGCACCCTGCTCGACGAATGGGCCTACGCCAGGCCCTACCGCACCGAACAGGAACGCCGCGACGCCTACCTGGCCTGGCTCCACACCTACAATCACCACCGCGGACACACCGCACTCGCAGGCAAGCCACCCGCCAGCCGCATCCCCAACCTCACGGGACAGAACACCTAGTGCGCCGCGATCCAGTCCGAGACCAGCTCGTCCAGCACGCCCAGCGGCAGGCTGCCGTGCCCGATCAGCTGGTGGTGGAACTCCCGGACGTCGAAGCGGGCGCCGAGCGCGGCCTGCGCCCGCTCGCGGTGCCGGACGATCTCCCGACGGCCGATCAGGTACGCCGTGGCCTGGCCCGGCCAGGCGAGGTAGCGGTCGATCTCGTTGCGGACGTTGGCCTCCGGGGTGGCGGTGTTGTCCCGCATGAAGGCCATCGCCCGCTCCCGGGACCAGCCGTAGTGGTGCATCCCGGTGTCCACCACCAGCCGTACCGCCCGCAGGGCGTCCATCGAGAGCATGCCGAAGCGGGAGACGTCCGAGCTGTACAGCCCCATCTCGTCCGCGAGCCGTTCGGTGTAGAGGCCCCAGCCCTCGACGTGGGCGGTCAGCTGGCCGCTCGGCTTCTGCCGGAACTGCGGCAGGTGGTGCAGGGTCTGGGCGACGGCGATCTGCAGGTGGTGGCCGGGCACGCTCTCGTGGAAGGCGATCGCCTCGTACTCGTAGCTGAACCGGGTCTCCGGGCGCAGCGTGTTGATCCAGTGGGTGCCGGGCCGGCCGCCCGGGCCCGGCGGCTGGTAGTAGGCGAGCGGTGCGGTCTCCGCCTCGATCGGAGCGATCTCCCTGGTCACGCAGTCGGCGACCGGGTACGGGTGGAACCAGTCCGGGGCGGCGGCGCGGGCCCGCTCCAGGGCGCCGTCCACCAGGGCGAGCATCTCGGCGGCGGTGGTGAAGCGCAGCGAGCGGTCCTCGCGCAGGGCGGCCAGCACGCCCGCGGGGTCGGTGATGCCGAGCACCTTGCCGCCCAGTTCGGCGAACTCCTCGCGCAGCGCGGCGACCGCGTCCAGGCCGATCCGGTGCACCTCCTCCGGGGTGAGCCCGGGCCGGGTGAAGCGGCCGACGGCATCGGCGTAGCCCTCGGCCCCGCCCGGCAGGTGGCAGACCCCGGCCCGGTCGTCGGGGCGGGCGGCCGGCGCCAACTGCCCGGCCAGCCCGGCGCGGTAGCGCGCCAGCGCCGGGCGGACGGCGTCGCGCACGATCGCCAGGGCGCGCTCGTGCTCCGGGCGGTCCCGCAGCGGGCGCAGCAGGGTGTCCTCGTCGGGGGCGGTGGCGAGGTGGGAGTCCAGCTGGGTGACGGCGGCGTCGACCCCGCTGCGCAGTGGGTGGCGGCCCTCGGCGGCGGCGTCCAGGGCGAGGCGCAGGGCGGCGTCGAAGTAGCCGGGCAGGGCGGCGAGTCGTGCCAGGTAGGCGTCGGTGCCCCCGTGGTCGACGGGGGCCATCGTGAGCGAGGTGATGGCTTCGTTGTGCTTGGCGACGATGGTCGCCGAGATCGAGAAATCGTCCAGCCCGTGGGTGAGCCGGCCGATCCCGTTGTCGATCAGGCGGGCCAGGACGCGGTGGGTGGTGCGGTCCTCGCCGGTCAGTCGGTCCAGGGGGATCGCGGCGAGCCGGACTCGGAAGCCCTCCAGCGCCTCGCGGTGGTGCCGGGCGGCGGCGCGGGACGGGTCGGGCAGCAGGTGCGCGTAACCCTCGACGCCGCCGAGGGTCGCGTCGAACGGGTTGTGGGTGTTCTCGGCGTCGAAGTAGTCGTCGGCGAGTGCGGCGAGTGCGGCGGGTTCGGCGTGCTGGGACTGCTCGATCAAGGATCCCCCTGCTCCGGTGCGGTCGGTGCAGTCCGGGGTGCCCTGGGGCAGCCCGAACCGCACCGATTATTCGGAGCGACCGGCGATGCGGTCAATACACGGCGGAGGAGGGGGAGTTCCTGCCGTGGCGGTCGGTGACGCCGTCGACGGCGGTCACCCTGCAGGCGAGCGCGGGAGGATCAGCGGCCCTGGGCGGCCTTCGACTCCTTGGCGGCCTTGGCGGCGGCCTCCTTCTCGTGCTTCTCCTTGATCCGCAGGGTCTCCTTGCGGACGTCGACCTGGTTGGCGCGCTCGTGCTGCAGCCAGAGCGGGTTCTCGGCCTTGATCGCCTCGATCTGCTCGGTGGTGAGCGCCTCGGTCACGCCGCCGCGGGCCAGGCCGGCGATCGACACGCCGAGCTTGGCGGCGACCACCGGGCGCGGGTGCGGGCCGTGCTGGCGCAGCTCCTGGAGCCACTGCGGCGGCTCGGCCTGCAGTGCGTTGAGCTCCTCGCGGGAGACCACGCCCTCCTGGAAGTCGGTCGGCGCCGCGTCGAGGTAGATCCCCAGCTTCTTGGCCGCCGTGGCCGGCTTCATGGTCTGGCTGGTCTTCTGCTTGAGCGATGTCATGGTGACAAGGGTAAGGGAGCGCGCGGGCGCTCCTCGTCACGGTCGGTAGCCTTGCCCTGTGACAGACATGCAGGTGAACCCCTCCTTCCGGCTCGTGTACGTCCCGGGCGTGACCCCCGGCAAATGGGTCCGGGTCTGGGACGAGCGGCTCCCGGACGTACGGCTCGACCTCCTCGCGGTCCCGGTCGGTGACGGCGAGCGGACCCTGCGCGAGGGCGGCGCGGACGCCGGGCTGGTCCGGCTGCCGGTCGACAAGGACGTGCTGAGCGCGATCCCGCTGTACACCGAGACCACCGTCGTGGTCTTCCCCAAGGACCACTGGCTGGCCGCCGCCGAGGAGGTCACGGTCGACGACCTGGCCGAGGAGGTGGTCTTCCACCCGCTGGACGACACCCTCGGCTTCACTGCCGACACCCTGCCCGGGCGCCCCGCCATCGCCCGCCCGGACACCACGGCGGACGCGATCGAGCTGGTCGCGGCCAACGTCGGTGTGCTCCTGGTGCCGCAGTCCCTGGCTCGGCTGCACCACCGCCGGGACCTCACCTACCGGCCGGTGACGGACGCGCCGCAGTCCCAGGTGGCGCTGTCCTGGCCGCTTGAGCAGACGACCGACCTGGTGGAGGAGTTCATCGGGATCGTCCGGGGCCGTACGGTCAACAGCTCGCGCGGTCGCGGGGCCGGGCAGGCGGCGACCGAGGCGAAGCAGCAGAAGTCCTCGGGCGGCCAGAAGGCGGGCGGGCAGAAGCCGAAGGCCGCGCCCGGCGGGCGGGGCGCGGCGGCGGCCCGGCGCGGCAAGCCGAAGCGGCGCGGTTAGCGGCCGTGGCGTAGCGTCGGCCCCGTTCCGTCGAGTCGCGGTGGGAGCGGTGGGAGGAGCGGGGCCGTGTGGCATGACCTGCTGGTCGTCCAGATGCCGATCGTCGAGAAGGTCCTTCGGACCGTCGCCGTCTACGCGCTGATCGTGTTGCTGTTCCGGCTCGCCGGGAAACGCGGGCTGGCCGGGCTGAACACCTTCGACATGGTGGTCGTCTTCCTGCTCTCCAACGTGGTGCAGAACGCCGTCATCGGCAACGACAACAGCCTGGTCGGCGGCGTGATCGGGGCCGTCACCCTGGTCGCGGTGAACTCCGCCGTCACCCGCTGGCTCGCCCGGGACCCGAGGGCCGCCCGGCTCCTGGAGGGCACGGCCACCACCGTGGTCGAGGACGGCGAGCTGGACCGCGCTGCGCTGCGCGCCCTGGCACTGCGCCCGTCCGAGCTGGAGCACGCCATCCGGATGCAGAACGGCGACACGGTGACCGATGTCGCCCGGGCCCGGCTGGAGCCGGACGGGCAGCTGCTGGTCACCCTCAAGGCGGCCGAGCAGAGCGCCACGCGGGGCGATGTGGAGGAGCTGCGGCAGCGGCTGGAGACGATCGAGCGGCTGCTCACGGACCTCTCCGCGGACCGGCGGCGCCTGTCGGGCCTCCGGTGGTGGTCACGGCTGGGCGTCGGCCGTGGCCGGGGCGGCGGCCCGGCGTCGTCGTGACGACGCCACCGCCACCGCGCCGGCCACGGCGAAGCCGAGGGCGGCGGAGAGCAGGTGGCCGACGGTGGTGAAGTCCGGCAGCGGGCCGGGCCAGTCATGGCCGCCGGAGAGCGGCCAGGCGAGGACGAAGGCCGCCCAGGGGAGGCGGGCCCAGCGGGGCAGGGCGAGGGTGGCGAACGCGAGGGCGGTCTGGGCGCCGTAGCTGATGCCGTAGTCGGAGGCGTGCCGCACGCTCTCCGGGTACCAGCCGTGCCGCAGGGCGAGCAGGATGACGGCGGCGGTGACCAGGGTGGCGCCGATGTGTCCGCCGAGGAAGACGGCGGCGGCGCGGAGCCCACCGAGGCGGCGCTCCGCCCAGGCGAGGCAGCAGCAGACGCCGAGGCCGAGGGTGATCAGGGTGCCGCCGAAGCCGGTGGAGGCGATGTCGGTGAGCGTGCCGTCGTAGAGCAGGGCGCTGCCGAGGAGTGCGGTGACCGGGTGGTCGTGCAGGTTGTCGAGGTTGGTGCTGATGTACTCCCGGAGGGCGTCGGCCCGGGCGGGGGAGAGCAGGTCCTCGACCCAGACGTGGCCGAGCAGGAGCAGGCCGACGTAGCCGAGCGTCACCGGCGAGCGGCGCGGGTACGTCCGCACGGCGCGGAGCAGCCTGGCCGGCAGTCTCCGCGGCGATCGAGCGTTCATGGTCTGGTGCCGTCCCCGTCGAGCCGAATCTCCGACCGGCGCAACCCCGCCGGCTCCGCGGCGACAGTACCGTCCCGGCTTCCGGCGGCGGGTCAGCGGGGAGGGGCCGCTGCGGGTGGCGGTGGTGGAGCGGGCCGGGGCGGGTCATCGGGGGCGGCGGGTCAGGGTGGCGGCGAAGGGGCGGGGGATGAGGGAGGCGCTGCGGGTGGGGCGGACGGGGCGGCCGGGGGTGGGGGTGACGGTCCAGCGGGCGGCGATGGTGGCGATGGCGAGGACGGCTTCGGTGGTGCCGAAGGTGTCGCCGATGCAGCGGCGGGCGCCGAGGCCGAAGGGGGTGTAGGTGCCGGGGGCGGGGTGGGCGGTGGTGAGCCAGCGGTCGGGGTCGAAGCGGTCGGGGCAGGGGAAGAGGTCGGCCCGGCGGTGCAGCAGATACGGGCTGAACAGGATGGTGGCACCGGCCGGGACGCGGTGGCCGCCGAGTTCGGTGGCGGTGGTGACGGTGCGGCTGAGCAGCCAGGCCGGGGGGTGGAGCCGCAGGGTCTCGCTGACGATCCGGGCGGTGAGCGGGAGGGCGGGCAGGTCCTCGTGGCGGGCGGGGCGGCCGTCGAGCACGGTGTCGAGTTCGGCGTGCAGGCGCCTGCGGACGGCCGGGTTGGCGGCGAGCAGGGTCCAGGCCCAGGAGAGGGTGGCGGCGGTGGTCTCCGTGCCGGCGAGCAGGAAGGTGACCACCTGGTCGTGGATCTCGGCGTCGGACAGGCCCTGCCCGTCCTCGTCCTGTGCGCCGAGCAGCACGGAGAGCAGGTCCCCGTGGTCGGTGCCGGTGGCGCGGTAGTCGGCGATCAGCTGCTCGGTGGTCTCCCGCAGGGTCTGCCGGGCGCGTCGGAAGCGGCGGTTGCCGGGGGTGGGGAGCCGGTCGAGCCCGGGCAGCGGCAGCATGACGCGCCGGCCGACGCCGCGGGTGATGACGTCCGCGCTCTCGTGCAGGGGCAGCGAGCCGGCCCGGTCGTGTGCGGCGAACAGGCAGCGGGCGGTGACGGCGGTGGCGAGCCGGTACATCGCGGCGGGGAGGTCGACGGTGTCGCCGTCGCGCCAGGGGGCGGTGGTGGCGGCGATCTCCTCGGCCATCAGCGCGGCGTAGCCGGGCAGCCGGTCGCGGTGGAACGCGGGCTGCAGCAGGCGGCGTTGGCGTCGGTGGGCGGCGGCGGGGCAGGTGGCGAGGCCCTCGCCGAAGACCTCCCGGGCTTTGTCGAGGACGAGCCCGCCCTTGTCGTAGGTGCGGTCCTGGGTGAGCAGTCGGCGGACCAGTTCGGGATGGCAGGCGACGTACGCGTCGAGCGGGCCGAGCCGCAGCCGGACGAGGTCGCCGTGGGCGGGCAGGCCGGCGACGAAGGCGTGCGGACGGCGCAGGAGGGCGGGGGCGTGGCCGAGCAGGGGGAGGGCGCCGGGAGCGGTGGCGGCGGTGAACCGGGGGGTGGGGAGGACGCGGGTCGGCACGGGCATCACCTCGGGTCGGGTGGGCGGACCGGAGTGTTCGTGAACGTGATCTTTCCCGGCGGCCGCCGGCGAAACGGTCGCGGACCGGCGGGTGGGGTGAACACGGGGGCGCAGGCCGAACGCCCGTGCTCCATCGGTGCGGTGATGGGTCGTTTACCCGTGGACGGGTCGGACATTCCACTGGCTCCGCCCGGCGCATAGACTCGAACCCTTCGCGAGACTACCGGCCAGTAGAACTGGGCGGTGCTACCAACCGGTTCGACGATCGGACGGTCCACCGTCCGGCAGGGAATGGGGAGTTCGGATGACCGACGAGCGGGTCCACGCGTTCACCGACGACGCCCTCGGCTCGCACGACGCGGTGGCCCTCGCCGCCCTGGTGCGGGCCGGTGCGGTCAACCCCCGGGAGCTCGTCGGCGCGGCCGTCGCCCGTGCCGCCCGGGTGGACGGCGCCCTGCTGCCGGTCGCCCATGCTTCGTACGACAAACCGCAGATCAGCCGGGAGGGCATCGGCGGGCCGCTCTGGGGCGTACCGACCTACCTCAAGGACAACGTCGACCTGCGCGGCCTGCCGACCGCCATGGGGAGCGAGGCGTTCCGGCCCCGACCGGCCCGCCGCAACGCCAGGTTCACCGACCAGTTCCTCGCCACCGGCCTGGCCGTGCTCGGCAAGACCCGGCTGCCCGAGTTCGGCCTCAACGCCTCCACCGAGTTCGCCACTGCCCAGCCGGTGCGCAACCCCTGGAAGCCCTCGCACTCGCCCGGGGCCTCCTCCGGCGGCGCGGCGGCCCTGGTCGCCTCCGGCGTGGTGCCGATCGCGCACGCCAACGACGGCGGCGGCTCGATCCGCATCCCTGCGGCCTGCTGCGGCCTGGTCGGGCTCAAGCCCACCCGGGGCCGGCTGGTCACCAACGCGCAGAGCGGCAAACTGCCCATCGACCTGGTCACCGACGGAGTGCTGACCCGCTCGGTGCGCGACACCGCCGCCTTCTTCGCCGCCGCCGAACGGCACCGCCGCAACCCCGAACTGCCCCCGCTCGGCCTGGTCGAGGGCCCCGGGAACCAGCGGCTGCGGATCGGCCTGGTGGTCGACTCGCCGATCGCCAAGACGGACGAGGCGACCCGCCGGGTGGTCGAGGAGACCGCCGCCCGGCTGGAGGCGATGGGCCACCTGGTGGAGCCGACCGCCCTGCCCTTCGGCGAGGAGTTCTCCCGCGACTTCGTCTCCTACTGGGGCTACATCGCCTGGGCGCTCGCCTTCACCGGCCGACTGCTGATCGACCAGAGCTTCCGGGTCGGGAAGCTCGACGGGCTCACCACCGGGCTGCGCCGGCGGTTCCAGGCGGAGTTCGCGCACACCCCGGGCGTGCTGCGGCGGCTGCGCCGCGCCGAGGGCGTCTACCGGCGGGTGTTCGACCACCACGACGTGATCCTCTCCCCGGTGCTCGCCCACACCGCCCCGCCGATCGGGCACCTCAGCCCGAACGTGGCCTTCGACGAACTGATGGACCGGCTGCTGCGCTACGTGGCCTTCACCCCGGTCAACAACGTGACCGGCGGCCCGGGCATCGCCCTGCCGGCCGGCTCGACGGCGGGCGGCCTGCCGGTCGGGGTGCACCTGTCGGCGGCGCACGGGCAGGAACGGGTGCTGCTGGAACTGGCCTTCGCGCTGGAGGCGGACCGGCCCTGGCGGCGGATCCAGGACTGAGCAGATCCAGGACCGACCGGACCCAGGACTGACCGGATCCAGGACCGAGCCGGGCGGGGCGGGGCGGGGGCGGGGCCGGGGGCCGGGCCGAGTCGGGGACGGCCGGATCAGGGCGCCGGTGCGGCGGCCACCGACCGCGCCGCGTGGACCTCGTGGTGCAGCCGGGCCAGCGCGCAGTCCGGGGCGAGCACGCCCGGAGCCGTCCCGGACAGCGGCCGGCCGGTGCGCAGCGCCTCGGCGAGGTCGGCCAGCTCCCGCGTCACGGCGCCGACCTCGGCCGCGGTCGGTACGGGCGCGCCGTGCTCGATCCGTACCCGGGTGGCGGTGGTGGTGTCCACGATCCGTTCGACCGCGATCACCACCGGCCACCACGCCTCCGCCCGGGCCCCGACCGGCGGCGGCTCGGTGAGCGCCCGCTGGAACTCGCTGCGCACCGCCGAGAGATCTCGGTAGAGCCGGCGCCGGTAGCGGGCCCGGGCGGGCTCGTCCGCGCCCGGCCCGGTGGTGAAGGCGAGCGACACGTACGAGGCGGTGTCCTGGACGGCCTCGGCGAGGCGGTCGCCGATCCGGGTGTGCCAGGACTCCGGCCACAGCAGGTAGCCGGCCAGCAGCGAGATGCCGCAGCCGATCAGCGAGTCGTAGAGCCGGGGCAGCACCAGGTGGAAGCCCTGGTGGTTGAGCAGGTCGGAGAGCAGCAGGATCACCGGGGTGATGGCCGCGGTCTGGAAGGCGTAGCCCTTGGCGGACAGTGCGGGGATCAGCGTCGCCAGCACCGCCATCACCGGCACGTCCCACCAGCCGCGCGGCACCGCGGCGAGCACCGGGGTGGCGATCAGCAGCCCGACCGCGGTGCCGAGCGCGCGCAGCACCGCGCGGGAGAACACCGAGCCGAAGTCCGGCTTCATCACGAAGGTCACGGTCAGCGCCACCCAGTACGAGCGGGGCACCGCGATCACCGAGACCAGCACCTGGGCCAGGCCGATGCACAGCGCCAGCCGCAGCCCGTACCGCCAGGAGGCGCCGGACAGCAGCAGCGCCCGGGCCGCCCGGCGGGCCCGTACCTCCAGGGCGGCGGGCCGGCCGAGCCGGTCGGCGGCGGCGTACGGGTCGGGCGCCGGTTCGGCGATCACGGTGCCGGCGTGCCCGATCGCCTCGACCAGGGCGCGGGTGGACGGCCCGGCGGGCACGGGCAGTTCGGGCGTCGGGGCGGGCCCGGTGCGGCCCTGTTCGACGGCGTCGGCCAGGGCCCGGACGGCGGCCGGGTAGGCGGCGGGCAGCGGGCCGAACTGTGGCGGCCGCAGGTGCGCGGCGGCGGCCGCCTCGACCACCGGGATCGCCGCGTTGAGCTGGGCGAGCAGCCGCACCAGGGTGGGTGAGCGCCCGTGCCGTCGGGCCCGCCGGGCGAGCAGCAGGTCGTAGGAGTGGTTGAGCGACTGGGTGAGCTCGCGGCGCCGGTCGTCGTACTCGGGGGTGCCGGCGGCCTCCAGGAGGTCGGCGACCGCCCGGTAGGTGCCGGCGACCACCGCGCGTTCGGGCAGGCCGACGCGCAGCGGCCAGGCCAGCAGGGCCAGGACGAGCACCACCAGGCCGCCGAGCAGCAGCAGGCCGGGCGGCAGCCACCAGGGGGAGGGCAGCGGCAGGCCGGCCCCGACGACCGCGTTGAGCAGCAGGAGCAGCCCGGAGACGGAGGCGACCGCGCCGATCGAGGAGATCATGCCGGAGACCAGTGCGATGACGGTCAGCACGGCGACGGCCGTCCAGCCGGAGCCGTGCACCTGGGCGCCGAGCAGCACCCCGAGGGCGCCGAACAGCTGGGGGACGGCGATGTTGAAGACCCGCATCCGGTAGGCGTCGGCGGTGTCGCCGATGACCGCGGACAGCGCGCCCATCGACACCAGCGCACCGTAGCCGGGGCGGCCGGTGGCGGTGCCCACCGCGAGCGGGGCGGCGAGCGCGACGGAGGCGCGGGCCACTGCCGCCCAGGGGATCGGCGCGGCGCGGGGCCGCAGGCTCTCGGTCAGCCAGTCGGGCGGGGTGAGTCGGGCGGCTCCTGGGCGTGGCACGGTCCCAAGCTACGGCGGGCGGGGGGCGGTTGCCCGGCGTAACACGCCTCGCGCGGGCAACGCTTCGCGCGGGCAGCGGTGCGCGCGCGGTAACGGTTCGTGGGGCCGGTGGGGTTCACCTCCTCCCGGTTATGTCAATTTCCGAAACATACCCGCTCTTATGTCCGCCTGCGAAACATAAAGCGAACCGCGAGAGGCGGCGTGAGCTGCGTCGATTTTCCCAATCGGCAACCCGCGGGAAAGGGTTGACACCATTAGTTGGTCTAGTCCAATGTGTGGGAGGCGTGGTTCGGCAGGGCCTGAGACGTGGTGAGCGGCCGTGCCGGGCAGGTGAGTTGGCCAGTCGTCGGGGCGCACGGGCGTGATCGGCGGCCGAGCCGACAAGGAGCGTATGCGGACCGCCGACGGTCCGCGGGAGGAATTCCCGACCCGGCCGGAGCCCCGGCGGATTGGCTCCCGTGCCCGCGCCGCCCGCCGAATCAAGCACCGCGTCGACTACGAACCATGGAGTGACTGCCCATGCCGAGCACTGACGGACAGGCCGAGGAGTATCTCCACCGCGCCGCCTCGCAGCGCCCCTACTTCAGCGCGGACACCGAGAGCTACCTGGCCCGCACCGCCCTGCGGGAGATCCGCAAGAAGCACCCGCTGCGCGTGCTCTCCGAAGCGGACTACGCGTTCTGGCAGACCCACGGCTACGTCGTGGTGCCGCAGGCGATCCCCGCCGAGGCCGCACAGCGCCTGCTCGACTTCGCCTGGGACTTCCAGGGCCTGTCCCCCGACCGCCCCGAGGACTGGTACCGCGAGCGGGACTACCGCGACGAACTCGACCGGCACCTGCACATCTACGGCTTCGTCGAGGCCTACCACCACCAACTCCTCTGGGACAGCCGCCAGTCGCAGCGCGTCTACGACGCCTTCGTGGACGTCTGGGACTGCGAGGAGCTGTGGGTCACCCTCGACCGGCTCAACCTCAACCCGCCCAACGTCCGCAACCGCGACCGCGCGCTGATCGAACCCACCGACCGCGGCTTCGACATCGAACTGCACTGGGACGTCGACACCACCCGGGGCGTGCTGCCGCAGCGCGTCCAGGGCATCATCGCGCTCAACGACACCGCCCCCGACCACGGCGGCTTCCAGTGCAATCCCGAGCTGTTCCGCCGCTTCAACCAGTGGCAGGCCGTCCAGCCCGCCGACCGCGACCCGATCCGCCCCGACGTCGACCGGGACGAGTATCCCGTCGTACGGCCCGAGTTGAAGGCCGGCGACCTGCTGATCTGGAACGGCCTGCTCGCCCACGGCGTCGAACGCAACACCTCCGAGCGCGGCGTGCGCGCGGTGCAGTACCTGTCGATGATGCCCGCCCTGGAGGAGGCCGAACAGCTGCGGCGCTCCCGGGTCGAGTCCTGGCGCACCCTCGCCACCCCGGACTGGAACCGCACGCTCGTCGGCGATGCCACCCGGCACGAGTCGCTGCGCTACGGAACCGCCGAACTCACCGAACTCGGCGAGAAGTTGCTCGGCCTGCGGTCCTGGACCGGCCGGACCTTCGAGCAGCAGAAGGACGCCGACGGCCGGGGGAGCCGGCATGCGTGACGTCTGCCTGACCCTGCCCACCAACCGCGAGTGCGCGGACACCATCACCGCCGTCGGCGCCGAAGCCGCCTACGCCGTCGATCGGTTCGACGTCCGGGTGCACCTGCTGGTGCTGGACTCCGCCGACCCCGCCACCCGCGCCCGGCACGCCCGGGCGGTCGCCGCCCTGCCCGCCGTCGACGGCGTGCACGTCCACCACCTCGACGAGGACGCCCAACGCGCCTTCCTGCGCGAGGTGATCGACCGCTCCGGCGTCGCCGGCCCCGACAAGCTGCTGGACCTCATGCTGCCGGACGCCGTCTCCTACGGCGCCTGCACCAACCGGGCGTTCCTGATCGCCGCCGCGCTCGGCTGCGCCTCGGTGCACCGCCGCGACTCCGACAGCCGCTACCAATGGCTCCACGGCGAACCGGTGTTCCCGATCGAGCACGAGCTGGCCACCCTCGGCCGGAGAGCCGCCGACGCGGCCGCCGCCGTCGCCGAGTACACCCTCGACCCGGCGCACGCGGACAAGCCCGTCGCCCTCGTCGGCGCCTCCTTCGTCGGCGAACTCTCCGTCGACATCGGCGAGATCCTCGAACTCGACCCCGAGGTCTACCACGACGTGGTCGCCCTCTGGGCCCCCACCGGCGCGAGCGAACAGGAGAAGCGCGAACTCGTCGCCCAGTCCTTCGTCGGCGGCGGCACCGAACCGTTCACCACCGACCGCACCGTGCTCGACCGGCCCGGCATCTGGCACATCGACATGTGCAACATCGGCCTCCACCACGAGGTGTACGAGCGCGTACCGCTGCCGCCCGCCACCGAGACCATCGGCAGCGACTACTTCCTCCACCACCTGGTGTACGACGCCACCCTGCCCGGCGTCACCCACAACCGCCACATCGTCAACTACTACACCCCGGAACGGCGCACCGGCCCCGGCTTCACCGCCTACCAGCTGCGCTACGCCAAGTTCCTGCTCTCCATGCTCTACCTCCACCCCGTCTACGCCGAGATGACGGAGGCCGGCGGAGCCCTGCTGGACGAGCAGCACCGCGTCCGCCCCGAGGCGATCGCCGACTCCGCCCGCCGCAGCGCCACCACCGACCGCGCGGAGAACCACCGCCGACTGGCCGAACTGGACCGCTGCTACCGGCAACTGGGCGGGAAGTACGCCGAGTTCGCCGACCACCTGGCACCCCGGCGAGCACGCCTGCTCGACGAGGCGCAGGCCGACATCGAGGACTTCGCCCTGCTGATCGACGCCTGGGGCCCGCTGGTGCGGGCGAGCAGGACCACCCCCGCCGACCGGCTGCCGGGGCGCGTCCGCGCCGGGAGCACCACGTGATACGCCAGACAGACCGGACACCGGGCGCACCGCCCGCCCACCGCTCCCCGACCGGGAGCGCCGTCCACAGCCGCGCACCCCACCCCGACCCGCACGACCGCACCGCACTGCGCGCCGCCCTCGCGGCCGCCACCGACGACCGGATCATCTACGACCTGGACGGCATCGGCGGCCAGTACGCCGCCCTCCGCGCCGAACTGCCCGGCGTGGCCGTACGGTTCGCCATGAAGGCCTGCCCGGTCGACGAGGTGCTGGCCCACCTGGCTGCCCTCGGCTCCGGCTTCGACGCGGCCGGCCCGCAGGAGATCGCCCAGGCGCTGCGCACCGGCGTCCCGCCCGAGCTGATCCACTACGGCAACACCATCAAGTCCGACCGCAACATCGCCGAGGCCCACCGGCTGGGCGTGCGCGACTTCGCCACCGACAGCCTGGAGGACGTCGCGGCGATCGCCGAACACGCGCCCGGCTCACGGGTGTTCTGCCGGATCGCGACCACCGGCGACGGCGCCCTGTGGGGCCTGAGCCACAAGTTCGGCTGCTCGCCCGAGGACGCCCTGCGGGTGCTCGGCGAAGCCCGTACCTCCGGGCTGGTGCCCTCCGGCCTGTCGGTGCACGTCGGCTCGCAGCAGATGACCGCCGAGGCCTGGGGCGCCGCCCTGGACTCGCTGGCCGCCGTGCTGGAAGCGCTCAACTGGCGTGGCATCACCCCTGATCGGATCAACCTCGGCGGCGGACTGCCCGCCCTCGGCGTCCTCGACCGGCGCGGTCGGCCGCTCGACCCCCCGCTGGACAAGATGTTCGCGGTGATCCGCGAGGGCATGGACCGGCTGCGCGCCGTCAACGCCGGGCCGCTGGAGTTCCTGGTGGAGCCCGGCCGCCACCTGGTCGCCGACCACGGCGCCATCCGCGCGCACGTCGCCCGGCTCACCTCCCGCCACCGGCTAGACGGCGGCCGGGAGGACTGGCTCTACCTCAGCTGCGGCAAGTTCAACGGCCTGTACGAGATGGACCAGTTGCAGTACCGGCTGGAGTTCCCCACCCACCCCGGCGGCCAGTTCGTCAACGCGGTGGTGGCCGGCCCGACCTGCGACAGCGACGACGCGTACGCCCAGGACGGCGGCCTGGTGCGGGTCCCGCACGCGCTCGGCTCCGGCGACCCGGTCTGGATCCACTCCTGCGGCGCGTACGCCACCGCCTACGCGACCCGCGGGTTCAACGGCTTCGCGCCGCTGCCCTACAGCTGCATCGGCGGCACCGGACCCGGAACCGGCACCGGACCCGGCACCGGTCTCGATGGAAGCAACGGCCCCGACGGAGGCACCGCATGACCGACACCCGGATCCGACTGCTCCGGGAGGACGACTGGGACGCCGTGGTCGCGCTGGAGGAGCGCGCCTACGCCGCCAGCGGCCTGTCCGAGGGCCGCGAGGCGCTGCAGTCCCGGCACCGCGCCTCACCGGACACCTGCTTCGTCCTGGAGCACGCGGGCCGCCTCGGCGGCTACCTGCTCGCCCTGCCGTACCCGCTGTTCCGCTGCCCGGACCTCAGCCGCAGCGAGGAGCACGGGACCGGGACCGGGAAGGGGGCGGCGCCCGGCAACATGCACGCCCACGACCTGGTGATCTCCGAGGAACTGCGCGGCCGGGGCCTGTCCCACCGGATGCTGCGGCATCTGGAGGACACCGCCCGGGCGGCCGGCCACCGGACCATCTCGCTGGTCGCCGTCCGCGGTTCGAACGTGCTGTGGACCCCGCTGGGCTACCGCGCCCGGCCCGAGGTCGAACTGCCTGCGAGCTACGGCTCCCGGGCGGTCTACATGGCGATGCCGCTGGACCCCGGCCGCCCGGCCGCCGACCTGAGCATTGACCTGACCGCCGACCCGACCTCCGACTTGACCGCCGACCCGACCGCCGACCCGACCGCCGGGCCCCGATCCAGAGCCGAAGTGGGCTGATGCCGATGTCCCCCGTTCGCGACGAGTTCCGCCGGTCCCAACTGGCCATCGGCGCACTGTTCTTCGTCCTCGGGTTCCAGTACGCGACCTGGGTCTCCCGGGTGCCCGCGCTCAAGGCCCGGCTCGACCTCGGCGAGGCCCAGATCGGCCTGTTGCTGATGACCTGCGGGATCGGCGCGGCGGTGTCCTTCCCGCTGGTGGCGGTGCTGATGCGGCGGTTCGGCTCCCGCCTGCTCTCGGTGCTGTCCGCGCTCGCGCTCGGCGTCGTCCTGCTCGCGCTCTCGGTGGCGCCGAACTACCCGGTCACGCTGCTGGTGCTGTTCTGCGACGGCGTCGCGGTCGGCTGCCTCAACGTCGCCATGAACGCCCAGGGCGCGGCGCTGGAGGCCCGCTTCGAGCGGACCACCATGTCCAGGCTGCACGCCACCTTCAGCGCCGGCTCGCTGCTGGCCGCCCTGCTGGCCTCCGGCGTCAACGCCTTCACCGGGACCCTCGCGGTGCACTTCGGCCTGGCCGCCGTGCTGCTCGCCGCCCTGGTCCTCGCAGCCCGGTCGGGGCTGCTGGCCGACGACTCGCAGAAGGCCGCGGAGCCGGGGGACGAGCAGCCGGGCGAGGAGAAGCCGGGGGAGCGGAAGCAGCGCCGGGGCTTCGTGCTGCCGACCGTCGCGACGCTCTGGATGGGCCTGGCGATGGTCTTCGGCACCGTCACCGAGGGCGCCATGAACGACTGGTCGGCGCTCTACCTCAAGGACGTGGTGGACGCGGGTGCCGGGCTCGCGCCGATGGGCATCGCCGTCGTCTCGGTGATGATGGTGTGCGCCCGGATCTTCGCCGACGGCTGGCGCACCCGCTTCGGCGACGGCCGCATCGTGCGCACCGGCAGCCTGCTGGCCGGCCTCGGCCTCGCCCTCGCCCTGCTGGTCGGCGGAGTGGTGCCGACCCTGCTCGGCTTCGCCTGCGTCGGCCTCGGCGTGGCGGCGGTCACCCCGTGCGTCTACGTCGCCGCCGCCCGCCGCGGCGCCGACGCCCTCTCCCTGGTCGCCGCGATGGGCACCACCGGCCTGCTCGCTGGCCCCGCCGTGATCGGCTTCATCGCGGGCGCCACCAGCCTCGTCTGGGGCATGGCCGCCGTAGCCGCCTCCGCGGCGGTCGTCTCGCTCTGCGCCACCCGCATCAGCTGGCCCGCCACCCAGCCGGCCCCCGCCCCCGAGCCCCGCCTCGCCGCCGACCCCAGCTGACCACGGCCTGCGGTCCCCGGCCGGTAGGCCTCGCCTCCGGCCCCTCGCCTCCGGCCCCTCAGCTCTCGCCCGGTACGTCTGCACCCCCGTTGCGGATGTGCCGGGCGAGCCTGTCGCGGAGCGTGGTGAGGCGGGCGATCTCGGCGTCGAGGGTGGCGAGGCGGGCGGTGACGACCGGGGCGAAGGTGTCGGGGCCGGGGGAGGCGGAGCAGCGCTGCGGCGGGTCGTACGCCAGCATGTCGAGGCGGTGGGCGCGGCTGGCCAGGTCGTCCACCGTCAGTCCCACAGCGAGGAGTTGGCGGATCACCCGGACCCGGGCGACCTCGGCCGGGCCGTACTCGCGTTGGCCGGAGGCGGTGCGGGCGGGCGGCGGGAGCAGGCCGCGTTGCTCGTAGAAGCGCAGTGCCCTGGGGGTGGTGCCCGCCGCTGCCGCCGCCTCGCCGATCCGCATGCCTGCCCTCCGTCGTCAGAGCTCCACGATGGTGGTCCCGAAGGTGTCCCCGGTGAACAGTCCGGTCAACGCCGCGGGGGCCCGATCGATGCCCGCGATGCTGGTGCGGGGGAGGACGAGTTGCCCGGCGCGCAGCCAGGCGTCGAGGCGGTCGCGCCACTCGGCGTCGAGGTCCGGGTGGGCGAGCTGGGTGAAGCCGCGCAGGGTGAGGCCGAGGGTGATGACCCGGAAGGTGTCGATCACGGCCGGTGCGTCGCCGCCGCGCCGGTCCGGTGCGAGCTGGCCGTCGAGGGCGCCGACCAGGGCGAACCGGGCGCCGGGGCGGGCCGCGTCGACGGCGGCGGTCAGCTGCTCGCCGCCGACCAGGTCGAGGACGACGTCGAGCCCGTCCGGTGCGGCCTCGGCGAGTTGGTCGGCGAACGGCCGCTCGCCGGGCACCAGCACCGCGTCGTAGCCGAGTTCGGCGGTCAGCCGCTTCGCCTTGGCGGGCGTGCGGGTGGTGCCGATCACCCGGGCGGCGCCGAGGAGCCGGGCGAGCTGCCCGGCCGTGCTGCCGACCGCGCCCGCCGCGCCGGTCACCAGTACCACGTCGCCCGGGCGCACCCCGGCGACGCGGGTGAGCCCGCCGTAGCCGGCCGAGGAGGTCGAGATCAGGGCGAGCGGGTCCGGGAAGTCCGGGGCGACGGGGGTGAACTGCGCGGCGTCCGCGAGCGCGTGGTCCCGCCAGCCGTGCAGATGGGTCACCAGGTCGCCCGGGCGCAGCGAACCGCCCTCGGGCGCGGCCAGCACCTCGCCGAGGGCGGGCCCGAACAGGGCGTCCCCGGGGGCGATGTGCGGCAGGGGCAGGCCGCCGCCCTCGACGGCGATCAGGGTGCGCAGGCCGGGGAAGACCAGGAAGGCCCGGTTGCGGACGAGGACGTCCCCGGGGCCGGGGGCCGGCAGCGGCTCCTGGGCGACGGTGAAGTCCTCGGGGGCGGGCAGCCCGGCCGGGTCGGCGGTCAGCCGGACGACGCGGGCGGTGGTGGGCAGGGCCATGGCGGTGCTCCTCGTGAGAAAGGGGAAGCCCGTTGTGGGGCGCGCCCGGACGCTAACCCTTGACCCTTGGGTCAGGGGCAAGCGCTCCAGGCAGGAGGGTGTCTGACGAGGTGTGGGGGACGCCGGTCTTCTAGAGTCGCCTGCGGTACGACCGTACGAAGTTGTGAGCCGCACCGAGAAGGATGACCCGCATGACCGAGCAGACCCCCGCGCCCGTCGAGCCCGCGCCCTACGAGCCGGTGGACGAGGACTGGCAGACCGCGCTGGCGATCGTCGCGCACCCCGACGACATGGAGTACGGCGGCGCCGCGGCCGTCGCCCGGTGGACCTCCCAGGGCAAGAAGGTGGTCTACGCGATGGTCACCAGCGGGGAGGCCGGGATCGACTCGATGGACCCGGCGGAGTGCGGGCCACTGAGGGAGGCCGAGCAGATCGCCTCGGCCCGCGTGGTCGGTGTGGACACCGTCGAGTTCCTGGGCCACCCGGACGGTGTGGTGGAGTACGGGCTGCCGCTGCGCCGGGACATCGCCCGCGTGGTGCGCCGGCACCGCCCGGACATCGTGATCACCAGCAACTTCCGGGACACCTACGGCGGGGTGTTCCTCAATCAGGCGGACCACATCGCGGTCGGCCGGGCCACCCTGGACGGCGTCCGGGACGCCGGGAACCGCTGGGTGTTCCGCGAGCTGCTGGCGGAGGGCCACGAGCCGTGGAACGGCGTGCGGCAGATCTGGGCGGTGGCCTCGCCGGAGTCGGCGCACGCGGTGGACACCACCGAGCACTTCGACCGGGGCGTCGCCTCGCTGGAGGAGCACAAGGCGTACCTGGCCGGGCTCGGCGGGGAGATGGCGAATGCCCGGGAGTTCCTGGAGGGCTTCGGGCGGGGCGCGGGCAGCCGCCTGGGGACGCGCTTCGCGGTGCCGTTCGAGGTGTTCCCGCTGCGCTAGGGCCTGTCCGAGCCCTCGTGGGAGGCGGCGTCCGGGCCGGGTCCGGAGTCGGGCCCGGGTCCGGCGTCGGCGTCGGCGTCCGCGCGGCGCCGGCGTCGGTAGCGCAGCACCTGCCGGAGCAGGAAGGCGGCGACCAGCACCCCGAGGCCGATCGCGAACCACAGCTGGTAGCGGATCGCCGTCCGGTACACGGCGCCGATGTTGGCCCCGGCGAGGTAGCCGAAGGTGCCCCAGACGCCCGTCCACAGCGCGGCGCCGAGGAGGTTGAACGGCAGGAAGCGGCGCCAGGGCATCTCCGTCGTCCCGGCGATGATGCCGTTGGTCTGGCGCAGCCCGTCGACGAAGCGGGCGACGGTGACGACCTTGCCGCCGTGCCGGGCGAAGAAGCCGTCCGCGCGCTCCATCCGGGCCGGGGTGAGCAGTACGTAGCGGCCCCAGCGGTGGACGAAGGCGCGCCCGCCGGTGCGGCCGATCAGGTAACCGAGGCTGTTGCCGACCGCCGCGGCGACGCCCGCGATCAGCAGGACGGCGGCGAAGTCCAGGTGCCCGGCGCCGGCGTACACCGAGGCGAGCACCAGGATGGTCTGCCCCGGCACCGGGACGCCGCAGTTGTCGAGCAGCACGAGCAGCGCCACCGCCAGGTACCCGTAGTGGTCCAGCAGTGGCGCGAGCCCGGCGAGCGCCCCGGGCAGCGGGGTCGTGGGTGCGGACACCGCTCCTCACCACCGCGCGCGGTCGGGCCGCGGGGTGGCGGGGGCGTCGGTCAGCGGTCCGCCAGCCGCGGTTCGATGTTGCAGTCGGGGCCGGGGTAGATCAGGCCCTGGTGGCCGTCCTCGAAGCGGACCACGTACGGCGGCTGGCCGTCGGCGCCGCGCACTTCGACGATCTCGCCCTTCTGGTCCACCATGCCCACCGACCTGCTGTGGATGTGGAGCTGGTCACCTACCGCTGCGTGCATGGTCTGCTCCTCGGGGTCGTGTCCTCGGGTCGTGTCCTGGGTCGTCAGCTCGTGGGTCGTCGGGTCGTGGGGGCCCGCCTCGGCGACCGTTCCGCTATCCACTGTGCTTCGGGGGCGGCGGGCTCGCAAACGCCGTGGGCGAAGGTGCCTCAGCGGGCGGGCAGGTGTTGCGCGAGGTAGCCGCGGACCAACCGCTTGCACTCGGCGATCAGGGTCGGATCGCCGTTCGGGTCCCCGCGGAAGGCCAGCTTGAGTACGGCGTCGGCCGCCTCCAGGGCGACCCGCAGGGTCAGCGTGGTGGCCGCCGGGTCGTCCGCCCGGAACATGTCGCCGCCGAGTGCCTGCAGGCGCAGGGCGACGGCGGTGTTGTTGTCCACGCCGGTGTCCAGCAGGTGCCGGTCGTCCCGGACGCCGGCGGGGACGGCCGGGCCGGCCAGGCCGAAGTCGACCTGTCCGAAGCCGGGGACCGCGCGCTTCATGGCGACGAACTCCTCCACCGCGAGGTCGGTGAAGGCGGCCGGGTCGATCGGCGCGGCGGCGGCAAGCCGGGTGTCGAGGCGCCGGAGGTACTGGTCGAGGTTGCGGCCGGCGAGTGCGGCCAGCAGGTCCTCCTTGCCGGCGAAGAACTGGTAGAGGGTGCCGATCGGCACCTGGGCGCGCTGGGCGACCTGCTTGGTGGTGAGCGCGGTGGCCCCGACCTCGTCCAGCAGTCCGGCGCAGGCGTCCAGGATGCGGCCGTACCGCTCCTGGCTGCGCTGTTGGACCGGGCGTCGACGGGCCGACGGGCCCATCCGGCCGGCTGCTTCGTGACTCCGGGTGTCCGAGCTCATGGGCTCACTCTGCCGCATCCGCTGTTCCGGCGGCGAATCACCGGGGCGCAGCGCGGCCGGAGTGCTCCGTGGGGGAGGAATCGACTGGTGGCCGGAGCTGAACGGCACGGTGGCGGGAAGGTGTCCACGAGGAGGCGATGGCCTTGTCGTGGACGCGAAGACCGGTTCATACTCCTGGGGCGCACTACCTTGCGTGATCGACGCGTCTCTCTTCGTGGTGATCACGGTTCAGTCGTGGCGGCTGTGGCGACTGTGACGGACGCTCCGCCACCACCCGAGGTCTGGATGGAACCCGTGTGCCTCCTTGCTCGTGCCACGTCCCGTTGTTCGTCCCGCCGAACGGAAGGAGGGGGTCGGTTCGGTGACGTTGTCCTCCGGAGGGCGTGAGGCCCTCGACATCGAGCACCACCGCAAGTTCCTGGAGTCCGGGTACCTGGTCCTGCCCGGCCTGGTACCGGAAGCGCTGCGCGAACGGCTCGTCCCCGAGGTGGACCGCTGGGTCGACGAGGGCCTGCGGGCCCGGTCGATCGCCGCCTGCGCCGACCCCGCCCGGCACGGGCCGCCCCCGCTGCTGGAGCTGGAACTGCCGGCGCACGGCCAACTGCTCACCCACCCACCGCTGTTGTGGACCCTGACCCGCCTGCTCGGACCGTCCTTCGTCTTCCACCACCTGCACAGCGACCGCCAGGACCCGGGCATCCCCGGCAAGCCCTGGCACCACGACTGCGAGCCCAACGACCGCGCCGACCCGTCGCTGCTGATGGTCCACGCCCTGCACTACCTCGGTGGACTGGACGAGAAGGTCGGCAGCCTCGCCGTCCTGCCCGGCTCGCACCAGGGCGCCTTCGGCAAGGCCGCCTTCGCCCACCACGGCACGGCGGAACTGCCCGGCGAGGTGGTGATCGACCGGCTGCCGCCCGGGACCACCGTGCTGCTCAACTCGGCGCTGTTCCACACCCGCAGGCCCGCGCCCGACGGGCCGGGCCGGCCCCGGTACTTCATCGACGCCTCGTACTGCCAGGTGGGGGCGCGCTGGCGCCCGGTGAAGCCGTACTGGCGGCGGATGCTCGCCCGGGCCCGCGAACTCGACCTGGCCGACGGGCAGTGGCCCGAGCTGTTCGCGGAACGGCACTTCACCGAGTACACCGGAACCGCGCACACCGGCGCTGCGGGTACGGGAACGGCGCACACAGGCACCGCGCGCACCGGCACCGCGCACACCGGAACCGTCTGAGGAGCACTGCTGTGGAGATCGTCACCGCCGTCGCCTACCCCGAGGTCCACGACGCCTACCTGCGGGACCATCCGGTGGAGCGGGCCCACGAGGCGAACAGCAACATGTACGCCGAGGAGAACCTCGAACGCGCCGACCGCATCCCCGGCGGCTGGTGGCGCGTCCGGCTCTCGCGGGCGGACGTCCTCGGAGTGGTGCTGCCCTGGCACATCAGCGAGGGCGGGGCGCTCGAACTGGTACCGCGCTCCGGCCTGACCGTGAGCGAGGCGGCGGAACGGATCCGCTCCGCCGAGACCGCCTGGACGGCCGCCAACCCGGTCTGCTCGGCGAAGCTGCGGCTGCTGCGGCGGGCCCCGTTCACCCCGCTCTTCCTCAGTACCGCCCCGGTGGAGCACCCCGACTACGGGGAGCTGACGGTCCGGTCCGGGCTGATCCACCTGGACGGTCTGCACCGCATGCTGGCCTGGGAGTTGGCCGGTCGGCTGCCCGAACGGGCGGTGCTGGACGGGTACCTGGTGGGTGACCCACGGGTGGCGGCCGGCCCGGTCCGCACGGGAAGGACGGGACGGACGGGACGGACGGGGGACGAGTCGGCGTGACCTCCGCGACGCAGCACGTCCGGTCCGCACCGTCCGGCCGCTCCGGCCCCGCCCGCTCGCTGCCCGGGCTCCTCGCCCGGCTCGCCCGGGCCCACCCGGACCGGCCCGCGCTGAGCGACGGAGTCCGTACGGTCGACTACCGCACGCTGGACGCCTCGGCCGCCCGGATCGCTGCCCGGCTGGCCGCCGCCGGCACCGGGCGGGGGGACCGGGTCGCCCTGGTCGGGCCCCGGGACGCCCGGATGCTGGTGCTCCTGCACGGGGTGTTGCGCTCGGGTGCGGCGGCGGTGCTGGCCGACCCGGAGTGGTCGGCGGCCGACCTGGCCCGGCGGCTGGCGGCCGTCCGGGTGGGGCGGGTGCTCGCGACGGAGGGCGGGCTCGGCGGGGAGGTGGTGGACGTCCTGACGCCCCGGCCGCCGGCGGCGTCGCCGTCCGGCGAGGCGGAGGCGGAGGCGGAAGCGGACGAGGGCGAAGCAGAGGGGGACGTCGAGGCCGTGGACGTCGAGGACCCCGCGTACCTCTCCTTCACCTCCGGGTCGAGCGGCGAGCCCAAGGCCGTCGCCGTCACCCACGCCAACGCCGTGCACTACGCGCTGGCCCTGGCCGGACGACTCGGCCTCACCGAGGCCGACGCGCCGTGCACCGCGCACGTCACCACGCTGGCCGCCGACCTCGGCCACACCGCCTGGCTGCTCGCCCTCGCCACCGGGGGCTCGGTGCACGTCGTCCCGGACCGCGAGGTGCGCGACCCGCAGGCCTTCTGGGCCTCGCTCCGGCACGCCGGGGTGAACGTCCTGAAGACCACCCCCTCCCACCTGAGCGCCCTGCTGGAGGGCCGCCCGGCCGACACCCCACCGCTGCACACCCTGCTGCTCGGCGGCGAGGCGCTGCCGCGCCCGCTCGCCGCCGCGTTGCTCGACGGCGGCACCACCGCCCGGCTGGCCAACCACTACGGCCCGACCGAGACCACCGTCGGCGCGACCTGTCTGCTCGCCACCGACGCCCGCGAACTGCCGGCCGAGGAGCCGACCGTACCGATCGGCACCGGGATCGGCGAGGTGCTGCTCACCGTGGTGGACGGCACGGGCCGTGCGGTTCCGGACGGCACCGTGGGGGAGCTGCTGATCGGCGGCCGCGGCGTCAGCGCCGGGTACTTCGGCCGGCCGGACGAGACCGCCCGCGGCTTCGTCCGGCGCGACGGCGGCCTGGTGTACCGCACCGGTGACCTGTGTCGCCGCCGGGCGGACGGGAACCTGGTCTTCCTCGGCCGGGTGGACCGCCAGGTGAAGGTCCGCGGCTACCGGGTCGACCTCGCCGAGATCGAGCGGGCCATGGACGGCTACCCGGGCGTCGCCCGCTCGGCGGTGCTGCTGCGGGAGACCGCCGTCGGCGGCCAACTGCTCGGCGCGGTACGGCCGTCGGAGGGTTTCGGCGGCCTGGAGCTCCTGCGCGCGCACTTACGGGACCGGCTGCCGGGCTACTCCGTGCCGCAGCCGATCCTGGTGCTGCCGGAGTTCCCGGTCGGGCCGAACGGCAAGCTCGACCGGGGACGCCTCGGCGAGCTGGTGGCCGAACTGGTGGAGGCCCGCGCGGAGTCGGCGGGAGCTGCGGCGACAGGCCCGGCAGCGACCACTCTGGCGGCGGAGATCGGCCGGTTCTGGGCAGGTGCGCTCGGCCTGCCCGCCGTCGGGCCGCGCGCCGACGTGCTGGGCCTCGGCGGGGACTCCATCCTCGCCATGCGCACCATCGCCTTCCTGCGGCGCTCGGGCCTGCGCGTCGCCTACGAGGACTTCTACCGGCACCCGACGGCGGAGGGCCTGGCCGCAGCCGCAGCCGCCGCCGCCACGCCCCCGAACCCGGCCACCCCTGGTGCCCCGGCCGCCCTTGCCGCGCACGCCGGGGGCGGCGGCGGCCGACTCGCCCCGGCGCAGCGCTGGTTGTACCGGCAGCGGTCCCTCCGGGACGTACGGCACTGGAACCAGTCCGTGCTGCTGCGCTGCCGGGCGGCGGTCGACCCGGCGGCGCTCTCGGCGGCGGTCGCGGCCGTCCTGGAACGCCACCCGGCGCTGCGCCGCCCGCTCTCCCCGGACGGCTACGGCGAGCCCCGGCCGGTGGCCGAGCTCGACCCGGTCTCCTTCTCCCGGATCCCGCGCGCGGCCGGAGCGATCGCCGACACCGTCGCCGGGGTCTGCACCGAACTCCACCGCAGCATCGACCCGTTGGCCGGCCGGCTGCTGCGCGCCCACCTGTTCACCGGCCCGCCCGGCACCGACGACCGGCTCGCGCTGATCGCGCACCACCTGGTGGTCGACGGGCTGTCCTGGCGGATCCTGCTGGACGACCTGGCGCACGCGTACCGGGCGGTGCTGGACCGGAAGCCGGTCGACCTGCCGCCGACGGCGGACTTCTACGCCTGGGCGGCGGCCGCGCCGGTGGCGGAAGCCGATGAGCCCGCCGCCGACCCTGTCGCTGAGCCCGTCGCCGACCCTGTCGCCGAGCCCGTCGCCGAGCCCGTCGCGGTCAGTTGGGCGCTCGAAGCGGAGGCCACCGCCCGGCTGGTCGCGCGGCACGGTGCCGGGGTCGGGCTGGAGGCCGTCCTGCTCGCCGCCTTCGCCGACGCCGTCACCGGCTGGGACGGGCGGGCCCGGCTCGTGGTGGAGGTCGAGACCCACGGCCGGGACGTCGTCGGAGATCCGGGCGAATTCCTGGACACCGTCGGCTGGTTCACCGCCGTCAAGCACCTCGGCCTGGAGGCCGGGGCGAGTCCCGAGGCGGTGGCGCGGCGGCTTCGCGAGGCGCCCGTCCGGCCGATGGACGCGCCGGGGCGGCGGCCCGCCGTCGGCTTCAACTTCCTCGGCACCTTCCGGCTGCCGGAGGAACCCGCGCTGGACTGGACCGTCGCCGCCGAGCAGGCCGGGGTGGCGCGCTGTCCCGGGGGCGATCCGATGTACGAACTGCGGCTCACTGCACGGGTGGTGGAGCAGCGGCTGGTCGCCGACCTGGTGTCCGGGCGGCCGGGTCCTTCGGGCCCCGAGGCCGAGCGGATCACCGCCGCCTTCGCAGCAGCCGTAGCGGCGGAAGCAGCGGAGGCGGGGGCACCGGCAGCGGGGGCGCGGCCCGTCCGGGCGCCGCTGTCCACCTCCGGTCAGCTGCTGCACCCCGGCGTGGCGCCGACCGCCCGGGCGACGGTGCGCGAACCCGCCCGGGTGCTGCTCACCGGCGCCACCGGCTACCTGGGGCGGCACCTGCTGGACGCCTTCCTGCGGCGCGGCGCCGAGGTCACCTGCCTGGTGCGGGCCGCCGACGACGCGCAGGCCCTGAAACGACTGGGGGCCCGAGCGGTCCACGCCGTCGCCGGGGACATCGACCGGGACGGCCTCGGCCTCTCCCCGGCGGGGCTGGAGCGCGCCCGGGCCGCGCGGATCGTCGTGCACGCAGCGGCGGACGTCCGGCTGGTGGCCTCGCCCGACGAGCTGGAGCGCACCAACCACGCGGCGGTGCGCCGGCTGCTCGGCTGGACCGGGGAGCACACCCCGCAGGCCGCCTTCCACCACGTCTCCACGCTCGCCGTCTCGGGTGGCGTGGACGGCCCGCCGCGGCGCTTCGGCGAGGCGGACCTGTGGATCGGCCAGCACTTCCGCACCCCGTACGAGCGGACCAAGTACCGCGCCGAGCAGGCCGTCCGGGCCTGGGCCGCCGGCGGGCACGCCGCCTATCTGCACCGCAGCGGGCACATCGCGGCGCACAGCCGGACCGGCGCCTTCCAGGCGAACACCGGCGACAACCGGATCTACCAGCTGATCCGCGGCTACCTGCTGGCCGGCGCCGCCCCCAGCCGGCCGGCGACCGCCTTCGCGTTCTCGCACGTGGACACGGTGGCCGCCGGGATCGCCGCGATCGCCCTCGACCCGTACGCGGCACCCGGCGCCTACCACGTCGAATCGCCGTACGCCGTCGCCCACGACGAGCTGGTGGGGTGGCTGGCCGGGCTGGGCCACCCGGTGCGGCTCACCGACGAGGAGGCCTTCGCGGCGGCCCTCGCCGCCGCCGAGCGGCGGCACCCGACGGCCGTCCGGTTGGCCGCCGTCTGGGCGCAGCAGGAGGAGCGCAACGTCCGGGTGGACAGCGCGTACACCACCGCGGTGCTCGACCGGCTGGGCGTCCACTTCGATGCCCCGACCCCGCAGTGGTGGTCGGCGGCGCTGGCTTGGGCCGCCGAGGCCGGCTACCTGCCACCCGCCGGACCGTCCCGACGCGGCCCCGAGCCCTCCCCTTGACCTTCCTGAACTCCCCCTGACCGTCCCCGAGTTCTCTCCCGAAAGCAGGACCCAGCGTGAAGGCAGGATCCGTGACCCAGCTCTCCCCGATGCTCAAGCAGGCCACCCCGGTCGTCGCCGTGCGCGGCGAGGGCCTTCACCTCTACGACGCCGACGGCCGCCGCTACCTCGACTTCACCTCCGGCGTGGGGGTGACCAGCACCGGCCACTGCCACCCGCGGGTGGTGGAGGCCGTCCGTGAGCAGGCCGGCCGGCTGATCCACGGGCAGTACACCACCGTGCTGCACGACCCGTTGCTCACCCTCACCGGGCGGCTCGGCGAGGTGCTGCCGCCCGGCCTGGACTCGCTGTTCTACGCCACGGCCGGCACCGAGGCGGTGGAGGCGGCGCTGCGGCTCGCCCGGCACGCCACCGGGCGGCAGAACGTGATCGTCTTCGAGGGTGCCTTCCACGGCCGCACCATGGGCGCGGCCTCGCTCACCACGGCCGGCACCCGGTTCCGGGCGGGCATCGGCCCGCTGATGCCCGGGGTCGCGGTGGCGCCGTTCCCGGCCGCGTTCCGGCTGGGGCTGTCCGAGGAGGAGGCGGTCGCGTTCGCGCTGCGCGGGCTGGACGAGGTGTTGGCCACCGCCTCCGCGCCCGCCGAGACGGCGGCGATGTTCGTCGAGCCGGTGCTCGGCGAGGGCGGCTACGTGCCCGCCCCGGCCGGCTTCCTGGCCGGGCTGCGCGAGCGCGCGGACCGGCACGGGATCCTGCTGGTGGTGGACGAGGTGCAGAGCGGCTTCGGCCGCACCGGCCGGTTCTGGGCCCACCAGTACGAGGACGGCGTCCGGCCCGACGTCCTGATCACCGCGAAGGGCCTGGCCAGCGGCTTCCCGCTGTCCGCGATCGCCGCGCCGGCCGCCCTGATGGGCCGCGCCTGGCCCGGCTCGCAGGGCGGCACGTACGGCGGGAACCCGGTGGCCTGCGCCGCCGCCCTGGCCACCCTGGACGTGCTGCGCGAGGAGCGGCTGGTCGAGAACGCGGCCGAGCAGGGCGCGCGGCTGCTGGCCGGGCTGCGGGCCGTCGCCGACGGGGCGCCCGGGATCGCCGACGTCCGGGGCCTCGGGCTGATGGCCGCCAGCGAGTTCTGCCGCCCGGACGGCTCCCCGGACCCGGAGACCGCCCGGAGGGTCCAGCAGGCGGCGGCCGAGCACGGGCTGCTGCTCCTGCTCTGCGGGATCCACCTCAACGTGGTCCGGATGATCCCCGCGCTGGTGGTCACGGCCGGGCAGGTCGACGAGGCGCTGGAGCTCTGGGCGAAGGCCGTCGCGGCCGGGAGCCGCTAGGGAGACCGGCAGCGGTCGGCGAGGAGGAGGAGACATGGATGCGGTGACCGAAATCGGCTGGAGCAGCCTGGAGTTGGCGGCGCGGCGGCACTTGTGGTCGCTCCCGCTGGGGGAGGTGGAGCGCCGGCTGCTGTGGGCCGACGCGCTGGCCGGACGGTGGGGTGCGGCCGAGCCGGTGCGGGCCAGGCTGCGGGACTTCGTGCGGGACGCCGTCGCCTCGGTCGGCATCACCCACATCGGCGGGCTGGTGGACCCGGCGCACCCGGAGGAGCGGATCACCGAGGTGCTGTCCTTCCTGCTGGCGGACTACGGCCGGATCGTGCCGCAGAACGGGCGCGGCGACCTCACCTCCGTGCTGCACGACCAGGACGGCGACGGCAACACCGAGCTCGGCTTCCACTGCGACACCTGCGACCTGCTCGTCCTGCTCTGTCTGCGGCCCGCCTTCGACGGCGGCGGGTTGACCAAGCTGGCGAGCGCGCGGCACGTCCACGACCTGATCGAGCGGGAGCGGCCGGACGCCCTCGCCACCCTCTGTGAGGACTGGACCTTCGACCGGACCGGCCGGGCCGGCCCGCAGGTGGTGGTCACCCCGATCCTCTACCACCAGAAGGAGGGCACGGTCGGCTGCTACTACCAGACCCGCACCGTCCGCTCCTCCCCGGACCGCGGCGGACCGGAGTTGACGGACCGTCAATGGGAAGCGCTGGGCGTGCTGGACGAGGTGCTGTACCGGCCGGAGATCGCCTTCGGGCTGCCGATGGCCGCCGGCGACCTGCTGATCATCCGCAACAGCCGGGTACTGCACGGCCGTTCGCCGTACGTCGACGAACCCGGGCCGTACGCCCGGCGGATGCTGCGGATCTGGGTCAACGAGGGGGACACATGGGCGCGTTGAGCGAACCGCACGGACGGGTGGCGATCGTCACCGGCGGGGGCAGCGGTCTCGGCCGGGCCTCGGCACTGGCCCTGCTCGCGGCCGGCTGGACCGTCGCCGTGGCCGGGCGCCGCAAGGACGCGCTGGAGGAGACCGCCGTCCTCGCCGGCCCGGCCGGCTCCCGGGTGCTGGCCGTCCCGACCGACATCCGCAGCCCGCAGGAGGTCGCCCGGCTCTTCGACACCGTCCAGGACCGGTACGGGCGGCTGGACCTGCTGTTCAACAACGCCGGCGCGGCGGCCCCGCGCCGGCCGATCGCCGAGACCCCGTTCGAGGACTGGAACCGGGTGCTGGACACCATCGTCACCGGCGGCTTCCTCTGCGCCCGCGAAGCCTTCCGGGTGATGAGCACCCAGACCCCGCAGGGCGGGCGGATCATCAACAACGGCGCGCCGTCGGCGTACGTGCCGCGCCCCAACTCCATTGCGTACACGGCCGCCAAGCACGCCGTCCTCGGGCTCACCAAGGTGCTCGCCCTGGACGGCCGCCCGTACGGCATCTCCTGCGGGCAGATCGACGTCGGCAACGTCACCCCCGTCGACGGCTCGCCGCAGCCCGCGGCGATGCAGGCCGACGGGACGACGGCGGTGGAGGCGACCATCCCGGTGGAGCGCTTCACCGAGGCCCTGCTGCTGATGGCCGCGCAGCCGCCGGACACCACCATCCAGTCCCTGGTGGTGCTTCCGACCACCATGCCGTTCGTCGGGAGGGGTTGAGCCGTGCTGGTCAGCGCACGCTCCTTCGAGGAGTACCGGGCGATGTTCGCGCTCACCGACCGCGACCTGGCCGGCCGGCGGGTCCTGGACTGCCCCGGCGGCGCGGCGAGCTTCGTCGCCGAAGCCGGGCGCCGGGGCATCGACGCCGTCGCCGTCGACCGCCAGTACGCGTACCACCGGGGGGAGTTGGGCCTGCTGGTGGAACGCGAGACGGCGTTCAAGCGGGAGCTGCTGGTGCAGGAGACGGCCGGCTACCCGTCGAGCTGGTACGCCGACGTGGACGACCTGATCCGCCAGTGGACCGCCAACGCCCGGGACTTCCGGGCCGACATCGCCGCCCGCCCGGACCGCTACGTCGCCGGCTCGCTGCCCGAACTCCCCTTCGCCGACGACTCGTTCGACCTGGTGCTCAGCTCGCACCTGATCTTCTCCTACGGCAACCGGCTGGACGAGGAGTTCCACCGGGCGGCGCTGCTGGACCTGGCCCGGGTGGCCCGCCGGGAGGTGCGGCTGTTCCCGCTGATGGTGTACGACACCGGCGTCCGGTACCCGGGCGTGGAGCGGCTGCGCGAGGAGCTGGCGGTCCTCGGGATCCCGAGCCGGGTGCAGCGGGTGGCGTACGAGTTCCAGCCGGGGGACGACGAGATGCTGGTGCTCTCCTGCGCGGACCACCGGGCCCCGGCCCGGCCGGTGCGCAGGGCGGTCGCCGTCGAGGACCGGGTGCGCTGGCGGCACCGGGAGGGTGTGCCCTCGGGGTCCTGACCGGCCACCGCCCCGGCCGGCCGGTGCCTGCGCCAGGCACCCGCCGGCCGGGGCCGCAGGTCAGTTGACGTACACCGCCGGGCTGCCCGGCTGCGAGGTGTCCGTGACCGGGCCGTACGTCGCGGAGAAGTACCCGTCGGCGGGGCAGAGGGACGAGCCGCCGCTCTTGGCGAAGTGCTCGGTGCGGAACGCCAGGCTGTGCGCGCTGTTGTCGGCGCTGCCGGTGAACGCGCCGCTGAGCTGGTAGGAACAGGTGATGGTGCCGAACCAGCTGTTGAGGACGGCGGTGGCCTGGATCGTCCCGGCCGAGCCGCCGCCGAGGGTGACCGGCAGCCCCGGGGTGTCGGAGACGGTCAGGGCATAGGGGAGGTTGCTGACGGTCAGGCTGCGCACCGAGGTGACGCCGGTGACGTTGCTGGTGCAGGAGCCGAAGGTCAGCCCGGTCAGCGATGCGGTGGCCGAGCCCGGGGCCGCCGGGTTGGTCTGCACCGAGGCCGCGAGCGCGGAGGTGGCACAGGTGACACCGGTGGTGCTGGTCGCGGTCGAGTAGAAGGTGGCGACCGTGCCCCCGGCCAGCGGTGCGGCGAGCGCATCGCCGGGGGCGACGCCCGTGCCGCCCGCGCTGCCGGCGGTGAGTACCGGAGCGGCGGCGACGGCCCGGGGTGCCGCGGCGGCGGGCACCGCGACGACGGCGAGCGCGGTGGCGGCGGCGAGGGCAGCGACGGCGGCCGCGGGGACGGCGGAGGGGACGGCGAGGTGGCGGCTGGAACGGCTGAAACGCATGGGAAAGCCTCTTCCTCGGTGAGGGGCGAGAAGACGACCTTTCGCTGCTCCCGTGATGCGGTGGGGGGACCGGGGGAGCTGACTACGTTTTAGGACCGTGACCGTGGGTCGTCAAGGCGCTGCGCGGAACTTGCTGACAATTAGTCAACAAGACTGCCGTAGGGTACGGGCCGTGACGCCCACCACCGAGCCCACCCGCGCCGAACTCGCCGCCCTGCTCGCCGACGTGCGCGGCTCCGCCGGGCGGCTGGTCGCCGCCGTCGGCGGGCTGAACGATCGCGGCGCCCGGGAGGCGTCCGCACTGCCCGGGTGGAGCCGCGCCCACGTCCTCACCCACCTGGCGCGCAGCGCGGACGCGTACCGGTGGCTGCTGGCCCTGGCCCGGACCGGTGTCGAGCCCGGGCCCCGGGCCGATGCGGCCGCGTTGGAGCGCGCGCTGCGGGAGGGGGCCGGGCGCGGGGCTGCCGACCTGGTCGAGGACGTGCGGCGCAGCCTGGACGGTCTGCTCGACGAGGCGGCGGCGATGCCGGCCGAGCGCTGGCCCACCCTGGTATCGGCCCTCGCGGGGTGGCGGCACCCCGCCTGGTTCACGCTCCACCGGGCCCGGCGGGAGCTCGAAACCCACCACGTCGACCTGAACCTCGGCTACGGGACGGCCGATTGGTCCGCCGACTACGTCGCCTGGGCACTGGACGCGACCGTCGCTGCCCTGGCCGCGCACGGCTTTCCCGTCGGCCGGCTGGAGGCCACCGACCTCGGGCGCGCCTGGACGCTCGGAGCGAGCGGCCCCGTCGTCACCGGCCCTGGGCACCTGCTGCTCGGCTGGCTCGCCGGCCGCGGCCCGGCCCCGGAGGGCGTCGGCCCGTCGGTGCCGCCGCCGTGGCCGCTGCCGCCGGCACCCGGCTGGGGCCGGGACGGCGGCTGAGGGCGGACCGGCTCCGGGGTCACCGCCCCGACTGCCCCCGCCGGCCGCGCCAGGTCTCCTGCGCCAGGTCTCCCGCGCCAGGTCTGCCGGGCCAGGACTCCCAGGCCGGGCCGCCCGTTCTGCCGCCCGAGGGTAGGGTGGGTGACGAACCGATCAACATCCGTACGGTTCCGTCAAGTTGGCCGGATCGCGGCCCCGTCGGCGGCGTCCGGCGGGGAGCAACCGGAGGAAGCCGGGGCACGATGCGACGTCCGACACTGGTGGCCGTCAGCGGCCCGCCCGGCGCGGGCAAGACCACGCTGGCGCACGCCCTGGCCGACGCGCTCGACTGGCCGCTGGTCTGCCGGGACGAGATCAAGGAGCGCATGGTTGCCGCCACCGAGCCCGCCGCCGCCACCGAGCCCGCCGGGGACCCGGACCTGAGGACACTGCACGCCTTCTTCCGCACCATCGGTGAACTCCTCGGGGCCGGCCGGAGCCTGGTTGCCGAGGCGGCCTTCCAGGACCGCCTCTGGCGTCCGGGTCTGGAAGCGCTCACGGAGTCGGCCGAGCTGCGCGTCGTGCGCTGCGTCGTCGATCCGGACCGCGCCCGGCTGCGCATCGCCCGCCGGTCCGCGGACCTGCCCTCGCGCGCCGCACACGCGGACGCCGCACTGCTGCGGCGCATCGCGGCGGGGGAGCGGCCGATCGAGTCGTGGGTGCCGATCGCGCTCGACGCCCCCTGCCTGGTCGTGGACACCACCGAGGGGTGGGAGCCGCCCCTGGCGCGGATCGTCGGCTTCGCCGCGGGTGCGCCGTAGCGCTGCCCCGGTGCCGCCCCCGCCGCCCGCGGCCGGCGTTACCCTCGGCGGTATGGACGGGTCGGAGACCTCGGCAACCTCGGCAGTTTCGGAGCACCCGGAGACCGTCGCCCCGGAGACCGTCGCCCCGGAAGCGTCGCGGAGCCCGGCGGGCGTGGCGGAGCTCGTCGGGCTGCTGGACCGGCGCGGAGCGGTGGTGCTGAGCGGCGCGGGCCTGTCCACCGAGTCCGGCATCCCGGACTACCGCGGGGCCACCGGGCGCCGCCGCAGCGGCACCCCGATGACCTACCAGGAGTTCACCGGCAGCGAGGCCGCCCGGCGCCGCTACTGGGCCCGGAGCCACACCGGCTGGCCGCTGTTCGCCCGGGCCCGGCCCAACGCGGGCCACCACGCGGTGGAGCGGCTGCGCCGGTCGGGGTACGTCACGGGGGTCATCACCCAGAACGTCGACGGCCTCCACCGCGTGGCCGGGACCAGGGAGGCGGTGGAGCTGCACGGCGGGCTCGACCGGGTGGTCTGCCTGGACTGCCGGCGGACCAGCTCCCGGGCCGAACTCGACCAGCGCCTGGAGGAGTTGAACCGGGGGTTCCGCCGCGCCGGGGCCGTCCTGCGCCCGGACGGCGATACGCAGTTGGCGCCGGAGCTGGTGGCGGGGTTCCGGGTCGCGCCCTGCGCGGACTGCGGGGGCGTGCTCAAGCCGGACGTGGTCTTCTTCGGCGAGAACGTGCCGGTCGCCCGGGTCGACCGCTGCTACGAGCTGGTCGACGCCGCCGGGGCGCTGGTGGTCCTCGGTTCCTCGCTCACGGTCCTGTCGGGCCTGCGTTTCGTCCGCCGCGCCGCCCGCGCCCGGCTGCCGGTCGCCATCGTCAACCAGGGCCCCACCCGCGGCGACGACCTCGCGGCGCTGCGGCTCGACCTCCCGCTGGGCCCGACCATGGCCGAGGCCGCCCGGCTGCTGGGCGCGGACTGAATCCTCCGCCCTCTGCCTCTCGACCCCGCCCGCCCGTCACGGCCGCCCCGGCACCCACAGCGGTGCCGGCCCGCCCCGCGGCATGGCGCGCGCCGCGTCCTCCTCCAGCCACCCGGCGACCCGCTCCGGATCGCCCTCGCACAGCTCCACCAGCGCGGCCGCCGCGATCCGGGTGCAGCCCAGCACCAGCGCGAGGGTGTCCCGGCGGCGGTGCCGGTCCCGGACGTACGCCTCGACCCGCTCCTCGATGCGCCGGTCGTGGTCCGCCGCGGCCCCGGCGGCCGCCGCCTGGACGCCGTGCCAGACCAGGGTCAGTGCGCAGGGCTCGGCCGGGTGCGCGAGGTCGTCCCGGTGGGCCTGCTCGCGAGCCTCCGCCGACCGGCGGCCCAGCCACTCCAGCGCCGTCGGCTCGTCCCCCGCGCAGGACCGTACGACCAGGTCCGCGGCCCGGCCGACGACGGCCCGCAGCACCGCGGGCGCCGGCACCCGCAGGCCGGGCGCCGCCGGGTCGCCGAAGGCCAGCCAGGCGTCCGCGTAGGAGGCAGCCCTCAGGCCTCCCACCCAGCCCGGCGCCCCGGCGGCCGCGCCCAGCCACTCCTGTGCCCCCAGCCGGACCAGCCCGACGGCGACCAGGAGGGCCGCACCTCCGTCCAGCCCCAGCAGTCGTCCACTGCGCATCGCACACCCCCACCTGCGGTCATCACCCCGTGACCCGCACATCCCACCACACCAGGACGGGAACGAACTAGACAGGGCCACGTCACAAATCGGAGCCGATGTCGCGCGGCACGCCGCGTCCGGCCGCGCGGGAGGGGCGACCGACCGGGGGATGTTCCCGTCGGCGTGGCGGCCGGTCGGGGGCGGCGCTCCGTCAGGAGTGTTCTGCTGACGGGCAGGCGACCACCGCCGACCCCGTCGATCAAGGAGAGAGCCCATGCCCCGCCTGCTCGTCCCCGCGGCCTGCGCCGCCCTGGCCCTGCTGGCGGCGACCCCGGCCGTCGCCGTCGCCCCGCCGCTGTCCGCCCCGCGGATCATCGCCCACTTCGACCTGGCCAAGGGCCAACAGCCCGAGAACATCGCCCTCGAACCGGACGGCTCCGCCGACCTCACCCTGTCCTTCGCCCGGCAGATCGGCCGGGTCGACCCGGCCGGGCAGCTCACCGTCCTCGCCACCCTGCCCGCCCCCGCCACCCCCGCCACCCCGCTCATCGGGGCCGCGGTCGTCAGCGGCATCGTCCGCGCCCACGACGGCACCCTCTACTTCGGCTACGCCACCGGCACCGCCGACCTCCAGGGCATCTGGCGGCTCTGCCCCGGCGGCACCCCCGAGCGGATCGCCGCCCTGCCCGTCACCGGCCTGCCGAACGGCCTCGGCCTCGACGAGCGCGCGGGCCGCATCTACGTCACCGACTCCGCGCTCGGCGTGGTGCACGTGGTCCCGGTGGACGGCGGCACCGCCACGACCTGGTCCGACGACGCCCTGCTCAAGCCCGTCAGCGCGTTCGGCGCCAACGGCCTCAAGCTGCACGACTGCGCCGTCTGGGTGACGAACACCGACACCGGCAACCTGCTGCGCATCCCCATCGGCGAGGACGGCACCGCCGGGCCGGCCGAGGTCCGCGCCGGCGGCCTGCCGGGTGTGGACGACTTCGCCTTCACCGGGCACGGCGACGCCCTGATCGCCGCCCTGAACACGAGGAGCGAGGCCGTCTACGTCGAGCCGGACGGCAGCCACCACACCGTGCTCACCGCCGCCGACGGCCTGTCCAACCCGACCTCGGTCGCCGTCCGGGGCGACACCGTCTACGTGCCGAGCGCGGCCTACTTCACCCACACCGACCCCAACCTGCTGCTCGCCGACCTGCAGCGCTGACCAGCCGCGTCCATCCCCCGGCGGCCCCCGCCCGCCGCCCGCCCCGGTGCGGGCGGCGGGAGGGGGCCGACGGCGTGCCAGCCGGTACCGCGCGGGGTCCGGACCGTACGGTCGGTGCATGATCGTCGGGCTGTTGTCTGCTCTGCTGGCCGCGTTGCTCACCGGCTCGGCCACCGTCCTGCAGGCGGTCGGCGCCCGCCGCGCCGCCACCGCCGGGCCGGAAACGAGGCCCGAAGCGGGGCCGGAAGCGCGGCCGGCGCCGGAGGCGGGGGAGGCCGCGGCGTTGGCCGGGGCGCTGCGGCAGTGGCCGTTCCTGGTGGGGGTCGGGATGGACATGTGCGGCTTCGCCGCCGAACTCGTCGCCCTGGAACGCCTGCCGCTCTACGCGGTCGAGGCCGCGCTGGCCTCCGCGCTCGCCGTGACGGCCGTCGGGGCGGCCCGGGTGCTGCGGGTGCGGCTGCGCGGCAGCGAGTGGGCGGGGGTGGCGGCGGTCTGTGCGGGGCTGTGCCTGCTGGCGCTCACCGCCGGGCGGGACGGGCGCGGCACGGGTGACGACGCCCTGAGGCTGGGCGTGCTGCTGGTCGCGGTGGGGCTGCTCGGCGCGGGCTGGGCGGCGGTGCGGTACGGCCGGGCCCGCCGCGCGCCGCTGCTCGGGTTCGTGGCGGGCCTGCAGTTCGGGGTGGTCGGGGTGGCGGTGCGGGTGCTGCCCGAGCCGCGGCTGCCGGACCTGCTGGCGGAGCCCTCGGCGTACGCCGTCGCGGTGGCCGGGCTGGGCGGCTTCGCCGCACTGACCTGGGCGATGCAGCACGGTTCGGTGACCTCCGCGACGGCGGCGATGGTGCTGGGCGAGACGGTCGGCCCGGCCGTGGTCGGGGTGCTGGTGCTCGGCGACCACACCCGGCACGACCTGGCCCCGCTCGCCGTCCTCGGCTTCGTGGCCGCGGTGGCCGGAGCGCTGACCCTGGCCCGCTTCGGCGACGCCGAGCAGCCGGCCGTGACGGCCTGAGCGGCCTGAGCGGCGATGGCCTGAGCGGGACGGCCTGAGCGGGGTCGGCCTGAGCCGCGACTGCCTGAGCAGCGACGACCCGGCCCTGACGTGCCGCGCGTCGTCCGTGCCCTGACCGAGCTGTTTCACCCGTCGGTCAAGGTCATGGCTGTGCACCGGAGCATTCGAGAAGGTCGACCGGGCACGTTCATCAGCAGCAAACTCCGTCGCCCGGCGGAACGGAAGGATGGTTCGCGTGAAAAGGCTCGTCCTCGAACCCAACGAGAGCAGGCAGATCGATTGGCTGGTCGACGAGGTGCTCGACGAGTACGGCCCGTGGGATCCGGCCGAGTTCCTCCCGCACGCCCGGATGGTGGCGGAGTCGCTGCCGATCCGGGTCCGCCAGTTCTTCCGGCGGGTGCAGTCGGACGAGACGGACGTGGCGGTGGTGTCCGGGCTGCCGCTGAGCCAGGACCTGGAGCCGACGCCGACCGGCTGGGACATGGCGCTGAAGACCGGCGCCGGCCTGCGCGAGGAGGTCGTGCTCACCCTCCTCAGCGCCGGTCTCGGTGAGCCGTTCGCCTGGGGCGACCAGCAGAACGGCCGTATCGTGCACGACGTCTGCCCGGCGCCCGGCAAGGAGACCTCGGAGACCAGCGGCAGCAGCACGGCCCCGCTGTCGCTGCACACCGAGGACGCCTTCCACCAGTGCCGTTGCGACTACGTGGCGCTGTACTGCCTGCGCAACCAGGAGCAGGTCGGCACCACCGTGGTGCGCGCCGACAAGCTCGACCTGCCGGCCCGGCTGGCCGGGATCCTGTCCGAGAAGCGCTTCCACCACCGCCCCGACCAGTCGCACGTCGGCCCGCAGGGGCACTCCAGCGGCGCGGTCGACCGGGACGCGATCCTGTTCGGCCCGGCCGAGTCGCGGTACCTGCGGATCGACTTCGACGACACCTGCGCCGCGGACGAGGACGACGTCGAGGCGACGGAGGCCATCGCCGAGCTGTTCACCCACGTGACCGGCGCCCTGGAGCGGGTGGTGCTGCAGCCCGGCGACGCCATCTTCCTCGACAACTACCGCGTCATCCACGGCCGGGAGCCGTTCCAGCCGCGCTACGACGGTACGGACCGCTGGCTGAAGCGGGTCAACCTGATCCGCGACATCCGCAAGGTGTACACGGCGACCGAGTCCCGGTCCCGCGTCATCGTGTGACGTGTCCACCGGTTCCGGGGCCGTCAACCACCTTGAATCGTAGGGAAAACACCTAGCGGTGGCCTTGTGCGCCGGTGCCGGCCTGTATTGGCTTGGTACGTGGAAATCTGCACTGGTGTCACGGTTTGGTGATCTCGCAGCCGAGTGCCGACCGGCGGGCGTCCGCGAACGCGGGCCCGCCGGCCGCGGCCCCGCTGAACTGCCGGCAGGCGCTGACCCTCGGTCCGCGCCTGCTGCTCACGTCCGGCTGGCCGTGGCGGTCGCTCGGCTACCTGGCGTGCGGCGGGGCCGTCGTGTTCCTGGTCATGGCCGCGGCGATGAACGGGCTGATCTACGTCGACACCCTGCCCGACTACGCCCAGTTGATGGTGGTGGTGGTCCTCGCCGCGGCGCTCGGCATGCCGGTCGCCGCGGCGGAACGCCTGCGCCTGCGGCTCGTGGACACCGAGTGCGTCGGCAACCCGCACGTGGCGCCGGACGCGCCCGGACTGAAGGCGTGGCTGTGGCTGCGCATCGGCGAGGCCGCGACCTGGCGCGAGTTCAGCTACGCGATCGCGCTGACGGCCGTGCTGCCACTGATCGACTTCGGCGGCGTCCTGCTGGTGGGGAGCGTGGTCATCCTCATCGCCGCCCCCTTCCTGGAGCCCTTCGTCGACCTCGGCCCGCTCATCGTCTTCGGCTACTGGCACATCTCCACCCCGCTCGACCGGGTGGTGGTGGTGCTCGTCGGCCTCGTCCTGCTGCCGGCGGCGGGCTACCTGGTGACCGCGCTGGCCGCGGGCCGGGCGGCCTTCGTGCGCCTGCTGCTGGCCCCCCGCGAGTCCGAAGTCGTTGCCCGCGTCCAGGAGTTGACCCGCTCGCGGATCCGGCTGGCGGACGCCTTCGAGGCCGAGCGCAAGCGGATCGAACGCGACCTGCACGACGGTGCCCAGCAGCGCCTGGTCGGGCTGATCATGACCCTGGGCATCGTGGAGCACGGGCTGGTGGAGGAGCGCTCCGACCGTGCGGTGCTGGTGGCCAAGGCCCGCCGGGAGGCCGAGGGCGTCCTCGCCGACCTGCGGGAGCTGATCCGCGGCATCCACCCCCAACTGCTCACCGACCGCGGGGTGCCGGCCGCGGTGGCCGAGATCGCCGACCGGAGCCCGGTGCCGGTGCACGTCGACATCACCCTCGCGGAGCGGCTGGTGTCCGCCGTGGAGACGGTGGCGTACTTCGCGGTGAAGGAGGCGCTGACCAACGTGGTGAAGCACAGCGGCGCCCGTACGGCCTGGGTGACGGGCCGCCGGGAGGGGGACCGCCTGGTGCTGTGCGTCGGTGACGACGGCGTGGGCGGCGCCCGGCCCGAGGACGGCCGCGGCCTGCAGGGCCTTGCCGATCGCGTCGCCGTGGTGGGGGGCAGGCTCAAGCTGCTCAGCCCGTCCGGCGGCCCAACCGAACTAGTCGTGGAGCTGCCGTGGCGAACGCCCGATTCCGCATAGTGCTCGCCGAGGACGCGGTCCTGCTGCGAGAAGGACTCGTCGAACTGCTGGAGCGGTTCGGGCACGAGACCGTGGCCGCGGTGGGCGACAGCCGCGACCTGATCAAGGCCGTCGAGGAACACCGGCCCGACATCGTGGTGACCGACGTGCGGATGCCGCCGGACTTCAACGACGACGGGCTGCGCTCGGCGATGGACCTGCGCGGCCGCTACCCGGAGCTCGCCGTCCTGGTGCTCACGCAGTACGCCGCGACGGCGTACGCGTTCGAGCTGCTGGAGTCCGGCGAGCACTCCCGCGGCGGACTCGGCTACCTGCTCAAGGACCGGATCGGCGGGGTGGCCGAGTTCCTGGCGGCGGTCGAGTGCGTGGCCACCGGCGGCACGGTCATCGATCCCGAGGTCGTCCGGCAGCTGCTGCGGCGCGGGCAGATGAACGAGCCGCTGGGCCGGCTCTCCTCGCGCGAGCGGGAGGTGCTGGGGCTGATGGCGGAGGGGAAGACGAACGCCAACATCGCGGCGGCGCTGAGCGTCAGCCAGCCCACGGTCGCCAAGAACATCGGCAGCATCTTCCTGAAACTCGGGCTGTCCGAGGACGACGGCCACCGCCGGGTGCTGGCCGTGCTGACGTACCTGCGGTCCTGATCGCCGGGCCCGGCGACCCGGCGCTGACTGCCCAATTTCACCTGTCGGTCAAGGACGTGGCTGTGCGCCGGTGGTTCGGCGAGGCTCGACCAGACACGTTCGTCAGCAATCGACAAAGGGACCTACATGGCTAACAGCGTGGTGATCGTCGGCGGCGGTACCTCGGGCTGGATGACGGCGACCTACCTGAAGGTGGCATTCGGTGACCGGGTGGACGTCACCCTGGTGGAGTCGAAGAACGTGCCGGCGATCGGGGTGGGTGAGGCCACCTTCAGCACGATCCGGCACTTCTTCAACTACCTGGGCCTGGACGAGCGCGAGTGGATGCCCGAGTGCCACGCCACCTACAAGCTGGCGGTCCGCTTCGAGGACTGGCGCGAGCCGGGTCACGTCTTCTACCACCCCTTCGAGCGCAACCGCGTGGTGGACGGCTTCGCGCTCACCGACTGGTGGGTGCAGAAGCAGCCCACCGGGCGCTTCGACCGGGACTCCTTCCTCATCGCCAACATGTGCGACACGGAGCGCTCGCCGCGCTACTACGACGGCTCGCTCTTCGACAGCACCTTCGAGCGGGGTGAGGAGTACCGCACCACCCTCACCGAGCAGAACACCCAGTTCCCGTACGCGTACCACTTCGACGCGACGCTGCTGTCGAAGTTCCTGACCCGCTTCGGCACCGAGCGCGGCGTCAAGCACGTCCTCGACGACGTGGTGGACGTGGCGCTGAACGACCGCGGCGAGATCGACCACGTCCGCACCCGCGAGCAGGGCGACCTGCACGGCGACCTGTTCGTCGACTGCACCGGCTTCCGCAGCCTGCTGGTCGCCCAGGCGCTGAAGGAGCCGTTCATCTCCTTCCAGAACCACCTGCCCAACGACAGCGCCGTGGCGCTGCGCGTGCCGGTGGACATGGCCGAGTACGGCCTGCGCCCGGCCACCACCGCGACCGCGAAGGACGCCGGCTGGATCTGGACGATCCCGCTGTTCGAGCGGCTCGGCACCGGTTACGTGTACGCCAGCGAGTACAGCACCCCGGAGGAGGCCGAGCGCACGCTGCGCGAGTTCGTCGGCCCGGCGGCGGAGAACGCCACCGCCAACCACATCAAGATGCGCATCGGCCGCAGCGAGCGCGCCTGGGTGAAGAACTGCGTCGCCATCGGCCTCTCCAACGGCTTCGTGGAGCCGCTGGAGTCCACCGGCATCTTCATCATCCAGAACGGCATCGAGCAGCTGGTCAAGAACTTCCCGGTCGGCAACGAGGACACCGACCAGCACCTGCGCAACGCCTACAACCGCCAGGCCGCGAACATCATGGACGGTCTGCGCGAGTTCATGGTGCTGCACTGGTACGCCTCGAAGCGCACCGACAACCAGTACTGGAAGGACACCAAGACCCGGGAGATCCCGGACGGTCTGGCCGAGCGCCTGGAGCAGTGGAAGGTCAAGCTGCCCGACCAGGAGTCGATCTACCCGCACTACCACGGCTTCGAGTCGTACTCCTACCGCGCGATCATCCTCGGCCTGGGCGGGCTGCCGGTGCAGCCGCTGCCCGTGCTGAGCAAGCTCGACTCCACCGCTGCGGACCGCGAGTTCCAGCTGGTGGCCGAGCAGACGGCCGCGCTGCACGAGAAGCTGCCCAGCCAGTACGAGTACTTCGCCCACCTGCACGGCCTGCCGCCGGCGCAGCGCAAGGCCGGCTCGGCGCGATGAGGGACGGCGGCTCCGCGGGGAGTTCGGCCACGGTGACGACGGTCGCTCCCGAGCAGTTCCGTTCCCTGATGTCGACGTTCCCCAGCGGTGTGGCCGTCGTGACCACGTCGGACCTCGACGGGAAGCCGTGGGGGATGACCTGCTCCTCGGTGTGCAGCGTGGCGGTGGAACCGGCGACCCTGCTGGTGTGCCTGCGGGCGGGGAGTCCCACCCTGGCGGCCATGCTGCGCCGTTCCACCTTCGCGGTGAACCTGCTGCACACCCGGGCCAGGGGGACGGCGGACCTGTTCGCCTCCGGGACTCCGCACCGGTTCGACCTGGTGCGCTGGTCGGCCGACTCGGAGGCGGCCGGCCCCCACCTGACCGACGACGCCCACTCGGTCGCCGACTGCCGGATCAGCCGGACGGTCGACGTCGGGGACCACACCGTGGTCTTCGGCGAGGTGTTCCGGGTCGAGCACCCGGAGGCGGACGACAGCTCGCCGCTGCTCTACGGGCTCCGGAAGTACTCGTCCTGGTCGGCCGTCTGACGGTCCGACTCCTGACGGTCCGCCGCCTGACGGACAGTCGATTGACGGCTAGTCGTATGACGTAGGGTCAGCAGAACCGAATCGACCGGGAGAGCCGGTCCGTGCGGGTCATCGAAGTCGATGGCTCCGCACGGACCGGCTTTTCCGCGTGCTCCCCGTGCCGTTGGGGACCACGCGATCGGTCGGCCCGTACGGGGGAACGGGTCGACCACCGGGAGAACTTCCCGGCGTGTTGTGGTGTACGTCCAGTGAACCACCGTGGGCCGGGGGAGCGCTGTAGCTCTGGTTGTAAAAAAACGGTATTGCTAGGTATACCGAGGGTCGGGTACTGAGGCCCGTCGAGTGACCCGGTCCGCCGGTCGGGCACCCGGTCCGCCCTGTCGGGCACCCGGTCCGCCCCGTCGGGCACCCGGCCGCTGCGGGAGCAAAGAGAAATCCCCCCTCCCCGGCGCAGGGCCGGGAAGGGGGGATTGTCTCAGGCCGTCGGAGGCCCGCGCTACGACTTAACGCGCGCCCATCGCCTCCTGGAGGCTCTTGGGCCGCATGTCGGTCCAGTTCGCCTCGACGTAGTCGAGCGCCGACTGCCGGTCGGTCTCGGTCAGGGCGACCGTCCAGCCGGCCGGCGTCTCGGCGAAGGACGGCCAAAGGGAGTGCTGGCCCTCGTCGTTGACCAGCACGAGGTAGGTGCCGTCCGGGTTCTCGAACGGGTTGGTGCTCATCGTGTTCCCTCCGTGGGTGGTGGTGGGCGCGTTCCCGCGCCCTGGCCGCGTTCCTAGGTCCTGGCGGAGTGCCGCTGCCGCAGCAGTGCCACGCCGAGCGGCGTCAGCGAGTGCAGTGCGGTGTTGCGCTTGCGGGCCGTGGTGACCAGTCCCGCCTTGCGCAGCACCGTGGCGTGCTTGCTGGCGCCGGCCAGGGAGATGTTCAGCCGCTGGGAGAGTTCACCGGTGGTGCAGCTCTCCGAGAGCATCTGGAGCGCGGCGGCGCGGGTGTGTCCGACCAGGGCGCTCAGCGCCTGCTCGCTGCCCGCGTTGTGGCCCCAGAACTCGGCCTCGGTGGCCGCGTCCAGGGGTACCGAGAAGACCAGGACGGGAGCCCCGCTCTCCTGGACGTCCTCCAGGACCATGCAGGCCTTGCCGGCCAGGAAGAGTGACGGGCACAGCACCAGGCCCCGCCCGTTGAGGTAGATGTCGCGATCCGGTTCTCCGGCGACCTCCAGTACCGGAGGCTTCCAGTTGAGCTTCGGGTGGAGGTTGTCCAGGAGTGCGTGCATCCCGTTGGCGATGCCGATGCGGCCGCATGAGTCGCGCACCGAGGCCATGTGACCGCGCATCTGTCGCCAGTGCGGCAGAACGGCCGCTTGGCAGAATTCGAAAAGGGTCGCCCTGACCCGCTGTCGGGCCCGGTCGTCGACCCCGAGGTCCTGACCGCCGCCCGAGTGCAGCTTGAGCAGTGGTAACAGCTCCTGCACGTCGTACCGGTCGGCCAGCTGCTCGACCTCGGCGACCCGGGTGCCCAGCTGCTCTCGTACGCTCTTGCGCCAGCCGTGGAAGCCGGCGTTTCCCTGCCTGCCGAACTGTTTGAGCGCGAATGCGCTTTCTACGACAGGCCCTAAACTTGCAATCATACTTAATTGCGCGAGGTCGTCAACCGTGAAGTGGATTCTCAAGTCCCCGTCTCCCACACACGTCAAATCTGGAGGGTCGACGTCTCGGCTCGCCACCACGATCCCCCGAGCTACGGCACGCGCTCGACGGTAGAAGTTCGCGGGAGAACCCCGCAGAACTGTGGTCACGTTCCCAAGCCGATTCGAGTCGGCCCCCCAAGTGGCGGCCCCAGTTGACCACCACTTATCAAAACAATAAGGCGGAAGTGACGACTCCAGTACGTAACGATGATCACGCTGCCACGATCTTGACAAGCAGTCGCGGCTGTCGTAAGCGTTCCGTCCCGACTCCGTCGCTGTGCGCATCCGTCCGTCCGGTGCAGGTTACGCCCGGCACGGCTCCTTGAACGACAAGGCAACTTGCTTGAGGGCCCTCGCGGGCCGCCCCTAGCTTCGTCTCGCGGAAACGGAAAGAGCGATGTGGAGAACTGACTGATGCTGCCCAGCGCGTTGGAAAAGGCCGTCTACGGCGTGTACGCGACCACCGCCATCCATCTGGCGGACAAGCACGGCGTGTTCGGGTTCCTGGTGGACCAGGCGGCACCCACCGCCGAGATCGCCGACAAGCTCGGGCTCGACGAGGAGACCCTCGACCGGCTGCTGGTCCTCCTCGACTCCTTCGGCGTCATCGACCGGAACGAGGACGGCGCCTACCTGGTCACGCCGGAGATGGCGCCCTACCTGGACCCCCGGAGCCCGCGCTCCGTCGGCGGCTTCCTCAGCCACGTGATGGGCAGCACCATCGGCCGACTGCCGCACCTGGACGGGTACCTGACGGACGGGAAGTCGGCCGTGGACGCCGCCCTGCCGGCCCCGTTCGAGGTGATGTACAAGACTCCGAAGCTCACCGAGGAGTTCCTGGCCGCCATGTGGGAGCTCACGTACGACGTGTCCCGCGAACTGGTGCCGATGGCCGGGCTGGACCAGGTCGGGCACCTGGTGGACGTCGGCGGCGCGAGCGGCCCGTTCTGCGTGGCCGCGCTGGAGGCGACCCCCGGTCTGCGCGCCACCGTGTACGAGCTGCCCGAGGTGGAGCCCTACGTGGCCGACACCGTCGAGAAGTTCGGCCTGCAGGGCCGACTGGACTTCGCCGCGGGCGACTTCCACCGCGACGAGTTCCCCGCGACCGACTGCGTCGCGTTCGGCTACATCCTGTCCGGCTGGACGGACGAAACCGGCCTGGAACTGCTGCAGAAGGCGTACCGCGCCTGCTCCGACGGCGGGCGGGTCCTGATCATGGACCGCCTGTTCGACGACGACCGCCGCGGCCCGCTGCCCACCGCGGTGATGAACCTGTCGATGCACGTCGAGGCCAAGGGCCGGCACCGCACCTCGGCGGAGTTCATCGGCCTGCTGGAGGCCGCCGGCTTCGTCGACTGCGAGGTGCACCGGTCCACGCAGGACAAGCAACTGGTCATCGGCCACAAGAGGTGAAACCTCGTGCCACGGGTCGGCGACGACCCGAGGTCCCGACCGCAGCCCTGGAGGACAGATGGAAACCGCACCGGCGACCTTGCAATTTCCGGGACGATGCGACGAGGTCGCACAGATCCAGGAGAGGGCGGGCCGCGAGGCGCTGACCGCGGGTGAGCGCGACCTGCTGACCAAGCTCTACGAAGAGGCCTACTCCGAGCAGAGTTGCGCGAGCGAGGTGATGCGGCTGCTGACCCGCTCGTTCAGCCGGGAGCCCATCCCGCAGTACTACCGCTACGCCAACCTGCACGTCTACTCGTGGTTCCTCGACCTGCACCCGACCGAGCCGGTGGCCGGCGCGGTGCTCGCCCTGGAGGCCACCCTGGCCGACCTGGACGCGGTCGAGCGCCGCGCCGCGCCGCGGCTCACCGAGGCCGACAACACCGAGGAGCGCTTACGACGGCTGGACGTCCTGCGCGAGCAGGTCCGGCAGTTGCGGGTGGAGACCGGCGGCGACACCACGGGCGGCGAGATCATCGACCGCTCGCGCGACGACGACCTGGCGCGATGGCAGGCGTCCGTCCTGACCCGCTGCTCCGGCTTCCTCGCCTCCGGCGACCACCACGAGCACATGTTCCTGCGCGCGGTGCAGGCCTGCGAGTTGGCCTTCTACCTGATCCGCTACTTCACCGTGCGGGCGCGGATGGCGATCGGGCGCGACGACGAACTGGCGAAGGCGCTGATGGCGCAGCTCACCCAGTACGCGGAACTGCCCAACCACATCTTCCACGTGCTGAAGACGCTCACCCCCGAGCTGTTCCTGGTGTTCCGCGACGCCACGGGCGAGGCCAGCGCCGTCCAGTCGCTGAACTACCACATGATGGAACTGGTCATCTACGGCTACGACGCGCGCAAGGTCGAGGCCTACACGAAGTTCGACCACCTCTACGAGCTGACCGTGCCGCCGCTGCGCTCGGTGCGTCCGCTGCGCGACGCGGTGCTGGAGGCCGGCGTTCCGGCACTGACCGAGGGCTTCGCCGAGGTCGAGCGCACGCTGCTGACCTGGCGCGGCCGGCACTACGGGTTCGGCCGCCGCTACCTGCCCGGAATGGAGGGCTCCGGCGGCACCGAAGGCGCCGGCTACCTCCGGCGGTTCGTCCACAAGGACAACCTGGTCCCGGAGCCCATCACCACCGCACCCGGACTCGACCTGCTCGGATTCGCGTTCCGCTGATTCCGGCCGTCCCACCCGCCCCGACCCGTCCCGGCACCGACCGGGACGGGTCGGGGCGATTTGGTGTCGGAATCATTCACGGCGCAGCGCCGCACACGCCCGAATTCACAATTCCTGCAAGGAGTTTCTGAGAAATTCCCTTGATCGGAGGACAGGTGGCGGCCCGCCGCGAGATCTGGGTAGGCTCCCTGACATGTCTCGTTCTGCATCCCAAGCCACACCCACTGACTGGTCGATCCGCTTAGATTCGGTGTCCAAGGTCTACGGATCGGATAAAAGCCCGGTGCAGGCGTTGGATGCGGTGAGCATCGAACTGCACCGCGGCACCTTCACCGCCGTCATGGGACCGTCCGGTTCCGGCAAGAGCACCTTCCTCAACTGCGCGGCCGGCCTGGACCGGCCGACCTCGGGCGCGGTCTGGCTCGGCGACGTCGAGCTGTCCAAGCTCGACGAGGTCCAGCTCACCGAGGTGCGCCGGGAGCGGATCGGCTTCATCTTCCAGGCCTACAACCTGCTCGGCTCGCTGACGGTGGAGGAGAACGTCACGCTGCCGCTGCGGCTCGCGGACAAGAAGATCGACCACGCGTTCCTGCGCGAGGTCCTCACCGCCGTCGGCCTCGGCGAACACCTCAAGCGGCGGCCGGCCGAACTCTCCGGCGGACAGCAGCAGCGCGTCGCGGTCGCCCGCGCGCTGATCACCCACCCGGACGCGGTGGTCGCGGACGAGCCGACCGGAGCGCTGGACTCCCGCTCCAGCAAGCAGGTCCTGGAACTGCTGCGCCACGTCGTCGACTACATGGGGCAGACGGTGCTGATGGTCACCCACGACCCGGTGGCCGCCTCGCACGCCGACTCGGTCGTCTTCCTGGCCGACGGCAAGCTCGCGGGCGAGCTGCACCGGCCCACCCCGGAGCAGGTCGCGTCCCGCATGACGCACCTGGGCGAGTGGTGATCCGGTTCATTCGGCGACTGGTCCGCCTCGTGGTGCCGTACCGCAAGGACCTGTCGCTGGCGTGGAGCACGATCAAGGGGCGCAAGGGCGGTTTCGTCGGCTCCTTCGTCGCGATCGCCGCGGGCTCGGCGGTCATCACCGCCTGCGGGATCCTCCTGATGTCCGGGCTCAGCACCGGTGTGACGCCCGAGCGTTACTCGGGCACGACGGTGGTCCTCAGCGCCGAGCAGTCGTACTGGCTGGACGAGAGCTCCGAGGTCCGCTACAGCGAGCGCGTCACCCTGCCCGCCGACAAGGTGGCCGCCGTCGCCGCGGTGCCCGGCGTCCAGTCCGCCGTCGGCGACATCGACGTCCAGGTCAGCGTGGTCACCCAGGACGGCCACACGGTGGGCGGCCCGGACGGCTTCCCGGTGTTCGGGCACGGCTGGTCCGGCGCGGCGCTCGGGCCGTTCACGGTCGGCACGGGCAAGGCGCCCTCCGCGGCCGACGAGGTCGTGCTCGACGCCGACCTCGCCGCGCGCGCCCACCTGTCGCCCGGTGCGACGGTGCGCCTCGTGGTCGGCTCGATCGCCTCCTCCTACCGCGTGGTGGGCATCGCCGAGCCGCCCGCGGGCGGCCTGGCCCGGCAGTCCGCGGTCTTCCTCACCGACGAGCAGGCGCGCAAGCTGTCCGGGCGACCCGACCGGGTGGACGCCATCGGCGTGAGCGCCGCCTCCGGCGTCGGCGCGGGGGAGTTGGCCAAGCGGATCACGGCCGCCGTCCCGGGCCTGGTGGCCCACACCGGCGCCGAACGCGGCGACGTGGAGTTCCTGGACGTGGGCGACGCCCGCAGCCTGGTGGTCGAGTCCTCCGCCTCCTTCGGCGGCACCATGGTGCTGATCGTGGTCTTCGTGGTGGCGAGCACCCTCGCGCTCTCGGTGCAGCAGCGCCGGCGCGAACTGGCCCTGCTGCGCGCCATCGGCGCGACGCCCAAGCAGATCCACTGGATGATCGGCGCCGAGATGACCCTGGTGTCGCTGGCGGGCGCCGTGGTCGGCATGATCCCCGGCATCGTCCTCGCCTTCGGGATGCGCGAGGTGTTCATCCTCGCGGACGCGATGCCCCCGGACTTCCGGATGGAGATCGGCTGGGTGCCGTTCCTCGCCTCGCTGGTGCTCTGCATGGTCAGCGCCCGGCTCGGCGGCTGGATGGTCGCGCGCCGGGTGGCCAAGGTCAGCCCGGTCGAGGCGCTGGGCGACGCCGCCATCGAACCCAAGAAGCTCGGCTGGGTCCGGCTGGCCATCGGTGTGCTGCTCATCCCGCTCGGCCTGCTGCTGACCCTCAACAACGTGGCGGTGTCGGGCGATTCGGCCGCCGACACCGCGGCGAGCGCGGTCCTGCTGTTCGTCGTCTCGGTGGGCTGCATCGGACCGCTGCTGTTCCGCGGCGCCATCGCGGTGTTCGGCAAGCGCCTGAACCGGCAGTCCACGGCGCACGGCTTCCTCGCCCAGGCCAACGCCCGGGCCAACTCCCGGCGCCTCAGCACCGCCGCCACCCCGCTCGCCATGGGGGTGACCCTGGCCGCCGTGCAGGTCTTCGGCGCCTCCACGACGATCGCGGCCTCCCAGGAGCAGATGGAGGCCGGCCTGCGCGCCGACCACGTGCTGACCGCCTCCTCCGGCGCCGGGGTCTCCCCGGAGGTCGTGGACGCGGTGCGCGGGGTGCCCGGCGTCTCCGTGGTGACCCCGGTCGCGCGGATGCAGGTGCTGCTGACCTTCCCGTCCGAGGACAGCACCGCCACCAAGGTGTACGCCGCCCAGGGCGTCACGCCCGACCGGCTCTCGGACACCATGGACCTGCAGACGATCGACGGCGACACCGCCCAACTCCAGGGCGAGACCGTGGCGTTGAGCCGGGTCGTCGCGGAGACCGTCAAGGCGAAGATCGGGAAGACGGTCGACCTGCGGCTCGGCGACGGCACCGTGGTCAAGCCGAAGGTGGTGGCCACCTACGAGCGCGGCCTCGGCTTCGGGGACGTCACCCTGCCCAACGACCTCGTCGTCGCCCACACCACCGCCCGGGTCGACGCCGCGGTGCTGGTCAAGGCCGCGGACGGGACCGACAAGAAGGCGCTCGACGGCGCACTGCGCAGCGCGCTCGACCGCTACCCGACCGTCAAGGTCGGCGACCAGGACGCGTTCCAGAGCGCGCCCGGATCGGGCGGATCCGGCGACTGGGCGCTCAACCTGTTGTTCCAGACCGTGCTGCTGGGCTACATCGCCATCGCCGTGGTGAACACCCTGGTGATGTCGACGGCGGCGCGGGTCCGCGAGTTCGCGATGCTGCAGCTCATCGGCGCCAAGCCGGACCAGATCCGCTCGATGATGAACGGCGAGGCCAGGATCGTGACCTTCTCGGCGCTGCTGTTCGGCCTGCTGGCCACGGCCCCGCCGCTGATCGGCATGAGCGAGGGCCTGACCAAGTCGCCCGTGCCCAGCGTGTCCGTCCTCGGTCTCGTCGTGATCGTGGCGATCACCGTCGCGCTCTCCTGGGGCTCGATCGCGATGGCCACCCGGTTCGCCATGCGGCCGGCGCCGGTCGACGCGATCGGCGGACGCGAGTGAGCCGACCCGCGGGCGGCTGAGGCCGCCGACCCCGCAGGCGAGGGCGCCGCCGGAGGACCGACGGCGCCCTCGGCGTTCCCGGGCCCGGTTCCGGGCCACCTCCCACGCCGCTTCCCGGCCCGCGCCCCGGATCGCCCCCACAAGATCGGTAGCCGGCAAAACGCCTGCTGACCGCCCTTCTTCGCTCTTCCGTCAAGTGTGTGGCTGGGCCGCCTCCCCTCTGGGGAGACTGGGCGACCAGGCACGGCCTCCGCCGTGTCAGCGATGCGCAGACCGAGGGGGAGACCGCACGTGACCCACGAAGGGTTCCTGGCAGCAGGGCCGGCGTCGGACCAGGCCGTCGAGCACGCGGTGACCCGCTTCCCGGTGGACCGCCCACGGCCGGCGACGCCCGCCGAGGCCACCGCGACACACCGCTTGACGCTCGACAGCGCGCTCACGCAGGGCCTTCGGCAGCTCGCCGAGTCGGCCGGCGGCACGCTGTTCGGCGCGCTGGCCGCCGCCGGCCAGGTGCTGTCCGCCGTGTACGCGGGCGAGGACGAGGTGACCGCCGTCGTGCGCGGTCGCGCCACCGGGGACGACGGCGCGTCCGTCGTCCTGCGGACCACCGTCGACGGCGCGCTCCCGTTCGAGCGCCTCCTCGGCGAGGCCTCCGCCGCGGCGGGCGCCGCACTGCCCGGCGAGTACGCCGTCGCCGACCTGGTGCTGCGGTTCGCCGAGACCGACGGCGCACTGGAGGTGTGCGTCGACCACCACCCCGAGGTGCTGGAGCCCGCCACCGTCGAGCGGTTCGCCGAGGCCTTCCACACCCTGCTGACGGGCGTGGTGGACCGGCCGGGCCGGCCGCTGGGCGAGCTGGCGCTGGCCCCCGAGGCCGAGCTGCGCCGCCTGCTCGTCGACTGGAACGACACCACCCACGAGTTCCCCGCGCACCGCAGCCTGACGGACGTCTTCGCCGAGCGGGTGCGGCTCACCCCGGACCAGCCGGCCGTGCTCTTCGGCGACCAGCGGCTCAGCTACGCCGAGTTGAACGAGCGGGCCAACCGACTCGCCCACCGCCTGCTCGCCGAGGGCGTCACCACCGAGTCCCGGGTCGGCCTGCTGCTGGACCGCTCGGTGCACGCGGTCGTCTCCATCCTGGCCGTGCTGAAGGCCGGCGGCGTCTACGTCCCGCTGCACGCCGCCTACCCCGAGGACCGCGTCCGCTTCGTCCTGACCGACGTCGGCGCCGAACTGCTGCTGACGGACCGGGCGATGGCGGCCAGGGCCGCCGCGGCCGAGGTCCCGCTGCTCGTGGTGGACGACCCGGCCACCACCGAAGGCCGGCCCGCCCACGACCCCGAGGTGGAGCCGGACGCCCGGCAGCTCGCCTACATCATGTTCACCTCGGGCTCCACCGGCACGCCGAAGGGCGTCGCGATCACCCACTCCGACGTGGTGGCCCTGGCCTGGGACCGCCGCTGGCGCGAGGCGGCGCACCGGCGCATCGTCTTCCACTCCCCGCACGCCTTCGACGCCTCGACCTACGAGCTGTGGGTGCCGCTGCTGACCGGCGGCGAGATGGTCATCGCCACCGAGGAGCCGACCCCGGCCCTGGTCCGCGAACTGATCACCGAGCACGGGGTGACGGCGGTCTTCCTCACCTCCGCGCTGCTGCGCCTGTTCGCCGAGGAGGCCCCCGACTGCTTCGCCGGCGCGGCCACCGTGATCACCGGCGGCGAGGCGCCCTCGCCGGAGGCGCTGGAGCGGGTCATCACGCACTGCCCCGGCACCGTGGTCATCAACGCCTACGGGCCGACCGAGGCCACCACCTACACCCAGTTCCACGAGCTGTCCCTGGAGCAGGTGCGCGCCCGCGTCGTGCCGATCGGCCCGCCGCTGGACAACACCCGGCTCTACGTCCTCGACGCGTGGCTGCGCCCCGTCCCGGTCGGCGCGCCCGGCGAGCTGTACGTCGCCGGCGACGGCCTGGCGCGCGGCTACTTCGGCCGGGCGGCGCTGACCTCCGAGCGCTTCGTCGCCGACCCCTTCGGGACCGGGCAGCGGCTCTACCGCACCGGCGACGTCGTGCGCCTGCGCGCCGACGGCTCGATGGACTACCTGCGCCGGGCCGACAACCAGGTCAAGATCCGCGGCTTCCGGATCGAGATCGGCGAGATCGAGGCCGCGCTCACCTCGCTGGAGGACGTCACCGACGCCGCCGTCGTCGTGCACGAGGCGCGCGGTGCCAAGCACCTGGTCGCCTACGTGGTGGCGCAGCGCGGCCGGGAGGCCGACCCGGAGGCCTGGCGGGAGGCGCTGGCAGCGCGGCTGCCCAGCTACGAGGTGCCGTCCTGGTTCGTCACCATGGACGCGCTGCCGCTGAACAACAGCGGCAAGGTCGACCGCCGCGCGCTGCCCGAGCCGCAGATCGAGCTGCCGGCCGCCGCGGAGCACGTCGAGCCGCGCACGGACACCGAGCGGCTGCTGGTCCGGCTGTGGGCCGAGGTGTTCGGCGTCGAGCGGGTGGGCGTCACCGACAACTTCTTCGAGTTCGGCGGCGACTCCATCCTGGCCATCAAGGTCGTCTCCCGGGCCCGCGCCCACGGCATCCGGCTGACCGCCAAGGACCTGTTCCTCACCCCGACCGTCGAGGAGTTGGCCCAGGTCGCGGTCCGTACCGAGGACGCGGCCGGTGCAGCCGGCGCGGCCCCGGCGGAGCGTCCGCTGGTGCAGCTCACCGACGCCGAGACCGAGCGCCTGGCCGCCGGCGGGGCCGTCGAGGACGTCTACCCGCTGACCCCGATGCAGAGCGGGATGCTCTTCGACGCGCTGATGACCGGCGACACCGGTCTGCACCTGATCCAGTTCGACCTGGTGCTCGACCACGTCGAGGACCCGGACCTGCTCGCCCGGGCCTGGCAGCAGGCGGCCGACCGGCTGCCCATCCTGCGCACCGCCGTGGTCTGGGAGGACGTCAGCAGCCCGGTGCAGGTGGTGCGCGCCGCGGCCACCCTGCCCGTCACCGTGCACGACTGGCGGGAACTGGCGGAGGCCGACCGGCAGGAGCGCTGGGAGGCGCTGCGCGCCGCCGACCGGGCGGCCGGCGTGGACTTCGCCGCCGCGCCGCTGGCCAGGGTCGCGATCATCCGGCTCGGCGACAGCAGCGTCCGGGTGCTGTGGTCGATGCACCACATCGTGATGGACGGCTGGAGCGGCGCCGAACTGCTCACCGAGGTCGCCGCCGAGTACGCCCGGCTGCGCGACGGCGAGGGCCCGCAGCCGCAGCCCCGGGTGCCGTTCCGGGACTACCTGCACTGGCTGGACGGGCAGGACCAGGCCGCCGCGGAGGCGCACTGGCGGGGCGTGCTCGGCGGGTTCGACGCGCCGACCCGGCTGCCCTACGACCGTCCGACCGCGCCGGAGTACCGGCCGCGTGCGACCGGGATGGTCGAGGTGGACATCGCCGCCGAACTGTCCGCCCGGCTCGTGGACATGGCCAAGCGCACCAAGCTGACCCCGAGCACGCTGCTGCAGGGCGCGTGGGCGCTGCTGCTGTCGCGCTACAGCGGGAGCCAGGAGGTCTGCTTCGGCGGTACGGTCTCCGGCCGCACCCCGGACCTGGCGGGCGTCGACTCCATCGTCGGCATGCTGGTCAACACCCTGCCGGTGCTGGTGCACGTGGACCGCGACCAGGACCTGGTGGCCTGGCTGGCCGGGCTGCAGGCCGAGCAGGCCCGCGCCCGCGACTTCGAGACCGTGTCGCTGACCCAGGCGCAGTCGTGGAGCGGCCTGTCCGCCGGCGACAACCTGTTCGACAGCATCATCGTCTTCGAGAACTACCCGTTCGACGAGCGGGCGTTCAGCGCGCACGGACTGGAGCTCAGCCACTTCGACACCGAGACCGGCTCGGGCGCCGCGCTGGGCGTCGTGGTGCTCCCCGGCGACCGGATCACCGTGCGGCTGCACTTCGACCCGGCGCTGTTCGAGGCGGACACCGTGCGCCGGATGGCCGACTACCTGCGGACCCTGCTGGAGGCCTTCGCCGGCGAGCCGGGGCGCACCGTCGGCGAGCTGCCGGCGCTCTCGGCCGCCGAGCACCGGGTGCTCGTGGGCGGGGCGGCGGGCGCCGCCGAGGACCGCTCCATCGAGCACCGGATGCACGAACTGGTCGAGGCGCAGGCGCAGTTGCGCCCGGACGCGGTCGCGGTGGAACTCGACGACCAGCGGCTGACCTACGCCGACCTGGACGCCAGGGCGAACCAGCTGGCCCACTTCCTGATCGAGCGCGGCGTCGGCAGCGACGTGCTGGTGGGCATCGCGACCGAGCGCAGCCTGGACCTGTTCGTCGCCATCCTCGGCATCCTCAAGGCCGGCGGCGCGTACGTGCCGCTGGACCCGGACTACCCGGAGGAGCGGCTGGGCTTCACACTGGCCGAGACCCGCCCCCCGGTGGTGCTGGCCCACGAGCGCAGCATCAGCCGGTTCCCGCAGACCGACGCGGACCTGGTCTTCCTGGACCGCGACTGGCCGGCCATCGCCGAGTACCCGGAGACCGACCCCAAGGCGGCGGGCAGCCCCCGCGACCTCGCCTACGTCGTCTACACCTCCGGCTCCACCGGCCGGCCCAAGGGCGTGGCGGTCGAGCACCGTTCGCTCTACAACACCGTGACCGCGGTGGTCGGGCCGTACGGGCTCACCCCGGACAGCCGGGTGTTCCAGCTGTGCTCGATGAGCTTCGACACCGGCGTGCAGGACCTGTTCACCACCTGGGCCGCCGGCGGCACGATGGTGGTGCCGGCCCCGGACGTCGCGCGCAACGGCGCCTACCTGGTCGAGCACATGCTCGCGGGCAGGGTCACCACCGCGTCCATCCCGATCACCGTGCTGTCCTCCCTCGACCCGGACTCACTGCCCGGGATGGACACCGTCCGGGTCGGCGGCGACGTGGTCGTGCCCGAGGTCGCCGAGGCGTGGGCCCGCGACCACCGGGTGATCAACAACTACGGGCCGACCGAGGCCGGCGTGACGGTCAGCCTCTTCGAGGTCGAGCAGGGCGCGGGCTACCGCAACGTCCCGCTGGGCGCGCCGCTCGCCAACACCCGGGTGTACGTGCTCGACGACCGGCTCTCCCCGGTGCCGATCGGGGTGCCCGGCGAGCTGTACGTCGGCGGCGTGGGCCTGGCACGCGGGTACGTCGCCAACCCGGCCAAGACCGCCGAGCGCTTCGTCGCCGACCCGTTCGGCCCGGCCGGATCCCGGCTGTACCGCACCGGCGACGTGGTGCGCCTGCGCCCCGACGGCATGCTGGAGTTCGTCGGCCGCACCGACCACCAGGTCAAGATCCGCGGGTTCCGGGTGGAGCCCGGCGAGATCGAGAGCGTGCTGCTGCGGCACGACGCGGTGGCCGAGGCCGCGGTGACGGTCTGGCCGGACGACAAGGGCAACAAGCGGCTCGTCGCCTACTTCGTGGCCCGGCCCGGAGCGCCGGCGCCGACCGCGGAGGAGCTGCGCCGCCACCTCGGCGGCACGCTGCCCGACTACATGATCCCGGCCGCGATCGTCCTGCTGGAGCGGATGCCGCTCAACCACAACGGCAAGCTCGACCGCTCCGCGCTGCCCGCGCCGAGCCGCCAGGACGGCGCCGATGCCGCGTACGTCGCCCCGAAGGACCCGACCGAGGAGGCGCTGGTCCGGATCTGGTCCGAGGTGCTGGGCATCGAACGGGTCGGCGTCGAGGACGACTTCTTCGCCCTCGGCGGGGACTCCCTCAACAGCCTGCGCATCGTCGCCCGGATGCGCACCGCCTTCGGCGTCGAGGTCACCCCCCGGGACCTCTTCGAGGGGCTGACGGTCGCCGCCCTGGCCACCACCATCCGCGACCGGATCCTGGCCAAGGTGCTGGAGATGGCCGCAGCCCAGTCCTGAACGCGTCGGACCCGAGCTTCTGAAAGTGAGAGAAGAGAACAGCATGGAACTGCCATCCGCCGCGAAGGACCAGCTGTCGGCGCTGCCCGACCATCTGCGGGAGCTCCTCCTGCGCCAGCTCGCCGGTGAGGCCGAGTCCGTTCCCGAGGAGGACGCCTCGATCGCCCCGGTGCCCCGGGACGGCGCGCTGCCGCTGTCGGCGAGCCAGCAGGGGCTGTGGTTCCTGGCCGAGCTCAACCCGGGCAGCGTCGAGTACAACGCGCCGCGGGTGCTGCGGTTGACCGGCGACCTGGACGTCGAGGCGCTGCGCGCGGCCCTGGACGCCGTGGTCGCCCGGCACGAGGCGCTGCGCACCACCATCGGCGAGGTCGAGGGCCGCGGCACCCAGGTGGTGCACGAGCCCGGTCGGGTGCCGGTCGAGGTCGTCGACCTCGCCGGCCTGCCGGAGCCCGAGCGCGCCGCCGAACTCGCCCGCTGCCTGGAGCGCGAGGCGTCCACCCCGTTCGACCTGCGCCGCGGTCCGCTGTTCCGGGTCTCGCTGGTGCGCCTGGCCGCGGACGAGCACGTGCTGGTGCTCGGCCTGCACCACATCATCGGCGACGGCTGGTCCATCGGGCTCCTGGTGGACGACCTCAACGCCGGGTACGCGGCGCGGGTGCGCGGCGAGCAGGCCGACCTGCCGGGGCTCCCGGTGCAGTACGCCGACTACGCGGCCTGGCAGCAGGAGCGGCTGGCCGGGCCCGAGGTGGCCGGTCAACTCGACTACTGGCGCAAGCAGTTGGCCGGGCTCTCGCCGGTGGAGCTGCCCTCGGACCGGCCGCGGCCGCCGGTGCTCGGCTCGGCCGGCGCGATCCACGGGATCACCGTGCCCGCGGAGCTGACCCGGCGGCTGACCGAGCTCGCCTCGCGCAGCGGCGCCACGCTGTTCATGACCCTGGTGGCCGCGAGCCAGCTGATGTTCGCCCGCTACTCGGGGCAGCAGGACATCGCGGTGGGCTCGGTCACCGCGGGTCGCGGCCGGGTCGAACTGGAGCGCCTCATCGGCTACTTCAGCAACACCGTGGTGCTGCGCTCGCAGGTGGACGAGGCCCGCTCCTTCACCGACTTCCTCGGCGACGTCCGCTCCACCGTGCTCGACGCCTTCGCCAACGAGGAGGTGCCGTTCCAGCGGCTGGTCGACCTCCTGCGCCCCGAGCGCGACCCGAGCCGCCCGCCCCTGGTACAGGTCATGGTCAACCTGCAGAACGCGCTGGAGGCGAAGACCGAACTGCCGGGCCTGCGGGTCACCGAGGTCGACCCGCCGCTGCACGTGGCCAAGCTGGACGTCTCGCTCGACTTCTTCGAGCAGGACGGCGCGCTCACCGGCTACATCGAGTACAGCACCGACCTGTTCGACCCGGCGACGATCGAGCGGATGAGCGGCCACCTGGTGACCCTGCTCGACGCCGTCGCCGCCCGGCCGGACGTCCCGATGCGCGACCTGCAGATGCTCCCCGACGCCGAACTGCACCTGCTGAACACCGAGTGGAACGGCCCCACCGTCGAGTACGGCCCCTCCCGGTGCGTGCACGAGCTGTACGACGAGCAGGCCGCGCTCACCCCCGACGCCGTCGCGGTCAGCTGCGCCGGCCGGGAGCTGACCTTCGCCGGGCTGGCCGCCCGGGCCAACCAGCTCGCGCACCACCTGATCGGTCTGGGCGTCGGCCCGGGCACGCTGGTCGGCGTCTGCGTCGAGCGCGACGTGGACGCGATGGTCGCCCTGCTCGGCGTGATGAAGTCCGGCGCCGCGTTCGTCCCGCTCGACCCGGACTACCCGGCCCAGCGGATCAGCATGATGCTGGAGGACGCCGCCGCACAGGTGGTCGTCACCCAGACCTCGGTGGCCGACCGGGTCGCCGGGCACGAGGCGACCACGGTCCTCCTCGACCGCGACCGCGCGGTGATCGACGCCCTGCCCGACACGGCGCCCGAATCCGGCGTCGCCGTGGACGACCTGACCTACGTGATCTACACCTCGGGCACCACGGGCAAGCCCAAGGGCGTGAAGATCAACCACCGCAACGTGCACCACATCCTGCGGGCCTGGAACGCCCAGTACGGCCTGGACGAGATCCGCGGCCGCGCGCTGTGCGTCGCCAGCTTCGGCGTCGACCTGTTCCTCGGCGACTTCCTGTTCTCCGCGCTCTTCGGCGGCGAAATGGTGGTCTGCCCCGCCGAGGTGGTCACCGACCCGCCCGCGCTCGCCGACCTGATCGCCGAGATCCGGCCCGAGATCCTGGCCACCACCCCCTCGCTGGCCCGGGCCATCAGCACCGAGCTGGCCTGGCGCGGCGGTGGCGGCCTGGAGTCGGTGCGGCTGCTCTCCCTGGGCGCCGAGGGCTGGCTGGCCGGCGACGCCGCCGACCTGCTCGAACACGTCGGCCCCGACACCCTGACGGTCAACGCCTACGGCGCGACCGAGACGACCGTCGACTCCACCGTCTTCGCGCTGCGCGGGGACCCGGTCGAGCCCTCGCCGATCGTCCCGATCGGCAAGCCGATGGTCAACACCACCGTGTACGTCGTGGACGAGCTGCTGCGCCCGGTGCCGATCGGGGTGCCCGGCGAGCTCTACATCGGCGGCGGCGGCATCGCCCAGGGCTACTGGGACCGGCCCGAGTTGAGCGCCGAGCGGTTCCCGCTCGACGTCCGCGGCCCCGGCACCGGCCGGTTCTACCGCACCGGCGACGTGGTGCGCTGGCGCGGTGACGGCAACCTGGAGTACCTCGGCCGCGCCGACGACCAGGTCAAGATCCGCGGCTTCCGGGTGGAGCTCGGCGAGGTGGAGACCGCGCTGGCCCGCCACCCGGGGGTCGCCACCGCCGCGGCCGTCGCCCGGCGGGTCGAGGGCGGCCACACCCGGCTGTTCGGCTACGTGGTGCCCGCCGGCGACAGCGCGCCCGACCTCGCCGACCTGCGCGCCTTCCTGGCCGGCAACCTGCCGAGCCAGGCCGTCCCCTCGGCCATCATGGTCCTGGACGAGCTCCCGATGACCCCGAACGGCACCCTGGACCGGCGCGCCCTGCCCGAGGTGGCCGAGCCCGAGGCCGACCCCTCCCAGCGCGTCGCCCCGCGCACGCCGGTGGAGACCGTGCTGGTCGACGTCTGGGCGAAGGTCCTGGGCGTGGAGCCCGACCGGATCGGCGTCGAGGACAACTTCTTCAACCTCGGCGGCGACTCCATCCTCAGCCTCCAGGTGGTCTCGCTCGCCCGGCGCGCCAACCTGCGGCTGACCACCAAGCAGATGTTCCTGCGCCAGACCATCGCCGAACTGGCCGGCGAGGTCACCGTGCTGACCTCGCCCGACGCCGAACAGGGCCCGGTGGTCGGCCCGGTGCCGCTGACGCCCGTCCAGCACTGGTACTTCGAGGAGTTCCCCGACGCACCCGGCCACTTCAACCAGTCCCTGTTCCTCGAACTGGACCCCGAGGTCGACGCCGCCGCGCTGAGCGCCGCCTTCGGCGCCGTGCTCGACCACCACGACATCCTGCGGATCAGGGCCGAACGGGTCGGCGGGGTGTGGCGCCAGCGCAACGACGCCGCCGAGGCCACCACGGCCGACAACGCCCCGCTGGACGTCGTCGACCTGTCCGGCCTCGACGACACCGCCCGGGACGAGGCGCTGCGCGCGGCGGTCACCGCCGTGCAGACCGGCTTCGACATCCGCACCGGTCCGCTGTTCCGGGGCGTGCTCTTCACCCTCGGCGCCGGCCGGGCCCCCCGCCTGTTCATGGCCGCCCACCACTACGTCGTGGACGCCGTCTCCTGGCGGGTCATCATGGCCGACCTGGACACCGGGCACCGGCAGGCCGCCCTCGGCCGGAAGATCGACCTGGGCCCCAAGTCCACCTCCTTCCGGGACTGGTCGCAGCGCCTCACCGCCCTGGTGGCCGACGGCGGCTTCGACACCGAACTGGAGTACTGGACCGGCGTCGAGAAGGCCACCGCGACCGCGGCCGCACTGCCGGTCGACCTCCAGGGCGACAACACCGCCGGCTCCGCCCGTACCCTGACCCGGCGCCTGAGTGCCGAACGCACCGACGCCCTGCTGCGCAAGGTGCCGGAGGCGTACCGCACGCAGGTCAACGACGTGCTGCTGAGCGCCCTCGCCCGGGTGCTGCGCGACTGGGCCGGCGGCACCGTGCCGGTCGAGCTGGAGGGCCACGGACGCGAGGACCTGTTCGACGACGTCGACCTCTCGCGCACCGTCGGCTGGTTCACCACCGTGTTCCCGGTGGCGCTGGAGCTGCCCGAGGGCGACGACTGGGGCGCCACCCTGAAGTCCGTCAAGGAGCAGCTGCGCACCGTGCCCTCCCGCGGTCTGGGCTACGGCGCCCTGCGCTACCTCGGCGAGGCCGGCGCCCTGGGCCGGGGCCGGCAGTGCCAGGTCGGCTTCAACTACCACGGCCGCTTCGACGCCGGCAGCGGCGAGGAAGGCCTCGTCCGCGGCTGGTGCGAGAACCCGGGCGTGCCCGACCGCAGCCCCGAGCAGGCCCGGCAGTGCCTGATCGAGGTCACCGGCATGGTCCGCGACGGCGAGCTGGAGTTCGGCTGGGAGTACTCCGGCAACGTCCACCACGAGGAGACGGTCGCCCGGCTCGCCGAGGCCTTCCTCGCGGCGCTGGAGCAGATCGTCGAGCACTGCGCCCGGCCCGGCGCCGGCGGGTGCACCCCGTCGGACTTCCCGCTGGCCGGGCTGGACCAGGCCGCGGTGGACCGGATCGCCGGCGACGGCCGCTCGGTCGAGGACGTCTACCCGCTCACCCCGATGCAGAGCGGCATGCTGTTCCACTCGCTCGGCGGCGACGGCGACGTCTACCTCACGCACTTCGGCGCCGTGCTGGACGGCGTCGCCGACCCGCAGCGCCTCGCCGAGGCCTTCCAGCGCGTGGTCGACCGCACCCCGATCCTGCGCACCGCCGTGGTCGGGGCCGACGTGGACGTCCCGCTGCAGGTCGTCCGCCGCGACGTCCGGCTGCCCGTGACCCACCTGGACTGGAGCGGCCTGTCCGCGCAGGAGCAGCAGGCCCGCGCGCAGGAGCTGTGGGAGAGCCTGCCCGCGCTGGAGGTCGACCTCGCCGAGGCGCCGCTGATGCGGCTGACCATCGCCCGGCTGTCGGCGGACAGCGTCCAGGTCTACTGGTCCACCCACCACCTGCTGCTGGACGGCTGGAGCTTCGCCGACGCGCTGAACCAGGTGTTCGAGGAGCACGCCGCGCTCGGCGGCGCGCCCACCCCGGCGCCCAAGCCGCGCCGCCCCTACCGGGACTACGTCCAGTGGCTGGCCGAACAGGACGACGCCGCCGCCGAGGCGCACTGGCGCCGCACCATGGCGGGCTTCGCGGCGGCCACCCCGCTGCCGTACGACCGGGTGCCCTCCACCGCGCACGGCGCGCGCTCCTCGCGCGACGTCAACCTGCGGCTGCCCGCCGAACGCTCCCGCCGGCTCTACGAGTTCGCCAAGGGCGCCCGCCTGACGGTGAACAGCGTGGTGCAGGGAGCCTGGGCACTGCTGCTCGCGCGGCACAGCGGCGAGCACGACGTCTGCTTCGGCGCGACGGTCTCCGGCCGGCCCGCCGAACTCGCGGGCGCGGACGAGATCGTCGGCCTGTTCATCAACACCCTGCCGGTGCGGACCACCGTGGACAGCGGCCTCGACCTGGTGTCCTGGCTGCGGCGGATGCAGGACGAGCAGGTCGAGACCCGCCAGTTCGAGCACGTGTCGCTGGCCCAGGTGCGCGGCTGGAGCGAAGTGCCGCGCGACTCGGACCTGTTCGACAGCATCGTCATCTTCGAGAGCTTCCCGTACGACCGCGACGCGCCCGCCCGGCACGGCCTCGTGGTGCGCGAGAGCAACGGCGCGGAGGAGACCAACTACGCGCTCACCCTCACCGCCTACACCACCGACGAACTGCACCTGCGCCTCGGCTACGACCCGCGCCTGTTCGACGCGGACACCGTGGAGCGGATCGCCGACCGCCTGGCCACCCTGCTGGACGCCTTCGCCGACCACGCGGAAGCCCCGATCGCCCGGCTGCCGCTGCTGCCCGCCGCCGAGCGGACCGTCCTGCTGGACGGGTGGAACGCCACCGGCCGCGAGACCGGGCAGGCCACCACCATCGAGCTGTTCGAACAGCAGGCCGCGGCCACCCCGGAGGGCACCGCCCTCGTGCACGGGGACACCAGGCTCAGCTACGCCGAACTGGACGCCCGCGCCAACCGCCTCGCCCACCACCTGCTGGCGCACGGGCTGCGCCCCGAACAGATCGTCGCCCTGGCCTGCCCGCGCACGCCCGACCTGCTGGTGGCCATGCTGGCGGTGCTCAAGACGGGCGCGGCCTACCTGCCGCTGGACCTGGACCACCCGCGCGAACGCCTGGCCTTCATGGTGCAGGACGCGGCGCCGGTGCTGGCCCTGACCGGCGAGACGGCCGTCCTCGATCTGCCCGAGGGCACTCCCGCCCTCGCGCTCACCGACCCCGAGGTGATCGCCGCGCTGGCGGCCCGCCCGGCGACCAGGCCGGAACCGGCCGCGGCGTCGAGCCCCGACAACGCGGCCTACACGCTCTACACCTCCGGCTCCACCGGCAAGCCCAAGGGCGTCGTGGTCACCCGCGGCAACCTGCGCAACTTCGTGCTGGACATGCGGGAGCGCACCGCGATGACCCCCGCGGACCGGCTGCTGGCCGTGACGACCGTCGGGTTCGACATCGCGCACCTGGAGCTGTTCGTGCCGCTGATCAGCGGTGCGGCCGTGGTGCTGGGGGACAAGGAGCTGGTGCACGACCCGGAGGAGCTGCGCCGGGTCGTCGACGCCGAGGGCGTCACGGTCGTCCAGGCGACGCCGAGCCTGTGGCGCGGCGTGGCCGAGGGCGCCCCGGACGTGCTCGCCCGCATCCGGGTGCTCGTCGGCGGCGAGGCGCTGCCCACCGAGCTGGCCGAGGCGCTGACCGCCGGATCGCCGTCGGTGACCAACGTGTACGGGCCGACCGAGACCACGATCTGGTCGACCGCCGCCGAGCTGACCCGCGGCGCCACCGGTGCGCCGCCGATCGGCCGGCCGATCGCCAACACCCGGGTGTACGTGCTCGACGCCGGCCTCCAGCCGGTCCCGCCCGGCGTGCCGGGCGAGCTGTACATCGCCGGTGACGGCGTGGCGCGCGGCTACGCCAACCGCCCCGACCTGACCGCCGGCCGCTTCGTCGCCGACCCCTACGGGCCGGCCGGGGAGCGGATGTACCGCACCGGCGACGTGGTCCGCTGGAAGGCCGACGGTGTCCTGGAGTTCGTCGGCCGCGCCGACGACCAGGTCAAGATCCGCGGCTTCCGGATCGAGCTCGGCGAGATCGAGACGGTGCTGGACGGCCACCCCGAGGTCGGCTCGGCCGTCGTGGTGGCGCGCGAGGACCGGCCCGGCGACAGGCAGTTGGCGGCCTACTTCGTGCCGGCCGGTTCTCCCGGCGTGGCAGCCGCGGAGCTGAAGGCGCACCTGGCGCGGCAGCTGCCGGCGTACATGGTGCCCGCGTTCTTCGTGGAGCTGGACGTCTTCCCGCTGACGCCCAGCGGCAAGGTCGACCGGCGGGCGCTGCCCGCCCCGGGCACGGTGGCCGACACCGACGCGCCCCGGGTCGCCCCGCGTGACGCGACGGAGGCCGCGCTGGCCGCGATCTGGGCGGACGTGCTCGGCCGCCCGGTCGACACCATCGACGTGACCGGCGACTTCTTCGACCTCGGCGGGAACTCGGTGCTGAGCGTCCAGGTGGTCTACCGCGCCCGGCGGGCCGGCTGGCACCTGGTGCCGAAGGACCTGTTCGCGCACCCGACCATCGAGCGCCTGGCGGCGGTCGCCGAGCCGACTGCTGTCTCGCCGGCCGTCACGGAGCCCCGTGCCACGGAGCCCGTTGCCGCCGAGCAGCCCGTCGCCGGGCGGCCGGCGCGGACCGAGGCGCCCGGATACGCCGGGGCGCCTGCCCTCAGCGGCGAGTTCCTGGCCGCCCGGCTCGCCGAGCTGGCGCGTGCGCACCGGGTGCCGGGCGCGCAGCTCGCCGTGCGCCACGAGGGCCGTCTGCTCACCGTCGAGACGGGGGAGCGGGTGGCCGGGAGCGGCCTGCCCGTCACCACCGACACCGCGTTCCCCATCGCCTCCCTCACCAAGCCGGTGACCGCGCTGCTCGTGCAGCAGCTGGCGGCCGACGGGCGGCTCGACCTCGACGCCCCGATCGGCGCCTACCTGCCCGAGCTCTCCGCGGCCGGCCCGGTCGGCCGGGTGACGGCGCGCCAGGCCCTCAGCCACACCGGTGGGCTGGTCGCCGCGATCGAGGAGCGGGTGCCGAGCGCCGACCGGCGCACCTGGGTCGAGAAGCACTGCGGCGAGAGCGCCGTGCTGCACCAGCCGGGCACCGCCTTCTCGTACTCCGACCTCGGCTACGTGCTCGCGGGCCGGCTGGTCGAGGTGCTGACCGGCACGGACTGGCGGACGGCCGTGGAGTCGCTGCTGCTGAGCCCGCTCGGGATCACGGCCGCCTCCAACGGGCAGCCGGGGGAGCGGCCGGTGGCCCAGGGCCACGTGCTCCAGGGCAGCGGGGCGCAGGACGGTGCTCTCCTGACCGTGCCCGAGCAGTCCTTCACCCCGATCGACGACCCCGCCGCGGGCCTGGCGGCCAGCGCGGCCGACCTGGTGCGGCTGGCCGGCGTGCACCACCGGACCGCGTCCGGCGTGCTCGACCCGGCGGCCGCCGAGGCGATGCTCCGCGACCTGACCGGCGGGCTCGCCGTCGGGCCGTTCGGCCTCGCCGACGGCTGGGGGCTCGGCTGGGCCGTCTTCCGCGGCACCGGCGGGGACTGGCACGGGCACGACGGCAGCGGTGACGGCACCTGGTCCCACCTGCGCTTCGACCCGGCGACCGGGACGGCGGTGGCGCTCACCACCAACGCCGGCACCGGGGCCGGGCTCTGGGAGGACCTGCTCGCCGAACTCGGCGCCGCCGGGCTCCCGGTGGCCAACCACTCGCTGCGGGAGCTCACCGACCCGGGAGCGCCCGTCGCCGGCCCGGCCGAGTGCGCGGGCGGGTACGCCAACGGCGACTGGGACTGCCTGGTCGAGGCGGGCCCCGACGGGCTCACCCTGTCCGTCGGCCACGGGCCGCGCTCCACCCTGACCTGCTACGCCGACCTGCGGTTCACCACCGGAGGCGGCGGCGGGGTGCCGGGCACCGGCCGGTTCGTCCGCGACCCCGGGACGGGCCGGGTCACGGCACTCCAGCTCGCGGGCCGGCTGCTCGGGCGCACCGGGACGACGGCCGGATGACCGTCGAGCTGAACACCGGTTCCGTGACGGCGGCGGCGCTGCCGCCGCTGTCACGGAACCGGAACTACCACGTGCTGTGGGGCAGTCAGCTGGTGTCCGAACTGGTCAGCCAGCTCTGCCTGATCGCGTTCCCGCTGACGGTGCTGGCGGCGACCGGCTCCGCGGCCCGGATGGGGGCCGTCTCCGCCGTCATCGCGGCCGCGCACATGGCGGCCAACGTCCCGGCGGGCGTGCTGGTGGACCGCTTCGACCGCAAGCGGGTCATGCTGGTGTGCCAGTGCGCCCGGGCGGTGGCGATGGCGAGTCTGGCGATCGCCCTGTACGCCGGCCACTTCTCCCTGGCGCACCTGCTCGCGGTCGCGGTGGCGGAGGGGCTGCTGGGCGCGGCCTTCGACCCGGCGGAGCACGCCGCGCTGCCGCAGGTCGTCCCCGAGGAGCAGCTGTCGCAGGCGGTGGCGCGCAACACCGCGCGCCGCTACATCGCCACGCTGCTGGGCCCGGCGGGCGCGGGCTTCCTGTTCGCCGTCGACCGGATGGCGCCGTTCGCGGTCGCCGTCGGGCTGCTGGTGGCGTCCTGCGTGGTGCTCTGCTTCCTCCGCCTTCCGCGGCCGGTGCCGGCGGGGGAGTCCGAGAGCGCGGAGGAGCCCGAGAAGGCGGGCCTGCTCGCCGACGGGTTCCGGTGGGTGCTGGGGCACCCGGTGATCCGGCCGACGCTGGTCTGGCTGATGGGCTGCGAGCTGGTCATCTCCGCGCTGATCATCATCGTGCTGGCGAGGTCCGGCGAGGGCGACCTGGCCCCCGGCCAACTGGGCGTGATGATGACCGGGTTCGGCATCGGCGGCCTGCTGGGCGCCGCGGTCGCGGGCCGACTGCACGCCGCCCTGCCCGCGCCCGCCGTCATCCTGGGCTTCCCCTGGACCGCGGCGGTGCTGACGCTGCTGCTGGCCCTGGTACCGGCCGGGGTGCCGACCGGTGTGGTGCTCGGCGGGATCGCCTTCCTGATCCCCACCGCGTTCACCACGGTCATGACCTACCAGCTGACGGTCGCCCCCGACGAGCTGCGCGGCCGACTCAGCGGTGTGGTCGGGCTGTTCGCGGGCGGCGCCGGCGCGGTCGGCCCGCTCGCGGGCGGGCTGCTGATGTCGGGCGGGAGCAGCCGGCGCAGTCTGTTGATCTGCTGCGCCTGCCTGGCCGTCGTTGCGGTCGGCACCACCCTGAGCCCCAAGCTGCGGCGGTTCCCCACGTTGAAGTGAGGTACCGAGCACCCGGGCAAGACCGTGGCCCCTGTCCCTCACACCGGTGAGGGACAGGGGCCACGGTCGTGTCGGGGACAGGCCCGCTCAGTCGGTCAGCGAGCAGCCCTTCTCGCTCTTGGCGGTGATGGCCTCGGCCGTGTACGGGCAGCTGAAGCCGATCCAGGTGAGCTTGGGCCACAGCTTGGCCCAGGGCTCGCGGGGGTTGTGGCAGACCAGGAACGGGGTGTCCTTGTCCGCGACGGGCAGGTCCGTCTCGAACTTGCCGACGGAGTCGCAGCTCTCGAACAGGGCCGAGAACTGGTCGCGGTTCACGCCGACCGCGATGACCACGTTCTTGTCGTCGCCGGGGGTGCCGAAGTCGGCGTAGGAGTTGTGTCCGCTGTAGACCTGCGGCAGGCCGTTCTGCGGGCCGAACTTGTCCAGGGCGCCCGCCAGGCCGTAGTGGTTGGCGTAGACGACGGCGTGCTCGCGGTCCTGCGGGGAGAGCGAGCGGTTGACGGCGGCGACCTCCTCGGCCAGCTGCGGCCAGCGCGACTGGTCGAGCTGGAAGACCCCGAGCGACTTCAGCACCGGGTTCGACCCGTACACCGCGATGGGCAGCACCGGGAGCATCAGCACGGAGGAGAGCACCAGGTTGGCCACCAGGGCGGTGCCGGCCAGCGAGCGGCGGACCCGGGTCTTCGCCCAGTCGACCGTCGCGACGGAGCCGGCCGCCAGCAGCACCAGCGGCAGACCGCCGGTGTACTCGGGCTTGCCGCCGATGGCGAGCAGCAGCACCACCAGGAACAGGTAGCCGACGCCGACGAACCGGAAGTCCCGCCACGCCGGGCGGCGCAGCAGCGCCACCAGCCCGGCGACCCACACCGGGGTGAGGAACAGGCCGATCAGGATCACCTGGAACGGGACGAAGGCGACCCGGGAGTCGTCCCCGAGGGCGACCTTCAGCGCGTCGCTCATCTCCACCGCCGGCCAGCCGTGCGAGATCTGCCACAGCACCATCGGCACCGCGAACACCGCGGCGATCGCGGCCCCCAGCCACAGGTGCCGGCTGCGCAGGACCGCCCGCGGCCCGGCCACCAGCAGGCCCACCAGCAGGGAGAGGACCAGCAGCACCACGAGGTTCTTGGCGAGCAGGCCCACCCCGGCGACCGTGCCGATGGCCAGCCAGAGCCGGGTGTCCCGGGTGCGCTGCAGGCGGATGAACAGCCAGCCCAGGGCGACCCAGGTGAGCAGGTCGGGGATGTTGGTGGTCAGCACGTGCCCGGCGTTGAGCGTGACGACCGTCGCGCCGGACGCGGCGGCGGCGAAGAGCTGGGCGCCGCGCGCGCCGCCGAGTTCGCGGGCGGTGAGGCCGGCCACCCACACCACCAGGCAGGCCATCAGCGCCGGCACCACGCGGAACCCGACCAGGGTGTCGCCGAACAGCGTGGTCTCCAGCTTGGCGATCACGGAGACCAGCGGGGGCTGGTCGACGTACCCCAGGGCCAGGTGCCCGCCGGAGGCCCGGTTGTACAACTCGTCGACGTGGTAGCCGTTTCGCCCCGACAGGGCCATCAGCACCACGCCCAAGCCGGCGGAGACGGCGAGCAGCGGCCGCCGGTACAGCACGGGAACCGCCGTTAAGCGGTCCTGGGAAGGGGCCGGAGGAACTTCAGTCGTCGTCGCCACGTGTCCACACTCTTTCTGTCCGCGGTTTCGGCCATGCGGATCGGATTGTCTCGGCCACGTGGCCGACGGGCGACCATGTTGACTCGTAGGAAAAGCTCCCAGGCGCCGACTCGGGCTCAGGCTCGGGCTCGGGCTCGGCCGTGACGACCGGTCGGCCCCTCGCCGGACGCGCGGGGCGTCCGGCGAGGGGCCCGGTTCCTGCTCTCGCGCCCTACTTGGTGTAGTACCAGAACTCCGGCTGGTAGCCCTCGAAGGGGTCCTGGACCGGCATCCGGAGGCCGTCGGCCACCTCGTAGATGGCCACGATGTCGTCGGTGTAGATCACCGGCTGGTGGTCGTTGACGTAGTCCTCGTAGGCGTACATGTCCTGGATGTCGTTGCTGGTGATCGTCTTGGCGATCAGCTGGTCCAGGTGCGGGTCCGAGTAGCCCCAGACGTTCGCCGCGGCGCCGGTGGCGAAGAGGGAGTCACCGGTCGGGTAGAGCTGGGGCGAGTAGACCCAGCCGCCGTAGAGGGCGGCGTCCCAGGCGCAGCCGGCGGGGTTGGCCGGGGTGCACAGGGAGGCTTCGCTCTGGAGGTGGTCCACGGGCACCTCGGCCAGGTTCACGGAGATCCCCGACTGGGCGAGGTTCGTCCGGTAGGCGGCCATGATCCCCGGCAGGTCGGCGTTGCCGGCCTGGTAGTCCAGGTCGAACTCCGCCTTGTCGCCGGCGGCGATGTCGGCGCCGCACTGCCCCGGGCCGGTCCCCGGGTTGCGGCACACGGCCGGGGTGGTGCTCAGGTCCCAGCCGTTGGCGGCCATCAGGCTGCGGGCCTCGGCGAGGTCGAACTTCATCCGGTGCTGCTGGGCGTTGGGCGACAGCGGGTTGCCCTCGGGGAGGGCCGGCACGGCGCCGATCGTCGGGTGGCCCCAGCCCTTGCGGGGGCCGTCGATGACGCCCTGCTGGTCGTAGGAGTCCTGGAGCGCCTTGGTGAAGTAGGCCTGCCGGAACAGCTTTCCGTGCCGGCTGCTGCGGAAATTGAGCTGGTAGTAGCTGATCGAGTCCAGGTAGGTCCGGGGAGCGATGTGGTAGCCCTGCCCGGCCAGCGGGTTGCCGGCCTGGAGGTCGGCCGGGTCGTACCGGGCCGCGTGGGCCTTGGGCAGGATGCCGATCTGCAGGGCGTTCGGGCTCGACGCGCCGGCCTGCAGGTCCGCGTACTGGGCCTCGGCGTTCTTGTACGGGACGAAGTCGACCTCGTCCAGGTACGGCTTGTGGACGCCGGAGTAGGCCTTGTTGCGGACGATGGCGTAGGCGCCGGAGGCCGCGTCGTAGGACTTGAGCTTCCAGGGGCCGTCCGAGATCTGCCAGAGCGGGTTGGTCGCGAAGGTCTTCTTGTCGACGGAGGCGGCGCTGAGGTGGCGGAAGACCGGGTCGCAGTCGGCCTTCAGCGTCGGGGTGTCCACGGCGTCCGCCGAACATCTGCCGCGCGCGCCGTCGGGGCCGGTGACGTCCCAGGCCCGGGGCATCGGGGTGATCGTGGTCAGGACGTTCTGCAGCACCCAGGTCCGGTTGTAGGCCTGGTCGAAGGTGATCGAGATGCCGTGCTCGGCGACCGAGGTGGAGACCACGTTGTCCGGGAAGTAATTGGTCGTCGTCCCCGCGATGGTCATCGGCGGCGTGTAGTAGCCGTCGTGTTCCTTCTCGGCCTTGGCCATGTTGATCCAGAACTGGACGTCGCGGCCGGTGAGCCGTTCGCCGTTGCTCCACTTCCAGTTCTTGAGGCGGATGGTGACGGTCCGTCCGTCCTCGCTCCAGACCGGGGCCTGGGCCGGCGACAGGTCGTCGTCGATGGCGATCCTGTCGTCCCGGCCGGCGAAGTACAGCGGGCGGAAGAAGAACTGCTGGAACTCGCCGATGTTGATCGAGGTGACCTGGTTGACGTCCATGAACGGCCAGATCACGTTGGGGCTGTCGTTCGGCCGCTGGGCGATGCGGACCGTTCCGCCGTGCTTGGGCTGGGGCTTGCCGACCGACGTGACACCGGTGACGCCGGTGTCGTCGGCGGAGTTCGCGGCGGCGGCGGTCGTCGCCGCTCCGACGGTCACGAGGGCGACGGCCACCACACCCGCCTTCGCCAGGATGCTGCGGACTGTGCCGTTGTGCATGGGGACCTTCCGTTCGAAGCGGGACGCCGGGGTGGTCGTGAGCACCGCCGGGTCAGCTGGGCCCGATGTCGGCGCCTCCGCCGGAGCCTCCCGTGTACGCGGAGTGCGGTGCCGCGTCCCCGGCCCGGACGGAGATCTTCTTGACCATGCCCCTTGATGCCCTCTCGTGAGTGAAACCGTTTCCAGTGCCTGGTGCCTGGTGCCTGGTGCCTGGTGCCGTGGTGCGTGGTGCTGGTCATAGCCTCGTGCATGACAATCCCGGGCAGTTCCCGTTTCGATACCGCCCTGTGGGGATCGATACCGCTCGATGAGGGATCGAGTTCGATCGGTTCAGGGGGCTGTCGGACGCAGCCCGGACGGAGCGTCAGACCGGGATGCGCCCCGGGCTGGGCCGGTCCGCGCCGTCGAGCACGGCGGCCGCCGCCTCCATGCCCTCCAGGGCGCGGGCCGCCTCGATCCGGTACCCGATCGTGCTCGCGTGCCGGTAGGCGTAGCGGTGCGCCTTCAGCGCCCCCTCGAAGTCCCGCACGGCGAACCGCGCCCGGCCCACGATGTTCGCCACCGCCGCCTGGCGCACCGGAGTCCGGCTCGCCTCGGCCAGCCGCAGCGCGCTCTCGATCGGCTCGACGGCCCCCGCCTCGTCCCCGCTCAGCGCCGCGACCTCGGCACAGACCGCCAGCAGCAGGGCGACGTTGCCGGGGAGCTTCGACTCGTCCGACAGCGGCCTGGCCTGGTCCACGCAGGCCCGGGCCTGCGCCAGTTCACCGCAGCGCAGATGGGCGACGGCCTTGTCGGTCAGAGCCGCGACCTCGATCTCGACCGCGTGCAGCCGGCGGCTGATGTCCACCGCCGCCTGGGCCGACTCGACGGAGCGGCGGAAGTCGCCGCAGTTCTCGTGGAGCATGCTCAGCACCGTCAGCGACTCGGCGGTCTCCCGCTGCAGGCCGGCCTCGGTGCCCAGCGCGATGCTCCGCTCCAGGTGCGGCAGGGCGGCGTCGTAGGCGCCCACGGTCGTCAGCAGCATCCCGAGGGTGCCCCGGCAACGCGCCTCGGCGTGCGCGTCGTTGATGGCGATGGAGGCGGCAAGCCCCTCCTCGGCGGCCGCGACCCCCTCCGGGAGCCGGCCGACCTTCCAGCACACCGCGGCCAGGTTCGACAGGCTCAGCAGCAGCAGCGAGGAGCCGCCGAGGCGCCGGGCGCAGGCGACGGCGATCTTGGCGACCTCGTAGTAGTCCTCGAAGTAGCCGCGCAGGTTCAGGTGGTAGGCCAGGTTGCGGGCGAGGTACGCGGCGTGCAGGTCCAGCCGCTCCTGCTCGGCCCGCCGGACCACGGCGATCAGGCTGGAGTGCTCGCGGTCGAGCCATTCCAGGGCGGCGCCGTGGTCCGGGAAGCGCGGCAGGTACGGTGACTCCGGCCGGAAGGTGGTGTCCAGCCGGCGCCAGTACGGGAACACCCGGGCGCAGGCGTCGTCGGTGGTCTGGCAGTAGTGGTCGAGCAGCCGGCGCAGGGCGATGCCGGCCTCGCCGTCCGCGTCGGGCAGCCGGAGCGCGAACGCCCGCACCAGGTCGTGGAACCCGTACCGGCCGTCGTTGCGCAGCTGCAGGAACCGCACGTCCAGCAGCGACTCCAGCGCCGAGTCGGCGGCGGACAGGTCGCGGCCGAGCAGGGCCGCCGCCGAGTGGACGTCGAGCGCGCCGCCCGGGTGCTGGGCGGTGAGCCGGAACGCGGTGCGCACCGGCGCTTCCATGGCGTCGTAGGAGGACCGGAGGGTCGCCTCGACGCTGCGGTCCGTGCTGCTGAGCTCGTCCAGGCGCCGGGTCTGGTCGGCGAGCCGGCGCACCATCCGGTCCAGCGTCCAGCCCGGGCGGTTCAACAGCCGGGCCGAGGCGATCCGCAGCGCCAGCGGGAGGTGGCCGCAGAACTCGGCGAGGTCGTTGGCGCTGCGCAGGTCGGCGGCGACCAGGTCGGGGCCGAGGGTCCGGGCCAGGAACGCGGAGCTCTCCAGCGGCGAGAGCTCACCCAGCGAGACCCACCGGGCGCCGTCGAGGTCCACCAGCCGGGCCCGGCTGGTGACGATCGCGATGCTGCCCGCGGTGGCCGGCAGCAGGGGCCGGATCTGGCCGACCTCCCGCACGTTGTCGAGGACGAGCAGGTAGCGGCGGTCGGTGAGGCAGCTGCGCCACATGCCGGTCCGGCCCGCGAGGTCGTCGGGGATCTCGTCCGGGCGCTTGCCGAGGGAGCGCAGCAGGATGTCGAGCGCGGTGTGGGCGCTGATCGGCTCCTCGCCCGGGCTGTGGCTCTGCAGGTCCAGGAAGATCTGGCCGTCCGGGAAGGCCGCGGTGATGGTGTGGGCGGCCCGGATCGCGAAGGAGGTCTTGCCGCAGCCGCCGATGCCGTCGACGGCGACGATCCGCCCGCCTGCCCGTCCGGCCTCGGCGGCGGCCGCCACGACCGCCGCCAGCTCCGCGGTGCGCCCGACGAAGTCCGGCAGGTCGCTCGGGAGCAGGCGGGGAACGGTGCCGGGCTGCTGCGTGGGCTCGGCCGGCTCGGGCGCCGTCCGCGCCGCGGGGGAGGCGGCCAGGAGGTCCGGGCTGTCCTTCAGGATCGCCTCGTGCAGGCCGATCAGCTCCGGGCCCGGGTCGACGCCCAGGTCCTCGCGCAGCAGCCGCCGGACGGAGCGGAACACGTCGAGCGCGTCGGCCCGGCGCCCGGAGCGGTACAGGGCGAGCATCAGGTGGCCGTACAGTCGTTCCCGCAGCGGGTTGGCCGCGACGAGGTCGCGCAGTTCGCCGACGAGTTCGGGGCCCTCCCCGGAGTCCAGCCGCAGGGCCAGCAGCTGTTCGAGGGCGGCCATCCGGCGTTCCTCCAGGGCCGCCGACGCCGCCGAGATCACCGCGCTCCCGTGGTCGTCGAGGGAGGCGCCGCGCCACAGGTCCAGGGCGGTGCGCAGTTCCTCCGCCGCCAGGTCGCTCCGGTCCTCGCCGAGCAGGGCCTGCGCCCGCTGGACGGCCGCGGCGAACCGCATCGCGTCCAGGTGGTCGTCGTGCACGGCGATGCGGTACCCGGTGCCGACGGTCTCGATGAGCTGCTTGCCGCCGGGGAGCCGGGTGCGCAGGCTGGAGACCGCCTTGCGGACCTGGTGGGTGGCGGTCTCCGGTGCGGCCTCGCCCCAGATCCCCTCGACGATCCGGGACACGGACAGGGCCTGTCCCGGAGCCAGTAGCAGCAGGGTCAGGACCTTCTCGTTCACCCGGCCGCCGAGCGGAATCCGCCGGTCCCCCGCCCACACCTCCAAGGGCCCCAACAGCAGGAACCGCGGATCGCCCACAATGCCCCTCTCCCCGAATACGCGCACCGTCGGCACAACTGCCCGCATTCTACGGCCGGGGCTGATCCACCGGACGCGAGCTTCCTCACTTTTTCAGGGATTTGACGTGCGGCAACACCGGGGCGACCGGCCAGTGAATTGTGCGCCGGCCCCGAACGGGGCCGTAGCATTTCCGGCATACCAGCCGGAATGCCGATGATCCTGCGGTCGATAGGTCTGATTTCGGTACCTGTGGGTCACAACCTGCCGCAAAGTCAAAAGTCCGGGTTTGCAAGGCTTTTGACTCGATTCGTGCACCCGCCGACCCGTGTTACCTGGCGTTACAATTCGAGCTTTTCCAGGCCCCTTCCGGCCGTCCCTGATCGCGTCCCCGAGCGTGTCCCGGAGCGCCGCCGGGACCGCGTCCGGGAGCGGTGCGGGAACGGATCGGGAAGCGTCCCCGGCAGTCTTTTCGTCAGCGGTGCAGCGGCTGCACGCCGCCTCGAACGCATCGCACTTGCCAGCGGAGAAACGAATGACTGCCGAGATCCTGGAAACACCGACAGACGCGTCGATCCTGGACCCACTGCGGCTCCGGCTCGACGAACTCAAGGCCAACCGGCTCTACCGGGACTTCCTCCCGGTCGCCCATCAAGCGGCCCGACCCGGCCACACCTGGCACGACGACCGCCTCGTGCAGGTCTGGTGCAGCAACGACTACCTGGGCCTGAGCCAGCACCCGGACGCCATCGCCGCGCAGCAGGCCTCGGTCGCGCAGCACGGCACCGGCACCGGCGGCTCGCGCAACATCGCCGGCACCAGCGTGGCGCACGTCGAGCTGGAGCGCAGGATCGCCGAGTGGCACGACAAGGAGCGTGCGCTGGTCTTCTCCAGCGGCTACGTCGCCAACTTCGAGTCGCTCAGCACCCTGATCGCCGCCACGCCCGGCATGGTGGTGTTCTCGGACGCGCTCAACCACCGGTCGCTGATCGAGGGCATCATCCGCTCCGGCGCGCCCAAGCAGGTGTTCGCGCACAACGACGTGGCCGACCTGCGCGCCCGGCTGGAGGCGACCCCCGCCCACCTGCCGAAGCTCATCGTGTTCGAGTCCGTGTACTCGATGGACGGCGACACCTCGCCGCTGTCGGAGATCCTCGACCTCGCCGAGGAGTTCCACGCGCTGACCTGGCTGGACGAGACCCACTCGATCGGGGTGCGCGGTGCCACCGGCGCCGGCCTCAGCGAGGAGCTCGGCGACCACCGCGCCACCTTCGTGCAGGGGGTCTTCGGCAAGTCCCTCGGCACGGTGGGCGGTTACGTGGCCGGCCCGGACGTCGCCCTGGACTACGTGCGGTCGCAGGCGCCCGGGTTCATCTTCACCACGGCGCTGCCCCAGGCCTCCATGGACGCCACCCTCTGCACGCTGGACATCGTCCAGAAGGGGATCGAGCTCCGGGCCGAGCTGGACGCCAAGGTCGCCCTGCTGAAGGCCGAACTGCGCGTGCGCGGCATCGAGTTCCTCGACGCCGACAGCCACCTCGTGCCGGTGATGGTGCGCGGAGCCGAGCGCGTCCGCCAGGTGGCCTCGATGCTGCTGGAGCAGCACGACATCTACGTCCAACCGATCAACTACCCCTCGGTCGCCAAGGGCAGCGAGCGCTACCGCGTGACGGTCGCCCCGTTCCGGACCCCGGAGCAGATCGCCCGCTTCGCCGAATCGCTGCACCACTGCCTGCAGGCCTTCGACCCCTCGACCCCTTTCACGGAGGAATCGCGATGACCGCCAAGAAGCCGAGCAACCCGTACGTCGGCGTGGAGTTCACCGACGTCACCTACGAGGACCTGCAGGACCCGGCCCTGTGGGCGGACCTGGTCGACTCGCTGCACGCGCACGACGTGGTCGTGGTCCGCTCCATCGACCTGACGCCCGAGCAGCAGATCGAGCTCGCCCGCCGGCTGGGCCGCCCGGTGCCGTTCGTGATCAGCAAGTACCGGCACCCGGAGTACGAGGAGATCATGATCTCCTCCAACGAGCAGAAGGACGGCAAGCCGGTCGGCGTCGCCCGGGTCGGCAACTTCTGGCACCAGGACTCCACCTTCGTCGCCGATCCCGCGCCGTTCACCATGCTGCACGGCGTCAACGTGCCCTCGACCAGCGGCCACACCAAGTTCGCCAGCGCGGCGGACGTCTACGACCGCCTCCCCGAGGAGTGGAAGGCCCGGCTGGCCGACCGGACCGGCAACCACACCGTGAGCAAGCGGCTGCGCATCCGTCCGGAGCACGTGGGCCTGTCCGCGGCCGAGTTCCGGGCCCAGGCCGAGTTCGAGCACCCGCCGGTCCAGCACCCCGTCATCGCCAAGGACGAGCGCTCCGGCCGCTCCTACGTCTACGGCAGCCGGGAGTACATGGACGGCATCGAGGGCTTCGACCCCAACGAGAACGAGGCCTTCTTCGCGCTGCTGGACGAGCTGATCACGGACGAGAGCCACGTCTACACCCACCGCTGGACGCCGCACGACCTGGTCATCTGGAAGACCCGCACGACCTACCACATCGCGACCGAGGTCGAGCCCGGCGTCGGGCGCACCGTGCACCGCGTCAGCATCGAGTCGGCGGACAGCGACGCGAAGCCGGTCGAAGAGCGGGTGCAGTGAGCGCCATCGCCGACTTCGCGGTCCGGTACCCCGCGGGGCGGGTCGACGTGCACGACCTGCACGCCGCCTCCGGGGTGCCGTTGGCCGACATCCTCGCCGTCACCCACGCCGAGGGGTTCCCCGGGCTGGGCGAGGAGGAGGCCTCCTGGGAGCTGGCGCGGGACGCGGCCCGCGCCGTCCTGGAGCGCACCGGGATCGCCCCGGAGCGGATCGGCACCGTCCTGTACGCCGGCTCGGGGGAGTGGGACCACCCGTTTTGGTCCCCGGCCGCCAAGGTCGCGCACGCGCTGGGCATCGAGCGGGCGCACTGCTTCGAGGTCGGCAACTTCTGCAACGCGGGTGCCACCGCGCTGCAGATAGCGGGCGACCGGCTCGACGCGCAGGGACCGGACCCGGACCAGGGTTACGCCCTGGTGCTGATCGCCGACCGGCTCAGCCGCCTGGTCGACCGCTCCGACCCCGCCAGCCTGGACCTGTTCAACTTCGGCGACGCGGCGGCCGCGGTCCTGCTCACCGCCGGGCCCGGGTCCTTCACCCTCGCGCACTCCGCCATGCGCACCGACGGCAGCTGGGCCGACTACTACCGCGGGGAGCACCGCCCCGAGGGCGTGGTGATCCGTCAGGAGCCCCACCGGCGCGGTCTGGCGGACGCCTACGTGGAGAACTTCCGCACCCTGGTGAACGAGACCCTTCGGGCGCTCGGCGCCAAGATCGACGACGTCGCCCAGCTGCTGATCAACCACGGCGACCGGTGGATGCACCAGCGGCTGCTGGCCACCCTCGGCCTGCCCGAGGAGAAGTCGGTGTTCGCCTACGACCGGCAGGGCCACATGGGCGGCGCGGACACCCTCATCGCGCTGCGCGAGCTGGTGGACCAGGACCGGGTGCACGACGGCGACCTGATCCTGCTGGCCACCAGCGCGATGGGGTTCACCTGGGGGATCACGGCCCTGGAGTGCAGACTGTGAAGATCCTGGTGATGCATCAGGTCCCGTACCGCAAGATCGACTACCACCTGGGGCTCGACCACGAGGCCCACGACGTCACGTACTTCGGGACGGCCGACTCGATCGCGGAGATCCCGGAGCCGCTGCGCTGCGGGCGGGTGGTCCTCGACGGTCCGGACGGGCTCGCCGAGCAGATCATCGCCCGCACCCGCCGCGAGGACGGGTGGGAACAGGTCCTGGCCCTCTCGGAGTTCGGGATCCTGGAGGCCGCGGCGATCCGCGAGCACCTCGGCATCCCGGGCCCCGAGCGGGCCGACCTGGAACTGATCCGCGACAAGGTCGCGATGAAGCAGGCGCTGGTCGACGCCGACGTGCGGCACCCCCGGTTCGTGGCGGCACCCCCGGCCTCGGGCCGGCTGCCGTGGACCGGCCGTACGGTCGTCAAGCCGCGGCTGGGCGCCTCCAGCGACGGGGTCACCGTCCACGCCACGGCCGAGGAGGCCGTCGCCCACCACCGCGGCCTGCCCGACCGGGAGGCCTACCAGCTGGAGGAGTACGTCGAGGGCGAACTCCTGCACGCCGACGGGCTGGTGACCGACGGGCGGGTGAGCGACCTGGTGGTCAGCCGGTACGTCGGCAAGCCCGTCGACTTCGCCGCCGGCGCCCCCATCGCCACCGGACAGCTGCCGCCCGACCCGCGTCACACCGCCTTCACCGAGCAGGTGGTCGAAGCGCTCCGGATCGCAGCCGGCTGCATCCACCTGGAGTTCTTCGAGACGGCCGCCGGGGAGCTGGTCTTCCTGGAGGTCGCCAACCGGCTCGGCGGCGGTGGCATCGTCACCTCCCACCTGCGGCACACCGGGGTCCACCTGGCCCGGCACGAGATCGCGATCCGGCTCGGCCTGCCGCGCCCGGACCGCCTTGCGCCGAGCGGGCGCTACCACGGCTTCGCCATCTTCCCCGGGCACCGGCTGGACCCCTCCCGGCCCTGGCGGACCGAGGTGCCCGAGCACCTGCGCGAGCACCCGGCGCTGGACCGGCTGCACCTGCTCGAAGGCCCCGGCACCGAGCCGGAGGGCGGCTCGGCCCGGATCACCTACCAGGAGTGGCAGGTCCCCGCCTTCATCGAGGCCTCCCACCCCGACCCCGACGAACTCGCCCGTTTCCTCGCGGACTGCACCCGTTCCATCCGGGTGAGCCAGCCCGAGCCCGCCCACACCCCAGGAGGTCCCAGGCCGTGACCGCCACGACCACCCCGATCCGCTCGGCGGCCGAGGCGCGGACCGCCGACGCCGGGCCGTACCACCCGACCGATCTGCTGCTGGCCGTCGAACACGTCGAGCAGGTGCTGGCGCGCGACCCCGGCTCGCCCGCGGCCAAGGCGCTCGTCGACGCCGGCGCCGCCTTCCTGTTCCGGACGGAGGAACTGGCCGAAGGGCTGGACGAGCTCTTCGGCGGCGTCAGCCAGTACCCGTGGCGTCCGCTGCGGGACAGCGACGACGTGATCGTCTTCTCGCCGGTCGGCACGGTCGTCCTGGACGACCCGGCCGTTCCGCAGGCCCCGGCCGTCGGCTCCGCGCCGGCCTCCGCCGAGCCGGCCGTGCGCGGTCTGCTGCTGGCCTGGGCCTCCGGCGACGAGGTCATCGTCCGGACCACCCGGCCGCAGTGGTGGCGCACCGTCGAGGACCTGCTGCGCGCCCCGGGCTTCCCGCTGCCCGCCCTGCGCACCGCCGAGCCGGGCGAGCCGTTCCCGGACGCCGTCGCGGTCGAGGTCCCGCCGCTGCCGGCCGTCGCCGGCACGACCCCGGACGCCGCCGTCGAGGCCCGGCGCTTCCGGCTCGACTGCACCTCCGGCTGGGCCCAGGCGCTGTCCCGGCGCACGTACCTCCCGGGCACCACGCTGGCCCAGGCCCGGGCCGCGGCCGCCGACGGGCTGGACGGCCGGGTGGCGGCGCGCCTGCGCTACCTGGTCGAACGAGCCCGGCGCACCCCGTACTACGGGGGGCTCGACCTGCCCCGGGTGACGGCCCGCGCCGACCTCCAGCGGCTGCCGGTCCTGAACAAGTCGGACCTGGAGCAGCACTCGCTGCCGACCGCGCGCGACCTGTCCAGCGGCGACCGCCCCAGCGGCGAGGTCCTGCGCAGCGGCGCCACCGCCGGAACCCCCCGCTACATCGTCTACTCCCGTGCCGACTGGACCAACATGGTCCGCGAGGCGATCCCGGTGCTGTACGCGCTGGGCCTGCGGCCGGGCGACCGGGTGATCAACACCCTGTTCGGCGGGGAGCTCTACGGCGGGCTGGTGACCAGCCAGAACGAGCTCTCCCGGATGCCGGTGGAGACCTACACCGTCGGCGGCAGCGCGAGCGCGGACCACATCCTGATGCTGGTGCGCCACTTCGACGCCAACGTGGTGCTGGGCATGCCCGCGCTGCTGCTGCCGGTGCTGCGGGCCGCCAAGGCCGCCTTCCCGGAGCTGCGGCTGGAGAAGGTGCTGTACGGCGGCAGCCCGATGATGGAGACCGACAAGCAGTGGCTCCGCGACGAGCTGGGCGCCAAGACCGTGGCCAGCATCCTCGCCGCCAACGACGGCGCCCAACTCGGCTACCAGTGCTCCGAGATGAGCGGCACGCTGCACCACGTCTGCGACGACTACAACCTGATCGAGGTGGTCGACGAACAGGGCCGTCCGCTGCCCGACGGCGAGGTCGGCGAACTGCTGGTGACCAGCCTGCAGAAGCTCGAAGGGCCGCTCATCCGCTACCGGATCGGCGACATCGGCCGGATCTTCCCGTACAGCTGCGGCTGCGGCCTCACCGGCCGGGTGCTGGAGTACCTGGGACGCTCCGACGGGCAGATCAAGGCCCACGCCCAGACCATGCTCTACGCGGACGTCGTGGCCGAGCTGGCCGCGTTCGAGGTCTCCCAGGTGCAGGTCGAGGTGGCCTCCCTGGACGGGCACGAGTCCATCGTGATCCGCACCGAGTCCGCCCGTCCGCTGGACCCGGCGGTGGTGAAGGCGCACCTGGAGTCCAGGTTCTCGCTCCTCGGCTCCCGGCAGGAGTGGGAGACCGACGAACTGCTGCTGCACTTCGCCGTGGAATGCCTCGGGGAGGGAGAACTGCCGCGCCACCCGGTCAGCGGCAAGGTCCGCGGCGTGATCGACCGACGGGTGGAGGCGTGATGTCGGGCGGAGGCGTGCTGTCGAAGGAACCGGTGAGCGCCCTGCTCAACGCCGAACTCGCCCGCCCGGACAGCCCGTTGCGGTCGATCGACCCGCGGCGCCACCCCGTGCTCGCCGACCTGAAGCGGGCCCGGTACCTGAGCCGGCCGCTGGTCTACCCCGAGTCGGAGATGCGCGCCTTCGGCGCCGACCTGCTCGGCTCGGTCGAGCTGCTGACCTCCCTGCCGGCCCGGCTGTTCGACGGCGACGTCGAACGGACCTGCCGGGCGCTCGGCCTGGACCCGCGCAAGGCCGAACTGGTCGGGGACTTCCAGAAGCAGAGCCCGCCGCGCTTCGGCCGGATCGACGCCTATCACGACGGCGAGGCGCTGCGCGTGCTGGAGTTCAACGTCGGCGGATCCGTCGGCGGCCAGGAGTGGGTGCAGCCGCTCGCGGAGATGTTCTGGGCCGACGACGCGTTCCGCGCGTTCGGGACGGCGCACGGCCTGCACCACCTCTCCCAGACGACGCTGCTGGCCGAGGCGCTGCGCGAGGCGGCCGCCCCGGTCTGCTCGGGCCGCGACCCGGTCATCGCCATGGTCGAGGGCACCGGCGGCCTGGACCTCTACGCCGAGGGCTCCTGGTACCTGCTGCGGCGCCTGCTGGAGGCCGAAGGGCTGGACTGCCGGATCGGCGAGGTCCAGGAGCTGGAGGTGACCGCCTCCGAGGTGCGCTTCCAGGGCCGCCGGGTGGACCTGGTCTACCGGCTGTTCGACCTGGACCAGGTCGTCGACGACCCGGACGCCTGGCGCACCACGGTCCGGCTGCGGGACGCGCACCGCTCCGGGCAGGTGGCGCTCTGGGCCCCGCTGGAGTGCGACCTGACCGACAACAAGCGGTTCCTGGCGTACCTGTCGGACCCGCAGTTGCGCGGTCACATGTCGCAGCAGGAACGGGACATGGTGGACCGGGTGCTGCCCTGGACCCGCGCCCTGGTGCCCGGCGCGGCCGGGCTCGACACCGTGGTCGCGGACTGCCGCGAGCGCCGCGAGCACCTGATCCTCAAGCCCGACGGCGGCTTCGCCGGCAAGGGCATCACCTGCGGCTGGCTGGTCTCCGACGAGCAGTGGGCCGAGGCGCTGCAGAAGGGCGCGGCCGAGGGCGCGGTGGCCCAGCAGCGGGTCGTCCCCCGCGAGGAACCGGTGGTGAACGCCGAGACCGGCCTGACCGAGTCCTGGGACGCCTGCCTGGGCCTGTACTGGGTGCCGGGCGACCCGGGCGGTCTCGGCGGCCTGGGCGGCGGCGGCGGACGCCTCGTGCACTCCGGCGAGCCGGCCGACTCCACCGACCGGCGCCTGGCGCCGATCTACCTCTACCCGGACCAGGACCCGGACACGCCCCACGGCGCCGAGCTCCACTGAGCCCGCCCGTCCCCGGTTCCGACGCCCCGTCAGCGCCGTCGGCCCCGCCATCCCCCCAACCCAGGACGGAGACGATGTCTTCCACATTCCGCGCCGTGCACCAGGTGGCGCGCCCCGACGGCGCCCCAGGTGCCGAACACTTCGCCGTCGTGGAGCACCCGCTCCCCGCGGTCGAACCCGGCACCGCCCTGGCGGAGAACATCTACCTGTCCGTCGACCCGTACATGCGGGAGCTCATGGACGAGGAGTGGCCGCTCCACGAACCGCTGGGGTACGGCCGGGCCATCGGCCGCATCGTCCGCTCCGAGGACCCCGACCTGCAGGTCGGCGACCTGGTGGAGCACGGCGGAGGCTGGAGCACGCACGCCCTGATCCAGCACGGCTACGGACGCGTGATCCGGCCCGCGGCCGGCGTGGCGACGGCGACGTACCTGTCGGTGCTCGGCGCGACCGGCCTGACGGCCTACGTGGGCGTCCGGGAGATCCTCCGGGTCCAGGCGGGCGAGGCGGTCTACATCTCGGCGGCCGCCGGCGCGGTCGGCGGCGTGGCCGGCCAGATCGCGAAGCTGACCGGCGCCGCGCACGTGGTCGGCAGCGCCGGCTCCGCCGCCAAGGTGCGGCACGTCGTGGAACGGCTGGGCTTCGACGCCGCCTTCGACTACCACGACGGTCCGGTGGCCGAGCTGCTGGCGAAGGCCGCCCCGAACGGCGTCCACGCCGTGCTGGAAGGCGTCGGCGGCGACCACCTGGAGGCCGCGATCGGCTCCACCCGGGAGTTCGGCCGGATCGCCTGGGTCGGCTCGATATCCCAGTACAACCACCCCGACCGGCCGCCCGCGGCGCCCCGCAACCTCTACGCCGTGTCGGACCGCAGCATCCACCTGCGCGGCTACCAGGTACGGCACTTCATGCACCTGCGGCAGGAGGCCCAGATCTGGCTGACGCCCCACCTGCAGGCCGGCCGGATCGTCGCCGACGAGCAGATCGTCGACGGCTTCGAGAACGTGGTCGAGGCGTTCCTCGGCGTCATGCGGGGCGACAACACCGGCAAGATGCTCGTCCGCGTCGGGGAGGAGTGACCGGTGCTCAAGGCCTTCGCGTCCTACCGAGGACTCCTGGCGCTCCCCGGAGCGCGCACCGTGTTCGTCGTCGGGCTGCTCGCCCGCCTCCCGTTCACCGCGGCCTCGATGGCCCTGGCCCTGCACGTCGTCATCGACCTGGACCGCGGCTACGGTGCGGCCGGGCTCGCGGACCTGATGCTGACGGTCGGCGGGGCCGCGGGCGCGCCGCTGCTGGGCCGCTCCCTGGACCGCTTCGGCGTGCGCCCGGTGGTGCTGGTCACCGGCGCGGTCGACGCCGTGTTCTGGATCGGCGCGCCCTACCTCGACTACCCGTGGCTGCTCGCGGCCTCCGTGGTGGCCGGGTTCATGGGCCTGCCGGTGTTCACGGCCATCCGCCGGGCGATCGCCACCAACATCCCCTCCGAGCACCAGCGGCAGGCGTTCGCCCTCGACGCGATCCTGGTCGAGGTCGTCTTCATGGTCGGACCGGCCGTCGCGGTCGGTGCCATCACCGCCGTGAACGACGCGACCGCGACGATGACCGGGATCGGCGTGCTCTACCTGGGAGCCGGTCTGCTGCTCACCCGGCTCGCCCCCGCCGCGGGGTCCGGCGCGGCCGCGGCCGGCCCGAAGGACCCGGCGGAGAAGGAGCCGCGCGGGCGCAGCGTCTGGCTCCGCCCGGGCTTCCTGCTGGTCCTGGGCGTCAGCATGGCGGCGAACCTCGTCCTGGCCGGCAGCGAGATCTCGATCACCGCCGTGCTGCGCGGGGTCGGCGACACCGAGTGGGCCGGCGTCTGCGTCGCGATCTGGTGCGCGGCCTCCATGTTCGGCGGCTTCTGGCACGGCGCCACCAGCCGGCCCTGGCGGCTGCCGCGGCTGATGCTGCTGATGGGGCTCACCATCGCCCCGGTCGGGTTCGTCGGCCACGCGGGCTGGATCTGGCTCGCCCTGGCCATGCTCCCCTCGGGCTTCGTCTGCGCGCCGACCCTCGCCTCGGCCTCCGAGGAGGTCACCCGGGCGGTCCCGCAGTCGGTGGTCGGCCAGGCCGCGGGCCTGCAGGGCTCGGCGATGACCATCGGCGCGGCGATCGGCGCCCCGCTGGCCGGGGCCGTCATCGACCACTCCGCACCGGCCTGGGGCTTCGCGGTCACCGGCCTGGTCGGGGCGTCCCTGGCGGCCCTGACCCTCGCCTACCAGTACGTCGCCAAGCCGAAGCCGGCCGAGAAGTCCACCGACCAGGCCGACGCCCCGGCGACGGTCTGATCCTTCCCTCCCCCCCGCGACGGGGCCGCACCTGCCCCCGCAGGTGCGGCCCCGTCGCGCGTCACGTTCCCTGAGGCGGTCCGGTCCGCCGGTCCTCCGGTCCGCCGGTATTCCGGCGTGACGCGCAGGCGGGCCCGGAGTCCGCCCGCCGCCAGCTGGGCGCGGAGCCCTCCGACCGGTCCTGACGTCGACGCCGTCTCGTTATTCGGACAACTTGAGTGATCCGCCGTTCGGCTCCCACCCCTGCCCCTAAGCTGGCCGTGCAGCTGGTTCGCCCTGTCCGCCAGGCAGGGCGTCGCAAGAGGGAACCCGGTGACGCCTTTCAACGGCCAGTCCGGGACTGCCCCGCAGCGGTGAGTGGGAACGACCGCCGTCATACGCACTGGGCCCGGGTCGGGTCTGGGAAGCGACGGCCAGTAGGTGTCCGCCCTCGACGAGGGTGGGCGTGCCCGCGAGTCCGAAGACCTGCCACTGCCCGTGCGCGACCGTTCGCGCGCGGCCATCCGGTGACCTCGTGGGCGGGTCGGCGACCATACCCGGCAGACCGGGCCCGCACGTTCGTGGCGGCCGCTGCCCGGTTCGTCATCCCTTCGCGCCCTCCTCCCGTCCCCGGGTACCTGAGGAGACAGACTCGCGAAGGAGAGTCCCTTGACCACGAAGTCCGCAGCCGCGGCAACCCTCGCCACCGCGTACGGCTACCCCCGCCAGGGCCGTAACCGGGAGCTCAAGAAGGCGATCGAGGGTTACTGGAAGGGCACGGTCACCGCCGGGGCATTGCTCGCCACCGCGGCCGACCTGCGCCGGACGAACTGGCGGCAGCTCGCCGACTCCGGCATCGAAGAGGTCCCGACCGGTGACTTCTCGCTCTACGACCACGTGCTGGACACCACCGTGGCCGTCGGCGCGATCCCGGCCCGCCACCGGGAGGCGGTCGAGGCCGACGCGCTCGCCGGGTACTTCGCGATGGCGCGCGGCACCCAGGACGTCGCGCCACTGGAGATGACCAAGTGGTTCGACACCAACTACCACTACCTGGTGCCCGAGTTGGGACCGGACACGGTCTTCGCCGCGAACCCGGCCAAGGCCGTCGCCGAGCTCAAGGAAGCCCACGCGCTCGGCCACGACGCCCGGCCGGTGTTGGTCGGCCCGGTCACCTACCTGCTGCTGGCCAAGCCCGCCCCTGGCGTCGCCGCCGACTTCCAGCCGATCACCCTGCTGGACCGGCTGCTGCCCGTCTACGCGCAGCTGCTGGCCGACCTGAAGGCGGCCGGGGCGGAGTGGGTCCAGCTGGACGAGCCCGCCCTCGTCCAGGACCGCACCCCTGCCGAACTGAACGCCGCCGCCCGCGCCTACCGCGACCTGGGGGCCCTCACCGAGCGCCCGAAGCTGCTCGTCGCGAGCTACTTCGACCGGCTCGGGGAGGCTCTGCCGGTCCTCGCCAAGGCGCCGGTCGAGGGGCTGGCCCTGGACTTCACCGGCCCGGCCGCCGGCAACGTCGACGACCTCGCGGCCGTCGGCGGCCTGCCCGGCAAGCGGCTGGTCGCCGGCGTGATCGACGGGCGCAACGTCTGGATCAACGACCTGGAGAAGTCGCTCGCCACCCTGGCGACCCTGCTCGGCCTCGCCGACCGGGTCGACGTGGCCCCGTCCTGCTCCCTCCTGCACGTGCCCATCGACTCCGCCGTCGAACGCGACGTCGACCCGCAGATCCTGCGCTGGCTCGCCTTCGCCAAGCAGAAGGCCGTCGAGACGGCGCTGCTCGCCCGCGGCCTGCGCGAGGGCACCGGCGCGATCACCGCCCAACTCGCCGCCAACCGCGCCGACCTGGCCTCCCGCGCCAACTCCCCGATCACCCGTGACCCGGCCGTCCGCGCCCGGGTCGCCGCCGTCACCGCGGCCGACGCCCGCCGCCCCCAGCCCTACCCCGTGCGGGCCGAGGCCCAGCGCGCCCGGCTCGGCCTGCCACTGCTGCCCACCACCACCATCGGCTCCTTCCCGCAGACCACCGAACTGCGCGTCGCCCGCGCCGACCTGACGGCGGGCCGGATCGATCCGGCTGCGTACCGGGAGCGGATGGAAGCCGAGGTCCGCGAGGTCATCGCCCACCAGGAGAAGGCCGGCCTGGACGTGCTCGTGCACGGCGAGCCCGAACGCAACGACATGGTCCAGTACTTCGCCGAACAGCTCACCGGATACCTCGCCACCCGGCACGGCTGGGTCCAGTCCTACGGCACCCGCTACGTGCGACCGCCGGTCCTCGCCGGCGACATCTCCCGCCCGCACCCGATGACCGTCGACTGGTTCCGCTACGCCCAGGACCTCACCGACCGCCCGGTCAAGGGCATGCTCACCGGACCGGTCACCATGCTCGCCTGGTCCTTCGTCCGCGACGACCAGCCGCTCGCCGACACCGCCCGCCAGGTCGCCCTCGCCCTGCGCGACGAGGTCACCGACCTGGAGGCCGCGGGCGCGGCCGTCGTCCAGGTCGACGAACCCGCCCTGCGCGAGACGCTGCCGCTGCGGGCCGCCGGCCGCCCGGCCTACCTCGACTGGGCCACCGGAGCCTTCCGCCTCGCCACCTCCGGGGTCCGGGCCGACACCCAGATCCACACCCACATGTGCTACGCCGAGTTCGGCGCGATCATGACCGCGATCGACGACCTCGACGCGGACGTCATCTCCCTGGAGGCGACCCGCTCCCACATGGAGGTCGCCGGTGAACTCGCCGCAGCCGGCTATCCGCGCGAGGTCGGCCCCGGGGTCTGGGACATCCACTCCCCGCGGGTGCCGAGCACCGAGGAGGTGGTCTCGCTGCTGCGGGCCGGGCTCGCAGCCATCCCGGCCGAGCGGCTCTGGGTCAACCCCGACTGCGGACTGAAGACCCGCGGCTGGCCGGAGACCCGCGCCTCACTGGACGGCCTGGTCGCCGCCGCCCGCCGCCTGCGGGAGGAACTCGCCGGCTGACGTGCCGGATCGAGACGCCGAGGGCGGGCACGGCGGAAGGGGCCGTGCCCGCCCTGGCGGCCCGACCTTTGCCGAGGGGCGCGACGTGGACATCGGGAAACCACTGCGCCCCGCCGGTGCCGGACCCTCCGTACCCGCTCACTCGCAGGCGACTTGTCACCGGCATTGGCCCTAGGGTGCCAGGCCCATGAACTTCAGGGCCAGCAGTGCCATGCCGGGTTTGGGCAGCTCGTGGCCGTACCCCTGGAAGCTGTTGGCCTCGATCGGTGGCCTCGTGCTTGCGTTGCCGTAGCGAGTCCTTGTCCAGATCGCCTGGGGCTGGTCGGTGAAGACCGGGGTTTGGCTGACATCGTGGACGTTGGTCCACTGTTTGATCTCTTCGCCGAGGTTGTGGTGGTCGAGGGCGTCGTCCTCGGTGCCGTGCCACAGCTGGATACGCGGCCGTGGCCCGCGGTAGCCGGGGTAGGCGGCGCGGACCAGGTCACCCCACTCCTGCGGGGTCTTGGAGATCTTGCCGGTGGAGCAGTCACTGTTCCAGCCGCGGAAGGTGCCGGTGTAGAAGCAGTGGTACGGCACGCCCATGAACGCCGACCCGGCTTTGAACACGTCCGGGTAGTCGGCGAGCATGACGTTGGTCAGCATCGCGCCGGAGGAGATGCCGGTCATGTAGACCCGGTGCGGGTTGGCGCCGCGGTTCGCGATCTCCCATCGCACCATCGACATCACGCCGGCCGGGTCGCTGGAGCCGTCGTGCTTCAGTGCGGCGTCCGACGCGACGTCCCAGCACTTGATGTCACCGGTGATCGAGGGGTAGACCACGATGAATCCGTACTGGTCTGCCAGTGACGCGAATTCGGTGCCGCTGAACATGTCGGGGCCGGATCCGGTGCACCAGTGCGCGGCCACGAGCACCGCCGGATGACGGGGCAGCTTGGCCGGGACGTACTCGTACATCTCGATGTTCGTGGGGTTGTAGCCGAAGTCGTCGACCCGGGTCAACGTCGCTGCGGACGCCGGTGATGCCAACGCCGGTGATGCTGACGCCGTGCTGCCCGCTAGGACGCCCAGGGCCATGACCGCCGCTGTGGCTGCCTTCCTCATCCATCCTCCCCTCCTGCCGACGCGTGTCGCACGCTCCAGGCCGGCCGCCGCGACCGCGGATCGACGTCGTTGTCTGCCCATGCTTCCTCCAGCGTGCGGATCGGGTTACTGGCGGCACTGTCGGCCGATGCCCGCTCGGTGTGGCCGGATCGGCGTCGGATCTCGCGGCGGAGGCATTGGCCCCCTGCGGTCGGCCTTTCCTCATTGCAGCGTCGAAGCGCTTGGACCAGTTGTGAGGCTAGCGAGGCACCTTCCCGTTCGACAAATATTTCGATGAATCAAATCTTCATTAGACAGGGGCTGTTGGCGGACTCAGGGCCGTATGCCAAGCAGACCAAGCGCTTGAATGCCGGAGATGGCCGACGAGGTCGATGACGGTGTCCGCGATAACGCCCGCGGCCCGGACGGCCGGGTCGCGGGCGGCGTGCAGGCCGAGGGCAAAGCTGGCCCGGTCGGGGTCGACGCCGGTATGGCCCAGTCGCCCGAGCCACTGTCTGCACGGCGTTCTCGGCGGCCGGACGCCCTACGAACGCCTCAAGCAGAAGACCGAGGCCCAGGTGTGGCCGAGCTCCGGCAAATGCACGCCTAGGGCAAGATCCGCCGGACGGGCACTAGTTCCCGGACCGCGGCGGCCATTCGTAAGGGGGCAGCCTGCGGTGCACGGGGCGTTCGTTCACCGTTTGCGATTCCTTGTACGAGGCGTATCGAATCCGTCCGAAGGAAACCTCGCCATCCCGGTGCACGTCCACCCCCTCGTTCGGGAAGGAGATCCATCCCGCTCCCTCCTGGGGCCCTGACACCCAGGGGGTGACCACGCTGCGGACGTTGGTCTCGCCGGCGACCACGGTGCCCCGCTTCTTCTCGGGGTCGGTGATCTTCACGCCCGTTTCGGTGAAGGCGATGCGGCTCTTCTTCCCGTCCGGCCCTTCTGCCCAGTGTGTGGTCACGCTGTTCAGGTCGGCCCGGTCGGCCCAGACGGTTCCCCAGGCCTTTCCCTGACCGTGGAACACGTTCAGCCCGGACGGCGGGAACTCGATCCACCCGTCGCTGTCGCTGGGCCCCTGCACCCATGCGGTCTTCACGCCGTTGACGTCCGCCCGGTCGGCCCAGATGGTCCCCCGCCCCGGCTGCCCGTCCTTGTGTACGTCCACTCCGGACTGCGGGAAGTCGATCCAGCCGTCGGTGGAGTTGCGGCCGTGCACCGACTTGGTGTTCACGCGGTCCACCTCGGCCCTGTCGGCCGAGAGGGTGCCCAGCTGCGTCGAGCCGCCCTGATGGACGTTCAGGCCCGACCGCGGGAAGTCGATCCAGCCGTCGCCGGCGGTGCGGCCGTGCACAGCCCTGGTGTTCACGCGGTCCACGTCGACCCTGTCGGCCGTGACGGTTCCCAGCGCGCCGGCCCCGTTGTGGATCTCCATCCCGGCCGCGGAGAAGGTGGCACGGCTCTTGCCCGGCGCCTGCTCGACCCACGGAGTGCGCGTCCCGCTGTCGAACTCGGGGACGAGTGCGTGGACCGTGGTGGTGAGGAAGTACCCCTGGTACTGCTGCGTGGCGGTGGTCGTCCCGGCGATGAGCGTGTAGGTGGTGCCTCGCCTGGGCGCGGAGGGGGGTGACCAGGAGTAGGGCTGCTGGGTCACCCGCGGCCCCTGGACCGCCGACTGGACGAGCACCTCGTTCCCCTGCGGATCGCGGATCCAGTAGTCGAGGTTGTCCGGCCCCTCCCACGCCAGCACGAGGTTCTGGCCGGCGTCCACGTCCACCAGGGAGTTCTTCTCCGGGCGGAAGTTGCGGGGGATCTTCGGAGTCTGCTTCACCAGCCCGAGAGTGGTGAGGGAGTTCGCCCGCCGTACGGGGAGGTTGCTGTCGCCGCCGCCGGAGCGTTCGTAGATCTTCACGCGGACCAGCCCCGCCAGGTCGGAAACCGGTATGTTCTCCAGGCTCAGGACCAGCGACTCCTCCGGGGGCAGGGTCAGCCTGCCCCCGGAGGAGTCATGCGCCCGGAAGCGGCCGAGGACACTGTCCCAGTCGAAGATCGGCTCCGGTTCCCGGTTGACCGTGTAGTCCTTCTCGATGGTCGCGCTGATCGCGGTGGGGTTGCCCGTCAGGTCGTCGGGGCCGCTGCCGACCGGTATCTCCACGTCGATGAAATCCCACCGCACCTCGGACTGGTGGGTGTTGGAGACGATGACGTACACCGTTCCCGTGGACGGTGCCCCGGGCTGCGATGCTTGGAGCGAGGTCGGGTCGGTGAGGATGGCGTAGTTCAGCAAGGACGGCACGGTCAGGACTCCCTACGTCGGCGCTTCACGCGATGCGGGCAGAAGACGCGCAGTTGAGGCTCGGTGCTGGCAGGTGCTGGCAGGTGCTGGGTCAGTGCGGTGGCAGCGGTTCAAGCGGGCAGCCGACGGAGTCGGCGGTCGGCAAACGCCGCCGGTGACCGTCGGTACGGCTCTTTCGTCACTCGTCGCGGCTCGTCGGAGCCGGTGCAGGTGCCACAAGGGCTCGACACCGGCTCCCGCCGGCACCTCGGCAGACGCCCACGAGCTCCGCGTCGCACTGCTGCCCCTTCCGCCTGTACGAACTCCTCAAGCGGCATCTCGACCGGGCGTGTCATCTCCCGGGTCCGTGCTGCCACTCAGGGCAGCACCAACAGAATCGTCCCGGCGGGCGGTCCAGGAACCACGATTCTGCAGAACTGGCCCGAACAGGGCCCCCGGCGGCCAAAACCGAAGCCGGCCTGGAATCTCCCTGTGCCCTGGTCGGCGGCCTGGGGTCGGTGACGGTCTTCAGGGCTTCGTCGTAGGCCTCGGCGGCCAGTTTTCGGCCGAGTTACCGACGGAGAACCGGCCGCGGTCGGGCTGGGACTATTGAGAGGTCGTCCACTGCTGGTTCGTCTTGTCGGTGCCGCAGGCCCATTGCACGGCCAGGGCGCCGTCGTTGGTGGAGGCACCGGTCACATCGAGGCATTTGCCGCTGTTGACGGACACCAGCTGCACCGCGCTGGAGCCGGCCACCGGCTGGAGCAGCCACTGCTGGTTGGCCTTGTCGGTGCCGCAGGTCCACTGGAGCACCTGCGCGCCGTCGTTGGTGGAGGCACCGGTCACATCGAGGCATTTGCCGCTGTTGACGGACACCAGCTGCACCGCGCTGGAGCCGGCCACCGGCTGGAGCAGCCACTGCTGGTTGGCCTTGCCGCTGCCGCAGGTCCACTGGAGCACCTGCGCGCCGTCGGCGGTGGAGGCACCGGTCACATCGAGGCACTTGCCGCTGTTGACGTTGGTGACCGTGGTGGCGGTCGGGCCGGCGAGCGGAGTGACGGCGACGTTGGCGAAGTCGGCGTGCTGGAAGCCGCCAACGCCCAGGCCGATCTGGCCGGTCAGGTGGGTGCGGTCCATGACCGATGCGACCTGCACGTGGTCGATGGAGGCGGTGATCGAGTCGCCGGTCATCCCGAGCGTGAGGTTGTGCCAGGTCCCGGCGCCGGCACCGGGGTAGTGGCCAGTGCCAAGAACGATGTCGGTGCTGGAGCGGTCCTCGGTGAAGAGCGTCCAGGTGCCGGTGTCGTCGATCTTCAGATGGTAGGCGGACCGGTCGTGGTCGATGTGGTCGATGCGGCCGAGCAGTTCGGCGGAGCTGCCCGACTGTTCGAGGTCGACGTCCGTACTGGCCTGGTAGTTGTTCCACCTCGGGTCGCCCAGCAGGGTGGCCGGGGTGTAGTTCATGTCCGAGTGCCAGGGCAGCGGGGCCCGGGTGATGACTTGGCGCAGGCACGTCGGGGTGCCCGCCCCGGCCGGGCAGGGCGCGGCCTCGAACGCACCGGCCCAGTCGTGGAAGTACTTCGCGGTCGCGCCGCTCTGGTAGCCGCTCAGGTCGGCCTGGTAGGGCAGCGCGAAGGTCTGCCCGGCGGGCGCGGTGGCGGTGCCCTTGCCCTGGCCGGTGGTGGTGGTCAGGCTGTACAGGTGGCCCGGCTGCAGGGTCAGCGAGTACGAGCCGGCGCGCGGGGTGACGTCCTGGGTGTGGACGAACCACTGGGCCGGGTCGGTGCTGTTCATGTCGGTGGCCCAGACGTGCACCGTACCGTTCGAAAGGCCCCCGGCGACCTTGACGTTGACGGTGGTCGCGGTCGCGGCGTCGGTGGTCTCGATGACGGTGCTGTAGTCCTTACCGGACTTGAGGGTGACGTAGCTTCCGCTGTGCGGGTCGCCGTTGACGCCGGTGCCCGGCAGGTAGCCGGAGGCGCCGTCCAGGTACTTCCAGCCAGGCTTGGCGAACTGTGTGGTGTGGGCCATCACCCAGATGTCGCGGCCCACCCGGTAGTCGCCCGACCAGGGCTGGTCGGCCTGCAGCAGGCCGGCGTTCGACCACGGCACGTTCGACGGGTAGGAGGTGACCAGGTTCCACTTGAGGTCCGCGGTCACCTTTGCGTCGAGGTACTCGCGGTCGAGGTTGCGGGCCAGCGCGGACGGGTCCTGGGAACCGCTGTCGTTGTCGTCCTCGGAAACCCAGAGCGGCTTTCCCAGACCGGTCGCCGTGCTGCTTCCCGGGCAGTCGGTGTAGGCGGGGGTCGAGTGCCAGCACAGGCCGTGCACGCCGACCACGCCGACGGCTTTGGCGAACGCCGGATCGCTCGCCAGGTCGGCGGCCACCGACCAGTTGGCGTCGTCGTTGTCCGAGGCGACCAGCTTGGTGGCGGTGTGGCCGCTGCTGTCGAGGGAGCTCCGGAGCTTCTCGAACCAGGCCTTGTCGTAGCCGTTCTCGTTCCAGCCACCCAGGTAGCCGATGTTCAGCCCGTGGCTCTTCGCGCAGCCGAGCCAGGACTGGATGTAGGTGATGTTGTCCTCGGACCAGATGCCGCCGTTCAGCCAGCCCGGCGCGGCCCACTCCAGGCCGTAGAACGTGATGTCCGGGTTGCGGGCCTTGGCCTGCTCCATGATCCACCACTCGTAGCCGCGGTTGCAGTTGACCTCGGTGGGGGTGCGCATGTGGGAGGGCTCAGGGCCCTCGCTGGAGTTGGCGTCGCCGCCGATCTCCACCTTGAGCGTCTGTAGCGAGGCGCCGTAGCCGGGCTTGAACAGGTAGTCCAGTATCTGGCTGCGCTGCGGCTCGGGGTAGTCGACCAGCAGCCGCGAGGTGGCTCCGCCGCCGCTGATCGCCCCGAGGCCGTCGAAGGGCCGGCCGGTCGAGGTGCCGTCGATCGTGATGGTCTGTGCAGCCGCGAGCGCGGGCGCGGTGGCGGCGCTCGGGGCGGCCGGTGCCGGGGTGGCGGTGCTGGCGGTGGCGAGGCCCAGGGCCAGCGCCGCGAGCAGGGTTCCGGTTCGCGGTGCGATGGACGGTCTACGCACGATGGTCACTCCATGTCGGGGGTGGGGATCAGGTGTTGTGCGATGACGGCTGCGGACGGCGGGGCGGGCGGACGCGGTCGTCCGGTCCGTGACCGTCTGCTCGATGCCGAAGCGCTGTTCCTCAGCCGTTGCCGTTGCCCTTCCGAGGTCGGGCCGGGACCGACGCTGTCCGAGGTCGCGGTCGGGCGGTGCGACGCCGATGCCGCGGGCCCCGTCCTGCCGGTCGGCTGCGGCTACTCCTGCCGGTAGGCGTGGGCGGGCGGGGCAGCGGCGTCGACCGGTGCGCGGAGCACGGATCCGTCCGGGCCCCCCGGGTGGTCGAGGCCATGGCGGGCAGTGGTGATCAGCAGGTGGCCGCCGGTCGGGGTGAGGCAGACGGAAGTGGGTTGGCGGGCGGGCAGGCGCAAGGTCGTCAGGAGGGTGCCGTCGGGGTGGTAGCGGTGGACGGCGCCGTGTCCCCAGATCGCCACCCAGAGGCAGCCGTCGGTGTCCACGGTCATGCCGTCCGGGGAGCCGCCGGCCGCCGTGCGGGCGAACTCCGCGTGGTCGGTCGGGTTGCCGTCGGGGTCGAGGGCGTAGCGGTGGATGACGCCGGCCGCGCTGTCGGCGACGTAGAGGAGGTCGCCGGTGCTGTTGAAGGCGGGGCCGTTGACGATCGTCATGCCGTCGAGGACGCGGTGCACGGAGCCGTCGTGGTCGGTGCGGTAGAGCGATCCGGCACCCACGGTGCCGTCGTAGGGCATGCTGCCGGCCCAGAAGCGGCCCTGCGGGTCGCAGACGCCGTCGTTCATCCTGGTGGGGACGGGGGCGCCGTCCTCGGGGCGGGCGAGCCAGTCCGTACTGCCGTCGGGGCCGAGCAGCGCGATGCCCGTGCCGGCGGCGGCGATCCAGTGTCCGGGCCGGCCGCCGACCGGCGCGACGGCGCCGAGCGGGACGTCGAGGCGGGCGATCTCGCGCGGGGTTCGCGGCCCTGTGAGGTCGGGGACTTCGAGGAGGCGGCCGGCGAGGATGTCGACGTAGACGAGCCGTCCGTCGATCCAGCGGGCGCCTTCGGCGAGTTCGTGGGCGCCGACGGCCCAGACCTCGACCTGGCCGGGCGGGTTGCTTGAGAAGGACATCGGGACTCTCCAGGAGGGCTAGCGCAGGGTGGTGCCGGCGGGCTGGTCGAGGAGCGCGAGGTCGCGTCGGGTGGGCAGGCCCTCCCAGTCGCCGTGCGAGGTGACGGCGAAGGCGCCGGTGGTGGTGGCCCGGTGGAGGCGGCCTTCGACGTCGAGCCCGTCGAGCAGGCCGGAGAGGTAGCCAGCGACGAAGGCGTCGCCGGCGCCGACCACGTCGACGACGGGCACCCGGCGTGCGGGCATGCTGACGGCGCCCTGGGCGGTGCTGGCGCTGGCGCCGTCGCCGCCGCGGGTGATCACCACCTCTCCGCGCCCCTGGGCGAGGAGCGCGTCGATCGCGTCGCCCTCGGGCAGGTCCGGGTCCTCGGAGACCAGGTGCAGTTCGTCGGCGGAGGCGACCAGTACGTCGGCGAGCCGGGCCAGCGGGAGCAGGGCGGCGCGGGCCTCGGCCGGCGACCACAGGCGGGCGCGGTAGTTGACGTCGAGGCAGACGGTGATGCCGAGTTCGCCGGCCCTGGCAGCCGCCGCGTGGACGGCTTCGGCCGCCTCGGGGCTCAGCGCGGGGGTGATCCCGGTCAGGTGCAGGATGCGAACCCCGGGGTTCAGGGCTGGCAGGACGTCCGAGGACCGGAGGGCCGAGCCGGCCGATCCCGAGCGGTAGTAGGTGACGCTGACCAGATCGGCGATGCGGTCCTCGCGGGCCAGCAGACCCGTGGGCCGGCCTTCGGTGTCGAACCGAACGTGGCTGACGTCGACCTGCTCCGCGCGCAGTGTGCGCAGGACGAGCGCGCCGAACTCGTCGTCGCCGACCCGTCCGACCCAGCCGGTGCGGTGTCCGAGCCTGGCCAGCCCGATGGCGACGTTGGCCTCCGCACCCGCGACGGAGAGCCGCATCGGTGCGCCGAGCCTGACCGGGCCGGTGGCCCGTAGGGCGGCCATGGTCTCGCCGACGGTGACGACGTCGAGCGGTGGCGAGCTGGTCATGCCGCGATCTCCTCGGTCAGGGCGGTGCGCCAGCCAGCGGCGCGCGCACGAAGGGCGTTCAGGTCTCCGCCGCCGGCGGCGTCGCCGACCAGCGGTGAGCCGACGCCCACGGCGACCGCGCCGGCTGCGAGGTAGGTGCGCGCCAGGGCGGCGTCAACCCCGCCGACGGAGACGAACGGCACGCCGGGGAAGGGGTCGCGCAAGGCCTTCAGGTAGCCGGGGCCGCCCAGGGAAGCGGGGAAGAGCTTGACGGCGAGAGCGCCGTTCTCGGTCGCGGCGATCACCTCGCTGGGTGTCAGTGCGCCGATCAGCAAGGGCAGTTCCGAGGTCGTGCGGCGCAGGTCGTCGCCGAGGCCGGGAGTGACGAGGAAGCTCGCGCCGGCGTCGGCGGCGCGAGCGGCGTCCTCGCCGGTCAGCACGGTGCCGGCGCCGAGCGTGGCGTGCGGGCCGAGTTCGCGGCGGGCCTGCTCGATCACCCACAGGGCGTCGGGGGTGGTCAGCGACACCTCGGCGGCGGTGATGCCCTCTTCGGCGAGCACGAGCACGGTGCGCAGCGCCGCGTCGCGGTTGCTGCCGCGCACGATGGCCAGGGTCCGGTACGGCAGTTCGGTCAGGTGCATGGGGGTGGCCCTTGTCGGTCAGTCGGTGCGGGTGCCGGTCGCGGTGATGTCGAGGTGCCAGCGCAGTACCCCGCTGGGCGGCACTTGCGCGGCGTCTCCCGGGCCGGCCTCGGCGAGGTCGAAGACAGAGCCGAGCATCGGCTCGACTCCGATGCTGCGGTAGGGGGCCGACGCGGGGAAGCCGCGCAGGTTGCGCCAGAGGGCGACGGAGACCGGGACGTCGGCGTCGGCGTGCAGGGAGAAGGTGAGCGTGTCGGGGCCGTCGGTGACCGTCACGCCGGCGCAGTCGGTGAGGATCGCACCGACCGCGGTGCCGTCGTCGGGGCCGAGCCGGTCCAGGCGCAGGCCGTACGGGGCCGGCCACGGTCCGGTGACGTGGTGGGCGCCGTCCGGCCAGGGCTGGGCCAGCAGTTCGGCCGCCTCGGGGAAGAGCCGGGTCGGCGTGGCGTCGGGTGCGGCCAGCCGGGCCTCGGGGGTGACGTCGAGCAGGGCGTGTGCTGCCCACAGGAACCGGTAGCCCGGGTCGGCGTGCAGTTCGTAGCCGATGCGCAGCCCCGCCGGTCCGCTGTCGACGCGTCGGCTCAGGACGAAGTCGGGGCAGTGCAGGGTTTCTGCGTCGCCGTGGCGCTGCCAGGGCCGGGACCAGGCGTCGCCGTGGTCGGGGGTGCCGCGCACGGTCGGGATGCACTCTTCCAGGCCGCCGGCGTCGACGAAGGTGTCGCCGGGGCGGACGGTGGCGCGGGCCGGGTCGGGGCGGTGCCAGAGCCATTCGCGTTCGCCGGCTCGCAGTGAGGTCCACCGGCCGCCGTGGGTCGGGTCGGTGCGGATGGCGATGGGCAGGTCGCTCACCATTCCGCGAACGACCCGTCCGTGTGGTGCCAGACGGGGTTGCGCCAGCGGTGTCCGGTCTCGGCGGCGCGGCGCACGGCGGCCTCGTCGATCTCGATGCCCAGGCCGGGGCCCGTGGGTCGGACGGCGTGGCCGTCGGTGAAGCGGAACGGCTCGGGGTCGAGCAGGTAGTCCAGCAGGTCGTTGCCGCGGTTGTAGTGGATCCCGAGGCTCTGTTCCTGGATGAGGAAGTTCGGTATGGAGAAAGCGAGTTGGAGGCTGGCGGCGAGGGCGATCGGGCCGAGCGGGCAGTGCGGGGCCATCGTGACGTCGTGGACCTCGGCCAGGGCCGCGATGCGCCGGACCTCGGAAATGCCGCCGGCGTGCGAGGGGTCGGGCTGGGCGACGGCGATGCCGGTGGCGAGCACGTCACGGAAGTCCGAGCGGGAGTACAGCCGTTCGCCCACGGCCAGTGGAACGGATGTCGAGTCCACCAGCCGGCGCAGGTCGCGGGAGTGTTCGGGGAGGACGGGCTCCTCGACGAACAGCGGGTGCAGGGGCTCCAGCAGGGGCAGCACCCTCCGGGACATGGCGGTGGACATCCGGCCGTGGAAGTCGATCGCCACGTCGCGCTCGTCGCCGAGGACCTCGCGCACGGCGGCCACCCGGTCGATGACGGCCCGGGTCTGGGCGGGGGTGTCGATGGGGCGCAGCTGTGCGGACCCGTTCATCTTGACGGCGGTGAAGCCGGCGTCGACCTGGGCCTGGGCGAGTTCGGCGACGTGGGCCGGGCTGTCACCGCCGATCCAGGCGTACACCCGCACCCGGTCGCGGACGTGGCCGCCGAGCAGCTGGTGGACGGGGACGCCGTAGGTCTTGCCGGCGATGTCCCACAGGGCCTGGTCGATGCCGGCGACCGCGCTGGAGAGCACCGGGCCGCCCCGGTAGAAGCCGCCCTTGGTGAGGGTCTGCCAGTGGTGCTCGATGCGCAGCGGGTCCTGTCCGACGAGGTAGTCGGCGAGTTCGTGGACGGCGGCCTGGACGGTCTCGGCGCGGCCCTCCACGACGGGCTCGCCCCAGCCGGTGATCCCCTCGTCGGTGGCGATGCGCAGAAACAGCCAGCGCGGAGCGACGAGGAACGTCTCCAGTGATGTGATCTTCATCCGGTGTCTCCCCGGTCGGCGTCGACGGTCAGCTGGTGGAGGTCGGCGGCTGCCTGGGCGAGCAGTTCCTCGACGGCGCGGGCGGCTGCGTCGGCGTCCTGGGCGCGGACGGCGTCGAGGACGGCCCGGTGTGCAGGGACGGCGTCGGCGCTGTTGTCGGCGCTGTGCACGATGTGGTCGCGCACCCGCAGGCCGGCCTCGATCACGACCTCCATACGTGTGAGGAGTTCGTTGTGGGCGGCGGCCAGCAGCGCGCGGTGGAAGGCGAGGTCGGCCTCGACCGCGGCGTGGGCGTCACTGCCTGCGGCCGCCATCTGGTCGAGGGCGTCCTCCAGCGCGGCGAGGTCGGCCTCGTCGCGGCGTTCGGCGGCCAGCCGTGCCCCGGCCGGTTCGACGATGCCGCGGACCTCGCCGAGGTTGTCCAGGAAGGCCTCGTCGGGGATGCCCCGGCCCTGCCAGCGCAGGAGGTCGCTGTCCAGCAGGTTCCAGTCGGCGCGCGGTCGCACGAAGGTGCCGCGCTTCTGGCGGGAGTCGATCAGCCCCTTGGACGCCAGGACCCGTAGCGCCTCGCGCACGACGGTCTTGCTGACGCCGAGTTCCTGCTCGATGCGGTCGGGGTGGAGCGAGTCGCCCGGGGCGTAGGTGCCTCGGACGATCTGCTCGCCGATCACCTCGACGGCTTGCCTGTGCAGGCCTCGTACCGGGTTGTTCACGGCGGTCCCCCTTCCGTTGTTCTGCGCGGGCCGGTGGCCCGCGCGCCGATCGGGTGCGTGTTCAGGATGATGCCTTGACGACGGACCAGCCGCCGTCCACCACCAGGTTCGCCCCGGTGACGTAGGAGGCGTCCGAGGAGGCGAGGAAGGCCACCGCCGCCGCGACCTCGTCGGGCCGGCCGAAGCGCTTGGCCACCGTCTCGGCGACGCTGTCGGCCCGCCCGGCCTCGTCCACCCGGTCCCAGGCCGCGGTCATGATCGGCCCGGGCACCACGGTGTTGACCCGTACCTGCGGGCCGTACTCGACTGCGAGTTGACGGCCCATCGCGCACAGCGCGCCCTTGGCGGCGGCGTACGCGGGGTGGCCCGGCAGCCCGACCAGTGCGTGCACCGAGGAGGTGAGCACCACCGAGCCCTCGCTGTCCCGCAGGGTTCCGGCGAAGGCCCGCACCGCCAGCCAGGACGCCTTGAGGGTGACCGCGAGCTGGGTGTCCCACTCGATCTCGGTCAGTTCGTGAGCGGGCTTGACCACCACCGCGTAGGCGTTGCTGTGCAGCACGTCCAGCCGCCCGTAGCGGCTGCGCACGTGCCCGGCCAGCTCGTCCCACACGGCCGCCGAGGTCACGTCGCCGTGCCGGTACTCGGCCTGGCCACCCTCGGCGGTGATGGCCTCGACCACGGCGCGGCCGGCCGAATCGGCGATGTCGACGGCGATGACGGCCGCACCCTCGGCGGCCAGTCGCCGCGCGGTGGCGGCGCCGATGCCGCTGGCGGCACCGGTGATCAGGGCGACATGGCCCTGGAATCTTCGACAGGTCTGCTCAGTCACGGCGCCACCGTAGCGCTTCTGATTAATTATGCAAATATCTTGACAGCCCTGGTCAGCCGGTCCCAGGATTCGAGCCCAGGACGACAGGCACGCAGGCAGCGCGAGGCGGAAGCCGCCGCAGCTCCCGGATCACACACCCGTAACGCCGGTCGGCTTCCTGAACACCCCCACCCTGGTAGGAGCTCGAAATGATCACTGCGCGCACCCGTGGTGCGGCCGCCGTCCTGGGCGCGGCTGTCGTCCTTGGTCTGACGGCCTGTTCGACAGGTCAGACCTCGTCGGGCGGCGCCGGGCCGGCCCCGGTCGCTCCGGTCACCGGGAAGGTCTCCCTCACCTACCTGCAGAAGCAGGGCGACCAGCAGTACTTCATCGACGAGGCCAACGGTGCCAAGGCCAAGGCCGCCGAACTCGGCATCGACCTGAAGGTGGTCAACCTGGGCAACGACGCGAACAAGACGGTCAGCGAGGTCCAGTCCGCGATCGCGCAGAAGACCAACGGCCTGATCGTCGTGGTTCCCGACCCCGCGGTGGGTCCGCAGGTGGTGCAGACCGCGCGGGACGCCAAGGTGGCCCTGCTCACCTCCGACGACCAGGTCTGCACCAACAGCCCCACCCCGGCCAACTGCGACAAGGCCAACCTCGTCCCGCGGATCGGCTTCTCCGGCCGGCAGATGGGCGCCGAGGTCGGCAAGCGCGCCGCCGAGGACTTCAAGAAGGCCGGCTGGAACGCCGCCGACACCCGCGTCATCTCCGCCTCGAAGCAGGACGTCACCGTCTGCGGCGACCGCGTGAAGGCAGCCAAGGAAGCCTTCGGCAGCGGCGCCGGCGCGAGCGTGCAGACCATCGACGTGGCCACCGACAACACCCCGACCGGTGCGCAGGACAAGGTCGCGGCGACCATCACCGCCAACCCGGGCGTCAAGCACTGGGTGGTCTGGGGCTGCAACGACGAGAACGTGCAGGGCGGCGTGACGGCCCTGCAGAACGCGGGCGTCGGCCCCGACAGCATCATCGGCGTCGGCCTGGGCGCCTACCTCGCCTGCAAGGACTGGGGCCCGGGAACGCCCTCGGGCATGAAGGCCTCGCTGTTCATCAACGGCAGCGACATCGGCGCCCTCGCCGTGCAGACCATGTACGACAACCTCAAGAACGCCAAGCCGATGCCGGCCGAGGCGTTCGCCCCGACCACGATGGTCGACGCCTCCACCTGGCAGTCCGCCGGCGTGAAGTGCAGCTGAGCCGGATGAACATCCCCAGCACCGCAACGGCCGGGCCCGGGCTGGCGGCCGAATCGATCACCAAGCGGTTCGGCCCCGTCCAGGCTCTGCGAGACGTCACCCTGCACTTCCCACCCGGCCAGGTGACCGCCCTCATGGGCGAGAACGGCGCCGGGAAGTCCACCCTTCTGCGCATCCTCACCGGCGACCACCAGCCCACCGCGGGCCGGATCAGGCTGGACGGTCAGGTCCTCGACCTCGACTCGCCGACCGACGCGCGGCGCGCCGGCATCCGGATCATCCCGCAGGAACCGGAGATCATCCCGCACGTCTCCGTCGCCGAGAACGTCTACGCCGGCTCCCTGCCGCGACGCCCGGGCCGACGGCTCGACCGGGCCGAACTGCGCCGCCGGATCACCGCCGACCTCGAACGCCTCGGCTTCGACAAGGTCCTCGATCCCGACCTGCTCGGCTCCGAACTCACGGCAGCACAAAGGCAGTTGGTCGAGATCATGCGGGCCCTGACCGGCGACACCGCGCCACGGGCCATCGCCTTCGACGAGCCCACCTCCTCGCTCTCCGACCACGAGGTCGACGCCCTGTTCGCCCTCATCGGCCGACTGCGCGACGCGGGCATCGCCGTCATCTACGTCTCCCACCGCATGAAGGAGATCTTCCGGCTCGCCGACCGGATCGCCGTCCTGCGCGACGGCACCGTCGCAGGCACCGTCGACGCCAGGGCCACCAGCGAGGGCGAACTCGTGCGCCTCATGGTCGGCCGTGACCTGTCCAGCCTCTTCGCGCGCCGGCACGTGGCCGGTGACCGCGTGGTGCTGGAGGTCGACGGCCTCAGCACCGACGACGTGCACGACATCAGTCTCCAGGTCCGAGCCGGCGAGGTGGTCGCCCTGGCCGGCCTCATCGGCGCCGGCCGCTCCGAACTCGCCCTCGCCCTGGCCGGCGACACCCCCCTACGATCCGGAACCGTCCGGATCCACGGCGACCGCATCCGCCTGCGCGGCCCGGCCGACGCGATCCGCGCCGGGATCGGCCTCGCTCCGGAGGAGCGCAAGGCCCAGGCCCTGTTCCTCCAGCGCACCATCCGCGACAACACCTCGCTCGTCAGCCTCGGCAGGCTGCGCCGTTGGCGGTTCGTCAACCGGAATCAGGAGAAGGCGCTCGCCCAGGAGTACGCGGACCGCCTGCGGGTGCGTGCCCCCTCCATCGAGGCGGAGGTCCGCACCCTGTCCGGTGGCAACCAGCAGAAGGTCGTCCTGGCCCGCTGGCTCGCCCGCCGGCCCGAGCTGCTGATCCTCGACGAACCCACCCGCGGCGTGGACATCGGCGCCAAGGCCGAGATCTACCAGATCATCGCCGACCTCGCCCGCGAGGGCACCGCGATCCTGGTGATCTCCTCCGAACTCCCCGAGGTCCTCGGCCTGGCCGACCGCATCCTCGTCATGCAGAACGGCCGCATCACCGGCCGGCTCGACCACACCGAGGCCACCGAAGAGGCCATCCTCGCCCTCGCCATGGCCGACGACCTCACCCCCGACCTTCCGCACGAGACCGCCACGGCACCTCGCACCGGAACCGACCCGGCCCCCGGAGGCACCCGATGACGACTGCCCTCTCCGTCGACCGAGAGCCCGATCAGAGCGGCGGCCGGCCGGCGCCTGCCGCCGACGCCCGCAACTGGCTGGCCCGGACGGGCGGTCAGAACCTCGGCCTGATCGGCGCCATGGCCCTGGTGCTCGCCGTGTTCGGGTGGCTCAACCCCAACTACCTGAGCTGGAACAACATCCAGGTCATCGCCGAGGCCGCCACCATCTCCGGCCTGCTCGCGGTCGTCCAGACCGTCGTGATCATCTGCGGCGGCCTCGACATCTCGGTCGGCTCCCAGGCCGGCCTGGCCTCCGTCACCAGTGCCATGGTCTTCACCTCCACCGGCTCCAACTCCCTCCTCGGGATCGGCGCCGCCGTCGCCATCGGCGCCGGGATCGGCATCTTCAACGGTGTCGTCATCATCCACGGCCGGGTCAACCCGACCATCGCCACCCTCGCCGGCCTCGCCGCCTACAAGGGCGTCGCCCAGCTCATCTCCAACGGCTCCGCGCAGGGCTACGTGCTCAACGACAGCCTGTTCGTCTTCCTGAGCCGGGGCAAGATCGCGGGCCTGCCGGTCATGGTCTGGCTGCTGCTGCTCGTCGCGGCCGCCGTGCACGTCCTGCTCAGGTACACCGACATCGGCCGCAACATCTACGCCCTCGGCGGCAACGACACCGCCGCCCGCCTGGCCGGCATCAACCTCAACAAGTACCTGATCGCCGTCTATGCACTCAGCGGCATGGTCGCCGCCCTCGCCGGCGTCCTGCTCACCGCCCGCACCGGCTCCGGCCAGCCCGTCTCCGGCAGCGAAGGCCTCGAACTCCAGGCCATCACCGCCGCCGCCCTCGGCGGCTGCGCCCTCAAGGGCGGCAAGGGTGGCGTCGGCGGCACCCTGCTGGCGGTCGCCCTGCTGGGAGCCCTCCAGAACGGCCTCACCGTGCAGGGCATCAACGCCTTCTGGCAGAACGTCGCCCAGGGCGCCCTGCTGGTCGCCGCCGTCGTGATCCAGCAGCGCCGCGCCCGCGAACGCGCCGTCGGCCTGCCCGCTTAGGGCCTGTCCGCGCCCCGAGGCCCCCGAAGCGGCCCGCCCTTCGTGCGAAGGGCGGGCCCACAGCACACCGCTCACCTCCCCCCGCCCCGCGTGATCTCCCCACCTAGGAGCTCTCGATGTCCCTCCCCTCCGCACCGTCGGGCCTTCCGGACCCGACGGCGGTCGGTTCCGCGCGGTCGTCCGTTCCGTCCGCCCGCCCGCGCCGGCGGCGCCTCGCCACGGCGCTGAGTGCCACGATGATCATCGCCGGAACACTGACGGTCACGGCCGTCAGCACCCCGACCCCTGCCGAGGCGGTGGTCCCGCCCGGCGCGAACGGCGCGACGACGCCGCCGATGGGCTGGAACTCCTGGTACTTCTACAACAACGACTACTCCGCCCAGAACATCGCCGACCAGGCGGCCGGACTCGCGACGCCGAACGCGAACCTCGGGCTCAACGGCTCCGGCCGCCACAAGAGTCTCGCCGACCTCGGCTACCGCGACGTCAGCCTCGACGGCGGCTGGTGGACCCAGAACGGCACCGGGCGCGACGCCAACGGCGTCATGGTCCCCAGGCCCGGCTTCCTGACCGGCGCCCAGACCAAGGCGGTCACGCTGTCCAACGGCACCACCGTCCCCGCGCGCGCGTTGAACACCATGAAGGACCTCACCGACTACGTGCACGCCCTCGGCATGCAGGCGGGCATGTACACCGACACCGGCGCCACCGGCTGCGGCGGCCAGCACGGCAGCGGCGGCAACGAGGCCAAGGACGTGACCACGTTCGCGGACTGGGGCTTCGACTGGGTGAAGGTCGACCACTGCGGCGGCATCCCGTCCGGTTACAGCACGGTCATGGCGGACTACAAGGCCTGGGGCAGCCTGACGGCCAACGCGAAGACCTCCACCGGGGTGACGCACCCGCTGGCGCTGGAGATCTGCGAGTGGGGATCGGGCGCTCCGGACGGCCCGTGGACGTGGGGTGGCTCGGCGGCCCGCACCTGGCGCAACGGGCGCGACATCACGGGCAACGCCGGCTACGGGACGACGTCCAACGGCGGCGCGACGTGGATCAACTGGGATCAGGTCTCCGAGAGTTTCAACCTGAACGACCACCCCAGCAACGAAGCCCCCGGCCAGTACAACGACCCGGACTACCTGCTGATCGGGCCCGGCTTCGGCGACAACCCGAGCACCGGGCAGCAGCAGACCCACGGCACCTCCGGCACCCTCTGGGGTCTCACCCCGGACGAGCAGCAGTCCTACTTCGGGATGTGGGCCATCCAGGGCGCGCCGCTCGTGCTGGCCACCGATACCACCAACCTGACCGCGGCGACCGCGGCCATCGTCGGCAACGAGTCCGTGATCGCCGTCGACCAGGACAGCGCCGTCCACCAGGGGCAGAAGGTCCTGGACAACGGCAGCGTCCAGGTCTGGTCCAAGCAGTTGGCGGCCTCCGGCACCCGGGCCGTCCTGCTGGTGAACCGCAGCAGCACCCCGCAGAACCACTCGTTCACCACGCAGAACCTCGGCCTGAACGGCACCGCCTCGGTGCAGAACCTCTACACCGGCGCGAACCTGGGCACCGTCAGCTCGACCGGCGCCCAGAACTTCACCCTGGCCCCCCACCAGTCCGTGATGCTCAAGCTCACCGGCGCCACCGAGCAGCAGCCGGAGACGGTCCTCGTCCCGACCGCGTCCGGTGTGAGCCAGAAGACCTGGAACGGCAGCACCTGGTCGGCCTGGCAGACCCTGGCGCTGGGCACCGCCGGCACCACCGGCCCCGGCTCGATCAAGGGCGAACCCGCCGTCGTCTCCAGCCCGGGCGGCACCGACGTGTTCGTCCGGGGCGCGGACAACGCGCTGTGGCAGAACACCTACAAGAACGGCGCCTGGGGCAGCTGGACCAGCCTCGGCGGCACCATCACGGCCAGCCCCACCGCGGCGAGCCTCGGACGTGACCGCATCGACGTGTTCGTCCGCGGCACGGACGGCAAGGTGTACCAGAAGACCTTCCAGCAGACGCCCGGCGCGAACGACCTCCCGGCCTACTACTACGGCGTCAACTGGACGAGCAGTTGGGCGTACCTGGACGCACCCGACTCGACGACCGTCGTCGGCGCCCCCGCCGCGGTGGCCTCGCTCAACCGGATCGACGTCTTCGCCCGCGGCACCGACAACGCGCTGTGGCAGAAGAGCTACGTCAACGGTGAGTGGACGGGCTGGACCAGCCACGGCGGCACGCTCTCCTCGTCGCCGACAGCGGTCAGCGGCGGCCCCGGCCAGATCGAGGTGTTCGCCGCTCTGGCGCCCACCAACAGTGTCGGCCAGCTCAGCTGGACTGCCGCAGCCGGCTGGTCGTCCTCCTGGTACGACCTCGGCCGCGCCGTGGCCGGTGCGCCGACCGCGACGCAGGTGGGTGCCCGGGTCAACGTCTACGCCCGTGCCACCGACAACACCCTGTGGCAGTGGTACCGGATCGGTACCGGACCGTCCGGAACCTGGCAGCAACTGGACAGCACCCTGGCACTGACCGGTAGCCCCGCAGCGGCCGGCCACCTCTAGGCAGGACCGTCACCTCCTGGCATGGTCGGCTCGGTGGCCCGTCGCGCTCCTCGGAGCTCGACGGGCCACTGCTGGTGGGTCAGGGTGACGCGATCCGGTTGGTGGGCCGAGCGGCACCGCTGGCTGGAATTCCCGAAGGACCTTGACGTTTGCCTGCTCAGAGGCGGCGTGGTGACGGTCCTCTGGCGTTCTGATGCCACGTCGATAACATGAGGACTCCTCACATTCTTGTCAGGAGGCTGTCATGCCGGATCGCTTCGACCTGCCGGCGGGGTTCCGCTGGGGTGCTGCCACTGCCGCGTACCAGATCGAGGGGGCGGTGGACGAAGACGGCCGCGGCCCGTCCGTCTGGGACACCTTCTGCGCCCGGCCCGGGACCATCCGCGACGGGCACACGGGGGCGGTGGCCTGCGACCACTACCACCGGTACCCCGAGGACATCGCCCTGATGAGGGGCCTCGGGTTGGGCGGCTACCGCTTCTCCGTCTCCTGGTCCCGTGTCCTGCCCACCGGCAGCGGGCCGGTGAACACCGCCGGACTCACCTTCTACGACCGACTCGTGGACGCACTGCTGGAGGCGGGCATCACCCCGCTGCCCACCCTCTTCCACTGGGACCTCCCGCAGGCCCTGGAGGACCACGGCGGCTGGCTGAACCGCGACACCGCGTACCGCTTTGCCGAGTACGCCGCGATCGCCGCCGACCGGCTCGGCGACCGCGTTCCCGCCTGGATCACCCTCAACGAGCCCTTCGTCCACACCGTGTTCGGCTACGCCCTCGGCACCCACGCCCCCGGCCGCACCCTGATGTTCGAGGCCCTCCCGGCCGCCCACCACCAGCTCCTCGCCCACGGCCTGGCCGCCTCGGTCCTGCACGAACGCGGCTTGGAGGCGATGCTCTCCAACAACCTCACCCCGGTCGAGCCGGCCTCCGACTCCGCCGCCGATGCGGCCGCCGCCGAGGCCTACGACGCCCTGCACAACCGGCTGTTCACCGACCCCGTCCTGCTCGGCCGCTACCCCGACCTCTCCGTCCTCGGCGTCCCCGAGGACATCTACGGCGCCGTCCTCCCCGGCGACCTCGACCTCGTCCACACCCCCGGCCTCGACGGCCTCGGCGTCAACTTCTACAACCCGACCCGCGTCGCGGCCCCCACCGACCCGGGCCTGCCCTTCGACCTGGTCGACATCCCCGACGTCCCCCACACCGCCTTCGGCTGGCCCGTCGTCCCCGACGCCCTCCGCCGACTCCTCCTCGGCCTCCGCGACACCTACGGCAAAGCCCTCCCACCCGTCACCATCACCGAGAACGGCTGCTCCGTCACCGAGGAGACCGTCCCCGACCAGCCCCGCATCGACTACCTCGCCACCCACCTCGACGCCCTCGCCCACGCCTCCGCCGAAGGCGTCGACATCCGCGGCTACTACACCTGGTCCCTCCTCGACAACTTCGAATGGGCCGAGGGCTACCACCAGCGCTTCGGCCTGGTCCACGTCGACTTCGAGACGCAGAAACGCACCCCCAGGGCCTCCTACGCCTGGTACCGCGACCTGATCGCCGCCCATCGGGCGGGGAAAGCGATGTCAGGGTCGGTAACCTTCGGGCCGGGTAGCCAAGTTGGGAATGCCCGTGACTGGTAGTCACGGTCCACTACGGCTCGGGCCCGGCCGGGGAGGCGGCGGGGCGTCGGGGCGCGGGGGGCGTCGGGGCCTGCCCCGCCCGCCGGACCTCGGGTCCGGCGGGCGGCGGAGGGCTACACCGGGACGGTCACGAAGGTCTGCCCGGACTCGTTGACGACCGACACCGAGACCACGTCCTCCGGTGCGACGATCGCCGAACCGTCCAGCGTGGTACCGGACTTGGCGCCGACCGCGGAGACCAGCCAGCTGCCCGCGTCCGCCGTCGTCCCGCCCCTGGCGTTGACCACCAGGTGGCAGCGCTGGCCGGCCGGGATGCCGGTGACCGCCGCGTTCACCCGCACCCAGCCCATCGCCGGGGTCATCGTCAGCGTCATGCGGGCACCGGTGGCCGGATCCGTCACGGAGCCGGTCCTGGTCCCGGCCGGCGGCGGGGTGACGGTCGCGGTCGGCGCTGCGGTCGGGGCCGGGCCGACGGCCACCGGCGGCGCGGTGACCGTGCCGCGGCCCACCGCGATCCCGAGGACCAGCGCCGCCGCCGCCGCGACGGCCGCGACCGTGCCGATCCGGGTCCGGCGCCGGACCAGCGCCGAGCCGCGTTCCGCCCGTGCCTGCCGCAGGGTGCGCTGCAGCAGCAGATCACCGCCCGTGGGCGGGCCGTCCACCATCAGCTCGGGCGGCACCTCGCCCAGGACGGTCTCCAGCTCCCGCAACTCGGCCACCTCCTGTCGGCAAGCGGGGCAGTCGGCCAGGTGCCGTTCGACCGCCGCCGACTCGGCCGGATCCAGCACACCCAGCACGTAGGCGCCGACGAGTTCGGCGATCCGCTCGGGCGGCACCGGGCCCGTTCCGTCCGGGCCCGTACCGTCCGCGCCCGTACCGTTCGTGTTCACGTCTTCCGTGCCCATGCCGCCCGTACCCGCGTCGTCGCTGGTCACACCGACACCTCCTGCCACGTCCCCGTCCTGTCCCTGTCGGTGTACGAGCGTCTGAGCGCCCGGAGCGCGTAGTGCGCACGGGACTTGACCGTCCCGGCGGGAATGCCCAGCTGCTCCGCGGCCTCGGTGACCGACAGCCGCTGGAAGTAGATCGAGCGCAGCACGTCGCGGTGTTCGGGCGAGAGCCGCTCCAGCGCCTGCGACATCACCAGTGTCTCCACCACGCCCTCAGCGTGGTCGCGCTGGACCGGAACGGTGGCCGTCGCCTCGGAGACCTCCGCGACCTCGGGCGGCCGGGCGGCCCGGGCCCGGAACCGGTCGGTGATCAGGTTGCGTTCCACGGTCAGCAGCCAGCCGCGCACCGATCCCCGGGACTCGGTCAGCGCCTCGGGATTGCGCCAGGCCCGGATCAGCGTCTCCTGGACGGCGTCCTCGGCCGCCGCGCGATCACCGGTGAGGCGGACGGCGTAGGCGAGCAGCGCGCCGCCGTGCTGCTCGTAGAGCGTTCGGATCAGTGCCTCGTCGGCGGCGTCCTGCCGCGCGCCCGGTCGTGTCCTCGCCATCCGCCCATTCCTCCGTCGTCGGGTACCACGTCCAGCACGTACGCGGTGGCCGTGCGGTTCAACCGGATTCCCGACAGGTGCGGTTCTCGTTCAGGCAGGCCGTCACGGAGGCCATCTGCCGGTCGGTCATCAGGCCGACGTACACGGCGTGGTCGGTGAGCGGGCTGTGCCGCTGCTCGGGGAAGGCGTCCAGGGCGAAGGCCCGGGGCGGGGGCGGGCGGTAGCCGACGGTCACCCGCAGGTGCGGGATCGCGAAGGTGCCGTGCGGGCAGAGGCCGCCGGCGGACGGGAACCGCACGTGGGAGCGGTGGTCAGGGCTGTCCGTGCCGCGTCCGTCCCAGCAGCTGGGGAAGTCCAGGGTGCGGGTGAGCAGGCTGCCGGCGGGGCAGAGCGGGTAGCGGTCGGTGGTCGTGCGGTCGGCGAATTCCGTACACCCCCAGCGGGCGCCGGCCTCGGCGCCGCCGTCGGTGGCGGCGGTCGGGTCGCCTTCCAGGAGGCGGAGGAAGCGCGGCATCGGCACGACCTTCGACCACGGATTGCCGAGGTACTCGATGGAGACCCGCTCGGGAGCGAGGATCTCGCCGGGGGCGTCGTGCGGGTCGTCGGAGGCCGCCACGGCGGTGCTCGGCGCCGGGGCGACGCGGTCGGTACGGCGCAGCACCGGCCAGTAGAACGTCGAGCGGTCGCCGTCAGTGCAGGTGGTCGGGGCCGCGGCGAGGCTGCCATCGGTGGAGTCCGCGTCCGTGGAGAGGTTGCCGACGTAGTCGTGCACGTGGTGGGCGCCGCCCACCGTCCCGGGGGAGACCACCACGTTGTCCGCGTTGCGGTGGCCCTCCTGGTTGCGTCCGCAGTCCTGCGCGTACGAGCCGCCGGAGGCGTCCGGGCCGACGGCCGGCGGCGCGGGAGCGGTGGCCGCCACCGCGGTGATGTCGACGAACGCGGACGCCTGTTCCGGCCCGGCCGGCCGGAACCGGAGCGCCAACAGCGACAGCCCCAGGACGAGGCAGAGCAGGACTCCGAGCGGGAGGGCGACGCCCCCCGACCAGTGGTGATCGCGGTTCCGGTGCACCGCGACAGTCTGGGCGACGGGTCCCCGCACGGGCAAGGCGGCGCCGGGGGCCCCGCCGCCGTGCACGGCCGGTCAGTAGCCGCCGGAGTAGCCGCCGCTCTGCGCGGCGGTCGGCGACGCGGCCTGTCCGGTGGTGCCCGGCGCCTTCTTCCCCTCGGGCGTGCTCGCGAACCAGGTGCCGCCGACGCCCTGGCCGTTGGTCTGCCCCGCGGCGGTGTCCCCGGCGAAGCGGTAGAGCGGCCAGCCGTTGAGGGTGACCTGCTTCGTGCCGTCCGGCCGGGTCACGCTGCCGACCAGGGCGGAGTCGACCCCGCTGACCTGCACCGCGTCCTGGGCGGTGAGCGGCGGCCACTTCGCGGCGCAGGCGTCGGTGCAGGTGCTCGCGGACGGCTTGGCGGTGTCCTTGTCGAAGCGGTACAGGGTCCGGCCGGCGGCGTCGGTGACGACCGGCCCGAGCGTGGCCGACTTCACGGCCACGAGCCGGACCCCGCCGGTGCCGCCGGTGGCCGGCGCTGACGTCGTGGCGGCAGCGGCCGGAGGGGTGGCGGCGGACGTGGCCGCGCTCCCGCCGGACCCGCCGGCCGTGTCCGGCCCGCAGGCGGTGGCGGCGAGTGCCAGCACGGTGATCCCGGTGGCGGCGAGCATCCGGCGCGCGGTGAACCGGGGCGCGGCGAACATGGGCGTGGCGAACTCCGGCATGGTGAACTCCCCCTGGAGCGTCGGTGTTTGGCGATCCGGGCGGTGTTCGCCCGGGCACCCTCCACACGAGTCCCGCAGGGGAACGGTTCAACGTCGGCGGGAAGTTTTTTCTCCGGCTCCGTCCCGGCCTGGTCGCGGCCTGTTTCCTGGGGGACCGGACCCGCAGTGCCACGTGGTGTGGTCAGAGGCGGGCGGACATGCTCGTCAGAAGTGCGGGCTGCAGTCCCGTCGGGCCCGTGGGCGCGAACGCTTCGGTTCAACCGAGGTGACGTGATGCTCGTCCTATCCGGACCGTTGAACCGCGGAGGGCCGCGGGTCGTCATGGGGGTCGAGCGACGCGATCATCGCGTCCCGAACGAAGGAGACCTCTTATGACCGGCAGGCTCGTCACCAGGCTGTCCGTGGCCGCTGCGTCGACTTTCGCGGCTGTGGCCCTGTGGGCCACGCCCGCCCTGGCCGGCGACCTCACGACCCGGTACGCCGTGGCCGATGCCCAGCCGGCCGCCGCCGCAGGGGACGATGATCTGGCACGGCAGATCGAGCAGGCGGAGGAGCGCCTGCGGGAGGCCGATCCGGACGCCGCTGCGGACCGCGACACCGAGCGCCGGATCGCCGCGGACCAGCGAGACATCAAGGACGGCCTCGCCTCGGGGGACTCCGCGCAGGTACGCCGGGCCGTCGAGGACGAGCAGGCCATTGCCGCCGCAGAGCGGGCCGCCGAGGAGGGGGACTCTGAGGCGGCATAGCAGATCGAGCCTGAGCTCGGACGACGGCCCGTCATCGAGGAGGAAGGCCCCGGTGAAGCCGGGGAGCCGGGCCCGGGCCCGGTGACCGACGACAGGCGGGTCCGAACGCCTGCGGACGGTGGTTGCGGGACAGGCCTCAGGGCCTGTCGGGCGGAGGTGTTGCTCCAGCGGAGGTTCTGCGCCCGTCCGCAGACGGCCTGCCGCTCTCACCCTCGCCGCCGAACTGCCGCCCGGAGCCGAAGCCGACCAGCTCCGCGAGTCGGCCCGCCTGACCGTCCGTGAGCCGGGGCTGACCTGGCTGCTGCAGGCACTCTGACGGCACGGCACCTGTGACCCGGTGGTCGCGCCAGGGGGCGGCCACCGGGCGGCACGCAGTGTTGCAAGAAGGGTTGACACTGTGTGCAGGGTGCTGGAAGCTCCCATTGGCCGACGCCGGGGACATTCACCCCGGTGATTTTTTCGACGACTGATTGTTAGCGATAACAATCATGAAGCCGCACCGGAACCCGGCGTGCAGCGCTCCCTGCTCTGAGTCCCACCTCCCGCAACGGTGGGGCCGATCCAGCCCCTGGTTTGTCATGCTCACGAAAAATCACCTCCGCCATCACCCCACCCACAGGAGGCGACCACCATGCTCCCTGCGAACCTGCGCAGGACGCTTGCCTGCGTCCTCTCGGCGTTGTTCCTGTCCTTGGCGCTTCCGCTGCTCTCGCTGGCCGCGGCCCCGCCGGCTGCGGCGCTGGGCAACGGTCTGGCGCTCACGCCGCCGATGGGTTTCAACGACTGGAACGCCTACGGCTGCAACGTCTCCGAGCCGCTGATCAAGAGCACGGCGCTGGCCATGCACAACAACGGCATGCAGAGTGCCGGGTACCAGTACGTCAACATCGACGACTGCTGGATGACCCACGCCAGGGGCTCCGACGGGCGGCTGGTGCCTGATCCGAACAAGTTCCCCGACGGGATCAAGGGCACCGCCGACTACGTCCACTCGCTGGGGTTGAAGCTGGGCATCTACGAGGACGCCGGACTGCAGACCTGCGCCGGCTTCCCGGGCAGCCTGGGCCACGAGACCACGGACGCGCAGAGCTTCGCCGACTGGGGCGTGGACTACCTGAAGTACGACAACTGCTATGCGGGGCCGGGCTGCGCGCAGAACACCTGCACCAACGGCACCAAGGCACCCGCGCAGACCCGGTACGCCACGATGCGCGACGCCCTGGCCGCGACCGGTCGGCCCATCCTGTTCAGCCTGTGCAGCTGGGGCGAGGACAGCGTCTGGACCTGGGGCGCCGGCGTCGGCAACAGCTGGCGCACCACCGGTGACATCAACGCCAGCTACGGCAGCATGCTGTCGATCTTCCACAGCAACGTGAACCTGGCCGCGTACGCCGGGCCCGGCCACTGGAACGACCCGGACATGCTGGAGGTCGGCAACAGCCCGCTCACCGACACCGAGGCCCGCTCGGAGTTCAGCCTGTGGGCGGAGATGGCAGCCCCCCTGATCGCCGGCACCAACGTCGCCTCGGCCAGCCCGGCCACCCTGGCCACGCTCACCAACGCCCGGGTGATCGCGGTGGACCAGGACCCGCTCGGCAAGCAGGGCATCCTGGTGTCCTCCGCCGGCGGTCTCGACGTGCTGGCCAAGCCGCTGGCGAACGGCGACGTCTCGGTGGCGCTGTTCAACGAGACCGGATCGACCGCGACCATCAGCACCTCCGCCGCCGCGATCGGGAAGACCGGCGCCGCCGGCTACGGCCTCACCGACCTCTGGTCCGGCGCGACTTCGACCACCACCGGCACCATCAGCGCCTCGGTGCCGGCGCACGGCACCACCCTGTTCCGCGTCGCAGGCGGCAGCGGCGGCGGCACGGACCAGACCGGCCCGGTGCACGCGGTCGGTGCGGGCAAGTGCCTGGACGTGCCGAACTCGACCACCACCCCGGGCACCCAGGTACAGATCTGGGACTGCATCAACCAGCCGAACCAGACCTGGACCCGCACCGCCTCCGGCCGGCTGACGGTCACCTCGGGCGGCACCCAGATGTGCCTGGACGCGTACAACGGCCAGACCTCGCCGGGCACCAAGGTCGAGATCTGGACCTGCAACGGCCAGACCAACCAGCAGTGGAAGGTGAACACCGACGGCACCGTCACCGGCGTCCAGTCCGGACTCTGCCTGGACGTCAGCGAAGCGTCGACGGCGAACGGCGCCCTGGTCCAGCTGTGGGCCTGCAACGGGCAGAGCAACCAGCAGTGGAAGCTCGGCTGACCACCGCTCGAAGCCTCATCCGGGCCCGGCTCCGGCTCGCCCACAGGGCGGTGCCGGTGTCGGGCCCGGGTGCGTGACGGATCGGTGGCCGCCGAGGGCGTTGCGCACGAAGGGTCGGCACGAGGGGTTGGCGGGCCTCACCGTAGGCCGTATGTTGTCGCAGGCAACAAAAGGGGCCGGTCGCTTCCCGCTGCGTGCCCGTGTCCTTCCCCACCCTTCGTCAGCCGCACGTCCGGCGCTGTTCGGACACGCCTCGAAAGGACCCTGCCCATGCGCAAGGGATTCCTGTTCGCCACCGCTGCCGTGTCAGCGGCCCTGCTCTCCACGGTCACCGCCTGCAGTTCCTCGGGCTCAGGGGCCGACTCGGCGGGCGCCAAGAAGCCGAAGATCGGCGTGATCCTGCCGGACAGCAAGTCGTCCGTCCGCTGGGAGACCGCGGACCGGCCGTACCTCGCGGCGGCCTTCAAGGCCGCCGGTGTGGACTACGACATCCAGAACGCCGAGGGCGACAAGCAGGCGTTCCAGACCATCGCCGACCAGATGATCACCAGCGGCGTGAACGTGCTGGTCATCGTCAACCTGGACAGCGGCACCGGAAAGGCCGTCCTCGACAAGGCCAAGGCCCAGGGCGTGGCCACCGTCGACTACGACCGGCTCACCCTCGGTGGCTCCGCCCAGTACTACGTCAGCTTCGACAACACCCAGGTCGGCAAGCTCCAGGGTCAGGGCCTGACGAAGTGCCTGAACGAGACGGGCGCCAAGAACCCCGTCGTCGCCGAACTCAACGGCTCCCCGACGGACAACAACGCCACGCTGTTCGCAGGCGGCTACAACAGCGTGCTGGACCCGCTGTACGCCTCCGGGGAGTACACCAAGGGCCCCAACCAGTCGGTGCCCGACTGGGACAACGCCCAGGCCCAGACCATCTTCGAGCAGATGTACACCAGCCAGCCGAACATCGCCGGGGTGCTCGCGGCCAACGACGGTCTGGCGAACTCGGCCATCGCCGTGCTGCGCAAGAACCACCGCAACGGGCAGGTGCCGATCACCGGTCAGGACGCCACGGTGCAGGGCCTGCAGAACATCCTCGCAGGCGACCAGTGCATGACCGTCTACAAGGCGGTGAAGAAGGAGGCCGACGCGGCGTCGGCCCTCGCGGTGGAGCTGGCCCGCGGCAAGAAGAGCCAGACCAGCGCCACCGTCAACGACCCGACGGGCAAGCGTGACGTCCCGGCGGTGCTGCTGACCCCCGAGGCCATCACCAAGAGCAACGTCCAGGACGTCATCACCGACGGCTACGTCACCAGGGCGCAGCTGTGCACCGGGGACTACGACGCGCTGTGCACGAAGGCCGGCATCAAGTAGCGCGCCCGGCCCCACCAGTGGGCCCCGGCGGCCGGCGCCGCGGGGCCCACTCCGCCAATCCCCAGGAGCCTCACCCATGACAGAAACACCGATTCTTGAGTTGCGCGGGATCAACAAGAGCTTCGGCCCCGTCCAGGTCCTGCACGACGTCGCGCTCAGCGCCCACGCGGGAGAGGTCACAGCCCTCGTCGGCGACAACGGCGCCGGCAAGTCGACGCTCGTCAAGTGCATCGGCGGGATCCACCCCATCGACGCCGGGGACTACCTCTTCGAAGGCCGGCCGGTCCAGGTGCACAGCCCGCGCGACGCCGCCGAACTCGGCGTGGAGATCGTCTACCAGGACCTCGCGCTGTGCGACAACCTCGACATCGTCCAGAACATGTTCCTGGGGCGGGAGAAGCGCCGCGGCATGGTGCTCGACGACTCGACCATGGAGGAGATGGCCGCCGCGACGCTCAAGGGGCTCTCGGTGCGGACCGTCAAGTCCCTCCGCCAGAAGGTCTCCAGCCTCTCCGGCGGCCAGCGCCAGACCGTGGCCATCGCCAAGGCGGTGCTGTGGAACAGCAAGCTCGTGGTCCTCGACGAGCCCACCGCGGCGCTGGGCGTCGCCCAGACCGCGCAGGTCCTGGAACTCGTGCGCCGGCTGGCCGACAACGGCCTGGCCGTCGTGCTCATCTCGCACAACATGAACGACGTCTTCGCGGTCTCCGACCGGATCGCCGCGCTCTACCTGGGACGGATGGCCGCTCAGGTCAGGGCCTCCGACGTGACCCACGCTCAGGTCGTCGAACTGATCACCTCGGGCCGCAGCGGCGACCTGGGCCCCCGGACCACCCCCAACGGAGCCGCCGCATGACCTCCGCCCTCGCCCCCCAGAAGCCCGAGCCGCCGAACCGGCCCACCGACTCCGCGGAAGGCCGGCCTCCGACCGCCGGCCTGGGCGACATCGGCCGCGGCTACCTCGACCAGGTGCGCGCGGGCGAGCTCGGCGCCCTTCCCGCCGTCGCCGGGCTGGTCGTGCTGTGCGTGTTCTTCGCCCTCCTGCGCCCGGTCTTCCTGTCCAACCTGAACTTCGCCAACCTGCTCACCCAGAGCGCGGGCAGCATCGCCATCGCCATGGGGCTGGTCTTCGTCCTGCTCCTCGGCGAGATCGACCTGTCCGCCGGATACGCCAGCGGCGTCTGCGCCGCCGTCCTGGCCATCCTGCTGACCAACCACGGCTGGCCCTGGTACGCCGCAGTGGCTGCCGCCGTGCTGACCGGCGCGGTCATCGGCCTGCTCATCGGGACGCTCGTCGCCAAGGTCGGCATCCCCTCCTTCGTGGTGACGCTGGCCGCGTTCCTCGGCTTCCAGGGCATCGTCCTGATCCTGCTGAAGGAGGGCACGAACATCTCCATCAAGGACCCCACCATCCTGGCCATCGCGAACGACAACCTGAGCCCCGCCCTCGGCTGGGTCCTGCTGGCCTGCTGCGCCGCCGGGTACACGGCCCTGCAACTGCGCCGCAGCCGCGACCGGCGCGGCCGGGGCCTCGCCGGCACCCCGGCGGCACTCCTCGCCGTCCGGACCGGCACCGTCGTCGTGCTCGGCGGCGTGGCCGTGTACCTGCTCAACCAGGAGCGCAGCCGCAACATCGTCATCGGCTCCCTCACCGGCGTGCCCCTCGTCGTACCCGTGATCGGGGCCCTCGTCCTGCTGGGGACGTTCACCCTGCAGCGGACCGGCTTCGGCCTGCACATCTACGCCGTGGGCGGCAGCGCCGAAGCCGCCCGCCGGGCCGGGATCAACGTCGCCTTCATCCGCACCGCCGCGTTCGTCATCTGCTCCTGCCTGGCGGCCGTCGGTGGCATCATCGCCGCCTCCCGGGGCAACTCGGTGGACCCCAACACCGGCGGGAGCAACGTCCTGCTGCTCGCCGTCGGCAGCGCCGTCATCGGCGGCACCAGCCTGTTCGGCGGTCGCGGCCGCGTCGTCGACGCCGTGCTGGGCGGTCTGGTCGTCGCGGTGATCCAGAACGGCATGGGACTGATGGGGTACAGCTCGGGCGTCAAGTACGCTGTCACGGGATCGGTTCTGCTGGTGGCCGCCGGTGTGGATGCCATGTCCCGCCGCCGCACAGCCCGACGATGAGCCCATTCCGAAGATGAGGGTGGCCCGCGATGAAAGCCGCTCCTTCCCAGGAAGAGGTCCGCCAGCACAACCTGGGCGCGCTGCTGCGCCACGTGCATTTCGACGGGCCCACCTCGCGGGCCGTCCTGGCCGCCGAGTTGGGCCTCAACCGCAGCACCATCCTGGGCCTGGTCGGTGACCTGGCGGCCGCGGGCCTGGTCCGCGAGGAGTTGCCGCGCGAGACCGGCCGGGCCGGGAGGCCTTCGCTGGTCGTCCGGCCGGAGTCCACTCGCGTGCACGTCCTGGCGGCGGACCTGGGCGTGCAGCGCCTGGCGGCAGCCCTCATCGGACTCGGCGGCGTGTTCCTGGACCGGCGCGAGTGCCCCTGGCCCGACGGACACCCCCAGGACCCCGCGCGAGTGGCCGCCGTCCTCGCGGGATTCGCCCACGAGATGCTGGCCGGCGCACCGGCCGGCAGCTCGTGCGTCGGCGTCGCCGTGGCGGTGCGCGGCATCGTCCGCCATCCCGACGGGCTGGTCAGCCTCACCCCCAACATGGGCTGGAAGGGCGTCGACTTCGCCGGGGCGTTCGCCGACCGGCTGCGCCTGGACCTGCCGGTCCTCGTCGCGAACGAGGCCAATCTCGGTGCGCTCGCCGAGCACCGGCGCGGCATCGGCCGCGGAAGCCAGAACCTCGTCTACCTCCACGGCGAGACGGGCATCGGCGCCGGAGTGATCATCGACGGTGAACTCCTGCGCGGCCAACGCGGATACGCCGGCGAGGTCGGCCACATGACCGTCAACCCGCACCGGGGACGGCCGTGCGGCTGCGGCGCCCGCGGCTGCCTGGAGGCCGAGGCAGGTGAGCGTGCCCTGCTGGAAGCCGCCGGCCGGGACGGCCGCGTCACCGGGGCCGACGCCGTGCAGTCGGTGGTGACCGCCGCCGACCGCGGGGACGTCACCGCACGGGAGGCTCTGCACCGCGTCGGGGACTGGCTCGGCATCGGCATCGCGAACGTCGCCAACCTCTTCGATCCGGACCTGGTCATCCTCGGCGGCACCCTCCGGGAGGTCTTCCTCGGATCCGCCGCACAGGTGCGCAGCCAGATCAACACCAATGCCCTTGCCGCGGTGCGGGAGAAACTTCGGCTGCGGGTCAGCGAACTCGGCGCTGACACCGTCCTGATCGGCGCCGCGGAACTGGCGTTCGCCGAGGTGCTCACCCGACCGCTGGAGACGCTCACCCGCACCTCGAAGCAACTGACGCTCTCCGAACCGGAGTAGACCGGCGGACCGCGGGCGTCGTGAGGCGCCCGCGGTCCACTGTCGTAGGGCCGGAGCCCTAGCCGACCGCCGCCGGGGAGCGGGGTGCCTCGGCGGGGGCCTCCGGCTGGTAGAACTCCGTGTGTCCTTCGACGTGGAGGTGGGGCAGGCGGCGGTCCAGCCAGCCGGGCAGCCACCAGTTGCCGCGGCCGAGCAGGTGCATCACGGCCGGTACCAGCAGCAGGCGGACCAGCGTGGCGTCGATCAGGATGGCCGACCCCATGCCGACGCCGATGACCTTGATCGGCAGGTCGGGTGCCGGGACGAAGGCCGCGAACACGGCGACCATGATGGCCGCCGCCGCGGTGATCACCCGTGCGGTGCCCGCCAGTCCGCTGACGATGGACTCCGCGTTGTCGTCGGTGCGCAGCCAGGCCTCACGCATCCGACTCACCAGGAAGACCTCGTAGTCCATCGAAAGGCCGAACAGGACGGCGAAGGTCAGCACCGGGACGAAGGCCGGCAGCGGGGTGGGGCTGTCGATGCCGATCAACCGGCCGGCGGTGCCGCCTTCGAGGACGAGGGCGACCACGCCGTACGCGGCGCCGACGGAGAGCAGGTTCATCACAGCGGCCTTGAGGGCGACGGCGAGGCTACGGAAGGCCACCAGGAGCAGGAGCATCGACACCGTGACCACGCCGCCGACCAGCAGCGGGATGCGGCGGGCGATGTTGTCGGTGCTGTCGATCGCACTGGCGGTCGCCCCGCCGACGTGGACCCGGACGCCGGGGCCGACCGCAGCCGGGATGACGCGGTCGCGGAGGTCGCGGACCAGGGTCTTGGTGGCGCCGGACTGCGGACCGCTGTCCGGGACGACGGTGAGCAGCAGCGAGCGGCCGTCGGAGCCGGGCATCGGAGGGGTCACGGCCGTGACGCCGGGCACCGCCTTCAGTGCGGTGGGCAGCGAGGCCGTCGCGTCGGCGGGGGTGCCCGGCGCCAACTCGGCGACCAGGACCAGCGGTCCGTTGCTGCCCGGTCCGAAGCCGGCGGCCACCGTGTCGTACGCCAGCCGGTTCGAGCGCCCGGCGGGGTCGTTGCCCGCGTCGGGGAAGCCGAAGCGCACGCCGAGGAACGGCGCCGCGAGCGCCAGCAGGACGACGACCCCGGTGACGGCACCGAGGACGCGGTGACGCTCCACGAGCCTGCTCCAGCGCAGCCAGCCGGCGCCCACCGAGCGCTCGCCCTGGGCGGCGCGGCGCCGGGGCAGGGGCAGCCGGAGCCGCTCGATGTGCCGGCCGAGGTAGCCGAGCAGGGCGGGGAAGAGCGTGGCGGACGCGGCGATCACGACGAGCACGGAGAGGATCGCCGAGACCGCGGCGCCGCGCATGAACGACAGGCCCATCGCGAACAGCCCGAGCATGCTGACCACCACGGTCATTCCGGCGACCACGACCGCGCGACCCGCGGTGTCCAGCGCGGCGACGGTGGCGGCCTCGGGTTCGAGCCCCTCGGCGCGCCACTCGCGGAACCGGGTGACCAGCAGCAGCGCGTAGTCGATGCCCACCCCGATGCCCAGCATCGCGGCGAGCGAGGTCGACCAGTCCGGGACCGGCATGACCGCGGCGAGGACCGGCAGCAGGGCGCTGCTGACGGCGAGCCCGCCGAGCGCGGTGAGCATCGGCAGGCCGGCGGCCACGACCGAGCCGAAGGTGATCACCAGGATCACGGCGGCGGCCGCCAGGCCGATGCCCTCCGAGCCGATCGCGCCCTGCTCGGCCTGCTGGACCGTCATGCCGCCGAGGTGGACGCGCAGGCCGCCGTCGACGGGGCGGGCGAGGTCGAGCAGCCGCTGGGTGTCCGCCTTCGGCATGTCGGGGGCGGCGGCGACGTCCAGGTGGATCTGCCCGAGGGCGGTGCGGCCGTCGGCCGACACCTTGCCGCGCGGGCCGTACGGGTCGTCGATGCCGCTGACGTGCGCCACCTCGGCCATCCGGGCGAGCAGGTCCTTGACCCGGTCGTGGGTGGCGGCGTCGGTCACGCTGCCGTCGGAGGTCAGCACCAGGCTGATCGATTCACCGCCCAGCCCGGGGAAGTCCCGTGCCAGCAGCTGCTGGGCCTGCTTGGAATCCGAGCCGGGCGCGGAGTAGTCGGCGCTGTACTTGGCGCCGAGGCCGGCTGAGAGGCCGAAGGCCGCGCCGGCGGCGAGCAGCCAGAGCAGCACCGTGCGGCCCCGGTTCCGGAAGCTCCAACCGGCTATTCGGCCGAGCGGGCCGGGTCTGTGCGGCCTGCTCTCCCCGGCGGCTGTCCGCCGACCCTCGCGCAGTCCCTGGGACATGTGCTCCTCCGTACGTCGTCAGGGACCCCGTCCCCCGGCAAAGCGTTACGCTTCATAACGCGTCTTATGGAGCGTAACGTTTCCCTCGACGGGTACGGATTGTCAACGCGGTGACGGGCGCAGCGAGCCGATGGAGATGCGATGACGGGTGGGTCGACCGATGAGAGCGGGGGGCGGAGTCGCCGTGAGCGGCTGCGCGCCGACACCGTGGAGGAGATCAAGCACGCGGCCCTGGGCCTGATCGCCGAGCGCGGCGCCGCGAACCTCCGCTTCACCGACATCGCCCGCAGCATGGGGATGACCCCGCCCGCGCTGTACCGCTACTTCGCCGACCGGGACGAACTGCTCACCGCCCTGGTCGCCGACTCGTACCACGGCCTGTCGGACGCGTTGGCCGCGACCCGCGGGACCGTGCCGCCGGACGACCTGGACGGGCGCTTCGTGGCCACCTGCACCGGCTACCGCACCTGGGCGCAGCGGAATCCGGAGCGCTTCGCCCTCATCTTCGGCTCCCCCGTGCCCGGTTACGCGGCCCCACCGGACGGACCGACCGTGGTGGCCGGCCGGCGGGCGATGGAGCACATGGTCGAACTCGTCGCCGACACGGCCGAACGCGGCCGGCTCGGCAGTCCGCTGGTGCCGGACGCGGCGGAAGCCCTGATGCTGGCCTGGGCCACCGTGCACGGCTTCGTCACCCTTGAGGTGCACGGCCACTTCCACACGCTCGACCAGGCCGCGCGGGACCGCCTCTTCGCCGTGCAGGCGGGCGTTGCCGCGCGCACCGCGGGCCTGGCGCCGGCCGTGGACCAGCGGTGATCAAGGCCCGCGCGGCAGCCGGCCGCGGCTCGGGCGGCGAGGACGGCACCGTCCGCGACGCGGGACGAGGGTTTCCGGTCGCCACCGAAGTCGTCGGGGCGGTGCGGTCAGGCGGGAGCGAAGTCCGCCGTGTTCGAGGAAGTGGCGCTAAACTGCGCTGAATTGAATGATCGCCATGTCGTGACCGGCGGGAAGTCGTGGCGTGCGGGCGGGTCCGGGCCACAGGGGTGGGAATCGATGAGTGGACGGCAGGCTCTCGTCGTGGCGGTCGGGAGTTTCGCGGCGGCGGTCGAGGCCGGCCGTGAACTGCCGGTCGGGACGGAGCCGTGGGGGCCGCTGAGCTTCGTCTACGGCCTGGTGCCCGAGGTCAGGCAGTCGATCGAGCGGTTGGGGTACGGCGTCGTCGAGCGGGTGGACCCCGACCTGCGGGGCCTGCGCGAGGGGATTCAGACCGCTCTGGACGACGGGTACCGGATCATCCACGTCATGTCCCACGGCGACACCGGGATCGACGGCGACCCGACCAGGGTGGACGTGGTGCCGTCCTGTGCGACGACCGGCCGGCTCGGTACGAATGTCAGCGAGTGGGTCTCGGTCGCGCAGGTCTCCGGCCGGCACACGCTGTTCCTGCTGGATCTGTGCCATTCCGGCCGGGCCGCCCGGCTGCCGTACCTGCTCCAACGGGCCGGGCGTGACACCTACGCGTGGGTGATCGCGGCCTCGGACAGTTCGGAGGCGGCTTATGACGGTCGCTTCAGCGAAGCGGTCGCCCAGGTCTTCGACGAACTCGCGCAGAACCGGTTCGACGCCCATCCCGCCCAGCGCTACGTGTCGTTCTCCGTGGTCGCCCGCCGGATCGGCGAGCTGGTCGCGGCGAGGTCGGGATTGCGGCAGACGGTGTCGGCAACGCCGCTGGACGCGACCCTGAGCGAGCCCGAGCTTCCGTTCTTTCCCAATCCCCGGTTCGTCGAGGACCGGGTCATGGCGGAACGCCGGCGCATCGATCCGCCGATCCGCGCGTTCCTCGACGAGCTGGACCCGCGCGATGCCGGACACTTCGCCGACAAGGCCGGCCGCCGGTTCACGGGTCGGCGCAGCCAGCTCCGCTTGCTGGTCCGGTGGATGGCGGAGCCGGACACCGGCAGGATCTGCGTGGTGACCGGTGGGCCGGGGACGGGGAAGTCCGCCCTTCTGGGCGCCCTGGTCTGCGCGGCTCATCCCCGCCTGGTCGGCGAGGCCCAGCACATCCTCGACCGCCTCGACCCCGAGTGCCGCCCGTCCGTGGACAGCGGCCTGGTTGCCGTCCAGGCGCGCCAGCGCAGCCTGGGCGACCTGATATCCGCTCTGGCCGGGCAGCTGCACCTGCCCGGGCCGGCCACCGGCTGGACCGCGGCCGCCTTCGTCGAGGCCGTGGCTGCTCTGTCGGAGCCTCCGACAGTGGTCGTGGACGCGGTCGACGAGGCGATCGATCCCGGCGCGCTGACCGCCGACCTCCTGCTGCCGCTGGCCGACAGCCGACGTGCCGACGGGCGCCACGAGTGCCGGCTCGTGGTCGGCCTGCGTCCGTGGGAGCAGTTCGCCGCCTTGCGCCACCTCGCCGAGTACGCAGGCGTCCTGGTGGACCTCGACACCGTGGACATCGGGGAGCTGCGCACCGATCTGACCGTCTACCTCGCCGATCTGCTCGCGGAGGCCGACGACTATTCCGGGACCGCCCGCGCTGTGGTGCGTGCGCGCCTGGCGCGGGCGGTGGCCGGCCGACTGACCGACCGCGGCACCGGGTCCTCCGACTGGGGCGCGTTCCTGGTGGCCGGCGTGTTCGGCCGCTACCTCGCGGGGACCGCTCCCGCGAAGGGTCCGGACGACGCCGACCGGATCGGCGCGACGGTGCCGACCACGTTGCCCGAGGTCCTCGAACTGGATCTGCGCTCCCGCCCCGACGGGCCGGCCGTTCGAGCGCTTCTCGCCGCGTTCGCCCATGCGAAGGGCGATGGAATGCCCGCCGAGCTCGCGTACGGGCTCGCGGCGGCCATCCACCCCGCCTCGGAGCCGGACGGCTATCCGGCCCTGCTCGACGGGGCGCTCTTCTACCTCCGCATCAGCATGGACACCGACGGCACCACGCTCTACCGCCCCTTCCACCAGGGGCTCGCGGACTACCTGTGCCGGCAGCCCTTCGCTGCGTCGAGCGCTGCGGGACCACGGCATTCCGGCCTTCCCGCCGTCGGCCTCGTCCTGCGGACCCTGGTCCCGGACCGGCGTCCCGGCCCGTCGTCCGGCACCGGTTCCTGGAGCACTGCCGTTCCGTACCTCCTGCGGCACGCCAGTCAGCACGCACAGGATGCCGCAGGCCTCGACGGCCTGCTGGACGACGCGGACTTCCTCGTGCACGCCGACCCCGAGACCCTGGCCCCGGCCCTTGTCCAGGCCGAAGCCGGACCGAGTGCGCTGACGGTGGCGATCTACCGGGCGTCCTCGGGAATCCACCGCAGGTCCGACGCTGTGACGCGCCGTCAGCTCCTGGCCGTCGACGCGGCGCGCTACGGGGCGGTCGACCTGCTGCGGCGACTGAACGATCCGCTGCCGACGTGGGCCTGGCGGCCTCGTTGGGCGTCCGGCTCCCAGGTCAGCAATGCGCTGCGGGAGACCCTTCCGGCTCCGGCTCGGGTGCTCGTGACGCGTGTTGCGTGCACCATGCTGGACGGGCGGCCCGTTGCCGTCAGCGGCGGGTACCGGTGGCTGGGGTTCTGGGACCTCAAGGTCGGCCGGCTGATGGGAGGACTGCCGGCCGGTCACCTCGACCGGGTGTCCGGCGTGGCCTGGTCGAGCGTCGACGGCAGGCCGGTCGCCGTGACCTGTGGCCATGACGGTACGGTCCGTGTCTGGGACGCGACGGACCAGCGGGAACTGCGCTGCCTGTTCGACAGTGGGGCCGGAGAGCTGTGCGCGCTGGTGTGCACGGAGCTCGACGGCCTGCCGGTCGCGGTCACCGCCGGGACCGACGGAGCGCTCCGGCTGTGGGACCTGGCCGCGTCGGAGCCGCTGGGCGATCCGCTGGTCGGCCACAGCGGCCGCGTGTCCGCACTCCGTGTGACGGTGCTCGACGGTCGGCCGGTCGTGGTCTCGGGCGGTGACGACGGCACCGTCCGGCTGTGGGACCTCGGCAGCCGTGCACAGATCGGCGATCCGCTCGGCAGCGTGGACGGCCAGGTCTGGGCCGTGGACTGCGTCCTGCTCGACGGCGGGCCTGTTGCCGTCATCAGCGGGTCGGAACCTGTCCTCCGCCTCTGGGACCTGACCACCGGAAGGCAACTGGACGACCCGATCACCGACCTCGGCGACATCGTCTACGCCGTCGGGTGCACCACCTTGGCCGGCCGGCCCGTCGCCGTCACCGGCGGGAAGGACGGTGCGGTGCGACTGTGGGACCTGCGTGGCCGACGCGAGCTCGCGAGCCCGCTGACCGGGCACAGCGGCCTGGTGTGGGATGCGGACATCACGTGCCTGGACGGGCAGCCCGCCGCCGTGTCGGTCGGGTGGGACGACACCATTCGGGTCTGGGACCTGAGCGATCACCGCCGACTCGGAAGCCCGGTCGCGGGCCACACCGAACAGGTCACGAGCGTCGCGTGCACGGTGCTCTCCGATGTCCGCGTCGCCGTCACCGGAGGGTATGACGGCGCGCTGTTCGTCTGGGACCTGGACGGTGGGCGGCGACTGGGTGAGCCGATCCGCCAGGCGGCCGGCGCCTCGGTAAGGGACCTGGCCTGCACGGTCGTTGCCGGCCGTCCGGTCGTCGTGGCGGTCGACGGCGGGCCGGACGGAGCCGTGCGCGGGTGGGACCTGGAGACCCGGAGGGGACTGGGCGGCCCGTTCGCCTTCGACATCGCCCGGGTGGTGTGCACACACGTCCGGGGAAATCCCGTGGCGGTCACCGCGGGGAGGGACGGCGCGGTCCGGGTCTGGGACCTGACCACCCTGGAGCAGACCGGAGATCCTCTGGTCGGCCACATCGAGGACGTGTGGGCCCTGGACTGCGCGGTCGACGCCGGCCGACCGATCGTCGTCACCGCAGGGATGGACGGAACGGTGCGCCTGTGGGACCTGGACTCCCGGAGGCAGGTCGGCGATCCGCTGGTCGGCCCGGTCGGGGAGGTGCCGGCAAAGGTCTATGCGGTGGCATGTGCTGTGCTGAACGGGCGGCCGGTCGCCGTCACGGGGGAGATCGGCGGCACCGTTCGCCTCTGGGACCTCGTCACACGCAGACAGGTGGGCGGCCCGCTCGTCGGTCACACGGGTCGGGTGTACTCCGCGACGTTCGCGGTGGTGGACGGCCGGCCGTGCGCCGTCACGACCGCGGACGACGGCACCGTCCGGCTCTGGGAATTCGGGCGGTTGACGTCGGAGGTCCTGTCGTTCCCCTCCGAGGTTCATGCCGTGGCCGCCTCGGACGACGGCGAGCTGGTGGTCGGGAGCGGAGCCGAGGTCATCGTGATGGACCGGGGGAGTGCGAGCGGATGACGCGCATCGTCGGAGTGCACGGAGTGGGCAACTACCGGCCGGACCAGACCGTCGGGCAAGCGGCCGACACCCTTTCGGAGGTCTGGGGGGACAGGCTCGCCAGGACACTGGCCACCGTCGGGGAACCGCTCGACCGGAGCGACGTCCGGGTGGCCTACTACGCCGATCTGCTGCGGCATCCGGGGAGGCAGGGCCGCACCGGAGGATTCGACGAACTGGGCGCGTTCGAGCAGCAGTTGGTGCAGGAGTGGCTGGAGACGCTGCCGCTGCCCGGCGGCGTGTCAGCCGGCCGTCTCACGGCGCCTCTGCGGCAGGCGGTGGCCTGGATCGCGGAGACCCGGGGGCTGGGCAGGCGAGCCACGGAGTGGTTCGTGTCCGTGTTCTTCCGGGAAGTGGCGGCCTATCTCGGCGATGCTGACGGCGCGGCACGAGCGGCAGCACGAGATCGGGTGGCGAGCGCGATAGCCGACACCGGCTCACGCATCGTGATCGCCCACTCCTTGGGTTCGGTGGTGGCCTACGAGGCCCTGTGGGAACGTCCCGACCTGCGCGTTGATCTCCTGATCACGCTCGGATCCCCACTGGCCCTGCCGCACGCCGTCTTCCCGAGGCTCCAACCCCCGCCCCGGAACGACCGCGGACGTCGGCCGCCCAACGTCGGGCGCTGGGTCAACCTGGCGGATCCGGGTGACCTGGTCGCCATTCCGCCCGGTGGTGTGGAACGACGGTTCGACGGCGTGGACCTGCAGGAGTCCTCGGCCACGGCCATCCATGCCTTCGACTTCCACTTGGTCGCGAACTACCTCTCGCTTCCCGGGCTCGGATACCTGTTGCGTTCCGACAGGTCCTAGGCTTCGATGCCCGGCGGCCCGCCCACGGCGTCGGCGTCGGACGGCGCGGGACCGAAGGCGGCCCGGACCTCGGACATCGTGCGGCCGGCGTCCTGGACCGCCTTCGGGAGGTGGTGGGCCAGGGCCTCGACCAGGGCGCGGATGTGGCTCTGGTCGACGTGGCGGGTGAGGGTGAAGCGCAGGCCCGACTTGCGGAGGGGGACGACGGGGAAGGAGGTCTGGTTGACGTAGAACCCCTCGTCGAGGATGCGCCGTACCAGGCCGTAACTCACCTCGGGCCGGCCGACTCCGATGTAGTAGATCGGTGTCCGGGGGTCGGAGACGACGGGAAGGCCGCTGGCGGCGAGGAGGTCGTTGCAGTACTCCCGGCGTTGCGTCAGTTCGGCTTGCAGGGCCTGGATGCGGTCGCTCAGATGGATCCGTGCGGAGGCGATCGCCGCCCCGAGCATCGGGGGCGGCAGCGGGTGGGAGTACATCAGCGGACCCCCGTTGATCCGGACCCGCTCGAACAGCTCCTCGGTGGGGAACACGGCGATGCCGCCGATGGTCCCGAAGCCCTTGGCGAGGGTGGTGGCGAGCACGATCCGCTCGCTCAGGCGTCGGCCGAGCTTCTCGAAGACGTAGCCCGCGCCGTGTCGCCCGTACCAGCTCATGCCGTGCGCGTCGTCCGCGTAGAGGTGCAGCGCGGGGTACGCCGCCATGAGCCGGACGAGGTCGTCGATCGGCGCCACGTCGCCGAACATCGAGTACACGCCGTCGATCAGGTACCAGACCCGCTCGCCGGTGGCCTGGGCGCGCCGGAGCCGGCGTTCGAGGGCGCCCAGGTCGCCGTGTCGCACCATCGCGAGCTGGACTCCCTGTTGCCGCACGAGTTGCGCGGCGGTCTGGACACTGAAGTGGACCTGCTGGTCCAGCACGACGCTGTCGCCGGCCCGGAGCAGCGCCGGCAGCACGGAGATGTGGCACAGCGAGGTGGAGGAGTACGTGAGCACGGGGTGATCCGCGTACATCTCCCTGAGCAGTGCTTCGAGTTCGAGGTTCAGCCCGGAGGCCACGTACGACCGGGAGACCGAGAACTGGACGCCGAAGCGCTCGGTCGCGTCGACGGCGCCACGGCGGATCCGCTCGTCCTGTTCGAGGGAGAGGTAGCCGCAGGTGCCGAAGTTGACCAGGTCCCGGCCGCCGATCCGCAGGTGCGTTCCCGGCGGCGCGTCGAGCCCGGTCGCCAGGTGGCTGGTGCCCTGCCTCATCGCCTCGGCGATCAGCTCCCGGGCGGTGTCGGCGGAGCTCTGGTACGGCACAGTGGCCACGGCGTTTCCCCTCAGACCATACGTCGGTCGGACTATGGGACAAACGCCGTAGGGGCGTGGAGGTTACGCGGAGTCCAGCGGCTCGCTTGCGGCGTGGTGCCGTGAGGCGCCACGATCGGCGGATGTTCGAACTGCTGCCAGGGGTCGGGGTCCTGCTGCCGGACGGGGCGGGGACGCTCCGCTTCGGCACGGACGAGGTCGCCACGCGGGAGGCCTTGGCCGGTCTCGGCCGGGTCCGGGATCCGGGGGGCCTCGACGCGGGGTGGATGTGCACCGTCCAGTGGGGCGACTTCGAACTGACCGCCTGCGCGGGGGGCGGCCGGCGCGACCCGCAAGCCGGCGACCTGCCGATGGCGGAGGTCGTGCTGAGCCGGGCCGGGCCTCCGCGGCGCCCGCTTCCCGGCCGGGCTCCGGTGGGACGCGGTGCGCCGGGGCCCGGGTGGCGCGGCCCGGCTGCCGTGCCCGTCGTCCTGGACGGCATCGACCTGTTCGGCTACCCGGCGGCCGAGGTGCTGGAGGCACTGGGAGAGGACCGACACCCCGGGCTCCGTCCCCAGGCCGCCGTGCCGGGCGGCTATCTGCCCGGGATCTCCTTCCGGGACGAGCCGCCGCCCGAGAGCGGCGCGCCGGACCTCGCCCGCTACGAGGACATGTGGACCACCGGGCGGGACGACTGGCAACTCGAACGGACGGGCAGCGGCTACCTGGTCGTCAGGAAGGGTGACCCGCCGATGCACCTGCTGATCTGCCACGACGCGCTGGCCGATCAGGTCGTCGCCAACATGCTTGCGGCCGGTGTCGAGGTCGTGGCCGGGTGAGGCACGGCCGGCACCACGCGGGATCGGATCCTCAGGCTTTCCCGTACTCGTCGTGGCGGCGCAGCACCAGGGCGGCGCAGCCCTCGGCCGGGGGGAACGGCGCACCGCCCCCCGGCCGAGCGAACGGCGGTGTCACCCGGCGGTCCGCCGCCGGTCGATCACCGTCCGGAGCTTGCCGCTGGTGGGCGTCCGTTCGAAGGCCGCGGAGTCGACGGTCTCGACGGCTAGGTCGAGCAGCCCCTCCTCGACGGCCGAGCCCAGCTCCGCGACGGCGGTGAGGAAGGCGGCGCGGGCGGCCGTCCCGTCCTGGGCGTACTGCGCGTCGAGCCGGACGACGGCCCGCTCGCGGCGCTCACCCGTCTCCAGGACCAGCTGCACCTCTCCCCGGTAGCCGAGCTCCTGCTGCGCCACCGCGACGAAGCGCCGGACGTTGAGGAAGTACGTGCCGACCCGCACGACGTCCCCGTACCGGCCGAGCAGTTCGATGCGGGGGGTGTGGCTGCCGCAGGGACAGACGCCGTCGACCGTGCGGCCGAGGTCGCCGATCTGGTACCGCTCCAGGCGCTGCCCGGCCCGGGCGCGGCTGGTGAAGACCAGCCGGCCCGGCTGCCCGGCGGCCACCGGGCGGTCGGCCTCCGGGGCCAGGACCTCCAGGGTGTGCAGGTCGGTCAGGACGTGGTGGACCGAGCCCTCGGCGTGCGCGCACTGGTAGCCGAGCGGCCCCAGGTCGGTGCTGCCGTACGCCGCCGAGCGGATCAGCTCGACGCCGAACTCCTCGGTGAGCACCCGGCGTTGCTCCGCCGTGAAGTGCTCGCCGCCGTAGAACACCTTGCGGATCCCGCCGTAGGCGCGCAGCGCGGTGCGCTCGGCGTGGAACAGCTGCCAGAGGTAGGACGGCATGCCGAACACGGTGTCCGCCCCGTTGGTCACCAGCGCCTCGGCGGTGGCGGCGTGGTCGGGGCCGGCGGCGATCGGCAGCTGGGTGGCGTTGAGGCGCTCCAGGATCGAGAAGAAGCTGATGAAGCTGCCGTACATGCCGCCGCAGTAGAACAGGTTGGCGGCGCGGTCCCGGGCCGGGTCGAACCCCGCGGCGAGCAGGCCGTCGGCGGCGGCCCGCATCTGGGTGTCGTAGTCGGCGTTGGTGAACACCGACAGGGCGGGGGCGCCGGTGCTGCCGCCGCTGCGGAAGTACAGCTGGGCGTGGTCCGGGGCGAGGGTGCGCAGCTGCTCCTGCACCCCGGCCTTGTCCAGCAGCGGGCCGCCCGGCGCGGCGGGGACGAAGGCCGGGGCCGCCAGGTCGTCCAGGCAGGCGGTGGTGGCGAAGGCCTCGCCCGCCCGGACGCTGACGCGCCGGCTGTAGCGCTGGAGCGCGTAGACGCCGTCGTGGGGCTCGCCGTGGTAGCCGTCGAGCATCCCGCCGACCGGAGTGACCCGCAGCACGCCGGCGGCGAGCACCGCCTGCGAGAGCCGGGCGACGTCGGCGCGGCTGCCGCCGATCGCGGCGGTCTGCAGGTACCGGCGCATCGGGCGCAGCACGGCCATCACGGAGGTGCGGGGCAGCGGCTTGACCCAGACGCTGCGGTGCAGCGGCGAGGCGGCCAGGGCGGGCCGGGTGTCGGCGAGGACCCGCCAGGAGCCGTCCTCGGCGGCGAGGACCCTGGTGAGGCCGAGGTGTTCCTCCAGCCGGGCGACCAGCTCGGTGGTGGTGATCTCGGCGTGCTCGGCCGGTTCGAGTGCGGGCCGGGGCACCACGGCGGAGGCCTCGGCGAGGTGGGCCGCGAAGCGCTCGGCGAAGGCGAAGACCTCGCCGTCGTCCTCGGTGTCCAGGTAGACCACCTGGGGGCTGGAGCAGGCCTGCTGTTCGTAGCGGCAGACGTCGGCTGCGAGCGCGTCCAGCGTCGCCCGGTCCGACCAGGCGTCACGGGTCAGGTAGGCGAAGGAGATCCGGTGTCCCCACTCGATCAGCCGGCAGCCGGCGGGGACCAGTTCGGAGACCGAGCGGACGGCGTCCTCGCCGCCCCAGACCGCCACCGCGTCGGCGGCCCCGCAGATCTGCCGCAGCCAGTCGGTGCGGGCCGAGGGGAAGCGCAGCGCGACGATCCGGCGGGCCAGGGCGCCGGTCGGGTCGGCGGCGGCCAGTTCGGCGAGCAGGTGCTGGGCGAGCGGGGTGTCGGCGCTGCTGGTCTTGAGCACGTTGAGGTTCCCGGTGAGCAGGCCCTCGACGGTGCTCAGCGGTGCGACGGCGGCGGCGTTGCCGGGGGCGATGTGGACCAGCAGGCCGACCGGCGCCCAGGCCTCGAAGGTGGTCTCCCGGGCGTCGGGCCGGGCGAGGCGTTCGGGGCGCAGCGCGCCGAGTTCGCGCCGGAGCTTGCGCTCCAGCGACGGGCGGGCGATCGCGTCGGCGATCTCGGCGAGGGTCGCCGCGGCCTCCTCCGGGTCGGTGCCGCCGTCGGTCAGCACCCCGAGCAGCCGGGTGCGGACGGGGCCGGCCGGAGCGGCGAGGGCGTCGGCGAGGTGCTGGCAGGCGGTCAGCACCAGCTCGGTGGAGAGCGGTTCGGCCAGGACGCGGGCGGCGAGCTCGGGGAGCTCGGCCAGCCGCCGGGCGGCCTCCTCGTCGTCGATGAACGAGCCCTGCCAGAAGTGGGCTCCGGCCGTTGCGGGTTCGGGGTTCACGGGTGCGGTGGTCACGACAGGCCCTTCAGGAGTTCGGCGGCGGCCGCTGCGCAGTTGCGGTTCCGGCTGACCCCGGCGCGGCCGTGGACGGTGAACCACGGCGTGGGCGCCGGGCAGGGGCAGTCCTGCGCGGGGTGCAGCGAGGCGAGGTCGCCCATGACGACGCTCTGCGCCGGGACGGAGGTGATGTACGGGGACACCAGGTGGAGGAAGCCGCGTTCGCCGTACGGCAGCGGCTCCAGGGTGCGGGTGTCGCGCACGGCGGCCCGCGACCAGACCGGGACGTGCAGGCGGTGGTGCGCGCACTCGATGTACGGCACGCAGTGCTCGACCGAGCCGAAGGTGTCGCGGATGCGCTCCGAGGGGACGCCCAGCTGCTCGGTGACCTCGGCGTAGAACTGCTCCTTGCCGATCTGCCGGTCGGTGTGCCCCTTCCAGCCGCCGCCGAGCAGGACCAGGGAGCCGGCCGGCAGCCGGACCGGCGGCAGGCCGAGCGCGCGCATCCGCTCCAGGGTGAAGTGCAGGAACGCGGGGAAGCCCAGGATCCGTACCGGCAGGCCGTCCTCGGCGTAGCGGCGCAGCGCCTCGATGCAGCCGTGGACGTCGAACTCGTGGCCGCTGCCGGTGTGCCGCAGCGCGTGCGTGGTGTGGTTCGCCGGGGCGAAGTCGCAGAGGTAGTTGTCGGTGAACGAGGTGCCGAGCTTCAGCTGCGGCGCGGGCTCGTAGCTGTACAGCAGGTAGTTGACGGGCTGGTCGGGGGTGATCCAGCCGTAGTGGTCGAAGATCCGCGCCACCATGCGCTGCGCGGAGCGGATCGTCCAGGTGTCGAAGAACATCTGCGACTTCTGGCCGGTGGTGCCGGAGGAGGTGAGGTGCAGGAACACCTCCTCCCGGGGGATGGACAGCAGCTCGTGCCGCTTGAAGAAGTTGGCGTGCACGAGGGGGGTGCGGACGCCCTCGCCGACGGTCGGCGCCGGCGTCTCCGCCGGGCCGTCCAGCAGCGAGCGCAGGAACGGCGAGCGCTGCGCGTGCCACGCGTTGGTCTCGGCCATCGCGGCGGCGAACAGGGCGTCGGTCTCCGGCCCGGCCGCGTACGGGGAGGCCAGGTCGCAGAGCTGCTGGACGTGCGGGAGCGCGGCCGGGTCGGGGACCGCGACCGGTGCGAGATGGGTGCTGACGGGATCGGTGCTGACGGTGTCGGCACTGGCGGCATCGGCGCTGACGGTGTCGGCACTGGCGGGACGGACGGTCACGGGGCAACCTCGGCAAGGGGAAGGTAGGTCGACGTCCAGGCGGTCAGGTAGGCCAGCAGGTACGGCTGGAGCCGACCGCTGACGGCCGCGGCCCGGAAGTCGATCTGACGGCTGGTGCGGGACAGCACCACGTAGTCGTGGAACCGGTCGCCGATCCGGCGCATCGCCGGGTAGACGGCGCTCGGGATGAACCCGGCGGCCAGGAAGGCGCCGAGCCCGGCGGTGTCGGCCAGCGGCAGCAGGGTCTCGACGTAGTCGGCGCCCGCCCGGGTGACGGCCGCCATCAGCGGCTCCAGCGCCCCGGCGACGGCCGCCGGGGACGGGTGCACCGCGATCAGCGAGCAGCTCGCCGCGGTCCGGTCCAGGTCGGCGTACGCCTCGAACGCGCCGTCCGGCGGGGTGAGCACGGCGTTCGGGACGTGCAGCGGGAAGAAGCGCTCTCCCGGGTCGGGGAAGAGTTCGAGGAAGCGGCGGCGGACGAAGCCGGGTGCGGCGATCAGCTCCATCGGCGCCGTCACCGGCGCGGTCCGCTCGGCGGCCGGGGCGGGGGCGTCCGCCGGGGCGGGGCGGCCGTAGTCGACGCCGGTGCTCTGCCGGGCCGCGTCCAGCAGCGGGACCAGGGCCCGGGGCACCGCGCCGACCTCCTCCCGCCGGGCCAGGACGCCGTCGGCGTGCCGGGCGAACAGCGCGAGGCTTTCGCAGCCGGCCACCTCGACGGCGTTCGGCAGCAGGCCGAGGGCCTGGAAGCCGTTGCGGGCGAAGACCTGCTGGGGGCCGGGGGTGACCACCCGGACGGTCGCGTAGACCGAGTCCAGCGTGCCGGCGGCGAAGGCGTCCGTGCAGACGGAGGCGGTCAGCCGGGCGGCGAGGCCGCCGCCGCGCTGCTCCGGGTGGACGGCCAGGCCCACCAGCTTGCCGATCCGGCTGCCGGGGTCGGTCTGGACCGCCACCGACCCGGCCAGGCGGCCGGAGCCCTCGTGGCGCGCGGTCAGCCAGTGGGTGTGCGGGTCGTCGATCAGACGGCGCATCTCCGCGGGGTCGCTGCCGAGCGCGACCGGGTAGCCGTGGCCGTAGACGTCGAAGTAGAGCTGCCGCAGCTGCGCGACGTCCTGGGGGCCCGCGGGGGCGATCGTCGCGGTCATCGCTCGTCCCCGATCGGCTGGGCGGCCGGGGCCGGGGCTGGGGCTGGTTCCGGGGCGTATCGCCCGGTCCACCAGAGGGCGGCGGCGACGGGCAGGACACCGAGGGCCTGGACCAGGCAGAGCGTCCGCGGCGAGAGGTGGTCGCCGAGCAGGCCGAACACCAGCGAGGACACCGGGAAGGTCGCCCCGAGCAGGGCCTGCATGACCGCGAAGAAACCGGGCCGGTCGGTGGCCGGCACCAGCCGTTGGAACAACGCCACGAACCGTACGCCGATCACGCCCACGCACCAGCCGGCGACCGCCATCGACCCGACGGCTGTGGCCTGGCCGGCGGCCGGAGCGGGCAGTCCGGGCAGTCCGGGCAGGGCGAGCGCGGCGGCCATCAGGCCCAGGCAGCCGGCGCCGACCGCGGTCGGCGTGCCCGGGAGCCGGCCGCCCGTGAACGAGCCCACCAGCGTGCCGGCGCCGAGGGCCGCCTCCAGGGCGGCGACGGTCGAGCCGTCCGCGTGCAGCACCGTCCGGGTGTACAGCGGCATCACCACGAACACCGCGGTGGTGAACAGGTTCGCTGCGGTGAAGCAGAGCAACACGCGGCGGACGAAGGGCAGTTCGGCCAGGATGCGGCGCAGCGGCCGTCGTCCGGCGGGCGGTGCGTCGTCGGCGGGCGCGTCGCCGTCCGCGGTCGGTGCGCCCGGGGCGGTGGGGAAGCGGGTCGCGGCGATCAGGGCCGCCGCCAGCAGGTAGGCACCGGCGCACCCGGCGACGATGCCGGCCAGGCCCGCGCCGTCGACCACCAGCGGGCCCAGCAGCCCGCCGGCCAGGCCGGCCAGCGACTGGGTGGCGAGTTCGAAGCCGGTCGCGGCCTCGATGTCGGCGTCCTCGACCAGCTCGGGGACGGAGGTGGTCAGACAGGGGTCGAAGACCGCCTGGCAGCCCGCCAGCAGCAGGGCCGCACCGTAGACGACGGCCATCGGCAGTGTCGCGGCGTACGTCCAGCCCGCCGTGCCGAGGGCGACCAGACCGGCGACGGCCGCCGACGCGCCCAGCACCGTGCGGTGCGGGCGACGGGCGATGAGCGCGGCCACCAGCGGGGCCAGCGCGACCGCGGGCAGGGTGCTGACGGCGAGGAAGACGCCCGAGGCGAGACCGCGGTCCGTGCCCGCGGCGTAGCCGACCAGCCACCACACTGCGCCGACCTGGAACATCCGCCCGGCGGCCTGGGTGAGGACCTGCGCGGCCCAGACGGCGGCGAAGCGTCGGTTGCGCAGCACGAGCGGCAGACGGGTGGCGGCGGCCTCGGCCGTCCCGGCTGCCTCGGTGGCCGTCATGACTGCGTCCGTCCGTCGTGGGGCGCTTCGTCGTGCGGGCGCTCGTCGAGGACGCGGATCAGCTTGCCGGTCCGCGGGTTGACGGCAAGTTCGTGCGGACGTACCCAGGTGACGGTCAGCGGGTGGACGTACCCGGCGGTGACCGCCTCCGGGTACAGCGGCCGCGCGGTGTGGACACCGGTCGTGACGGCGGCGGCCAGCTCGGGCAGCCCGGCGGCGTCCCCGTCGTGGGCCAGCCGCATGACCAGCCCGTCCCGGCCCTCCCAGCGGCGGACCACCAGCTGCACGCCGACCACCCGGCCGGCCGGGTCGGCGGCCCGGACGAGGTCGAGCACGTCCTCGGTGTACAGCGACACCGGCCCCACCCGTACGCCCTCCTGGGCCCGGCCGAGGATGCGGAACCGTCCGGCGGCGACGTCGGTCCACTCCGCGCGGTCCCCGACGGGGTAGCGCAGCACGGGCATCAGCCGTCGCCGCAGGTCGGTCACCACGACCCGGCCCGGGACGCCCTCGGTGTCGATCGGCTCGCCGGTGTGCTCGTCCAGGATCTCCACCACCGTCTCCGGGGTGAACGCCCGGTGCACCCGGGTGTCCGGTCCCGGTACCGGCCGGCCGAGCAGCCCGGCGTCGACGGCGGCGTAACCGATCGAGGAGATCCTGGCGTTGGGGAACACCTTGTGCAGCAGCGGCTGCTGGTCCTGGTAGAGGCCTTCGCCGCCGAACAACAGCAGCTCCACGGAGGGGACTTCGCGACCGGAGGCCAGGAGGTGGTCGGCCAGTGCGCACAGCGTCGTGGGGGTTCCGGCCACCACCTCGACCTCGAACTGTTCCAGGGTCTGCGCGGTCGACTCCAGGGGTGCCGCCCCGCCGATCGGCAACCGGACGTTGGCGACGGGGGAGCGGTGCAGCGCGTCGAGGATGAAGGTGTAACTGGCGTACAGGTCACCGGCGTAGAAGAGGTCGGCGACCCGGTGCCCCGCGCGCAGTCCGGCGTCCGTCAGTCCGGCGCCGAAGGAGGCGGTGAACTCCCGCCACTCCTCCCGGCTGTAGAACGAGAACTTCGGCGAGCCGGTGGTGCCACCGCTTTTGAAGACCACCGCCTCCTCCAGCGGCCCGGTCAGCAGCCGGTTGCCGCGAGGCGTGTTGGCCTGCCAGAACTCGGCCTGCGGGACGACCGGGAGGTCGGCCAGCCGGGCGGCCGAGGCGGGCAGGCCGGCGTACAGGTCGGCGTAGAAGGGTGAGTTGAGGCGGGCGAAGCGTATGAGTTCCGCAAGGGGTTGAACGGGCATCAATTCCTGCTTTTGGGCGTGCGAGGGCCGGACGAGGTCGCGGGGTCGCACGACTTCGCCCGACGGGTCGGAGGCGATCGTGGGCCCGGTGGTCGGCGGAATTCGATTCCGCTGCGACCCGGCGGGTCACGGGATGGGAAAAACGGGCCGAGCATGCGCACCGGGGTTCGGTGATGCGCTGCACGGTTCGTCAGCTGATGCGACATCGGGGTTGGTGGGGCCACCCGCTCGCAGAAACCAAGGCTATCACCGTGTGTGCCTTTGGATTCCAAGCTGAGTCATCGTCGGAACGGTGTGGACACGACCTGAGGCCTCGTCACCGGCGCTTTTGCGGCGGAAAGCGCCCGGAGGGTGAGGTGGATCTCACGACGGCCGGATCGGCGGTAGTTCCGCGCGACGCTCGATCGCTTTCCGCCATTTCTTTGGTTGAATTCACGACATTTCATGTGCGGCTGCCCGACTGCGTCATGGACGGCTGCCGGATTGCGGCTCGATGTCGGAATTGCCACCCACCGTTCGGGGGGTGCGGCCTCCGCCTTTCGGCGGGAGTCGAGGGATCCTCCGGGGCCGGACCTTCCGGGCTCGGGCAGGTCGGGCTCAGGCGGGGCCCAGGTAACGGCGGCCCGGTATCTGCTCGAAGATCAGGTTGGTGCGGGTCTGGGCCACCGCCGGGTGGGTGGTCAGGTGGTCGACCACGAAGTCGCGCAGTGCCTCGGGGCCGGCGACGCCGACGTGCAGCAGGTAGTCGTCGGAGCCGGCCATGTGGAAGACGGCCAGCACGCCGGGAAGGTCGGGGGCGGTACTGCGGAAGCTCTCGTTCTGCTCACGGGTGTGGGCGCGCAGCCGGACCGAGATCATCGCCTGCAGCGGCAGGCCGATGGCCGCCGGATCGACGTCGGCGCGGTAGCCGCGGATGACGTCGCGCTCCTGGAGGGCGCGCACCCGGGCCAGGCAGGTCGAGGGGGCGATGCCCACCGCCTCGGCCAGCGCGTTGTTCGGCAGCCGGGCGTTGTCGGCCAGGGCGCGGATGATCGCCCGGTCCGTGTCGTCCAGGGAGGGCCGCCGGCGCTGCGGATTGTTCGGCATACCCGCCAGGATTCCAGCCGATTCCGTCGATCGGCAAACCGATTCGGGCTTCGATCGAATGTTCTTCGGCCGAGCTTCCGGGAATCGCCGGAAAGTTCCATCCTGGGGCGCGAGCGGCGAACGCGCCCTCGACCTCCCGACCACGCCCGGAGCGCCCCGCCCATGAGCCCGACCGACGTCCTCGCCATGCCCGTGACCGAGCCTGCCCTCGCGACCGCCGTCGTGACCGCCGTCGACCCGGGCCCGGAGCTGGACGGCGGCGACTTCGCGCTCCCCGCGGCCGGGCTGGACGACGACCGGCGGCTGCGCGCCCTGGACACGGTCGACGAGTACCTGACCCGCAAGCGCAAGCACCTGGTCGGCTACCAGGCCACCCAGGACATGCAGGGCACCGCGCTCGACCTGGCCCGGTTCATGCCGAACAACATCAACAACCTCGGCGACCCCTTCCAGGGCGGCGGCTACAAGCCGAACACCAAGGTCATCGAGTGCGCCGTCCTCGACTACTACGCGCGGCTGTGGCACGCACAGCGCCCGCACGACCCCGCCGACCCCGAGTCGTACTGGGGCTACATGCTGTCCATGGGCTCGACCGAGGGCAACATGTACGCGCTCTGGAACGCCCGCGACTACCTCAGCGGCAAGGCGCTGATCCACCCGCCGGCCGCCCCCCGGGACGAGCTGCGCTACGTCCAGGCCACGCCCGACCGGTACAACCCGAACGCCCACCGCCCGGTGGCGTTCTACTCCGAGGACACCCACTACTCCTTCGCCAAGGCCGTCCGGGTGCTCGCCGTCGAGACCTTCCACGCCGTCGGCCTGGAGCTGTACCCGGACGAGTGCCCGCTGGTCGACCCGGCCACCGGGCGCCGCGAGTGGCCCGCCGAGGTGCCTTCCCGCCCGGGCCCGTCCGGCTTCTCCTGGGACGGCCCGGGCGAGATAGACGTCGACGCACTCGCCGTGCTGGTCGAGTTCTTCGCCGCCAAGGGCCACCCGATCTTCGTCAACCTCAACCTCGGCAGCACCTTCAAGGGCGCCCACGACGACGTCCGGGCGGTCTGCGAGCGCCTGCTGCCGATCTTCGAGCGGTACGGCCTGGTGCGGCGCGAGGTGGCGTACGGGGCGGACCCGCGGACCGGACAGCCGCTGGTCGACGTGCGCCGCGGCTTCTGGATCCACGTCGACGGCGCACTCGGCGCGGGCTACGCCCCGTTCCTGCGGATGGCCGCCCAGGACCCGGCGTACGGCTGGACGCCGCAGACGCAGCTGTCCGAGTTCGACTTCGGCCTCGCCCTGCCCACCGCCGAGTTCGGCGAGGTCGACATGGTCTCCTCGATCGCGATGAGCGGCCACAAGTGGGCCGGCGCGCCGTGGCCCTGCGGCATCTACATGACGAAGGTCAAGTACCAGATCTCTCCGCCGTCCCAGCCGGACTACATCGGCGCGCCCGACACCACCTTCGCCGGCTCCCGCAACGGCTTCTCCCCGCTGATCCTCTGGGACCACCTGTCCCGCCACTCCTACCAGGACCAGGTCGACCGGATCCGCACGGCCCAGGAGCTCGCCGACTACCTGGAGCGCCGCCTGCTGGCCATGGAACAGGACCTCGGCGTCGAGCTCTGGCCGGCCCGCACCCCCGGCGCCGTCACCGTACGGTTCCGCAAGCCCAGCGCCGAACTCGTCGCGAAGTGGTCGCTGTCCTCCCAGGACGTCCTGCTCGTCCCCGGCGACGAGTCCACCCGTCGCAGCTACGTGCACGTCTTCGTGATGCCCTCCGTCGACCGCGAGAAGCTGGACGCCCTCCTCGCCGAACTCGCCCAGGACCCCGCCATCCTGGGCTGATCCGCCCGGCTCGGCCGCCGAAGTACCGGCCGGACCCGGAGTGCAGCCGTACAGTGCTCCGGTCGGCATGCACCGCCCCTGGTGCGGAGGCCCCGGCCGGCCGCCGGTCCCGGCGGACCGGGGCCGGTGGCCCGTGCGGCCGGGACGCCGGGCCGGGCAGCATGGACCGGGTCAGGGAGGTGGACGGAATGAGAGGGTCCGGGGCCGGCGGCGCCGGCGTTGCCACTGCCCTCGCAACCGCTTGGACCACACTGCTGTGCGCGGCGGTGTGGTCGCTGCTCGCGCTCACCCACCCCGGGCTGGGCGGTGTCAGCGAGAACCACTTCTTCGACGGCGTCTGGATCGCGGTCGGCCTGATCTTCACCCTCGCCGGCCTGTTCCTGGTGGCCAACCGGAACGGCCAGGCCCTGGGCGTGCTGCTGCTGGTCGCCGGTCTGCTGCAGTCGCTGCGCATCCTGGTGCTGCTGACGGCCGCACTCGCCGGAGCCGGGGCAGAGGTCGTCGACGTGATCGCGGCGCTGGCGCTGGCCGCCGAGATCACCAACGGCTTCGTGGTGGTGGGCTTCCCGCTCTGGCTCCCCGAGGCCCGTCTGCCCGGCGGGGTCTGGCGCTGCCTCACCGTCCCGGTGGCCGCCTGGAGCGCCGTGCTCGCCTTCGCCGACACCGCCCAGGTGCCCGAGTGGTACGGCCTGCCGAACCCGCTCCACCGCACCGCGCCGTACCTCTGGCTGGACGGGCGGCTCGGCCCGTACCTCTTCGACCTCTTCGCCGCGAGCCTCGTGCTCACCATGACGGTGGCCGTGGTCCGCTGGTGGCGCCTGCCCGGACCGCACCCGTACCTGCGTGCGGTGATCGCCGCCTACCTGGTCTGGGCTGCGCTGGCTGCCGTCCCGCACTACGTCGCCGGCTTCTCCGTGTGGCTGCCCTACACGGTCATCGTGACCGGCGAGGCCGCTTGGATGCTGCTGCCGATCGCCGCCTTCCGCCGCGACCGCCAACTCTTCCTGGACCGGGTCACCCGGCGCCACCTGGCCGCGTTCGCCTTCTGCGTGCTGCTGTTCGTCGGCCTCCTGCTCGCCGCCTACCTGATGCGGCGGCTGCTGCCCGGCACCGGGTCGGGCGCGCGCTGGTGGTGGCAGCTGGTGGGGGCCGTCCTCCTGGGCGCCCTGCTGCGCCCGGCCGCCCGGGGCGTGGGGCGCGCCGTGGACCGCTACTACTACGGCGAGCGGGCCCACCCGTACCAGCTGGTCCGGCAGCTGGCGGAGCGGATGAGCCACGCCGTCAACCCGGCGGACGCGCCGCCGCTGCTCTGCCGGACCGTCGTGCAGGCCCTCGGGCTGCCGGCCGCCGCGGTGCGGGTGCGGACCCGCGGCGGGCCGCGCGAGCTGGCCCGGCTCGGCACGCTCGACCCACCCGGCGAGCGCTTCCCGCTCACCTACGAGGGCGCCGAGATCGGCGAGCTGCTGGTGCTGCCCCGCCTCGGACAGCCCGAACTGGACCGGCAGGACCGCGCGGTGCTGAGCCTCCTCGCGGACCAGGCCTCACCCGCGATCGCCTCGCTCGGCCTGTACGAAGACCTCCAGGCCAGCCGCGAACAGCTGGTGCTGGCCCGCGAGGAGGAGCGCCGCCGCCTGCGCCACGACCTCCACGACGGCCTCGGCCCGGCCCTGTCCGGGCTGCGCCTGCGCATCGACGCGGCCGGCGCCGAGCTGCCCGAGGACTCCAAGGCCACGGCCTCGCTCACCGCGGCCTCCGCCGGCATCGGCCAGGCGATCACCGAACTCCGGCGGATCACCGACGGCCTGGCACCCGGGCCCCTCGACGGCAAGGGCCTGGCGGACGCGCTCCGCCGGCTCGCCGACACCCTCGCCAGCCGGTCGCTCAGGGTCACCCTCGACCTGCGGCCCGACCCGCTGCCCGTGCTCCCCGCCGCCGTCGAGGTCGCCGTCTACCGGATCAGCGGCGAGGCCCTGAACAACGTCGTCCGGCACTCCGGTGCCACCCGCGCCCGCCTCAGCCTCCACGCCCTTCCCGACCGGGTCACCGTCGAGGTCGCCGACAACGGCAGGGGCTTCCCCGGCCACGGATCCACGCGCGGAGTGGGCCTGCGCTCGATGGCCGAGCGCGCCGAAGAGCTCGGCGGCACCTTCACCGCCGACAACGCCCCCGTCGGCGCCGTCGGTGCCGTCGTCCGGGCCGACTTCCCGCGCAGTCGGGCCGACTGACCGGGCCCGGTGCTCAGGGGGTGCGGGCGGCCACGCCGTCGGTGACGGAGCCGAACGGTGGTCATGGGGCCGACCGCAGTGGGGGGCCACCGACATCCCCTCCGGCGCCGGGGCCGGGCGCCGCCGGTACGGTGAGGGCTCACGTCGAGGAGGGGGCGGGCGGGATGGGACAGGGGACCGGGGAGGGCGGGCGGCGAACGCCGCTCGCGGCGCTGCGGGCACGGCTGTTGGCCGAGATCAACGCGACCGTGCACGGGCAGGACCTGCACCTGGAGCGCTACGACCGCCCGGCGGGGGATCCGGGGCTGTTCGGGCCGGCCAGTGTGGTGTGGCAGGTGCACGGGCACCCGGCCGGGATGCTGGTGGGCGGCTTCGCGGCGCTGCTGCTGCAGTCCCTGCACCCGCTGGCGATGGCCGCCGTCGACGCGCACTCCGACTTCCGCACCGACCCGACCGGCCGGCTGAACCGGACCGCCCGGTTCGTCGCCACCACGACCCTCGGCTCGACGGCGGCGGCCGAACAGGCGATAGCCGGCGTGCGCAGGATCCACCCCCGGATCCGCGGCACCGCACCGGACGGTCGCCCCTACCGGGCCGACGATCCCGACCTGCTCACCTGGGTCCACACCGCCGAGGTGTCCTGCTTCCTGACCGGCTACCAGGCCTACGCCGCCCAGCCGTTGGACGCCGCCGCCCGGGACCGGTACTTCGCCGAGGCGGCGACCGTCGCCGAGCGGCTGGGCGCCGCCGACGTACCCCGCTCCGCCGCCGAGGTCGCGGCCTATCTCGCCCGGATCCGGCCGGAGTTGCACGTCACCCCGGCCGCCCTGGACGTGCTCCGGCTGCTGCGCGGCTTCGGCCGCAGCCGCCGCGAGCGCGCCGCCGTCCGGGTGTTGACGAACGCCTCGATCGACCTGCTGCCGGCCTGGGCCAGGGCCGAACTCGGCGTCCGGCGGCCCGGGTTCGTCCGCGCGGCCTGGGACCGCCCGATCGCCCGGACCGGCGGCCGGATCATGGTCTGGGCCTGCGGCCCCTCGCAGATCCGCGCCGCCGCGTACGCCCGGGCCACCGCCCGGGCCGGCGCGTAGGGCCTGTCCGGCGGCGGCGCCGAGCCCGTAGCCGTGCGCGACGGCGCCGTCACCGGGATCTGTCGGACATAACGGTTTCCCTCGGGGTCTGTCCGAAAACGGACCGGGCGCCTAGGCTGCGGCGCGTGTCGCTCCTTCGAAGATTCCTCCCCTCCGGCCCGCGTGTCCGGCCGGAGCTCGACGACGTCGAACTCGGTCGGGTACGAAGACAGTTGAGCTCCCCGACGATGCCCGGCCAGGTGGCCATCCAGGTCGACCAGGTGGAGCGGCTGCTCCACACGGCCGGCCGGGACTGGGACCGCCGCGGGCACCGCTTCGCCGTGCTCGCCGAGGCGGCGGCCCACTCCGGACTGGTCCGGTCCTGGCGGATGCGCCGTCCGCACGCGGCCGACCCGCAGGTGTTCGAGGCCTGGGCCGCGCTGTGCCGCGGCCGGCAGACCGGGCGGATGGAGGACGCGGCCGACGCCGTCGACCGGTGCCGCAGCGCGGCCGACGCCGCCCCCGACGACCCCGAACCCTGGGTGGTGCTGCTCGGGATCCTCCGCCTGGAGCGTGCCGACTCGCGCCAGGCCTTCGCCGTCTGGCACGAGGTGACCTCGCGCGACCCGTGGAACCGCGAAGCCCATCTGCAGATGCTGCGCTACCTGTCGCCGGAGGAGTGCGGTTCGCGCAGCAGCCAGCTCGACTTCGTGCAGGGCGTCCGGGGCTCGGCGCCCGCCGCCTCGCCCGTCGTGGGCGTGGAACTGACCGCGCTGGTCGACGAGCACGCCCGTACGGTCGCCCGCGGCGGCATCGACGCCCTGCTGGTCCGCCGCCAGTGGGCGACCCACCGCGCCGCCACCGCGCTCGACACCGCCCTGGCCGGCTGGCCCCGCCCCGGCCACCTGCGGCACGCGGCCGCGCTGGCCGACCTGAACCTGCTCGCCTTCGCCCTCGTCCAGGCCGGCCGGGCACGCGAGGGGGCCGACGCCTACCGCCTCATCGGCGACACCGTCACGGCCTGGCCGTGGACCTTCGACGGCGACCCGCTCGACCAGTACGGCTACTGGCGGGCGAAGGCGCTGGGCTGACCTTCCCGCTCACTCCGTGCGGAGCTGCCGGAGCTGCCTTCAGGCCTGCCCGAGCTGCCTTCAGGCGCGCCCGAGCTGCCTTCAGGCACGCCCGAGCTGCCGGAGCCGGTGGAGCTCATCGGGCGTGGGGCACCAGGTCGACTCCAGGCCGTCGACGTCCCACCCGGCCAGGCGGGCGCCCGCCTCGTAGGCGCTCTGCAGGAAGGCGAGGAGCACCGTGGCCGGCTCCGCCGAGGCGCGGACGGCCTCGTACGGCAGGACCGCCAGCAGGCCCGCGCCGGATTCGGTCCAGCTGCCGGCGGCGAGCGGCTGGTCCCGGAGCCCGGCGGGCGCCGGGGCCGTGTAGGAGTAGTAGGCGGCCTCGCCCAGCCGGTCGTCGCCGGGCCAGAAGCCGAACGAGATGACCTCGTGGGTGTACGCCTCCCGGGTGACGGGGTCGACGTCCTGCGGCGGCGCGGACCGGCCGGAGAACCTGGTGACCGCGAGGTCGAAGCTGTGCCAGAACAGGTGGACCGGGCTGGTCTTCCCGTTGAACCACCCGCTGAACTCCTCGAACACCGAGTCCGACCAGTCGAGGACCCGGCCGAAGCGCTCCACGGCGTCCCGGTCCCAGGCGGCGTGGTCGCGGTCCCGGGGGAACGGCGTCGTCATCGGGACGCCGAACGGCTGCTCCCTGATCGCGACGTCGACACCCAACCCGTCCAGGGCCCGGTGCAGCCGGGCGTCGAACTCGGCGACGGACAGCCCGTCGGCGAGCTCGAAGGAGTCCCTGCGCCCGTCGGCGGTCCGTATCAGCAGGGCGTGGTCGACGAGGTCGAGGGTGATCTCGAAGGTCGTGCCCCGGTGGTGCAGCCGCCGGGTGGTGAGGCCGCGCACGTCGACGTAGAGCGGGGCGTTCCACCAGTGGTTGCGCGGCGCAGTGGTCGCCAGCCGGATCTTCCCGAGGATCTGGCAGTACAGGTGCAGCGTGTCCTTGGTCGGGCGCCAGTCGGCGAGGGGCAGGGCCGGCAGGGTCACGGCCGGTCCGACGGCGGTGGTGCGCGTTCGCGGTGCATCCATGTCGGACGCCTTCCTGCGGCGGGGCGGTCCCCTCCAGTCTGGGCCCGCCCGCGGCGTACGACCCGCGGGGCCGTCGACCCCCGCCGGAAGGCTGTGACGCAGGTCACGCCGAATGCAGAACCTGCGCGCCGGATCGGGCGTCTGGCTGGTGTGAGATCACGGAGGAGAGCACTGGACGAGCTGGACGAGGAACGCCTCGTCCGGCTGGTGGCCAGGGGCGACCGCGGGGCGTTCGACGAGCTGTACCGGCGGACGTCGCCGTGGCTGGCGGTGCGGCTGCGCCGCCGCTGCGCGGACGAGCAGATCGTCGCCGAGGTCATGCAGGAGACCTATCTGGCGGTGTGGCGCGCGGCCGGCGCGTTCGCCGGGAGCGCGGTCGGCGGGACGGCCGTCGGATGGCTGTGGACGATCGCGGCGCGCCGTCTGGTCGACGCGTTCCGGCGCCGGGCCCACCACGCCGAGCCGCCGGTCGCCGCCGCCGAGCGGGCGGTGGTGCCCGCGGCGGAGGAGGAGGCGCTCGCCGGGACCGTCGGCGGTGACGTCGGCGACGCGCTGCGGCGGCTGGCGCCGGAACTGCGCGAGGTACTGCAGGCCACGGTGCTCGACGGGCTCTCCGTCCGGGAGACGGCGGTCCTGCTCAGACTGCCCGAGGGCACGGTCAAGACCCGCGCCCGCCGGGCCCGGATCGCAATGCGGGAGGCACTGGCATGAGGGAGCGGAACCAGCGAAACGAGCGGAACCCGCGGCGCGAGCCACCTGGGCGAAGCGGCGGCGACCACGCGTCGACGCGGTTGATCGCCGACTACGCCCGCGGCGACACGGCGCTGCCGGCGGACACGGTGTGGGCGCTTGAGGCCCATCTGGAGACCTGCGCGCCCTGCCGCGGCCGCCTGGCCGACTCCGTGGCCACCGGGGCGCCCGGCATCGCCGCCCTCGTGGACACCGTCCGGGCCGGCCTGGCACCGCAGCTGGACGCGGCCGGCCGCCCGCCCGCGCGCCGGCTCCGCCCCCGGTGGGTGTCGGCCTGGCTGACACCGGTGCTGACCCCGTGGCTGGCGACGACCGCCCTGGTGACCCTGATCGCGCTGCTGCTGGCCGCCCTCGCGCCGCCGCTGCTGTCCGGCACGGCCTCGCCCGTGCTGCCGCTCGCACCCGTACTGCCGCTGTGCGGGGTCGCCGCGGCATGGTCGCGGGCCCTCGACCCGGCGTACGAACTGACGGCCTCGACCGCCCGGGCCGGCCTGCCCCTGCTGCTCCGGCGCACCACGGCGGTGCTCCTGGTGGTCGTGCCCGCGCTGCTGGCGGGCGGCCGGCTGACCGGCACCATGACGGCCGCGCAGTGGCTGCTGCCCTCGCTGGCCTTCACCTCCACCGCCCTGGCGCTGGGCAGCGTGGTCGGCGTGACCCGCGCCGCCGTCGGGCTGGCGGCCGCCTGGGGCGCCCTCGTCGCAGCACCCGCGTGGGTCTCCGGCCGCGTCCCCGCCGCCCTCCAGCCGGAGCAACTGCCGCTGTGGGGGCTGCTGCTGGCGCTCGGCGCCGGCGCGGTGGTCGTCCGCAGGAACGCGTATCCGACGCTGTGACGCCGTCCTCGCCCCGAAGCCCCCGAAGACCCCGAAGCCCCCTAAGACCCTGAAGACCCCGAACACCCCGAAGACTCCCAAGCCCCTCGAAAGGGACCACCGCATGACAGGCACCACCGCATGACGCCCATGACGAGCACGGCCGACACCGCGCCGAAGACCTACGCCTGGGAGATCCGGGCCGACGGCCTGAAGGTCCGCGTCGGACGGCGGAAACTGGCCGTCGACGGGCTCGACCTCGCCCTGGGCACCGGCGCCCACGGCCTGCTGGGGCCCAACGGCGCCGGGAAGACCAGCCTGATCCGGGCGCTGGCCACCGTGCTGCGCCCCGCCGGGGGCGAGCTGGAACTGCTCGGCACCCCGGTGGGCCGGCCGGGCGACCACCGCGCCCTGCGCCGCCGGATCGGCTACCTCCCGCAGGACTTCGGCTACTACAAGCGCTTCACGGTGCGCGAGTTCGTCGAGTACATGGCCTGGCTGAAGGAGGTCCCGAAGGCGGACATCCCCGGGGCCGTCCAGCGGGCCGTCGAGCGGGTGGGCCTGGCGGACCGCGCCGACCACCGGATGAAGACCCTGTCCGGCGGCATGGTGCGGCGGGCCGGCATCGCCCAGGCCATCGTCAACGACCCCGCCGTACTGCTGCTGGACGAGCCGACCGCGGGCCTGGACCCGGCGCAGCGGCTGCGCTTCCGCGAACTGCTGCAGGAGCTCGGCCGCGACACCTGCGTGGTCGTCTCCACCCACCTGGTCGAGGACGTCGCCGCCGCCTGCTCCGACGTGGTGCTCTTCGCCGAGGGCCGGCTGGTCTTCCAGGGCACGCCGCAGGACCTCGCCGCGGCGGGCAGCGCCGAGCACCCGGGCGACAGCCCGCTGGAGCGCGGCTACTCGGCACTGCTGCGCACCTCCGGCCGGCCGGGGGGCACCTGGTGATCGGACGACTCCTGCGCACCGAGCTGAAGCGCTCCGCCGCCCCCTGGCCCGGCCTCGTCGTCGGGGCCGGCAGCCTGGCGGTCTTCTGCCTGATCGACGGGGTCTGGTGGCGGGGCGCCGCAGGGTGGACGGCGCAGTGGACCTCCATGGCCCTGTGGACCCGGTACCTGCTGGCCTTCTGGTGGCCGCTCGTGGTCGGCCTGGGCGCGGTGTACGGGCTTCGCGACGCCCGCTCGCGGATGGCCGAACTGCTGGTGACGACACCGCGGCCGGCCTGGCGCCGGGCAGCGCTGCCGGCCGGGGCGCTGGCGCTCGCGCTGGCCTCGGGCTTCGGCCTGGTCGTCGCGGTCGGCGGGGTCCAGGTCGCCCTCGGCGCCACCACGTTCACGCACCTCGGCTGGCTGCCGATCCCACTGGTGGCGGCGCTCGCCCTGGTCGCGGGGGCCGTGTTCGGCATGGGCGTCGCGCGGACGCTGCCGTCGGTGTTCACCCCGCCCGCCCTGGTGGTCCTCGCCCTCCTGCTGGCGGACGTCCTCGTGAACGCGAGGAGCGACGGGGCACTGCCGTCGAGCACGGCGCCGAACCGGCTCGCCCAGCTGTCACCGTCGATCGCGGAGCCGCGGCAGATGCTGCTGACGCTCGCCGGCTCCGTGCACCTGGGCCAGGCGCTCTGGCTGCTCGGCCTGCTCGCCACCGGCTTCGCGCTGCTCTCGGCGGTGACCCGCCGGGCCCGGCTGCTCGCGGTGCTCCCCGTCCTGGCCGGCGCGGCGCTGGCCCTGCCGGTGCTCCCGGGCGACCCGCGCGACACCTACGTGGTCGACCGGGCCGCCGCCGCCCAGGTCTGCGACGGACCGGTGTGCGTGACGCGGGCGAACAGCTCGCGCCTGCCCGAGCTCGCCCTGCGCGGCAGGGAGGCGCTGAGCGTGCTGCACGGCGTCCTGGGCGACGCGGCGCCGACCTCGGTGCGGGAGGACACCGCGCTGCGCGCGCTGGGCGACGCACGCGGGATCACCGGGGGCACGGTGCTCGTCGACTTCGACGACCGGCTGCTCGACGGGACGACGGGCGAGCAGCTGACCCGCCTGCTGGTCGGGTACGGCCTGGTGCCGAACTGTCGCCCGTACAACGACCGGGAGAGCGGAGACCACGCCGACATCGCGGCCCAGAGCGTCGCCGCGAGCTGGGCCCTGCACGACCCCGGGCTGCGGCCGCTGGAGCAGAAGGGCACGGAGGCGTACGCGCTCCGGACCTGGGCGGAGGCCGACGCCGCCTGGCAGGGCCTGACGGCGCTGCCACCGGACGAGCAGCGCGCGCGGATCGTCGGGCTCCGTGCCGCCGCCCTGCCCTGCCCGGGCCGGAACTGGCGTCCGGTCCTGGCGGGGGAGGAGCCGCGATGAGGTGGTCGGCCCTGTACGCGCGGTCCCGGCAGGTGCCCGCCTCGGCGGCCGTGGTCCTGCTGGTGGCGGCGGCGGTGTGGCTGTTCGACCGGGGCGGCCCGGCGGACCTGGGGACGGTGGTCCTGGCGCTCACCGCGAACGTGGTGGCGGGCTCCGTCGGGCTCGGCGGGCCGGACGTCGTGCTGGAGCGGACGGCCGCGATCCGCTGGGCGCCGCGCCGGGCGGCGCACGTGCTGCTGATCGGCGCGGCCGCCGGTGCGGCACTGCTGGCCGTCCGGGCGGCGGGAGGGCAGCTCGCCCCCGTCGAGGTCGTCGTCCGGGACAGCGCCGGCCTGGTCGGGCTGGCCGCGCTGGGGGCGGTGCTGTGCGGGGCGCAGTTCGCCTGGGCCCTGCCGACCGGCTGGCTCGGGTTCACCGTGCTCGTCCCGACCCCGGACGGCCGGGTGGGGGAGGTGGCCAAGTGGATGCTCTTCCCGCCCGGTACGGCGGCGTCCACCGCGACCGCCGCGGCCCTGCTGGTGACCGGCACCCTGCTCTACGCCGTGGCCGGCCCCAGGCAGTAGCGGATGTGCTGGTGACCCCTCCCGGAGGGGCCGGAGGAACGCTGTTCGTCCGCTACGGAACGCGGTTCGATCCTCCGGTACGCTCGGGCCATGGCATCCACCCCGCAGCAACGCCGCGCAGCGCGCCACCTCCGGCCCGACGCCGAGGCGGGCGCGCTGCCGGCGCGGGGGCGGCGGACGAGGCCGATCACGGTGGACGCCGTCGTCGACGCGGCGCTCGGCATCGTGGCGGAGGAGGGCTACGAGGCGCTGACCATGCGCCGGGTCGCCGCCGCCCTGGACACCGGCCCGGCGTCGCTCTACGCCCACGTCGTCAACAAGGAGGACCTGGGCGAACTGCTCATCGGCCGCCTCTGCGCGGAGATCGACCTGCCCGCGCCGGACCCGGCCGCCTGGCGGCAGCAGATCACCGGCGTCTGCACCCGGCTGCGCGACCAGTACCTGCGCTACCCCGGCCTGTCCCGGGCCGCGCTCGCCGCCGCCCCCACCAACGAGGACACCCTGCGGCTGGCCGAAGGGATGCTCGCCGTCCTGCTCGCCGGAGGCGTCGCCCCGCAGGCCGCCGCCTGGGGCATCGACTCTCTGCTGCTCTACGTCAACGCCTACGCCCTGGAAGCCTCCCTGCGCGGCCACTGCGCCAGTGGATGGGGCGTCGGCCGGGACGAACTGCGCAGCCGCTTCGCCGCGTTGCCGGACACCTTCCCCCAGCTCAGGCGCCATGCCGCCGAACTCACCGCCGGAGCGGGCCACGAACGCTTCGACTTCACCCTGCAGTCGATGCTCGACGGGCTCGCCCGCCACTGAGCCGGTCAGTCCGCCGCCTCGGCGGCCGGCGTGGAGAGGTCGACGTTCCAGGTGAAGTGCCCGGCCGGGCGTGCGGTGATGGGGGCGTCCTTCTCGGGGTCGGCGGGGTCGAACTCCGAGACCACGGTGTGCTGGACCTCCGGGCTGCTCCAGCACGGCGCGTTCCGGTTCCAGGTGCCCGTGTTCCGGGCGACCTTCCAGCGGAACGTGACGGTGTAGGACTTCAGCCAGTACCCGGAGGTCATCGCCGCCGTGGTGGAGAAGCCGGGGTTGTCGTTGAACTCGATCTTGTCCTGCACGTCGTTGATGACCGCGTTGGTGTAGCGCGGCCGGTAGGGGCCGTCCTGCACCCACCCGCGGTTGGACGCGTGCTCCTTGAACTCCTCGCCCGACTCGATGACCTGCACGCTGGAGTCGGAGACCTCCTGCCAGAAGTGGTAGTTGCTGGAGACCCGCTGCGGCGCGCCCGGCGGGTTCTTCAACCGCGCCACCTGCCGGAAGCCGATGCTCTGGGAGGCGCGCAGCTTCTGGGTGGACGGCCCCTCGTACTCCGACTCGAACTCCAGGACGGGCCGGTTGAGGTCCAGGTTCTCCGCACGGGCCTTGCCCCGGGTGCGCCGGCCCGTCGCGGGCGGGCTGCTCCCGCGGATGCCGGCGGTCTCCGCGTCCCGCTTGGGCGGCATCCGCTGCACCGCCTCCCCGGCCCGGGGGCCGGGGCCCGGACCGACGCCGGCGGGCGCCTCCTCGTGGACCGGCGGGGCGGACAGGGCGCGGACGGCGTTGGCCTCCGCCTCGCGTTCCTGGCGGTCGGCGGGGTCGGAGACCCGCAGGCCGTCGCCGCGGTCGGTGCCGGGGACGGGCCCCTGGCGCTGCTGGATGACGTGGGTGAGCTCGTGCGCCAGGGTGTGCCGGTCTCCGCCGCCCTCGCCGAGGACCACGTGGTTGCCGGAGGTGTAGGCGCGGGCGCCGACCTCGGCTGCGGAGGCGCGGGCCGTGCTGCCGGTGTGCAGCCGTACGTCGGAGAAGTCGGCCCCGAGGCGGGACTCCATGTCGCGGCGGGTCGTGCCGTCCAGCGGCCGTCCTGCGGTCCGCAGCACCTCGTGCACCAGGGAGCGCTGCAGGGGCAGTTCCTCCGGCCCGGCACCGGCGGCACCGGCGGATCCGTGCCGGGCCCGCTCGATCCGGCGGGCCACCGCGGCGTTCCCGATCGTCCGTTGCAGGGCCAGGGCACTGCCGGCCCCCGCGCCCGAGCGCACCGGGCGGGTGGCGGCGGGGGAGCGGTCGGCTCGCCGCTGCGGTTCGTGAGCGCGCACGTGATTCCTCCTTCTGGAGGGGTCGGTCGGTGCGCGGGCGGCTCCGTCGGCGCCTCCGGTACGGGAGCAGCACCACGCTACTGCCGAGTAGGCGGGACGTCAGCTGCGCACCGGGGCAGACTTCGCTGCCCCTCAGGGCCGTACTGATTGCCCGTCAGGGACAGGCCGGACTGTCCCGGAAGGGCAGTCCGGCCCGGCTGGTACGGGCCCGGACGGGTTGTCGCAGCCGGTCGGACCAGCGACGGTATCCGGCGGGTGTTGACATGGTCACAGGATGTGAGAGGAGATACGGGAGGGGGAGAACACGTGGACGAACGGGTCGGTCCGGGCGGACGAGGGCCTGTTGACGTATTCGCGGCATCCGGGCACCTTTCCGCCCCGGACGCCCGGAGAGGAAAGTCAGCCTGCACACCGAATCAGTTCCCCTGCCTGATGTCACTCAGCGTCCCGCTGACGTTGAGGAGTTCGTGGCACGTGGCCGCCTGCTTGCCCGAGGCCGGCGTGCCGGGTGACTCGCAGGTCACGCTCGCCGTCACTGCCTGGTCCTCGGGGACCTGGATGGGAGTCACCCAGTGGTAGTCCTGGTTGCGGAAGGTCTCCAAGGCGATGGTGGTGATCGTCTGGTTCCCGGCCGTGATCGTCACCAGCCCCTGGTCGCCCTGGAAGTTGGCGACCACGATGTCGGTGATGTCGAAGACCTTGCCGTGCGGCACCTGGTAACTGCCCGTCGCGGCGGCGCCGTTCGCGGTCTGCACGTCGATCGTGGCGGAGCCCTGCTGCCCGCTCCCGGGCACCGCCAGGCCACCCGGACCGGAGGTCCGGCCGCCGGTGCCCGGCTGCCCGGAGCCGGGCTTGGCCGGGCTGCCGGTGCTCCCGGCGGCGGGGGCCGTCGGCGCGCCGCCCTCGGGAGTGCCGGCGGGCGGCGCGGCCGGGGTGGGGCTCTGCTGGGCGACGGCGACGGCCTGCTCGGCGGCCTGCTTCGCGGAGCTGCGCACCGCCGGGCGGACCAGTGCGAACCAGGCCAGCAGCAGCGCGATCAGCAGCGCCAGGAGCGCGAGCAGCCACTTGGGGAAGACCGGCAGTTGGAGGAACTCGCCCTCCAGGACGGGCCGTTGCAGGGCCGTCGGGGCGGTGGCCGGAGCCGGAGTCGGGGTCTGGCCGTCCGAAGCGGTGCCGCTCGTGCCCTGGCCGCCCCCCTCCGTACCGCCCGGGGCCTCCTGCGGGCCCACCGTGGCCTCGAACGGCCAGGAGGCCGGCTTGCCGAACCAGATCAGCTTGCGGGCGCGCGCCTGCAGCCGCAGCTCGGCAGACTCGCCGGGTTCGAGGCGCAGCCGCTCCGGGGTGACCCGGAACCGCAGGTCCTCGCCGGCCTGACCGGGGGTCAGGGCCACCGTGCCGGGCGCGTTCCCGAGGTTGCGCACCGAGGCCCGGTAGCGTCCGCGCAGCCAGCCGCGGCGGCGGCGCGGCGCGAGCGCCGCCTGCAGCTCCTGGAACGGCGTCACGGTGACCGTGGCCTCCGGCACCGTCACCAGCTCGGGGTGCTCGGCCGGCAACACCCGGATGCCGAGCGGGAACTCCCCGGCCCGCGAACTCGGCGAACGCGGGGGCGCCAGGCGCACCGTCACCGTCTCGGAGGTCCCCGGATAGAGGGAGACCCGGGCCGGCTCGACCGTCGTCCAGGCGGCGCAGTCGCCGACCACCTCCAGCGAGTACGCCTCAACGATGTCCAGGTCGTTGCGTACCGTCAGGGTCGTGGTGGCCACGCCACCGGGCGCCACCGTCAGTGCGGGCAGGCCGAGTTCGGCGGATGTGGTCATGGTGTGACGGTAGGCATGTCGGACCGTCCGGGGAGAGGGCCGTACGGGCAAGCTGTGGGCACGCCCCTTGCCCGCGCGGACGGACCGGCCCTGCCCGGCCCCGTCGCGGCGCAGGCGGGAGCACGAAGACCCGGCCCCCGGCCGGAGCCGGTCCCGCCCGCGGCCGCCGGCCGCCACCACCCTTTGTTTCAAGTGAAGAGATGGAGTACGACGATGACTTCGACCGACACAGCCCGTGAGGAGGCCGTCACCACCCGGCGAACGGTGGTGGCACCACGCTCCGCCGGCGCCCGCCGGGCCGGGGCGGGCATCCCCGCCCAGGTGCGCGGCAAGCCCGCCCAGGTGCCCGTGGCGGTGTACGCGGAGGACATCATCCTGCAGACCGGCGTCGTCCAACAGCTGCGCCAGCGGCCCGAGGTGGAGCTGCTGAGCGAGGCCGACGCGGCGCGGGCGGAGGTCTCCCTGCTGGTGGTCGACGCGCTGACCGAGGCGGTGGCCGAGCACCTGCGCCGGCTGCGGCTCGCCACCTCGGGCCGAATAGGCCTGGTGGTCGGTCAGTTCGAGGCCGGTGGGTTGCAGACCATCGTCGAGAACGGGGTCGCCGCCGTGCTGCGCCGCTCGGAGGCGGACCAGGACCGGCTGGTGCACCTGATCACCGCCCTGGCCAACGGGGAGGGCGTGATGCCCGGGGACCTGCTCGGCGAACTGCTCGACCGGATCGGGATGCTCCAGCGCACCATGCTCGACGGGCGCGGCCTGACCCTGTCGACCCTGACGGCTCGGGAGGCGGAGATGCTCCGGCTGGTCGCCGAGGGCTTCGACACGAGCGAGATCGCCGCCAAGACCTCGTACTCCGAACGCACCGTCAAGAACGTGCTGCACGAGATCATCACGCGGCTGGGCCTGCGCAACCGGGCGCACGCCGTGGGCTACGCCATGCGGCGCGGACTCATCTGAGAGCGCGGGCGCCGGCGTCGGCCCGCAGGCGGGGTGTGAAGACAAGGCCCGGGCCGGCCCGACGGCGGCCACCGGGCCGGCCGCCCCCGGCGGGCTGCCCTCCGGGGACACCGGTCGTTACCCCCGGCTCGGGTGCCCGGGCCCTGTTCCCGGGCGCCCGGGCCGGGGAGACTGCCGGAGACCGCCCCTGTCAACCTGTGAGGTCGAGCGTGATCGGCGCCACCGGCACTCCCCGTTCCATCCGGCGGCCGGCCCGGGCCGCCGTCGCGGTGCTGCTCGCGCTGGCCGCCGCCGTGGTGACCCTGGGCAGCTCCGCCCCCGGGGGCCAGGGCGTCCCCGCGGCCCCGGCCGCCGTGGCCGACCCGGCCGCCGGGCGGATCGTCTTCGCCGGTACCAACCACCGCGGCCTCGGCCGGGTGACCGGCACGGAGTCCAGCACCCCGCTGTTCGGGCCGGGCCCGGTCCACTTCGACCAGGACCCCTCCGCCCGCGGCGACGAACTGGTCTTCACCAGCCTGCGGGACGGCCCGCTGCCCCAGGTCTACCTGCGGGACGCGGCCGGCGCGGTGCACCGGCTCACCACCGGCATGGACACCGCCCACCCGGCGCTGGCCCCGGACGGCAAGGGCGTGGTCTTCGAGTCGCGGGAGCCCCGCGACGACGGAACCCCGCAGAGCGTCCTGTGGGCGGTGAACCGGGACGGCAGCGGACTGCGAAGGATCACCGACGGCGCGGCCGACGAGACCCACCCGACCGTCTCGCCCGACGGCAAGTGGATCGCCTACTCGTGCACCGGCGAACCGTCCCACCGGCAGATCTACCTGCGGCCGTTCACCGGCGGCGCGCCCGTCAAGGTCACCGACGTGAACGTCGGGGACGCCGTCGACCCGACCTGGAACCCGGTGAACGACGACGCGCACCGCAACCAGATCGTCTACACCTGGGACAAGGGCGGCGACCAGGGCCGGACCCTGATGCTCACCTCGCCCACCGGCGGCGACAAGGCCTTCTTCCCCGGCACCGGCTCCACCTGGAAGACCGGCTCCGCCGCCTGGCTGGCCGACGGCACCGGGGTGCTCTTCCTCAGCGCCGACCTGCTCGACCCCAAGGACCCGAGCCCGCAGCCCGACCCGACCCAGCCGCCGGTGGTGAACCTGTACCGGGCACCGACCTGCGACTGCACCCCGCCCCGACTGCTCTACCGGGCCGACCGGCTGACCGCCACGCCGACCTGGCTCGGCCCCCAGAGCGGGGGCGGCCCGGTGGTGGAGCAGACCAGCGCGTCCGGCTCCAACGTCGCCGACGTCCAGGACGTCCGGCCCGACGGCGGCGACCCGCGCGACCTGGGCGTCAGCGTGCTCCGGGAGGACCCGGCCGCCGCCGCCAACACCGATCCCGACCCGGCGGCCGACCCGCTCTTCCACCCCCGCCCCGGCTTCGACCCCTGGTACGAGCGGCAGACCTACACGCCCGACGGCCGGCAGATCGTGGTGACCCGCTACGAGGACTCGCCCGCCGGGCGGATCCAACGCATCTGGCTGGCCGACGCCGACGGCGGCGACCCGCACCCGATGAACCTCGCCGGGCGCGGCCCGCTCGACCGGGACACCGACCCCTCCGTCTCGCCGGACGGCCGGCTGGTCGTGTTCAGCCGCAGCACCCCGGCCACCGGCCGGGAACCCGGGCGCCCGGGACGGATCCTGATCGCCGAGGTCTCCACGGGGACGATCGTCGGCACCGTCCAGCCACCCGCCGGGCAGCAGGGCGCCTCCGACGGCCAGCCCTTCTGGTCCCCCGACGGCAAGCTGATCGTCTTCTCCCGCACCGCGGTGGTCGACGGGAACGCCGGCAACCTGCACCTGTGGACCGTGCCCGCCGACGACCTCACCCGGCAGAGCGACCTCAGCCGGACGCTCTGCCCGGGCGCCTGCAACGTCATCGACGACAGCCCCGCGTTCTCGCCCGACGGCCGGCGCATCGCCTTCAACCGCAAGGCCGGCGACGGCGGCAACAACCGCCGGGACGGCATCCTGGTCGCCTCGCCCACCGGCGCCGACTGCACGGTGGTCCTGCCCACCGGGCTCGACGGGGACAAGGGCGCCTGCACCCGCCCGCTGCCCGAAACCACCGACGCCGGCCCCTTCCAGCCCCGCGACGTCGCCTGGACGGCGAACAGCGCCCAGCTGGTCCTCACCGCGCGCCGCGCCCTGCCGCCGAACTCGCCGGAAGGACTGGCCCTCTACGACTTCGCGTCCCGCAGCCTCACCCCGCTCGACCGGCGACTGCCGGGCCGCCAGAAGGAGCCGGCCGTCCAGCAGTCCGTCGACCTGGCGCTCAGCGCACCCGGGCGCACCCCGGTCGTCCCCGTCGACGGCGGCACGGACGTGACGATCACCGTCACCAACAAGGGCCCCGCGCCCTCGCCCGGCACCGTCCTCACGGCCTCGGTGCCCACCGGCGCCCGGCTCGGCGCGCTGACCAGCCCGGTCGGGACGTGCGACGCCGGGGCGCTGCGCTGCGAGCTCGGCACCCTGGCGCCGCACGCGGTGGTCCGGGTGACGGCCCGTCTGATCGGCACCCGCAGCGGCACCCAGCCCTTCGGCTGGACCGTCACCGGGACGGTGGCCGACCCCAACCCCGAGGACGACTCCGCCCAGACCCTGCTGCCGGTGCAGGACGCACCGACCCCCTCGCCGACCCCCACCCCGACGCCGTCACCGACCGCCTCGCAGACCCCGACACCGCCCGCCACGCCGACCCCCGCACCGCCACCGCCCCCGCCGGCCCCCGACACGGTCCCGGCACCGCAGGCCGGCCCGGAGGTGTCCGTCGACGCCCAGCCCAACCCCGGCTACGTCGGCGGCCGGGTGACCGTCAGCTACACCGTGCGCAACACCGGCCAGGCTCTCGCCACCGGGCTGCGCCTGACCCTCGGCCTGCCCGCGGGCGTGCCCACCGAGGCACTGCCGCCCGGCTGCCGGAGCACCGGCTGCACCCTGGCCGACCTGCGCCCCGGCGGCAGCCAGGTGGTCCGGGTCGTGCTCGCACCCGTGGCCGTACTGGAGACCACCATCACCGCCGAACTGACCACCACCGGCACCGACGCCACCCCCGGACCGCACCGGGCGAGCACCCCGCTGCGCATCCTCCAGCCCCGCATCGTCGCCGTCCCGCCCATCGGCAAGCCCGGCTTCGTGACCTCCGTGCGCGGCGTGGACTTCCCGCCCGGGGCACCGGTGCGGTTCACCTGGCAGCCCGGCATCACCGCCGCCGCGGCGCCCACCTTCCCCCGGGCCGACGGCACCTTCGCCGGTCAGCTGCTCATCCTCCCCAAGGACGAGACCGGCCCGCGGACCATCACCGCCGACGGCCCCGGATTCTCCCCGGTGACCACGCCCTTCCTGGTGGTCGAGGGCAACATCGGCCCGCCGGGGGAGGTGGAACGCCGGTGATCCACGAAGTCGACGAGGCGCTGCGGCTGCTGCTCGCCGAGGCCGGCCTGCCCGAGCGCGGCATCGAGGTGGCCTTCGACGCGCCCACCCGGGACTTCACCGCCCGGCGCACCGCGCCGACGGTCAGCGTCTTCCTCTACGGGATCCGCGAGGAGACCGGCCGCCGCCAGGCCGGCACCATCGCCGAGCACGACGCCGACGGCCTGGTGGTCGGCCACCGCCCCGCCCCCCGCTGGTTCGAGCTGGCCTACCTGGTCACCGTCTGGACCAACCGGCCGCAGGACGAGCACCGGCTGCTGGCCGAGGTCCTGCAGTGCCTGACCGCCGTGGACGCGCTGCCCGCCCGGGTCCTCACCGGGACGCTCGCCGAGCTCGGACTGACCGTCGGGCTCGACATCGCCGGGCGCGACACCGGCCTGCCCTCGGTGTCCGACGTCTGGTCGGGGCTCGGCGGGGAGCTGCGCCCCTCGATCGACCTCAGGCTGCTCGCCCCGCTGCCCGGCGGCCGCACCCCGGCCGGACCGCCGGTCACCGAGGGACTGGTGGTGCGCACCGAGTCCATCGGCCGGGCGGACGCGGCGGACGCGCCGGGTACGGCGGGCACCGGAGGTCCGGGCCGCCGGCTGCGCTACCACGGCGGTACGGACCCGGGAGCCGACGGCTTCGCCGCGCCCCGCGAGCGCGGGCTGCCGCCGGGCCGCCGGCCGAGGGGCGGCGGGGCACGATGAGCCCGGACCTCGGAACGGCCACCCGGCCGGCGCCGACCGGCCCCGACCACCTCTGGGAGCGGCTGCACCGGGTCGAGCAACGGGTCCGTACGGCGGTGCGCGAGCGCCGGGCCGACGACCCGGACCCGGACGACCCGTACCGGGGCCAGTACCTCGGCCCGGAGGCGGTGGAACGGATCCTGGCGGCCTCCGCCACGGTGCACGGCGGCCGTGCTGCGCCCGAGGGCGCCCACCCCCGGAACGCCGCCGCCGGGGACTCGCCCGCGCCGCCGCCCGGCTCGCGGCTCGCCCGGCTCAGCGCCGCCTTCGGGCTGCTGCCGGTGGACCTCGACCTGCTGCTGGTGGCCCTCGCCCCCGACCTCGACACCCGCTTCGAACAGCTCTACGGCTACCTCAACGACGACCTGACCCGCCGCCGGGCGACCATCGGGCTGGCCCTCGAACTGTGCGGACTGCCCGGGGCCGGCGCGGGCCGCTCCCGCTTCTCGGTCCGGGCCCCGCTGATCGCCGGCGGCCTGCTGGAGGTCGGCGAGCCGGAGCGCCCGCTGCTCTCCCGCACCCTGCGCGTGCCGGACCGGGTGACGGCCCATCTGCTCGGCGACGACGAACCGGACGGCGCGCTCGCCGGGGTGGCCCGCCGGGCCGCCCCCGAGGAGCGCCCCTGGCCCGGTGTCGACCGGCCCGCCGCCGACCGGCTGCGCGCCGTGGCGGCGTGCGGCGGGCCGGTGCACCTGCTGGACCGGGCCGGGACGGCCGGCCCGCTGGCCGTGGCGGCCCTGGCGGCCGACGGCCCGCCGCCCCTGGTCGTCGACGCCGCCGCGCTGGCCGCCCGCCCGGCCGGAGGAGTCGTCCGGGTGCTCGCCCGCGAGGCCCGGCTGGCCGGGTGCGGGGTGGTGCTCGGCCCGCTGGACCGGCTCGAACCCGAACGTCCCGAGCGCGCCGCCCTGGTGCGCGAGCTGTGCGCGGAGCTCGCAGGCGCTCCGAGCGTCCAAGAGGCGAGCGGGCGAGTAGCCGTCCCGCTGGTCGTGCACGGCCCGCAGGTGTGGGATCCGGCCTGGGCACGGGAAAGTCCCGTGGTGGTCACCGTCCCGCCGCCGAACGCGCGCGACCGCACCGAGCAGTGGGCCCGCGCCCTGGCCGGGGAGTCGGCCGACGGCGCGTTGCCGCCGGAGCTGGCCGAGGCGGTGGCCGCCTACCGGGTCGACCAGGAGCAGCTGGAGCGGGCCGCCGCGGTGGCGGCCCGGACGGCGGCCGCCGAGCGGCGTCCGGTGCGCGCCGAGGACCTGCGGACCGCCGTACGGGCGCAGAACGGCGCCGGTCTGGCCCGCCTGGCCCGCCGGATCGAGCCCGCGGTCGGCTGGGCGGACCTGGTCCTGCCCGAACCCACCGCCGGCCGGCTGCGCGAACTCGTGCTGCGGGCCCGGCACCGAGACCAGGTGCTCGGCCAGTGGCGGATGCGCCCGGGCGGCGGCCGCGGCAACGGCGTGATCGCCCTGTTCGCGGGGGAGTCGGGCACCGGCAAGACGATGTCGGCCGAGGTCGTCGCCGCGGAACTCGGCATGGAGCTGTACGTCGTGGACCTGTCCACCGTGGTCGACAAGTACATCGGCGAGACCGAGAAGAACCTGGAGCGCATCTTCACCGAGGCCTCGCAGGTCAACGGCGTCCTGCTGTTCGACGAGGCGGACGCGCTGTTCGGCAAGCGCTCGCAGGTCAAGGACGCCCACGACCGGCACGCCAACGTGGAGACGGCCTACCTCCTCCAGCGCATGGAGTCCTTCGAGGGCATCGCGCTGCTGACGTCCAATCTGCGCGCCAACCTCGACGAGGCGTTCACCCGCCGACTGGACGTCATCGCGGACTTCCCGCTGCCGGACGAGGCGCAGCGGCGGGTGCTCTGGGACCGCTGCCTGGGGCCGCGGCTGCCCCGCGGCGACGACCTCGACCTGGACTTCTGCGCCCGGAACTTCGAGCTCACCGGCGGCTCCATCCGGGCCTGCGCCGTCTCCGCCGCCTACCTGGCCGCCGGGACGGGCGCCCCGCTGGGCATGGCGCAGCTGGTCGCCGCGGTGGTCGGGGAGTACCGCAAGCTCGGGCGACTGGTGCTGGAGAGCGAGTTCGGGCCGTGGCTGGGCATCATCGGGGACGCCGGGCGGGGGTGACACGGGCTCCCGTGGGGCCCCTGCTACCTGTGGGTACCGGGGGCGGTGCCCGTCGGGGCAAACGTTCCTGCCCCCGGCGCGGGACCTGCGGACATGTCCCCGGGCGGCGCCCCGGCAGCAGACTCGGGGACGAATGACCGGCCATCCGAAGGAGCGCGAATGCCGTCGTACCTCACCCCGGGCGTGTACGTGGAGGAGGTCCAGTCCGGTGCGCGGCCGATCGAGGGCGTCGGCACGGCCGTCGCCGCCTTCGTCGGCTTCGCCGAGACCGGCCCCTTCCACGAGCCCACGCTGGTGACCAACTGGGACCAGTACGTCCAGCGGTTCGGCGGGTTCACCGAGGGCACCTACCTGGCGCACGCCGTGTACGGCTACTTCGCCAACGGCGGCGGCTCCGCCTACGTCGTACGGGTCGGCGACCCGGCCCGGCGGGCCGCCGGTGCCGCCCCCGCCCGCGCCGTGAGCGCGCCCCCGCCCGTCGCGATCGCCGGCTTCCTCTACTCCGCGCTGCCCGGCGCGGGCGGCGAGGTGTCCGTCGAGATCGCCGACGTGGAGGGCGAGAACGTCCCCGAGGACCGGTTCCGCCTGCTGGTGCGGCGCGGCGGTGAGGTCGCGGAGACGTACGACGTCTCGACCCGCAAGAGCACCAAGGGCTACGTCGTCACCCAGCTGCGCGAGTCCAAGCTGATCGCGGTCGCCGAACAGCCCGGCACCGCGCCGAGCCGCCCCGAGCGCCAGACCCAGGCCCTCGCCGCCGCGCCCGCGACCGGGCCGGTCGCGGCCCCCGCCACCCGGCTCGACCCCGCCGAGTACGTCGGCGACGCGGCCGCCCGCACCGGTTTCTCCGGCCTGGAGGCGATCGACGAGATCACCATGGTCGCGGTGCCCGACCTGATGAGCGCCTACCAGCGCGGCGACCTCGACGGCGAAGGCCTGCGGACCGTCCAGCTGGCGGTGATGTCGCACTGCGAGCAGATGGGCGACCGGATCGCCGTCCTGGACCCGCCGCCCGGCCTCGACGCCCAGCGGATGCGCACCTGGCGGCAGGACGAGGCGGGCTTCGACTCCCGCTACGCCGCCCTGTACTACCCGTGGATCAAGGTCTTCGACCCGGCGAGCGGCCGCAACGTGCTGGTCCCGCCGAGCGGGCACGTCGCCGGGGTGTGGGCGCGCAGCGACGCCGAGCGCGGGGTGCACAAGGCCCCGGCCAACGAGGTCATCCGCGGCGCGGTGGACCTGGAGATCCGCCTCAGCAAGGGCGAGCAGGACCTGCTGAACCCGATCGGCGTCAACTGCGTGCGGGCGTTCCCCGGGCGCGGCATCCGGATCTGGGGCGCGCGCACCCTCTCCTCCGACCCGGCCTGGCGCTACTTGAACGTGCGCCGGCTCTTCAACTACCTGGAGGAATCGATCCTCCTGGGCACCCAGTGGGTGGTCTTCGAACCCAATGACGACCGGCTCTGGTCCAGCATCCGCCGCAACATCACCGCGTTCCTCACCGAGGAGTGGCGGCGCGGGGCGCTGTTCGGCCAGACCGCGGCCGAGGCCTTCTACGTCAAGTGCGACCGCGACAACAACCCGCCGGAGTCCATCGACCTCGGCCAGGTGGTCTGCGAGATCGGCGTCTCCCCGGTGAAGCCCGCGGAGTTCGTGGTGTTCCGGCTGTCCCAGTTCTCCGACAGCACGAGCCTCGTCAACGAGTGACCACACCACACCACCAGCACGGTCGGCGCCCCGTCGGTGCCCCGTCCCGCACTCATCGGAAGGTGACAAGCAGCCATGGCTGAAGGCGATCCGCTCTCCACACACATCTTCGGCGTCCAACTCGGCGGCTACAACGTCGAGTCCGTCAAGGAGATCAGCAACCTGACGGTCGACCAGGAGGTCGTCGAGTACAAGCAGGTGACCCAAGAGGGCAAACTGATCGTCCGCAAGCAGCCCGGCGCCCGGCTGCCCGGCGAGGTGACCATCACCCGCGGCCTCGACAAGAGCAGCGCGTTCTCGAACTGGATCAAGGAGACCCTCAACAACGGGGCGATCAACACCGCGCGCCAGAACCTCACCATCGAGGTCAAGGACACCACCGGTGCCACCCTGCGGCGGATCCAGCTGACCAACGCCTGGGCGAGCCGCTGGGAGGGCCCCACGCTGACCGCGGGCGAATCCAGCGCCGCGACGGAGACCGTGACCATCGTCTTCGAAGAAATCAGTGTCGAGTGAGGCGAAGGATCAGCCTGGACGAACTGCTGGAACGCGGCCCGGTCCAGCAGAGCACGGCCCCGCAGAACCCGGCGCCGCCGCAGCCCGCGGGGCAGGCGGCGCCGGCGGGGCCCAGGAGGCAGGCGCCGCACACCGAGTTCGAGTTCGAGCTGCCGCTCGGCTACGTGGACGACGAGGGCACCGTGCACCGGCACGGCACCATGCGCCTGGCCACCGCCCGCGACGAACTGATGCCGCAGATCGACCTGCGGGTCAAGGAGAACCCGGCCTACCTGAGCGTGGTGCTGCTCAGCCACGTGATCACCAGGCTCGGTGACCTCACCGACGTGCACACCGGGATCGTGGAGCGGATGTACGCCACCGACGTCGCCTTCCTCCAGGACCTCTACCAGCGGATCAACAGCGAAGGCCACACGCGCGCCGCGGTGACCTGCCCGCACTGCGACGGCGCCTTCGAGGTCGACCTCGCCGGTGGGCGCCTGGGGGAATCGTGACGTACGCGCCTGCTCGGCTGTACGAGGAGGTCGCGTACATCGCCTACCACTTCCACTGGCAGCGGGAGGACATCCTCGACCTCACCCACCGCGAACGCGCGCAGTGGGTGCGGGAGATCGCGCGGCTCAACACCCGCGTCAGCGAAGGCGGGTGAGCGGGGTGGGGTTGCGGGACTGGATCGGGCGCCGGAAGGCGGGCGGTGCGGCGGACGGAGGTACGGACGTCGGTGCCGCCCGGGTCGGTGATGCCCGGGTGGGTGCTGCCCGGCCTGGTGACGGCGGCGGTCTCGGGCAGCGGCCGCCGACGGCGGCCGGGGACGGGGGTTGGCGTGCCGTACGGCCGCTGGTCCCGACCCTGGCCGGCGCCTCGCACGGGGTCAGCGACGGCCTGCGGTTCCGGTCCCGGCTCTCCGCGTGGCAGGACCCCTCGCTGTGCGGGCCGCTCGGGCACGCCGTGCTGCCCTCCGCCCCGGTGGGCATCCTGCGGGCGGTGGCGCGGCCGGTCGGGTCGGCCGCCGCCTTCGGGGGCGGGGACGAACTCGCGCTGCCGGTCGTCAGCGGAACGGTCGGGGCCGCGGAGGCGGAGCCGACGGCGGACCTCACTGACTCGGAGGAGTCGGGGGCGCCGAGGCGGGCCCGGCCCGTCCAGCGGCCGGTCCAGCGGGCCGGTGGGCTGCGGCGGCTTCCCGTCCGGTCGGCGCCGCGGACGGCGCGCTCGGGCGGGTCCGACCGGGCGGCGGTTTCGGTGGGCGCTGACGGCAGTGCGCCGATGTCCGCTGAGGACAGCACCTCCCCGAGTCGCGGCGGTGCTGCGGACCCGGCCCGCCCGGTGCGGCCCGTACGGCCGCGTCCCGTCGGCGACGCGCTGACCGTGGCGCGGCGCCCCCGGGCACTGGCCGCGCGCCCGGTGACCGTGGTCCCGGGACCGACCCGGGCGCCGCGCGCTGTCGCCGAGCCGTCGAGCCCGGCGGCGGAACCACCGGGCAGCCCGCACCCGCCCGAGGACGGCGGAGCCGTCGCGCCGACGGCGGCCGGCCCGGCCCCCATCGCCGCGCCCACCAGGAGCGGGCACGGCGGAGAGACGGTCCAGCGGGCTGCTGCCTCGCCGGACAAGGCCGCCCCGGCCCGCCCGGTCCTCGGCGCGCCCCTGACCACGCTGCCCGCGAGCGCCGCACCCGTGGCCGCCACCGGCCCCCGAGTCCCTGACGCAGCCTCGGGCGGGCCGGCCCTGCCGGTCGTCCACGCCGAGGCCCGGCCCACGGGTACCGGCACCAGTACCGGCACTGGCACCGCTACGGCCGGGCCCGAGGCCGCCGAGGGCGGGCAGCGCGCCCGGGCGACCGCCGAGCCGGCCGGCCCGGCCGCTTCCCGTCCCGTGCGCGGCGCCGACGGCGGGACTCCCGTGCAGCGCACGTCGTCGTCCGCAGCCGCCACCCCCTCGCCCGCGCCCTCGTCGCCGAGCTCGCGGACCTCGGAGACAGTGCTGACAGCGCCGACCTCGCCGACTGCCGAACGGGCCGGACACGCGCGTCCCGAGCAGACCCCGGCCCGTACGCGTGGGGGCCTCGGCGCGCCCCTGGACGCGCTGCCGCCGACGGCTGCCGCGCCGGGTCGAACGGCGCCGCTGCTCGGCGGGCGAGCGCCGGCCGGGCGGATCGCGGGCCCGACGATGGGCGATGCCACCGGCGGCGGCAGCAGCGGGAGCGTGCCGACGCAGAGCACGCCGCCCGCCGCCCTGCCACTGGCCGGGGAGCGGCCGCGGGTGCAGCGAGCCGTCCCGCGTTCCGGTGATGATTCGGCGGACCCGGCGGGTCGATCTCAGGGTGGGGACGGCTCCACCGGTGTCGGGCTGCGTGTGCAGCGTTCCGATGCCGGCTCGGGGGCTTCGGCAGGCCGGTCTCAGGGATCAAGGGTTCCCACCGCCGCTGCGCCTTCGATCGGCGAGGCGCCGCATGTGCAGCGTGCTGTGCGGCGTTCCGGCGAAGGCGGCGTGGAACCGGCGGCCCGGCCGCTTAGTGGCGATGACGGACGGGCGGATTCCGGTACGGCTTCCTCTGGCACCGGTCCGGAACGTCGGCCGGGCGCTGCGCCGCAGCCGGTCGTCCCCGCGACCCGGGCGGCCGGCTCGGCCGGCTCGGCCGGCTCGGCCGGCGCTGCCGGGGCCCCGCAGGGGGGCGGGAGCGGCCCGGTGGTTCCCGTGCGGCCGTCGGCCGGGGGCCTGCGGGTGCAGCGTGCCGCGCAACTCGGTGTCCTGAGGCGGGGGTTGATCGGGGAACGTCCGATGAAGGTCACCCTGGCGGCCTCGGCGACGCCACCCGCGACCGGGACGGCTACCGGGACCGGCGCAGGCAGGGCGGTAGCCGCCCCGCCCGTGGTGCCGGCCGTCTGGCCCAGGGCGCTCCAGTCGGGCACGGACGGCGAACCGGCCGCCGAGCCGACGGCGCCCGGCGGCCCCGGGCGTCGGCCTGCGGTTGCCGTGCAGCGCTCGGGTTCCGGTGCGCGGCAGACGCCGGGCGCCGCGGACAGTCGTAGCGCCGTCGGGCAACCGGGGCCGCAGGCAAGCCCCGTGCGATCCGGTGCTTCCGGCGCCGCAGCCGCGGCCGCAGCGGCGCCGGCTCAGGCGGGTGGCGCGGGCGGCGCGGGTGGTGCGGTGCAGCGTTCGCGCGTGCGGGGTTCGTCGGAGGGCGGGCGTGACCGGCTGGCGACGGACCGCCCGTCCGGGCTGGTGCGCAGGGCCGTGGGCGCGGTGCAGAGCGCGCGGGCGCGGCGCTCCTCGGGGCAGGCAGCCGGCCGGGGGAGCGCGGATCGGCCGTCGGACCAAGAGAGTTCGGTGCCGAGCGGTCGCAGCAGCCAGATCGGCCAGAGAACCCACGGCGGCGGTACGACCGCGGGCCGCCCGGCCGTGCAGCGTCTCGCCGCACCGGCGTCCGCCGGTCGCCCCGGCCGCGGCGGATCCGCCGCACCGGCCGCCGTGGTGACGGTGCCGCGCCCGCCCGTGGTCCGGCCCACGCCGCTGGCGGCCCCGTCGCTCCAGCGGCTTCCGGCCGCCTCCCCACCGCCCCCGCCGTCCCCGCCCTCCCCGTCTCCGCAGGCGTCCTGGACGCAGCCGGGTCCGGGTGGTGCGACGGGCCCTCGGCTCAACGCCGTGTCCTCGCCCGTCGTGTCGCGCGCCATGAGCGCTGTTCCGTCCGTACGGCCCGCCGCGCCCGCCCGGACCGGACCCGCTCACACCTGGCCCGCCCAGACCACGCCCGTGCCGCCGTCGCCCTCGCCCTCGCCGTCATTGCCCGGTACGGCGCAGGTGTTGCAGCGGGTGGCCGAGCAGGCGGGTCTGGTCGGGGTGCCGCTGACCGCGGTGCCGGCGCGCACGCCGACCACGGTGCAGGCCGCCCCGGCGCCCGGCTCGCCCGCCCGGACCACTTCCGCGCACCACGGTGACGGACGACCGCCGTCCGAGCCGGGCGGCGTCGGGCTCGGCGAGCTGGACGAGTTGGCCCGGCGGCTGGTCGAGCCGGTCGGGCGGCTGCTGCGCACCGAGCTGCGCCGGGGGAGGGAGCGCAGCGGGCGGCCGTACGACGGGCGCCGCTGAGCACAGCAGGCCGCAAGCAGGACGCACCAAGCAGGAGCAGGAAGCAGGGAACGGAACCGATGACCGACAACATCTTCGCGACCAGCGTGTTCTTCAGCCTGACCATCGGCGGCAACGACCTGGGCGAGTTCACCACCTGCTCGGGGCTCGGTGCCCAGGTCGAGATCGAGCAGTACGCGGAGGGCGGCAACAACGGCTTCGCCTGGCAGCTGCCGGGCCGGATCACCTGGACGAACATCACGCTGACCCGCGCGGTCACCGCGGACAGCGCCAAGATCACGCGCTGGCTGGGCGAGATCGTCCGGAAGGTCGAACCGAAGGACGGGGAGATCGTGGCACTGCGCCCCGACCTGAGCCGGATCATCGGCTGGCAGGTGCTCGGGATCGTCCCGGTGCGGTGGGAGGGCCCGTCCTTCGACCCGTCCGGTTCCCAGGCCGCGATCGAGACCCTGGAGATCGCCCACGCGGGCCTCCGCCCCTCCTGACGTCCACGTCCACGTCCACGTCCGCAACCCGCCCCGCCCACCGACCGTACGACCCATCGTGAGGAGCACCAGGATGTCCGCAGCGGTCCCCGCGAGCGTGACCCGGGCCCAACTGACCATCATGGAGCCCCCGTCGACGGTCGGCGCCCAGCCCGGCGGGACGCTCGCGCAGCTCCGGCTCCAGTTCAACCCGGCGACCCTGGTGCTGCGCAAGACCACCGAGTGGCGGCGCACGCCGTCCCGGATGGCGGGCCAGTCCGCGCTGCCGGAGTTCGTCGGCAGCGGTCCGCGTTCGCTCTCCCTCGACGTGTTCCTGGACTCGACCGCGACCCACGACAACTCGGTGGAGCGGGCGGTGGAGCAGCTGATGACGGCGTGCGTGCCGACCCCGACCAGCCTGGCGCGCAAGACGCCGGCCAGCCCCTGGATCCGGCTGGACTGGGGCACCCTGAAGACGACGTCGTTCAACGGCGTGCTGACCGGCCTGTCCGTCACCTACACGCTGTTCGACGTGGACGGCAATCCGCTGCGCGCGGTCTGCTCGCTCTCCATCGACGAGGCCAGCGTGGACCCGGCCGGGCAGAACCCGACCTCCGGTTCGCCCGAGGCCCGCAGCACCCACCGGGTGATCGCGGGCGACAGCCTGCCGCTGCTCGCCTGGCGCGCGTACGGGGACGCGACGGCGTGGCGGGCCATCGCGGAGGCCAACGACATCGAGGATCCGCTGGCGCTGGTCCCCGGCGCGGAGCTGATCGTGCCGGGGATCGACGAACTGACCCGGGGCGGGCGGCGATGACGACTCCCGAGGCCCGGGGCGGCCGGCCGTTCGCCGCGGATCCCGTTGTCGAGGCACCGGGCCCGCTGCCGCCGGCCTGGGCGGCGCAGTTGGTCTCCTGCGACATCGAGGAGAGCGTCGGCCTGCCCGACACGGCCGTGCTGAGCTTCCGGGACGCGGACCACACCTTCCTCGCCGCGACGGGCATCACCATCGGCACCCCGCTGCGGGTGTCCGTGGTCACCGTGCAGGGGCACACCCAGGTGCGGCTGTTCACCGGCGAGGTGACGGCCCTAGAGCTGGAGGTGGACACCACCGGCTCGTACACCGTGGTGCGGGCGTCGGCGGTCACCCACCGCCTGATGCGCGGGCGCCGGGTGAAGGCCTTCCGGAACATGACGACCGCCGACATCGTCCGCGAGGTCGCCGCGGGCGCGGGCCTGTCCTGCGGCCGGGTCGACGCGTTCCCGGTGGTCCACCAGCAGCTGTCCCAGGCGAACGTCCCGGACTGGGAGTTCCTGCAGTTCCTGGCGCAGGAGAGCGGCGCGCAGGTGCGGGTGGACGACGACGGGCGGCTGGAGTTCGTCCGGCCCGAGCCCGCGTCCGGCGCCCCGGCGCCGTCCACCCCGGCGCCGCAGAGCCCGATGGTCCTGGAGTACGGGCGCAACCTGCTGGAGCTGCGCGGGGTGCTCACCGGTGCGGCCGGCGCGGACACCGTCGAGGCGCGCGGCTGGAACGTCACCACCAAGAGCGCCCTGGTCGCCACCGAGCCCTCGGTGACCTCCCGCACGGTGCTGCCCGGGATGAGCGCCTCGGTGGCGGCCTCGGCCTTCCCCGGCCGGGCCAAGCTGACCGTCGCCGACACCCCGTACCGCACCCAGGCGGAGACGGCCGCCGTGGCCCGCTCGGTGGCCGCCTCGGTGGCCGCCGGCTTCGGCGAGCTGGAGGCGGTCGCCGAGGGCAACCCGCGGCTGCGGGCGGGCAGCGCCGTCGCCCTGGGCAACGTCGGCGCCGCCTTCTCCGGCCGCTACACCGTCACCGGGGTGCGCCACCTGATCGAACCCTTCCGCGGCTACCGCAGCACCGTGGTGGTCAGCGCCTCGCCGGACCGCTCCCTGGCCGGGCTCGTCACCGGCGGCAACGCGCCGCCGCGCGGGCCGCGGATGCCGGGCCTGGCCGTCGCCGTGGTCACCGACGTCCGGGAGCCGGGCGACGGGCAGCGCGGCTGGGTGAAGCTGAAGTTCCCCTGGCTGGACGACACGTACGTCTCCGACTGGGTGCGCACCGTGCAGTGGGGCGGCCACGGCGGCGGCGGGGTGGTCAGCCCGGAGGTCAACGACGAGGTGCTGGTCGGCTTCGAGCAGGGCGACCTGGACAGCCCCTACGTGCTGGGCGGCCTCTACAACGGCGTGGACAAGCCCTCGCCGCACGACGTGCCGCTGGTCGACGCGGCCTCCGGCAAGGTCAACCGCCGCTCGGTGGCCTCCCGTTCGGGCCACCGCCTGGAACTGCTGGACGTGCCGGGCGGCGCCTCCGGGGTCCGGCTGGCGAGCGGGGACAAGAAGCTGGAGGTCAAACTCGACCAGCAGAACGGGGAGATCGTGCTGACCGTCCACGGCGCGGGCGGCGCGGCGGGGAGCACGGTGCGCCTCTCCTCCTCCGGGATCACCCTCGACGCGGGCACCGGCGAGGTGAACGTGCGCGGCGCCTCGGTGACGATCCGCGGCACGACCGCCGTCACCGTGGACGGCGGGGCCGAGGCGATCCTCAAGGGGGCGTTCGTGCGCATCAACTGACGATGCATCAAACAGTCGCAGCTGTTCTACAGTTCACCCCACCGCACCACCGCACCATCGAAACGGAGACCGTACATGCCCCCCGCAGCCCGGACCGGCGACCTCACCGACCACGGCGGCGCCCTCACCACCCCGCCGCCGGGCGCCGTCAGGGTGGCGACCGTGCTGATCGGCGGCCGGCCCGCCGCGGTGGTCGGCAGCATCCACGCCTGCGTCCCGCACGTGGAGCTGGGCCCCGCCAACCTCGTGGAACCCGCCATGGGCGGAGTGACCGGGGGCGTGGTCCTGATCGGCGGGCTGCCCGCGGCCCGCATGGGGGACAAGACGACCTGCGGCGCCACCATCACCAGCGGCGCGTTCAACGTGCTGATCGGAGGCACCGTATGACCAGCAGTTTCATCGGCCGCGGCTGGGCCTTCCCGCTGCGGGTCAACGCCACCGGCGGCATCGGCATGGTGGAACGGGACCGGGAGATCGCCGAAGCCATCCGGCTGATCCTCGGCACCGCCCCCGGCGAACGCCCGATGCGCCCCGAATTCGGCTGCGGCATCCACGAGTACGTCTTCGCCCCCGGCGACAGCACCACCGCCGGGCGGATCGCGCGCGAGGTGCGCATCGCCCTGGAACGCTGGGAGCCGCGGATCGAGGTGGACGACGTGGTGATCGCCTTCGACCGGGTGGACGAGGGCACCCTCTACATCGACGTCCACTACACCGTGCGCGCCACCAACGACCGCCGCAACCTGGTCTTCCCCTTCTACACCATCCCGGAGCACCCCGATCCGGACCGGGAAGCGGCCATGGCGGACGGGAGCGCCGGCTGATGGCCCTGCCCTCCCCGAACCTGGACGACCGCCGCTTCCAGCAACTCGTGGACGAGGCCAAGCGCTACGTCCAGCAGCGCGCACCGGAGTGGACCGACCACAACGTCTCCGATCCGGGCGTCACCCTCATCGAGACCTTCGCCTACCTGGTCGACCAGCTCCTCTACCGGCTGAACCGGGTTCCCGAGAAGAACTACGCAGCCTTCCTCGACCTGCTCGGCATCCGGCTCTTCCCGCCCGCCGCGGCCCGGGCCGAGGTCGACTTCTGGCTCTCGGCCCCGCAGCCCGAGACGGTCCTGCTGCGGGCGGGCACCGAGGTCTCCACGCTGCGCACCGAGACCGACGACGCGGTGGTCTTCGCCACCGCCGAGGACCTGCCGATCGTTCCCAGCGAGCTGGAACGCCTGGTCACCGTCCACGCCGGCGGCGAGCAGTCCGACCGTACGGCCCGGATCGCCGACGGCGCCGACGTGCCCTGCTTCCAGCCGCGCCCGGAGGCCGGGGACGCCATGCTCTTCGCCCTGCCCGCCGTGGTGCCGCGCTGCATCCTGGTCGTCCGGCTGGACAGCCGGGTGGAGGGCGTCGGCGTCGACCCGCGCCAGCCTCCGCTGGCCTGGGAGGTGTGGGACGGCTCCCGCTGGATCGGCTGCGAGACCGGCAGCGACACCACCGGCGGCCTCAACCGGCCCGGCGAGGTGGTGGTCTTCGTGCCCGCCGGGCACACCGCGTCGGTGGTCGCCGGACGGCGGGCCGGCTGGCTGCGCTGCCGGGTCACCGAGCCGCGGCCGGGCCAGCCGTTCTACTCCGAGTCCCCGACCATCCGCCGGGCCGAGGTGTTCACGGTCGGCGGCACCGCGACCGTCGTCCACGCGCAGACCGTCACCGACGCGCCGCTCGGCTCCTCGGAGGGCGTCGCGGGCCAGCGTTTCCGGCTCGCCCGGCCGCCGGTCCTGCTCGACGGCGAACCCCCGGTGGTCGAGGTCGCGGCCGGCGAGGGCTGGCAGCCGTGGACGCTCGTGGAGCACTTCGGCGACTCCGCGCCGACCGACCGGCACGTGGTGCTCGACGCCACCACCGGCGAGTTCCAGTTCCCGCCCGCGGTCCGGGAGCCGGACGGCAGCCTGCGCGCCTTCGGGGCGGTGCCGCCCAAGGGCGCCCAGCTGCGCGTCCCGCACTACCGCACCGGCGGCGGGACGGCGGGCAACGTCGCCCGCGGCACCCTCACGGTGCTGCGCAGCTCCGTCCCGTACATCGCCCGGGTGGACAACCGGGAGGCAGCCCGCGGCGGAGTCGACGGCGAGACGGTGGAGAACGCCAAGCTGCGCGCCCCGCACCAGCTGCGGCTGCAGGAACGGGCCGTCACCGCAGGGGACTTCGAGCTGATCGCCCGGCAGGCCGCGCCCTCCGCCGCCCGGATCAGCTGCGTGCCCGCCGGCGGCGGGGAGGCGGGGGCGGTGCGGGTGCTGGTCGTCCCCGACGCCGTCGCGGACGACGGCGACCGGCTGCGGTTCGAGCAACTGATCCCCGACGAGCAGGTGCTGGCCGCCGTCGCGACCGCCCTGGACGAGCGGCGGCTGATCGGCACCCGGATCGCCGTACAGCCCCCCGCCTACCAGGGCGTGACGGTGGTCGCCCGGCTCACCACCCGCGACACCGACCCCGACCGGGTCCGTGAAGCGGTGCTCGCCGCGCTCTACCGGTACCTCAACCCGCTGCGCGGCGGCGCCGACGGCCGGGGCTGGCCGTTCGGCCGGGCGGTGCAGTACGGGGAGGTGTTCGCGGTGCTCCAGCAGGTCGCCGCCGTCGCCGGGGTCGAGGAGCTGCGGCTGTTCCCGGCGGACCCGATCACCGGGCGCAGGGGCGCCCCCGCCGAGCGGGTCGAGGTCCCGCCGGACGCCCTGGTCTTCTCCCACCAGCACCAGGTCGTGGTGACGGCGGCGGAGGAAGGCGGGTTCTCATGAGCAATCGGGCTGCCGTTCCGGGACTGCCCAGTCCGCACCCGATCGGCGCGCTGCTTCCCGCGCTGTTCGCCGAGGACGACTTCGCCCAGCGGTTCACGGCCGGCCTGGACACCGTCCTCGCCCCGGTCTTCGCCACCCTGGACAGCCTGCCCGCCTACTTCCGGCCGGGGCTGGCGCCGGCCGACTTCCTGGACTGGCTGGCCTCCTGGGTCGCGGTGGAGGTCGACCCGGCCTGGCCGCTGGAGGTCCGCCGGGCGGTGGTCGGGCGCGCGGTGGAGCTGCACCGGTGGCGCGGCACCCGGCGCGGACTCGCCGAACGGCTGCGGCTGGTGCTGGGCGCCGGTGTCGAGATCGTGGACGGCGGCGGGGTCTCCTGGTCCACCGACCCCGGGGCGGCGCTGCCGCCCGGACCGCCCGCGCCGCCTGCGTCGATCGGTGCGGGCGAGGTACTGATCCGGGTCTGGCCGCTGCACGGTCCGGTACCGGACGAGGAGCGGGTGCTGTCCGTCGTCAGGGCGGGCTGCCCGGTCCATCTGAGCTTCCGGGTGGAGATCCTGCCCGGTCCACCCGGCCGAGCGGAGGGCTGACGGATGCCGGTGTGCCCCGACTGCGGAACTGTCAACGGGGAGGGGGACGACTTCTGCGGCAACTGCGGCGCCTACCTGGGCTGGTCGCGCAGCGCCCCTGCCACGGCGGCGGCGCCACCCGCCGTGCCCGCGCCCGCCACGGAACCCGTGCCCGAACCCGCGCCCGCGCCGCCTGCACCCGCGCCGCCTGCGCCTGCACCCGCGCCGCCTGCGCCTGCACCCGCGCCGCCTGCGCCTGCACCCGCCGAATCCACCCGGCGGACCGCGTCACGCCGGACGGCACGCGGCAGGACGGAGCAACCGCCCGTCCCGCCGGCGGCGCCGGTCCCGCCCGCCGCGGAGAGCGAGCCGTCGACCAGCTCCCGGGTACGGCCGGCTCCCGCTCAGGATCCGGATCCCGTACCGACGACGCCGGCAGCGACACCGAAAGCGGCACGGACGCCGGAGCCGACGCCGGAGCCCCAGCCGCAGGCCGACCCGGTGGCCGTGCAGCCCGCCAAGCCCGTCGCCCCCCGCCCCGTCGTCCGGCAGTCCGCCGCCGACGAGACCCCGGACGGCCCGCCCTGCCCCCGCTGCGGCACCCCCAACCTGCCCGACCGCCGTTTCTGCCGCCGCTGCGCGGCACCGTTGACCGTCACCGCGACGCCGCCCGAGCTGCCCTGGTGGCGCACCCGTTGGCCGTTCCGGCGCCGGGTGCGGATCGGCGGCTCGGGCAACGCGCTGCGCCGCACCATCGCGCTGGTCGCGTTGGCCGCCGTCGTGGTGGCGGGGATCGTGCTGTACCCGGCGGGCAAGGACGCCTTCCAGGACGTGCTGGACAAGCTCGGCAGCACCGCGCCGATCACCCCCGCCTCGACCTCGGCGAGCGCCGCCGTCGAGGGCCACCCGGCGACCGCGGCCGACGACGGCCTGACCAACACCTACTGGGGGGCGCCCGCGGTCGGGGACTCCGTCACCTTCGCCTTCCGCACGCCGTTCCGGCTGGTGGACCTGATCATCCACACCGGCGGCTCCGCGGACCCGCAGCAGTTCCGCCAGCAGGCCCGTCCGCTCGTGCTGTCCCTGGAGGTCACGGACGCCGACGGCGGGCAGCACCAGAAGCGGATCACGCTCAACGACCAGCCGGGCCCGCAGACCGTGGCGACCGGTCTCAGCGACGTCGTCCAGGTGAAGCTCACCGTCCGCGAGGCCGCCGGGACCGGCCCCGACCGGGCCATCGCCCTGGCCGAGGTGGAGTTCTTCAAGCGCACGTGAGAGCAGCGCGCCTGAGCCCCGAGGACGGAAACCGGAACCGCCCGGGCTCCCCCCGCAGCACCTGCCTGCGAGGGGAGCCCGAGCGGTCACCCGAGCGCGGTCAGTGCCCGCCGTGGATCAGCTCGACGGAGAAGCCCTGGTCGGTGGGCTGGTCCGCGGTCTTGACCCGGGTCACGCCGGTCGCGGCGTCGTAGTACCAGCCCGCCGCCGCCGAGTCGAGCGCGGCGGCCGAGGCGATCCGGGGCAGCGGGCCGCCCCGGGTGACCACCTGGCGCGGGGCGGGCTGGCCGTGCACCGTGAAGCGGTACGCCCGGGAGGCCGGCTTCCCGGCGTAACTGCCCACGCTGGCACCGACCTTGACCACGGTGACCGGCCCGGCGGCGTGGACGTCCACCTGCTGGGTGGCGGAGGAGCCGGCGGTGAACTGCCGGGTGACCCCGTCGTCCTCGTACAGGGTGTAGGAGGAGTCCCCCTGGGCCTGCGGGTAGAGGTCGTAGTCGAGTTCGCCGCGGTTCCTGGTCTGCCAGGACAGTGTGCCCTCGGGCCACATCGGCACGATCGCACCACCCCTGACGAACAGCGGCAGGGTGTCGAGCGGCGCGGAGTAGCCGTCGATCGTGGTCGGGCCCTGGTAGGTGCGTCCGGTCCAGTAGTCGGTCCAGGTGCCCTCCGGCAGGTGGATGCCGTTGCGCACCGAGGTGTCGGAGTAGACCGGCGCGACCAGGAAGTCCGGCCCGGCCAGGAACTCGTACGTGGCGTTCGGCCCGAGGGCGCCCGGGTCGTTCGGGTACTCCAGGGCGAGCGGGCGCACGGCGCCGATGCCGGTCTTGGTGGCCTCGGCGGACAGGGTGTACATGTACGGCAGCAGTCGTTCCTTCAGCTGCAGGTACTTGCGGTTGATCGAGGTGTAGGGCTCGCCGTCCAGCCACGGCTGCTGGTCGCGCTGCTCCTTGCCGGACATGTCGCGGGCCCAGCCGTCCATCGTCATGATGGCCGGGAGGAAGGCCTTCCACTGCAGGTCGCGGGTGTACATCTTCGGGTCGCGGCGGAAGATGGAGCCGACGTCCCCGGTGTTGTAGGCGATGCCGGACATGGTGGCGCCGGCGTAGGTGGGGATCTGCCAGCGGATGTAGTCCCAGGACAGGCTCTGGTCGCCGCTCCACAGCACGCCGCAGCGCTGGGCACCGGCCCAGGAGACGGGCAGCCAGACGAACCCGCGGGCGTCGCTGTTGTCCTCGATGCCGGCCTTGGCCTGGTCGCAGGCGTTCAGCGCGAAGTCGTAGCCGTTGCCGACCCAGGCCACGTCGAGCTTGCGCACCCGGACCCCGGCCTTGACCTCCTCGGCCTGGTTGGGCAGCCCGTTCTGCGTCCAGAGGCCGAGCTGGGCGTGGTCCTTCCGCAGGCCCTCGCCGGTCTGCGGCAGGTTCTCGTAGCCGCAGCCGTAGCCGTCGTTGACCAGCATCCAGCCGAGCGGCATCCCGTTCTGCACGTAGCCGTCGGCGATCTTCACGGCGTCGGTGGTGTGGCGCTCGCCGCGGTTGGCGTTGTGCAGGTAGCAGTCGGAGTCGCCGGGCTCCAGGCCGTAGACCGGCGGCATGAAGGGCTTGCCGACCAGGGCGGTGTACTGCCCGATCACCGACTTCACGTCACCGGTGAAGTAGTAGGCGTCCAGGCGCCGTTCCTGCTGCCCGGTGCGGACCGGCGAGCCGAAGTCGTAGATCCCCGGGGCGAAGGTGTTGCGGAAGACGCCGTAGCCGGCGCTGGAGACGTAGAAGGGCTGGGAGTTGTTGTAGCCGCCCTCGTTCCAGTCGAAGCTGTTGGAGACGTGCACGGTCCGGTCGCGGTGCGAGAAGCTGCCGTTCTGCTCGCCGCCGCCGAAGAACTGCTCGTCGGCGCCGCGCACCAGGCTCTGCCGCAGGCCGCCGGTGCTCCAGCGCAGCGGCGCGTCCTCCTGCCAGATCACGGTGCTGTTGTCGGCCTTGTACAGGGCGAACCGCAGCGGGTGCTTGTAGACCCGCAGCACCACGTCCTGGGAGCGGATGCCGTGGTAGTCGCCGGCGTCGAAGGTGCTGGTGTCGCGCTGGAGTTCGGGCTGCTCGCGGATGATGGTGCGGCCGGCCGGGTCGGTGAACACGCCGTCCGGGGCGGCGCGCAGCCGCAGCCGGTCGTCGGCGAGGAAGTCGACCTTGGCCTTCAGCGGGCCGGCGGAGATGTCGTAGCTGCCCTGGGAGCCGGAGAAGGCGGTCAGGTCGCCCGCGTCGGTGGTCTTCGGCAGGTAGGCGCGGCCGGTGAAGGAACCGCCGTGGACGTCGTACGGGACGACCAGGACGTGGTAGGTGCCGGAGGCCTTCGGGATGACGGTCGCCTCGGGGTCGGCGGTGCCCGCGCTCTCGGCGACCTCCTTGCCGGTGGCGTCGTAGACGTAGAGGTCGAAGTCGTCGGTGGGGTTCTGCCACTGGATGGAGAGCGGGATGCCGCCCTCCGGGTTGTCGTCCCAGTAGCCGGCCGGCACGTCGACGGTCAGGTCGAAGCGGCTGCAGACGGCGCCGTCCGGGTCCTGCGCGGCGCTCGGGCAGCTGGTGGCGCCGCCGAGCGTCCCCTTGGCGTAGCCGGGGCTCTGCCAGCTGACGCTCTGGTGGCCCTGGTCGAGGACGGCGGAGGGGGTGCCCGCGGCCCGGGCCGGCAGGGTGGGGCCGGCCAGGGCGGCGAGGCTGGCCAGGGCCGCGGTGAGGGCGGCCCGGCGGAGGCGGGCTCGGGAGCGGGCTCGGGGTCGGGGTCGGTGTAAGCGCACGGGGATGCTCCTGTCGGTGGTCGACGAGGTGGGCGGTTCGGGGCGGCGGCGGTCCAGGGCGCGGCCGGTTCGGGGGTGTGCTCGCGGCGCGGGCGGCTACTTGAGCGATCCGGCGGTCAGTCCGGAGACGACGTGCCGCTCGATCAGGGCGAACAGCACCACGACCGGCACGATCGCGACGACCGATCCGGCGAACAGGTAGTTCCACTCCACGGTGTAGTTGCCGATGAAGCTGTTGATGCCGACGGTGAGCGGCTGGCTCCGTGGGTCCGTCGACAGGGTCAGGCCCATCACGAACTCGTTCCAGGCGGAGATGAAGGTGAAGATCACCGCCGTCACCACCCCGGGCATCGCCAGCGGCAGGACGACCCGGCGCAGCACCCCGAGCCGGCCGAGGCCGTCGAGCATCGCCGCCTCCTCCAGTTCCACGGGGATGGAGGAGATGTAGGCGGTGAGGATCCAGATCGCGAAGGCCAGGTTGAAGGCGGCGTTGCAGAGGATCAGCGTCCAGACCGAGTTGAGCATGTCGAGCTGGTAGAACTCGCGGTAGAGGCCCACCAGCAGCGAGGTCGGCTGGAACATCTGGGTGACCAGGACGAGCAGCAGGAAGAGCCGGCGGCCCCGGAACCTGGTGCGGGCCGTGCAGTAGGCGGCCGGCAGGGCGACCAGGAGCGCCAGTACCGTGGACCCGCCGGCGACCAGCAGGGTGACCTTCAGGTTGCCGCCGAGGGTGGACTCGCGCCAGACGTCGACGAAGGCGGACCAGGCGAAGTGCCGCGGCAGGTAGCCCGCGTCGCGCAGTTCGTCCGCCGGGCGCAGTGCGGTGACGACCATCTCCAGGTACGGGAGCAGGAAGACCGCCGCCAGCAGCCAGGCCGCCCCCGCGAGGGCCAGGGTGCGCGGGGCGATCCGGCGCCGTCCGGGGCGGGCCGGCACGGCGGCCGGGCGTGAGAGCTGATGGGTCGTCAACTCTCCTCCCCGGACCAGCGGCTGACCTTGAGGAAGCCCAGGACCATCAGTACCACCAGGGCGAAGTTGACCACCGACATCGCCGCGGACTCGCCGATGTCGGTGCTCTTCAGCTGGTACATGAACACCGTGGTGGTGGCCGTGTCGCTGCCCGGGCCGCCCCGGGTCATGCCCCAGATCACGGGGAAGGAGTTGAAGACGTTGATCAGGTTGATCACGACGGCGACCAGGAAGGCCGGGCGGAGCAGCGGCAGGGTGATCCGGCGGTAGGCCTGCCACCGCGAGGCGCCGTCCACCCTGGCCGCCTCGTACAGCTCGGCGGGGACGGTCTGGAGGCCGGCCAGCAGGGTGTAGGTGGTGAACGGCAGGGAGACGAAGACGGCGACGGCCACCATCCAGGGCCAGGCCGTGGCGGGGTCGCCGAGCCAGTCCCGGGGGCCGTCGATCAGGCCGAGGTCGGTCATGGCGGTGTTGAGCACGCCGGCGGTGCGGTCGAGCATCCAGCGGAAGCCGATGGCGGTCATCAGGACGGAGGCGGCCCAGGGCGCGAGCAGGGCCCAGCGGGCGAACCGCCGGCCGGGGAAGCGCTGGTCGAACAGCTGGGCCAGGCCGAGCGAGACCAGCATGGTCAGGCCGACGACGGCGACGGTCCAGGCCACCGTGGCGGTCAGGACGTGGCCGAGGTCGGCCTCGCCGAAGAGCTTGCGGTACTTGTCCAGCCCGGCGGAGCCGCGGACGAAGCCGCTGGTGCTGATCCGCAGGAACGAGGTGCGGAGCATCTCGTAGACCGGCCACAGCACGACGGCGAGGATCAGCAGGACGGCCGGGGCGATCCACGGCAGCGGCCCGAGCCTGCCTGTCCGGGCGCCCGCGGGGGCCGCCCGGCGGCGCGGGGCCGCGGGCGGTGCGGGGGAGCCGTCGGCGTGGGTGCCGAGGGCCGTGGGGGTACTGAGGGTCACGGGGGTGCCTTTCGCGGGGCGGCCGTGCGGGCGGGTCACTTGTTCGCGACGGCGTCCTGGGCCTTCTTCTGCAGGTCGGCGAGCACCTTGGCCGGGTCGCCCGAGACGGCAGTGCCGATGCCCTTCTTGAGCTCGGCCGAGACCACGTCCCAGGTGGTGTCGCCGAGCGGGTAGAAGACGGCGTTCGGCAGGACGGCGAAGAAGGGTTCGAGGTCCTTGTGGTTCCCGCCGGCCGTCAGCGCGCTGAGCGTGTCCTGGGTGACGGGCAGCAGGTTGTAGGTCTCGTCGAACTTCAGCATGTTGTCCTTGGCGTACGCGAAGTCGAGGAACTTCCTGACCTGGTCGCGGTGGCCGTTCTTCTTGAAGGCCATCATCCAGTCCGCGACGCCGAGGGTGGAGCCGAGCGGGCCCGCCTTGCCGGGGATGGGCGCGACGCCGTAGTCGACCTTGCCCTCCTTCGCCATCCGGATCAGCGACGGGTGGCCGTCGAGCATGGCGGCCTTGCCGGCCGCGAAGTCCGCGAAGGCGGTCTTGCGGTCGGTGGTGGCGGGGTTGGCGTAGGTCAGGCCGGGGTCGACCAGGTTGGTCCTGAGCCAGCGGAAGGTGTCGATGTCGGCCTGGCTGTCCAGGGCGTACGAGCCGTCCTTGGCGGTGGGGCCGCCGCCGTTGCCGAGCTCCCAGATCATGCTCTCGCCCTGGGCCTCCTCGGGGCCGAGCGGCAGCGCGTACGGGGTGACGCCGGGGACCTTGGCCTTGACCTGTTCGGCGGCCTGGCGCAACTCCTCCCAGGTGGTGGGGGGTTGGGCGACGCCGGCCTGCTGGAGGAGCGCCTTGTTGTAGAACAGGAGCCGGGCGGAGGAGACGAACGGGATGCCGTACTGCACGCCCTTGACCTGGCCGGCCCTGGCGAAGCTGTCGATCAGGTTGCCCCGGGTGGCGGGGGAGAGCACGTCCTCCGCCGTGTAGAGGAGGTCGTCGGCGACCTTGTCGGCGTAGCCGCCGGTCTGCAGGACGTCCGGCACGTTGCCGCTCTGGATCATCGTCTTGACCTGCTGGTCGATGTCGTTCCAGTTGACCACCTGGACGTCGACCCTGATGTCGGGGTTGGCTGCCGTGAACGCGGTGGCGACGCCGTTCCAGTAGGCCTTGGAGCTGTTGGACTCCTTGTCCCCGTAGTCGGCGGCGACGAGTTTGAGCGTCACCTTGCCGTCGGCGTCGGTTCCGCCGCCGCTACTGCCGCTGCTGCCGCAGGAGGTGAGGGTGAGGGCGCCGAGGGCACACACCGTGAGGAGGGCCGGTATCCGTTTGTCCACCGCAGGGACCGCCTTCGTTCGTGCTTGATCTGGTGATCGCAGATGCTTGAAGTGAGCTGGTTTTGCGCAGGTTTGAAAGAGCTTGCTGCGTCCGAGGGGCCATGTCAACGGCGGAACGGCAGAAAAGCCCGCCCGGAGCCACGGAAAAGCCCGGCCGGGGAGGCCCCGGCCGGGCGTCGTGGGTGGTGCGCGGGAGTCAGACCCGCTGGACCCGCACCCCGCAGGCGGCGAAGGCCTCCTCCTCGGCCGCATCGGCCTCGGTGTCGGTGACCAGGTCGTCCACCTCGGTGAGCGGGCAGATCCGGGCGAAGGTGACCCGGCCGATCTTGCTGCTGTCGGCCAGGACCACCGAGCGCGCGCTGCTGCGCAGGAACGCGCGGTCGGTCTGCGCCTCCATCTCGTCGTGGGTGGTGCAGCCCTCCTGCGGGGTCAGGCCGTCCACGCCGATGAAGGCGAGGTCGAGGTGGTACTGGGCGAGCATCCGGTCCGCGGCGGGGCCCACCAGTTCGTAGCTGGTGGTCCGGGCGATGCCGCCGACCACCACCAGGCGGACGTCCGGGCGCACGATCAGGTCGGCCGCGATGTTGACGGCGTTGGTCACGATGGTGATCCCGCCGCGCTCGGCCAGCACGCGGGCCAGCTCGCTCGTCGTCGAGCCGCCGGTCAGCCCCACCACCGCGCCGTCCGGCACCAGCCGGTCCGCCGCGAGCGCGATCCGGCGCTTCTCCGCCTGCCGGGTGCCGTGCTTGTGGCGCAGCGGCAGTTCGAGGTTGACGGCGCCGGTGACCGCCCCGCCGCGGGTGCGGTGCAGCAGGCCCTGGTCGTGGAGCTCCTGGAGGTCCCGGCGGACGGTGGCCGAGGAGACCCGCAGGAGTTCGGCCAGCTCGTGCACGTCGGCGCTGCCCGCCTCGGTGAGGTGCGCGAGGATCCTGGAGGTGCGGTCAGCTTTGAGCATGTCGGAAGTGTAGTGCGCCGCCGCACGGGGAGGACTCCGCGCAGAACTGCGCACGCTGCCCGCCGACCGGCCCGGTGTCGGCCGCCGGCCCGATGTCGACGGCGGGCCCGGTGCTGTCCCGGACGACGAGCTCCGGGCGCAGCAGCTGGAGCGAGTTGGCCGGGGCGCCCGACCGGCGGAGGGCGCGCAGCAGCAGTTCGACCGCCTCCCGGGCCATCTCCCGCTTGGGGATGGCGACGCTGGTGAGGGCGGGCCGGGCGAGCCCGATCTCCGGGCTGTCGTCGTGGCCGACGATCGACAGGTCGTGCGGGACGCAGCGGCCGGCGGCGCGGGCGGCCTCCAGGGCGCCGAGGGCGAGGACGTCGTGAGTGGCGAAGAGCGCGGTGATCCCCGGGTCGGCGGCCAGCGCGGCGCTCGCCGCCGCGTACCCGCCCGCCGGGGTGGGTTCGGGCGCGAGGTGGACGGCCGTGTCGGGGACGGTGAGGCCGTCGGCGGCGAAGGCGCGGCGGAAGCCCGCGACCCGCGGGGCGTGGTCGGGGCTGGCGAGGACGGCGACGCGCTCGTGCCCGAGCTCGCGCAGGTGGCGTCCGGCCAGCTGCCCGGCGCGCTCGTAGTCGATGGTGACCACCGGGAAGCGGTCGGGGGTGTCGGTCTCCCAGGCGCACAGGGCGACCGGGAAGGAGGCCTCGGCGAGCGGCGGCAGGTGGTCGATCAGGTCCCGGTCGCCGGCGATCAGCAGCGCGTCCACCGAGCGGCTGGTCAGGCCCGCCAGGTGCCGCGCGGCGCGCTCGCCGTCGAGGCGGGTGGTGCACAGCAGCAGGTGGTAGCCGTTCTCGTCGAGGACGTCCTCGACCTCCTCGACGATCGAGGCGTAGAAGGGCGCCGTCACGGTCGGGACGAACAGGCCCACCGTCCTGGTGGCGCCGGTGGCCAGCGAACGCGCGACCAAGTTGGGCGTGTAGCCCAGCTCCTCGACCGCGGCGCGCACCCGCGCGGCGGTCGCCGAACTCACGGCTCCCCGGCCCCTGATGACGTTGGAGACGGTCTGCTTGGTGACCCCGGCGCGCTCGGCCACGTCCTGCATCGTCACCATGGGGGTCCTTCGGAATTGACCGGTCAACTTGGTTCCCGTGCAACCTAGGACACCGCTGCGGGGCCGTCAAGCAGCGGGATCTCAGCGCGCTTCGAGGGTTTCTGCCAGCTCTCTTGATTTACCGGTCAACCCGACCGTATCTTCCGCATGGCCGACGGCCGGAACCGCCGTCCCCCGGCCGCGTCTCCGTTCCGCACCCCCACCCCCACAGGGAAGAGGAGAACAAGTGCCAGCCCATCGACGCCGATTGCTCGCAGCCCTCACCGCCGCCGCCCTGGCCGCCTTCGGCACCGGTGCCCTCACCGCCGCCCCGGCCGCCGCTCGCCCGGCTGCGCCGCCGCCCGCACCCCCGACCGCCGCCACGTACACCGTCACGGTCGGGAAGACCGGCTCGTACCCGTACCCGGACGACACCCCGGCCGCCGTCTACACGGACAAGGACGGCACCTTCTACTTCCAGCAGTCGCACTCCCTCTACGGCGCGAACGACTCCCGGCAGTGGGACTTCTACACCGGCCGCGACTTCGACCACGCCACCAGGTCCGCCACGATCAGCGACGCCGTCAACCCCGCCGACCCCACCGACCGCAACGACGACACCACCGCACGCTGCAACAACAGCCCCACCGGCCGGCAGTCCAGCTACGCACCGACCGGCTCGGGCTACGCCCAGCGCAACTACTGCGACCTGTCGGGCGTCTGGGTCGACCCGGACACCGGCGACTGGTACGGCCTGGTGCACAACGAGTTCACCCCGCAGCCCTTCGGCGACGGCCTGCACTACGACGCCATCGACTACGCCGTCTCCACCGACCAGGGCCGGACCTGGACCATCCGGGACCACGCCATCACCTCGCCGTACAGCACCACCCGCGGCGACACCGCCGCCTTCCCCGCCCAGACCTACTCCTACGGCGACGGCGACCAGCGCCTGTTCACGGACACCGCCTCCGGCTACTTCTACGTCTTCTACGGCTCGCGGATCGTCGACAAGGGCGGCAGCTGGGGCGCCTTCCAGCAGCACGTCGCCCGGGCCCCGATCGCCGCCAAGATGGCGCCCGGAAGCTGGCAGAAGTGGTACGACGGCGCCTGGTCGCAGCCCGGCGCGGGCGGCCGGGAGAGCGACCTGGTGCCCGCCGACTCCGCGAACCCGACCGGCTACCTGCCGCCCGCCAAGGAGTACGACCCGGCCAACCCCGGCACCGTCAAGCAGCAGATCGCCGCCGGGACGCTCGCCCCCAGCACACCGCTGTTCGTCATGAACATCGCCTACGACGCCTACCTGGGCCTCTACCTCGGCACGCCGCAGGCCGTCGACCAGAGCGGCAACGCCCCGCAGCAGATCTACGCCACCGCCGACCTGTCCACCCAGCAGTGGACCCTGCTCGGCGACACCGGCGGCTACCACACCGCCTCCTGGTACCGCTGGTTCCTGGACAGCGCCACCCTGACCGGCTCCACCATCGTCGGCAAGACCTTCCGGTCGTACTGCGCCTTCGCCTGCTCCGGCTCGGACGGCCAGTACGCCGAGCTCACCGTCGGCTCCAGCCGGCCGGCCCCCGCGCCCTTCGACCCGACCAGGACGTACCGGATCGCCAACGGCGACGGCCGGGTGCTGGCCCAGCGCAGCGGCAGCCCGGCGACCACCTCGCTGCCCGGCGCCACCGGCTCCGCCCTGGAGTCCTGGTCCTTCGTCGGCAACGGCGACGGCTCCTACCGGATCGTCAACGCCGCGACCGGCGGCGCCCTCGGGGTGGACACCTCGGCCGACACCGGCCGCGCCGGCCGCGCCTGGGGCGCCGCCCCGACCGTCGGCGGCGGCAACGGCGCCGGGCAGCAGTGGTTCCCGGTGCCCGCCGGCAGCGGCTTCCGCCTGGTCAACCGCTACAGCGGCCTGGTGCTCGGCCTGACCGCCGCCGGCAGCCCGGCCGAGACCACGCCCGCCCGGTACTGGACGGACACCACCGGCTCGGCCGTCGGCGGCGGACGCACCGCCGCCCGGCAGACCCTCACGCTCACCCCGACCGGCACGGCCACCGAGACGGTCGTGTTCGCCGGCCCCGGCGACCAGTCAAGCACCGTCGGGCGGGCCGCATCGGTGCAGCTCAGCGCGACCGACAGCGCCGGCAAGCCGCTGACCTTCACGGCGACCGGCCTGCCCGCCGGGCTCACCGTCAGCCCCGCCGGCCTGATCTCCGGCACCCCGACCGGCCCCGGCGTCTCCAAGGTCACCGTCACCGCCACCTCCGGCACCGCCCGCGCCTCCACCACGTTCACCTGGAGCGTCACCCCGGCCCTCACCGGCACCCACACGCTCACCACCGGCGGCCGGGCGCTCGACGACGCCGACAACAGCACCACCGCCGGGAACCGGCTCATCACCTGGCCGCTGTCCGGTGACAGCAACCAGCTCTGGCAGTTCCGCGCGCAGCCCGACGGCTCGTACGAGCTGGTGAACGGCCGGTCGGCGATGTGCGCCGACGTCAGCGGCGGCTCGGGCGCGGCCGGGGCCGCGGTGATCCAGTGGCCGTGCACCGGCCGCGCCAACCAGCACTGGACCGTCCGGCTGCTGGCCGACGGCCGCTACGCCCTCGCCTCCGTCGGCAGTGGGCTGCTGCTCACCGCCGACTCGGCGGCCGACGGCACCCCGGTGGCCCAGCAGCCGGACACCGGCTCACCGCTGCAGCGGTGGTCGATCGGCTGACCCGGGCCCGCCCGGGCGGACTGCGCTGACGCCGGACGTGGCGTCAGCGCAGTCCGTTGCCGGGCGCCCGTCCGTTGTCGGCCGCCCGTCCGCCGGTGGCTGTCAGTGGCCCCGGACGTGGTCGAAGCGCTCGCCGCCGAGCACCCAGCGGCCGTGGCGCATGACGGCGACCAGGTCGTAGCCGGTGGAGTCGAGCACGACGAGGTCGGCGAGTTTGCCGGTCTCCAGGGAGCCGACGGTGTCGGCGAGGCCGAGCAGGCGCGCGGGGGTGGCGGAGAGCGACTCGACGGCCTGGGGGAGGGTCAGCTTCCCGAGGGTGACCGCTCTTCGGAAGACCCGGTCGAGGGTGAGGGTCGAGCCCGCGATGGAGCTGCCGTCCGGGAGCATCGCCACGCCGTCCTTGACCTGGACTTGGAGGGGGCCGAGGGGGTAGAGGCCGTCGCCCATGCCGGCGGCGCCCATGGCGTCGGTGATGAGGGCGACGCGGGTGGGGCCGGCGGTGTTGTAGGCGAGGTCGAGGACGGAGGGGTGGAGGTGGATGCCGTCGTTGATGAGTTCGACGGTGACGCGTTCGTCTTCGAGGAGGGCGACGATGGGGCCGGGGGCGCGGTGGGCGATGCCGGGCATGGCGTTGAAGAGGTGGGTGGCGACGGTGGCGCCGGCGTCGATGGCCTGGAGGGTGGTGGTGTAGTCGGAGTCGGTGTGGCCGACGGCGGCGATGATGCCGAGGTCGGTGAGCATGCGGACGGAGTCGAGGCCGCCGGGGAGTTCGGGGGCGAGGGTGACCATTTTGGCGTGGCCGCGGGCGGCGTCGAGGAGTTTGCGGACGAGGGCGGGGTCGGGGTCGCGCAGCAGGTCGGGGCGGTGGGCGCCGCAGCGGTTGTGGGAGATGAAGGGGCCCTCGAAGTGGATGCCGGCGAGGGTGCCGTCCTCGACGAGTTCGGAGAGGACGGCGGCTTGGCGGGCGATGTCGTCGATCTCGCCGGTGACGGTGGAGGCGATGGTGGTGGTGGTGCCGTGGTGGAGGTGGGTGCGGGCGGCGTGGAGGGCTTCTTCGGCGAGGCCGGAGGCGTAGGAGGCGCCGCCGCCGCCGTGGACGTGGAGGTCGACGAAGCCGGGGACGACGGTGTGTCCGGTGAGGTCGAGGTCGCCGGGTTCGGTGTCGCCGCCGAGGGCCGCGATGCGGGTGCCCTCGATCGCGAGCCGGTCGCCCTCGACGACGCCGCCGGGCAGGACCAGGCGGGCGCCGGCCAGGGCGAAGCGGTGCGCAGTGGGTTCCACGGTGACCCTCCTGTTCAAAATTGATCGACTAGCCTATCTTTTGCTCAGATCCAATCATCCCATTGCAGCTTTGCGCAGGAGGATTGATGAGCCACGCCACCAGTCACGTCACCGCCGAGATCGCCAGCCAGCCCGAATGCTGGTCCCGTGCCCGGGAGTTGAAGCCCGAAGGCCTCCCCGAACCGGGGGAGCGGGTCGCCGTCCTGGGCTGCGGCACCTCGCTCTACATCGCGCAGGCCTACGCCTCCCTGCGCGAGGAGGCCGGCCACGGCGAGACCGACGCCTTCGCCGCGTCCGCCTTCCCCGACACCCGCCGCTACGACCGGGTGCTCGCGATCACCCGCTCCGGAACCACCACCGAGGTCCTCGCCGCCCTCACCCGCACCCGCGCCGCCCGCAGCGACGCCCGGGCCGCGACGACCGCGATCACCGGCGACCTCGCCACCCCCGTCACCTCCGCGGCCGACACCGTCGTGGACCTCTCCTTCGCCGACGAGAAGTCCGTCGTGCAGACCCGCTTCGCCACCACCACCCTGGCCCTGCTACGCCACCACCTCGGCCTGAGCCCCGCCGAACTGCCCGCCCAGGCCCGCACCGCCGTCCTCGCCGAACTCCCCGAAGCCGCCCTGGCAGCAGAACAGTTCACCTTCCTCGGCACCGGCTGGACGGTCGGCCTGGCACACGAGGCAGCCCTCAAGCTCCGTGAGGCCGCCGGAAGGTGGACCGAGTCCTACCCGGCGATGGAATACCGCCACGGCCCGATCAGCATCAGCGCCCCCGGCCGCGTCGTCTGGTTCTTCGGGCCCCCGCCCACCGGCCTGCCCGAGCAGATCCGCGCCACCGGCGCCACCATCGTCACCTCCGACCTCGACCCGCAGGCCGACCTCGTCCGCGCCCAGCGCCTCGCGGTCGCCCTCGCCGAGCGGTGCGGCCTGGACCCGGACCAGCCGCGCAACCTGACCCGCTCGATCATCCTCGACCAGCCGTGACCGTCCTCGCCCTGGACATCGGCGGCACCGAACTCAAGGGCGCCGTCGTCGCGGCGGACGGCACGGTCGTCCGGACCGTGCGCCGGCCCACCCGGCCTGTGCGGCCCGCCCGGCCCGCTCGGCCGACCTGCGGCGCGGGGACTGCCCTCGACGCCGCGCTCGACTGCGCCACCGAACTCGCCGAGCTCGCCCGGCGCGCCGGGCTCCGGCCCCGGGCCGCCGGCGTCGCCGCACCCGGCCTCGTGGACGAGGCCGCCGGCACGGTGGTCAGAGCGGTCAACCTGGACTGGCACGACGTCCCGATCCGCGACCGACTGGCGGAACACCTCGGCCTCCCGATCGCCTTCGGCCACGACGTCCGGGCTGGCGGCCTCGCCGAGGCCCGCCTCGGCGCCGGCCGGGGCAGCCACTCCTTCGTCTTCGTCCCCGTCGGCACGGGCATCGCGGCGGCCGTCCTGACCGGCGGCCGCGCCATGACCGGAGCGCGCGGGATCGCGGGCGAACTCGGCCACCTCGTGGTGCGGCCCGGCGGCGAACGCTGCGCCTGCGGCGGGCGGGGATGCCTGGAGACCGTCGCCTCGGCCGCCGCGATCGCCCGCCGCCACGCCCGGCTCACCGGTATGACGACGAGCGGCGCCGAGGACGTCCACCGGCGTGCGGTCGACGGAGAGGCCCAGGCCGGGCAGGTCTGGGCCGAGGCGGTCGAGGCACTTGCCGACGGCCTGGCCGCCACCGTCGCCCTGCTCGACCCGGAGCGGATCGTGATCGGGGGCGGTCTCGCCCGGGCCGGGGACCACCTCCTCGCTCCCCTTGCCGCAGCGCTCACCGAGCGGCTGGCCTTCCGGACCGCGCCCCGGCTGGTCGCCGCCGAGCTCGGCCGCCGCGCGGGCTGCCTGGGCGCGGCCCTGCTCGCCCAGGACCTGCTCGTCGGGGACCCGGTGGCCGAGGGCCTACTCACCGAGGACCCGCTGGCCGAGGACCCGCCGGCCGAGGGCCTGCTCGCGACCGGCCGCGCTGCTGAGGCACTGCCACCCGGAGGCGCGCCGTGATCCTCACCGTCACCCTCAACGCCGCCGTCGACGTGACCTACCGGCTCGACCGGGTGGCCCGCCACGGCAGCAACCGGATCGAGACCGTCACCGAACGGGCCGGCGGCAAGGGCGTCAACGTGGCGCGGGTGCTTGCCGCGCTCGGCCATGACACCGCCGTCACCGGCCTGGCCGGCGGCGTCACCGGGCAGGCCCTGCGCGCCGAGCTCGCGGCCGCCGGGCTGCGGGACGAACTCGTCCCGATCGGCGGCACCACCAGGCGCACCGTCGCCGTGGTCGAGGACGTCACCGGCGACGCCACCGTCTACCTGGAGCCCGGCCCCACCGTCACCACCGAGGAGTGGTCCGACTTCACCGTCCGGTACCGCCGCCTGCTACGCACCGCCCGGGCGGTCGTGCTGTCGGGCTCGCTTCCCCTCGGCGTGCCCCCGGACGCGTACGGCCGGCTGGTGGCCCTCGCCACCGAGGCAGGCGTACCCGCGGTCCTCGACGCGGAGGGGCCCGCCCTGCTCGCCGGCCTGGGCGCGGGCCCGGCATTGGTCAAGCCCAACGCGGCCGAACTCGCCGCGGCGGCAGGCCCGGTGGCCCCGCTCACCGGCGCCCGGATGCTGCGTACGGCCGGTGCCCGCGCGGTCGTGGTCTCCCTCGGTCCCGGCGGGCTGCTCGCCAGCACCCCGGAGGGGGACTGGCGGGCCCGGCCGCCCGAGGCGGCGCGCGGCAATCCGACCGGTGCCGGTGACTCCGCCGTGGCCGCCCTCACCGCCGGTCTGGTGGCCGGCACCCCGTGGCCGGAGCGGCTGGCCGAAGCGGTCGCCCTGTCCGCGGCGACCGTGCTCGCGCCGCTCGCCGGGAGCTTCGACCCGGCCGCCCACCGGCGCTTGCGGCCGCTCGTCCGGGTCGAGCCCGTCCACCCGTCCTCCTCCACGTCCACCTCCTGCGGCCCTCAAGGAGAACCGTGCCCCTCGTAGCCACCGGCTCGATCGTCGAGCCCGCAGTCCGGGACCGCCGCGGTGTCGGCGCCTTCAACGTCATCCAGCTGGAGCACGCCGAGGCGATCGTCGCCGGGGCCGAACGGGCCGGGGCGCCGGTGATCCTGCAGATCAGCGAGAACGCCGTGCGCTACCACGGCGCGCTCACTCCGATCGGCCGGGCCGCGCTCGCCGTGGCCCGGGACGCGAGCGTGCCCGTCGCACTGCACCTGGACCACGTGACCTCCACCGACCTCGTCCGGGAAGGGGTCGAACTCGGCTTCGGCTCCGTCATGTTCGACGCCTCCGCGCTCGACTACGAGGCGAACGTGCAGGCCACGGCGGCTGTCGTCGCGCGCTGCCACGCGGAAGGCGTCTGGGTGGAGGCCGAGCTCGGCGAGATCGGCGGCAAGGACGGCGTGCACGCCGCCGGCGCCCGTACCGATCCGGGGGAGGCGGCGGCCTTCGTGGAGAGCACCGGGGTGGACGCGCTCGCGGTGGCGGTCGGCAGTTCGCACGCCATGCTGACCCGGGACGCCGTCGTCGACCTGGACCTAATCGCCGGGATCGCCCGCGCCGTCCCGGTGCCGCTGGTGCTGCACGGCTCCTCCGGCGTCGCCGACGACAACCTGGCGGCGGCCGTCCGGCACGGCATGACCAAGATCAACATAGCCACCCACCTGAACAAGGCCTTCACCGCCGCCGTCCGCACCTGTCTGCGCGAGGACGACCACCTGGTCGACACCCGCCGCTACCTCGGCGCGGGCCGTACGGCCGTCACCGACGAGGTCGCCCGCCTGCTGGGGGTGCTCGGGTCGGCCTGATGATCCATCATCACCGTTGATCGGTCGGGAAGTTGTGGATAGCTCGTTCATCGTGCGTCAACGCACGGTTGGTGAGATAGTCATGTCCACCTCAGTTCCTCTCGGTTCTTCTCGGTTCCTCGGACAGAAGGAGCACCTTCCTTGACCACTCACCACAGGCACAGGCCCAGCAGGCGGACGGCGTCGGCGCTGATGGCGACGCTCTGCGGGATCATCGGAGCCACCGCCGCCGGCACCACCCCGGCGGCGGCAGCCGACCAGCGCCACCCGATCTACGCCATCGCCCACCGGGTCGACACCCTGGACGGCGTGGACGCCGCGATCAACCACGGCGCCAACGGCATCGAGATCGACGTGTGCGCCTGGTGGAACCCGAACGAATGGCGCGCCTACCACGACTGCTCCTCGGCCGGCGAGAACCGGCTGGGCCCCAGCTTCGACAGCATGATCGACCGGATCCTCGCCAACGCCAACGCGGGGCGCCGGCTGTCGCTGGTCTGGCTGGACATCAAGGACCCGAACTACTGCGGGGAGCAGCCGAACCGCACCTGCAGCGTCGCCGGACTGCGCGACAAGGCGCAGCGGCTGACCTCCGCCGGGATCCAGGTGCTCTACGGCTTCTACGAGTACCACGGTGGCAATACCCCGGACGTTGGCGGCCGGGGCTGGAAGAGCTTGGAGGGCAAGCTCGGCCCCCTGGAGGGCATCACCACCACCGGCAGCCGCGACAAGGTCCGCAGCGCCTTCGCCGCATCCGGCTCCGGCTTCGCGCCCGGCCACCGGGCGATGGACTACGGCGACAGCGACATCACCAAGGGCTTCGGCAACTGCACGGAGGCCGGCTACAACACCTGCACGGAACTGAAGAAAGGCGCTGCGGACCGCGACGCGGGCCAGCTCGGGGCGACGCTCTCCTGGACGACCACGTACAACGACCCGTGGTACGTCGACAAGCTGCTGGGCGACGCCCGCGTGGACGGCATCATCGCCGGCTATGGCGCCTTCACCGGAGTGCGCGAGTACGACAACAGCTGGCAGTGCGCCAACGCCGTCAACCTCGTCCGCGACTGGGTGAACCGCCACGGCTCCACCCACCGCATGGCGACCAGCGGGGACCGCCTCTTCAGGTAGGGGCAGACACAGCGGTAAGGACAGGCTCGCTCGCGAGGCCGTCTGACTCCCCGTCAGGGGCGATTTGCACGCAGCGGGCCCGTCCCCGTACAGTTCCGGAGTCGCCGCGGGAGACCGGGGCGGCAAAGCGGAAAGCAAATCCGATGAATGAGGTTCCGGAAACGGGGCGGAAATCTTCTGATAAGCTGAAAGCACGAATGAACGAAGCCCGGAGGGTCCGCTGGAAGGCGGTCCGAAGGAAGCGTCCGTTCCTTGAGAACTCAACAGCGTGCCAAAAGTCAACGCCAGATATGTTGACATCCCCGGCCTCGGTCATTCTGATCGGGGTTGGAGATTCCTTTTGAAATAACACTAGCGAGGACGCAGTGCGCGGGATCACCCTATTCCGGTGGTTGCCGTGCCGCTCAACGCGAGTGCCGCCCGATTACGGGTAGACATTCACGGAGAGTTTGATCCTGGCTCAGGACGAACGCTGGCGGCGTGCTTAACACATGCAAGTCGAACGGTGAAGCCCTTCGGGGTGGATCAGTGGCGAACGGGTGAGTAACACGTGGGCAATCTGCCCTGCACTCTGGGACAAGCCCTGGAAACGGGGTCTAATACCGGATATGACCCGGGAGCGCATGCTCTCGGGTGGAAAGCTCCGGCGGTGCAGGATGAGCCCGCGGCCTATCAGCTTGTTGGTGGGGTAATGGCCTACCAAGGCGACGACGGGTAGCCGGCCTGAGAGGGCGACCGGCCACACTGGGACTGAGACACGGCCCAGACTCCTACGGGAGGCAGCAGTGGGGAATATTGCACAATGGGCGAAAGCCTGATGCAGCGACGCCGCGTGAGGGATGACGGCCTTCGGGTTGTAAACCTCTTTCAGCAGGGAAGAAGCGCAAGTGACGGTACCTGCAGAAGAAGCACCGGCTAACTACGTGCCAGCAGCCGCGGTAATACGTAGGGTGCGAGCGTTGTCCGGAATTATTGGGCGTAAAGAGCTCGTAGGCGGCCTGTCGCGTCGGATGTGAAAGCCCGGGGCTTAACCCCGGGTCTGCATTCGATACGGGCAGGCTAGAGTGTGGTAGGGGAGATCGGAATTCCTGGTGTAGCGGTGAAATGCGCAGATATCAGGAGGAACACCGGTGGCGAAGGCGGATCTCTGGGCCATTACTGACGCTGAGGAGCGAAAGCGTGGGGAGCGAACAGGATTAGATACCCTGGTAGTCCACGCCGTAAACGTTGGGAACTAGGTGTTGGCGACATTCCACGTCGTCGGTGCCGCAGCTAACGCATTAAGTTCCCCGCCTGGGGAGTACGGCCGCAAGGCTAAAACTCAAAGGAATTGACGGGGGCCCGCACAAGCAGCGGAGCATGTGGCTTAATTCGACGCAACGCGAAGAACCTTACCAAGGCTTGACATATATCGGAAACGGCTAGAGATAGTCGCCCCCTTGTGGTCGGTATACAGGTGGTGCATGGTTGTCGTCAGCTCGTGTCGTGAGATGTTGGGTTAAGTCCCGCAACGAGCGCAACCCTTGTTCTGTGTTGCCAGCATGCCTTTCGGGGTGATGGGGACTCACAGGAGACTGCCGGGGTCAACTCGGAGGAAGGTGGGGACGACGTCAAATCATCATGCCCCTTATGTCTTGGGCTGCACACGTGCTACAATGGTCGGTACAAAGGGCTGCGATGCTGTGAGGCGGAGCGAATCCCAAAAAGCCGGCCTCAGTTCGGATTGGGGTCTGCAACTCGACCCCATGAAGTTGGAGTTGCTAGTAATCGCAGATCAGCATGCTGCGGTGAATACGTTCCCGGGCCTTGTACACACCGCCCGTCACGTCACGAAAGTCGGTAACACCCGAAGCCGGTGGCCTAACCCGTAAGGGGAGGAGCCGTCGAAGGTGGGACCAGCGATTGGGACGAAGTCGTAACAAGGTAGCCGTACCGGAAGGTGCGGCTGGATCACCTCCTTTCTAAGGAGCAAATATGCCGGTTGCAGGCGAATGTTCTGCACGGTTGCTCATGGGTGGAACGTTGACTATTCGGCACAGTTCAGACGATGTTTCCTAGTACTGCTTCGGCGTGGAAGAGATTCATGGTCTGGGTGTGTCGGGCACGTTGTTGGGTCCTGAGGGAACGGGTAACCGTTGTCTCAGTGGTTGCCGGCCTCACTTGAGGTGGTCTTCGGATCATTGAGGGTGGGTGACTGGTCGTTGTTTGAGAACTGCACAGTGGACGCGAGCATCTGTGGCCAAGTTTTTAAGGGCGCACGGTGGATGCCTTGGCACCAGGAACCGATGAAGGACGTGGGAGGCCACGATAGTCCCCGGGGAGCCGTCAACCAGGCTTTGATCCGGGGGTTTCCGAATGGGGAAACCCGGCAGTCGTCATGGGCTGTCACCCGCTGCTGAACACATAGGCAGTGTGGAGGGAACGCGGGGAAGTGAAACATCTCAGTACCCGCAGGAAGAGAAAACAACCGTGATTCCGGGAGTAGTGGCGAGCGAAACTGGATGAGGCTAAACCGTTTTGGTGTGAGACCCGGCAGGGGTTGCCATTGCGGGGTTGTGGGAATGAGCTTCAGTCGTCTGCCGGCGGCTGGGCGAGTCAGAAACCGTATGGGTAGTCGAAGGACATGCGAAAGGTCCGGCGTAGAGGGTAAGACCCCCGTAGACGAAATCTGTACGGCTTGCTTGCTCATCTCCCAAGTAGCACGGGGCCCGAGAAATCCCGTGTGAATCTGGCGGGACCACCCGCTAAGCCTAAATATTCCCTGGTGACCGATAGCGGATAGTACCGTGAGGGAATGGTGAAAAGTACCGCGGGAGCGGAGTGAAATAGTACCTGAAACCGTGTGCCTACAAGCCGTGGGAGCGTCGTTCATCAGCTTGCTGGTGGGCCGTGACTGCGTGCCTTTTGAAGAATGAGCCTGCGAGTTTGCGGTGTGTAGCGAGGTTAACCCGTGTGGGGTAGCCGTAGCGAAAGCGAGTCCGAATAGGGCGTCTGAGTTGCATGCCCAAGACCCGAAGCGGAGTGATCTAGCCATGGGCAGGTTGAAGCGCGGGTAAGACCGTGTGGAGGACCGAACCCACCAGGGTTGAAAACCTGGGGGATGACCTGTGGTTAGGGGTGAAAGGCCAATCAAACTCCGTGATAGCTGGTTCTCCCCGAAATGCATTTAGGTGCAGCGTCACGTGTTTCTTGCCGGAGGTAGAGCACTGGATAGGCGATGGGCCTTACCGGGTTACTGACCTTAGCCAAACTCCGAATGCCGGTAAGTGAGAGCGTGGCAGTGAGACTGTGGGGGATAAGCTCCATGGTCGAGAGGGAAACAGCCCAGAACACCGACTAAGGTCCCTAAGCGTGTGCTAAGTGGGAAAGGATGTGGAGTCGCAGAGACAACCAGGAGGTTGGCTTAGAAGCAGCCACCCTTGAAAGAGTGCGTAATAGCTCACTGGTCAAGTGATTCCGCGCCGACAATGTAGCGGGGCTCAAGCACATCACCGAAGTCGTGTCATTGCAGCATTGAGGGCCAACGCCTGCTGTGATGGGTAGGGGAGCGTCGTGTGCCGGGTGAAGCGGCGGTGGAAACCAGTCGTGGACGGTATACGAGTGAGAATGCAGGCATGAGTAGCGATACAAGAGTGGGAAACTCTTGCGCCGATTGACCAAGGGTTCCTGGGTCAAGCTGATCTGCCCAGGGTAAGTCGGGACCTAAGGCGAGGCCGACAGGCGTAGTCGATGGACAACGGGTTGATATTCCCGTACCCGCTTTGAAGCGCCAACGCTGAACCTCTTGATGCTAAGCCCGTGAAGCCGGCCCGGAGTCTTCGGACAATGGGACGTGGTGGAGCCGGTGGCCCAACGGGGTAGTAGGTGAGCGATGGGGTGACGCAGGAAGGTAGTCCAGCCCGGGCGGTGGTTGTCCCGGGGTAAGGGTGTAGGCCGTGAGGTAGGCAAATCCGCCTCACATTAAGGCTGAGACCTGATGCCGAGCCGATTGTGGTGAAGTGGATGATCCTATGCTGTCGAGAAAAGCCTCTAGCGAGTTTCATGGCGGCCCGTACCCCAAACCGACTCAGGTGGTCAGGTAGAGAATACCGAGGCGTTCGGGTGAACTATGGTTAAGGAACTCGGCAAAATGCCCCCGTAACTTCGGGAGAAGGGGGGCCATTCCTGGTGACGGGCCTTGCGCCTTGAGCTGGGGGTGGCCGCAGAGACCAGCGAGAAGCGACTGTTTACTAAAAACACAGGTCCGTGCGAAGCCGTAAGGCGATGTATACGGACTGACGCCTGCCCGGTGCTGGAACGTTAAGGGGACCGGTTAGCTCCATTTCGGTGGGGCGAAGCTGAGAACTTAAGCGCCAGTAAACGGCGGTGGTAACTATAACCATCCTAAGGTAGCGAAATTCCTTGTCGGGTAAGTTCCGACCTGCACGAATGGCGTAACGACTTCTCGACTGTCTCAACCATAGGCCCGGTGAAATTGCATTACGAGTAAAGATGCTCGTTTCGCGCAGCAGGACGGAAAGACCCCGGGACCTTTACTATAGCTTGATATTGGTGTTCGGTTCGGCTTGTGTAGGATAGGTGGGAGACTTTGAAGCGGCAACGCCAGTTGTTGTGGAGTCGTCGTTGAAATACCACTCTGGTCGTGCTGGATGTCTAACCTGGGTCCGTGATCCGGATCAGGGACAGTGTCTGGTGGGTAGTTTAACTGGGGCGGTTGCCTCCTAAAGGGTAACGGAGGCGCCCAAAGGTTCCCTCAGCCTGGTTGGCAATCAGGTGTTGAGTGTAAGTGCACAAGGGAGCTTGACTGTGAGACTGACGGGTCGAGCAGGTACGAAAGTAGGGACTAGTGATCCGGCGGTGGCTTGTGGAAGCGCCGTCGCTCAACGGATAAAAGGTACCCCGGGGATAACAGGCTGATCTTCCCCAAGAGTCCATATCGACGGGATGGTTTGGCACCTCGATGTCGGCTCGTCGCATCCTGGGGCTGGAGTAGGTCCCAAGGGTTGGGCTGTTCGCCCATTAAAGCGGTACGCGAGCTGGGTTTAGAACGTCGTGAGACAGTTCGGTCCCTATCCGCTGTGCGCGTAGGAGTGTTGAGAAGGGCTGTCCCTAGTACGAGAGGACCGGGACGGACGAACCTCTGGTGTGCCAGTTGTCCTGCCAAGGGCATGGCTGGTTGGCTACGTTCGGGAGGGATAACCGCTGAAAGCATCTAAGCGGGAAGCCTGCTTCGAGATGAGCACTCCCACCTCCTTGAGAGGGTAAGGCTCCCAGTAGACGACTGGGTTGATAGGCCGGATATGGAAGCCCTGTGAGGGGTGGAGTTGACCGGTACTAATAGGCCGAGGGCTTGTCCTCAGTTGCTCGCGTCCACTGTGTTGTTCTGAAACAACGACCGCCCTGTCGGCGGGTCGATAGTTTCATAGTGTTTCGGTGGTCATAGCGTGAGGGAAACGCCCGGTTACATTCCGAACCCGGAAGCTAAGCCTCACAGCGCCGATGGTACTGCAGGGGGGACCCTGTGGGAGAGTAGGACGCCGCCGAACAATTCTTGTGAAGAACCCCCATCCGGATCCCGGATGGGGGTTCTTCGCGTTTCCCGGGCCTTCGTTCGGCCGGTTCGTTCAGCCGGTCTTGGGGATGTCGCGGAGTTCCTGCGGCTGTTCCAGATCGTTCGCGAATTCTGCCCACCAGCGACTACAACACTTGGCCATGTAGGCGATCCGGGCCTTGTTGTGCGCCGGGAGCGACCTGATGAGGCTGGCGCGGTTCTCCTGGCTGATGGCGTGGAAGCTGAGCCAGCGGAGGAGGAATCGGCCGCTGCCGGTGAGCCGTAGGGACGGGTCCTTCTGCAGGCTGTTGAGGTCGGACACGTAGGAACCGTCCATCGGGTCGGGGCCGGGGTCGGCGGTCGGAGGTCCGGAGGGGTCGAGCGGGCCGGCAGCCGGGTGGGTCGCCGGGTGGGGGCCGGGGAGGAAGCGGGCCGGGATCGGGTCCTCGCCTCGGCTCAGGCGTTTGCGGACGTCCCGGGCGGTGCCGACGGAGATCCCGGCTCGTCTGGCGATCTCACGCAGGCTCAGATTCGGTTCGGAGTCGATGAGTTCGCCGGCCCGCAGCCGACCGGCCGTGGTGTTGAGCGGTCGGACCCGGCCGTCGCGGCCGAGCCTGGACTGGGCGTCGGCGTGGCCGTCGGCCAGGGAACGGGCTCGGATCCGGGCGACGGTGGGGGCACTGAGGCCGGTCATCCGGGCGATGGCCCGGTCCGACCAGCTCTCGCCGGATTCGAGGATGCGGGCGGCGGCTGACTCCCGGTCGGCGAGCGAGAGCGGCAGTCCGTGCGTGACGTTCAGCTGGACGGCCCGGATGAAGGCCTCCAGCTCGGTGCCGTCGAAGAACTCGACGGCCACCTCGGTGTCTCCGCGCGACTGGGCGACGCGCAGCCGGTGCATCCCGTCGATGACCCGCATGGATCCGCGGTGGACCAGGATCGGCGGGAGGGTGGCGTCGGATTCGGCCAGGAGTCGTATGTGGTCGGGGTCCTCGCCGTCGAGTCGGGGGGAGTCGGCCGGCCGGATCCGGTCGATCCGGACGGTTTCCACCGTCATGTTCCATGAACGACGAGCGATCTGGACGGCACTGTCTGGAGTGGGGGTCGAACGCCCTTCGCTGTGCAATTTCACCTTCACTGGACGAATGGAAACCGCAGGGGGAAGCCGGTCCTGATTGATTTTGACTGAATATGTGCCGGAGACTGAACGGTGTGGTGTGCCGCATAATATCGGCCACTTTCATTTGCCTTCCGGCTGATTCACCTCCGTATCGGAGAGTATTTTGCGAGCTGGGGCATGTCAAGAGAGATCGTCAAGGAGCTCCGGGGAAGCGTTTGGCCTGGTCGTCGGGGGTGACCCGGCCATGCGCCGGGTACCCAGGGAAAGCGTCGCCAAAACCGGCAGATATGGCGTGGGTGTTTCCGGGTGAATCGCGCATGTTGCGGGCGTACGGCAATATCACGAAGAAATCTCGTCATGGGAATAAAATTGAGAGTGGCCGATACCGGGCCGATGAGGACGGCAGCAGACGGCAGCAGACGGCCCGGACGTCGGCCAGTGCCAGCACCGTGCGTTCGCGCAGCGGACCGCGCCGGAGATGTTCGGCGCCGGGCAGTCGGAAGCCCTCGGCGGCCTGGAAGCGGTCGCCGAGGGCCAGGCGGGGCGAGGGCGCGGGGCAGGGGGCGCTGCGGCCGGCAGGTGCGCGCCTTCCCGGGCAGGTCCTCGATCGGAACCGCCTCGCGGGCCGACTGCCTGCGGTGGGCGCGCCCCGGATCGCGCCCCGGATCGCGGCGCGCGGGCGCGGCAAAGTGATCGCTGTACATCCCCGTCTCCCCCGTTGGTGACGTTCGTCTCCCGGTCAGCGGCAGCCGCTCGGCAACGAGCGAGGGCACGGCTGATCGGGCGTGTGCCGGGTTGGGTCAGGCAGGGCCTGGCCCGGACCGGCAGTCCCGGGCGGTCCGGCCGACTCGGCAGGACCGCGCTCGGGTCACTCGGTGCGCCTGCCCTGCGTCAGGCTCGGCCGGGTGGGGGCCGGCGGGGCCTGACGCAGGGCCTCGACGAGCTGGGTCACGGTCGGCGCCTCGATCACGGTCCGGACGCTGATCGCCAGCCCGAAGGTGGTGCGGACCCGGTCGACCAGGCGCAGCGCGTCGACCGAGCTGCCGCTGAGGGTGAAGAAGCTTGCCTCGTCGTCGACCCGGTCCAGTCCGAGGAGTTCGCACCAGATCGCGCGCAGGAGGTCGGGGGTGGGGGCTGGGTGTGCCGGGCTCATGGCGTCGGTCTCCGTCAACGGAAGTCGCGGTCGGTTACGGGGCGGCAGGAGGCTGAGGTCGGCAGGACGGCCGAGGTCAGCAGAACTCCAGGAAGAACATGTCGCGGTGTCCCTCGGTGGCCGGCGGGGCCAGCGCGACCGGGGACGCGGAGTGCAGGCAGGTGCGGTCGTCGAGGAAGATGAAGTCGCCCGGCTCGGTCAGGGTGTGGGTGAGCAGCGGCGTTCCGGCGTTGTCGTACAGGGTGCTGGCCCCGCCCGAGACGTCCCTCCGGGCGACCAGCATCATGACGATGTGTTCGACGCCGTCGCGGTGGACGCCCTCGGGGGTCGGGTGGCCGGCCTCCACCCCGGTCGCGGTGATCCGGTGCTGGTGGATGTTGACCCGGCGGACCGGGGCGGGCGGCCGGTCGTCCGGCGCGCTGTCGGCGATGCGCGCGGTGAAGTGGGCCAGCAGCCGCCGGAGCACGGGAGTGTCCAGCAGCCCCCGGTCGACTGCCTCGAAGCGGCGGACCACTCCGCCGTTCAGCGGGTTGATCTCCTTGCTCTGCAGAAAGCCCGCGTGTTCGAGCGGCCGGATCGCGCCGCCGTCCAGTTCGTACGAAATCGCGGAGTATTTCCGCCGCCGGTACGTGCCGCCGTCCCCCATGTGGCCGTCCAGCGGCAGATTCTCCCAAAACCGGCTGAATCCCTCCCAATGGCCGGAGTTCAAGAGCGGATCGTCGCGGACATTCCCCAGCGAATAGTTCGGCTCATCCATTCTTCCCAGGCTCATGACGGCCCGAGGCCCTGTCAAGGGTCGTCGGACCAGGGGTGCGACGGCCGTTCGACGGGGCAATTCGCACCGGTGGAATTACCGGGCGCATTCGGGTATGGTCGCTCGTCCCGCTCGCACGGGGGGCCGGTTGCGGCCCGCTCCGGGGTGGTGTGTTCAACTGCCACGATCTGTCAGTTGCCCGCCCTGTGACGGCACTCGGCGGGAGCCCGGCGGAAACCGACGAGCCTTGACGAACGCTCGGGCCCTCGCCGTTACTGGCTTCCGGCCGGAGCTCACCCCAGCTCCACGCTCCCGGCCGTTCCGCCCTTCCGGCCCGGCGGAAATCGTCGTCCGATCCGCCGTCGGCGATGCGAGGCGTTGCGCGGGTGTCGAGTCCGGCCCAGCAGCGCCGGGCCCCCTCGACTCGACACGTGAAGGAGCCGCATGGCCATGGCCGAGGGCCTCGACACCACGACGACCGGGAGCACGGTCCCGCGCTCCGACGGTCTCCCGGAAGCGCCGTCCGACCTCCTGCCGGGCGAACTCGCCGCCGGGATCGCCGACTTGAGCCGCACCCAGGACGTGCCCGAGGAGCTGACGCTGCTCGCCGCGTTTGCCGTGCTCGCCCTGCGGCACGGCGGCGGACCGGAGCCGGAGGCGACGCTCCACACGGGCGAGCCGGCCGGCACCCGGGTGCACCGGGTGGAGCTGGCCGACGACCCGTCCTTCGTCGAGCTGCTGGCCCGGCTGCGCAAGCAGGCGCCCGTCGAGCCGTCGGCAGGGCCGGCCGGCCTGCGGATCGAACTGCGCCCCGGGGCCGGTACGGCCGACGGCCAGGCGGCAGACGGCTCTGCGGACGGCCGGGCGGACGACGCGGCCGGCCGGCCCGCCCTGACCGTCCGTCGCTCGCCCGAGGGCCTGCACACCCGGCTCGACCACCGCCCCGAGGCGGTCGCGCGTTGGACCGCGCGCTGGCACGCCCTCCTCGCCGCCGTCCTCGCCGACCCGACCGTCCCGGTCGGGCGGACCGCCGTCCTGCCGCCCGCCGAACGGGCCCTGCTGCTCGGCGCCTGGTGCCGTACGGGCTCCTCGGTGCCCGCCGCGCCGCTGGTGCACCGGCTGGTGGAGGCCTGGGCCGAGCGGACACCGGAGGCCGTCGCCCTGGTTCAGGCCGAACAGGCCGTCAGCTACGCGGAGTTGAACACACGGGCGAACCGGCTGGCGCACTGGCTGCGGGAGCGGCAGGTCGGCCCCGAGGTCGCGGTCGCGCTCTACGGCGGCTCCACCGTCGGGATGCTCACCGCGATGCTGGCCGTGCTCAAGGCCGGCGGCTACTACGTGCCGCTGGACGTCGCCGCGCCACCTGCCCGTACCGCCGAGGCCCTGGCCGAGTGCGCGCCCCGGCTGGTGCTCACCGAGGCCCCGCACGCGGCCCGGCTCGCCGAACTGCCCGCCGGCTACGGGGAGATCGGCCGGCCCGGACTCGGCGTGCCGGAGATCCACGACCTGGCCGACTGCGACCTCGCCGACCGCCCGGCCGACGACCCGCAGACCCCGGTGCACGGCGAGAACCTCGCCTACGTGATGCACACCTCCGGCTCCACCGGCCGCCCCAAGGGCGTGGCCATGCCGCACCGCGCGCTGGTGCGGATCATCGACTGGTACGTCGACGCGACCGCGATCGAACCCGGCGCGCACGTCCTGCAGTTCAGCGCGCTGAGCTTCGACGCCTCGTTCTGCGAGATCTTCGGCGCCTGGCACGCCGGGGCCCGTCTCGTCCTGCTGCCCGACGAGTCCGTACGGCGCGAGCCCGAGGCGCTGCTCGACCTGCTGGAGCGCGAGGCGATCGAGCACCTGGAGGCGCCCTACTCCGGCCTGCTCAACATCGCGCACTGGGCGGCCCGCCCGGACGGGCGCCGGGTCACCCGGCTGCGCACCGTCGTCACCGGTGGCGAGCAGCTGGTGATGGCTCCCGACCTGGTGCGCTGGCTGGAGCAGATGCCCGGCTGTGTGCTGCGCAACGGCTACGGCCCGTCCGAGACCAGCGTGGCGACCACCCACTGGTTGCGCGGGAACCCGGCCGACTGGCCGCGCCTGCCGTCCATCGGACGTCCGATCACGGACGCCGCGGTGTACCTGCTCGACCGGGCCCTCCAGCCGACCCCGACCGGCGTGGTCGGCGAGCTGTACGTCGGCGGGCCGATCGTCGCCCGGGGCTACGCCGGCCGGCCGGGGCTGACCGCCGAGCGCTTCGTCGCCGACCCGTTCGCCCCCGAGCCCGGCAGCCGGATGTACCGCACCGGCGACCTGGCCCGCCACCGGCCGGACGGCTCGCTGGAGTTCCTGGGCCGGGCCGACCAGCAGGTGAAGATCCGCGGCCACCGGATCGAACTGGGCGAGGTGGAGTCGCGGCTGCTGGAGCACCCGCAGGTCGGCGAGGTCGCCGTCACCCTGCACGAGGACGCCACCGGCCGCAGCCTGGTCGGGCACGTGGTCGCCCGGGACCCGGCCCGCACCCCGACCGCGCGGGAACTGCGGGAGCACGCCGCCCGGTTGCTGCCCGAGCACATGGTGCCCGCCCGGTTCGTGACGCGCTCCGCCCTGCCGCTCACCCCCACCGGCAAGCTGGACCGCGCCGCCCTGGAGCTGCCACCGCCGGAGCCGTCCGGGACCGGGCGTGCGGCTGAGGCGGGGTCCGAACCGCCCGGCGCCGCGGCCGGGTTGACGGAGACCGCCGCGGCACTGCTCGGCATCTGGCGCGAGGTGCTGGCGATCCCGCAGATCGAGCTCACCGACGACTTCTTCGACCTCGGCGGCCACTCCCTGCTGGCCACCCAAGTCGTCTCCAAGATCCGCACCGGACTGGGCAAGCGCGTCCTGATCGGCGACATCTTCGAGTGCCCGACCGTCGAGCTGCTGGCCGCCCGGATCGACCAGACCGCCACCCGGGAGGCCAAGTGAGCCGCCCCGTCGTCGTCATCGTCGAGCCCTACTCCTCCGGCAACATGTACGCGCCCGCCCTGCGCCGGGCGGGCTTCGCGACCTGCGGGGTCACGCTGCGCTCGGCGGCCCCGTTGGCCGCCTCGTTCCGGGCCGAGGACTTCGACCACCACTTCGAGTACGGCGCCGACGACGCCGCACCGATCACCCCCGAACTGCTCGACCCGGTCCTGGAGCGGCTGCGCCCGCTGGCGCCGGTCGCGATCCTGCCCGGCGAGCAGCACGGCGTCCGGCTCGCCGACCGGCTGGCCGCCGAACTCACCCCGGACCGCGCCAACCGGCCCGAACTCGCCGCCGCCCGCTGGCACAAGGGCGAGATGTACGCCGCCGTGGCCGCTGCCGGACTGCCGATCGTCGAGACCCTCTGCACCCGCGACCCGGAGCAGGTGGCCGACTGGCTGCGCGAGCGCGGGCTCACCGGCCGCGACCTCGTGGTCAAACCCGCCAACGCCTCCGGCACCGACGGCGTGACCAGGCACCCGGGCGGCGCCGGCTGGCGCGAGGCCGTCACCGGGCTGGCCGGCGCGGTCAGCCGGCACGGCATCCAGCTCACCGACGTCGTCGTCCAGGAGTACGTCACCGGCGTCGAGTACGCGATCGACACCTTCAGCCACGACGGCGTGCACACCGTGACCGACATCGTCCGGTACCGCAAACTGGACTCCGGCGGCCGGATGGCGATCTACGAGAGCATGGAGTTCGTCCCGTACGACGCCCCGGGCCACGCCGAACTCCTGCGCTACACCCGGCAGGTGCTGGACGCCCTGGGCGTCCGGTTCGGCGTCGCGCACACCGAGGTGATGCTCACCGACCGCGGGCCGCTGCTGATGGAGGTCAACGCCCGGCCGCCGGGCGGGGCGCAGCCCTGGGCCTGCCAACTGGCCACCGGCGACAACCTGATCGACCGCGCGGTTCGCCACCTGGCGGGGGAGAGCGACGTCCGCCCGGATTACGACCTGGAGATGACCGTCCTGGTGGTGTTCTTCTCGGTCCGTTCGGCCGGCCGGATCAGCGGGATCGCCGGCCTGGACGCCATCACCGAGCTGCCGAGCTGCTGCCACCTCAAGGTCAACGTCGAGGACGGCGACGAGGTGCCGGAGACCCTGGACCTGATGGACGCGCACAAGCTCGGGGTGGCGGTGCTCGCCGACCCCGACCCGGCGCAGGTCGCCGCCGACCACCTGGAGGTGCGGCGGATCGCCTCCCGGGTCGGCCGGCCGGGGGGCTTCACCGTCGACGTGGCCGCGGTGACGCCGTGACCGTCGGCCCGCCGGACACCGTGCACGGTCAGTACACAGCGGACGCTCCGTACGTGGCGCACCCTGACCAGGCCGGCTATCTCGAAGCGCTGCGGGATCCGGGGCTCATCCCGGTGCTGGGTGAGCTCGGCGGGTTCGGCGGGTTCGGCGACGGCCTCGCCGAGCTCGCCGAACTCTCCTCACCCACAGGGAGGTTGACGCCGCCCGCGCTGACCGGTGGGGTGCTGGTGTTGACCCCGCCCGGCTCCGCCGCCGCCCCGCTGGGCGCCGCGCTCGCCGAGCGCGTCGGTGGGACCTTCGCCGCCTGCGCGCCCAGCGAGCTGCCGGCACTCGACGCCGTCGCCGACCACGTGGTGCTGGCCGCGCTCTCCGACGAGCTGTCGCTGGACCTCCTGCTCGAAACCCTCGACGCGACAGCCGGGTTGCGCCGCGCCGGCCGCGGCGAGGCGGCGCTCGGCGTGCTCTCCGGCCGGAGCCTGGAGGAGCTGAGCCGGCTGCTCGCCAAGGGCCTCGGCGCCGCCCTGCGACCGCCGCCCGACCACCCGCAACTGTGCGTCGCCCCGTGGGGCGGCCCGCAGCGGGCGGAGGTGCCCGGCCTGCACTGGGTGACGGGCGCCGACACCCGGGCCGAGGTGCTGGCGCCGCTGCTCACCGGACGGCGGCACGGCCTGGTGTCCTTCGCCGTGGCCGGGCGCGAGCACGGCCTGGTCCTCGCCGACACCGTGGTCTGCGGCGCCACCGCCGACCGCACACCCGGGCCCGGCCAGGGGCCGGTGCCGGACGGCGCGCCGAGCTGCGCCTTCACCGGGAAGTGCTTCCGCCCGGGCGTGGCCGCGGCCGAGGTCATCCCGGCCCGGGCGATCCGCGCCGACGTGGTCCTCGCCAACAGCTGCACGTCCTGGCGGCCCGGCGACGGTTTGGTGGCCGCCGAGTACCGGCTCACCGAGGCCTTCGCCCGGGGTGGCGCCGCGGCCTTCATCGGGGCCGTGCACCGGATGGTCCCGGACGTGCGGCTCAACCGCCTCGCCCACCGCGCCGCGGCCGCCGGGGCCACCGTCGGGCAGCTCGGCGTCCTGCTGAACCGGCAGGCCGGCGACCGGGAGGTGCCGTACCACCTGGTCCTCGGACTCCCGTGGGTGGTGCCCGTCCCGGGGGCCGGCCCGGCCCGGCTGGCGGACCTCGCGACGCTGCTCGACCGCAGGGACACCGCCGGGGAGACGGCGGCGAGGGCCGGGCTGCGGCGGGCCGGGCGGGCGATCCGGGCGCTGCGCGAGCTGCCGCTGGCCGGGCTGCTGCCGGCCGAGGGCCTGCCCGAGCTCGACGCGCAGGTCGGTGCGGCGGTGGCCGCGCTCAAGGGGGATCCGTCGGTGCTGCGGACGGACGCCGAGGGCGATCCGGTGGAGCGGCTGCTGGAGCTGGTGGCCGAGGCGGAGTACGGCGTGGCGCTGGACCTCCACGACTTCGGGCAGGTCAGCGAGTCCCCGCTGAACGAGGTCTGGGAGGACTTCCTGGAGACCACCGCGGTGCCCGGCGGCGAGCGCTGCCCGTACTGCGCGGGACCGACGGCCACCGTGACCGGCCGGCACCCGGCCTACCCGGAACTGCGGCGCGAGGTGTGGGCCTGCCACCGCTGCGGGCCGGTGCTCGACCTGCCCGCCGGGGCTCCGGTCCGCGGAATCGGGCTGGACTTCCCGCCGCTCTGGCCGAGCCCGGGCACGGTGGAGGTCGAGGTGACGGTCACGGCGGCCGACGGGGCGGGGGAGGGGCTGCCGGCGGCGGTGCTGGTCCAGGTGGCCAAGGCGGCGGCGCACGGGCTGGTCGTACCGGAGCCGCAGCGGGTGCTGCTGGTGCCCGGCAGCCCGGTCCGGGTGCGGGCCGAGGTCGAGGTCGGGGAGCACGCCTTCGCGCACCACGAGCACGCCGTCCGGGCGATCGTGGTGGCGGGCGGGCAGGTGCACGGCGCCTCCCGGCCGGTGGCGGTGCGGCCGTCGTATTGACGGGATGTGGACGTCCGGCCCGGGAATCCTTCGGAACGCCTCCGGAACGCCTTCGGGGCGTCGCCGGAACGTCCCCGGGAATTCCTGGCGGCGCCGTTCAACTGACAGGAACTCACGGTTGCACGCACGGCCGCGGCCGGCGAAACCCGGGGAAAGCTTGTGCACGCCCGGGCCGGTCGGATGTAGTGGTCGGGTTGCCGACGCAGGATCAAGGTGCCTGGAAAGGTGGAGAATTGAATCCGTTCGACGACCCGGAGGCCTCCTTCGTGGTGCTTGTCAACGACGAGGGGCAGCATTCGCTCTGGCCCGAATTCCTCGAAGCCCCCGCCGGTTGGCGGACCGCCCACCCGGCGGCGAGCCGGGCGGAATGCCTGGAATTCATCGAGCGGAATTGGACGGACCTGAGGCCGGCGAGCCTGACGGCCTGACCTCGACGGCCCGGCAGCACAAGAAAGCAGAAGGCAGAAAGCAGCAGGAGACGGAGGGGACATGGCTGCGGCGCCGCTGTCGTTCGGACAGGAGCGGTTCTGGTTCCTGAACCAGGTCGAGGGATTCTCGGCGGCCCACAACTCGGCGGAGGCCTTCCGGCTCTCGGGCCCGCTGGACGCCGGGGCGCTGGAGGCGGCACTGGGGGACGTGGCCGCGCGGCACGAGGTCCTGCGGACCGTGTTCCCGCTGGTCGACGGCGACCCGCAGCAGCGGGTGCTGCCCGTCGAGGAGGGCCGGCCGGGCCTGGTGGTGGCCGCGTCGACCGAGCAGCAGGTGCGCGCCGAGGTGGCCGAGGCCGCCGGGCGCGGCTTCGACCTGACGGTGGACCGCCCGCTGCGCGCCTGGCTGTTCGTGCTGGCACCGCAGGAGCACGTGCTGCTGCTGGTGTTCCACCACATCGTCTGGGACGCCTGGTCGGCCGGGCCGTTCTGGGGCGACCTCGCCCGGGCCTACCGGGCCCGGCTGGCGGGCTCCGCACCGGACTGGCCCGCGCTGCAGGTCCAGTACCGGGACTTCGCGGTGTGGCAGCGCACCGTCCTCGGGCACGAGGACGACCCGGAGAGCACGCTGGCCCGGCAGTTGGCCCACTGGCGTGGCGAACTCGCTGGGATCCCGCGGGAGTTGGACCTGCCCGTGGACCGTCTGCGGCCCGCCGTCCCCAGCCGGGTGATCGGCACCGTTCCCTTCCGGATCGAGACCGAACTGCACGGACGCATCCAGGAGTTGGCCCGCGAGGGCCAGGCCACCGTGTTCATGGTGCTGCACGCCGCGATCGCCGCGCTGCTGACCCGGCTGGGCGCCGGCACGGACATCCCGGTGGGCACCCTGGTGGCCGACCGGGGCGACGAGGCGCTGGGCGAGCTGGTCGGCTTCTTCGTGAACACCCTGGTGCTGCGCGCCGACACCTCCGGCGACCCGGACTTCAGGACCCTGCTGGGCCGTGTCCGGGACACCGACCTCGCCGCCTTCGAGCAGAAGGACCTGCCCTTCGAGAAGCTGGTGCACGCGCTCAATCCGGAGCGGTCGGTCGACCGCAACCCGCTCCACCAGGTCTCGATCGCCTTCTACGACGGCGTGGAGAACGCGCTGGAGCTGACGGGCGTCCACGCCCGGCACGAGAGCATCGACACCGACAGCGGCACCCTGGACCTCGTCTTCGACCTCAACCAGACCAGGACCGCGGACGGCGGGCCGGGCGGCATCGACGGCGTACTCGCCTACGCGGTGGACCTGTTCGACCGGGACACCGCCGAGCACCTGGCCCGCGGCCTGCTGCGGCTGCTCGAAGCGGCGGCCGCGGACCCGGAGGCGCCGATCGGCCGGGCCGACCTCGCCTTCCCGCTCGACCGCTACCGGGCCGTCCGGCAGGCGCGACCGGCCGGACCCAAGGAGGGCGCGCCGCAGTCCGCCCAGGCCGCCCAGGCCGAGCCGTCCGCCGGGGCCGCCCAACCCGCGCCGTCGCCCGACGCCGTGCAACCCGCCCAGCCCGAGCCGTCCCCGGCGGCGGACCGGGGCGCCCGCACCCCGCTGGAGGAGACCCTGTGCGGGCTCTTCGCCGAGGTGCTCCAGCGCACGCCGATCGCGGTCGACGACGACTTCTTCCTGCTCGGCGGGCACTCGCTGGCGGCGACCCGGCTGGTCAGCCGGATCCGCTCGGTGCTCGGGGCCAGGCTCGGCGTCCGCGAGTTCTTCGACGAGCCCACCGTCGCGGGCGTCGCCCGCCGGCTCGGCGACTCGGACCGCAAGGACCCGCTGCCGCCGATCTCCCGCCGGGCGGCCGCGCCGGGCGGCACCGGCCGGGGCGTCTAGCGGTGGCCCCCGACACCGGACTCAACGCGGACCTGCCGGCCTGGCGGCCCGGGGCGTCGACCGAACGGTGCCTGCACGAGGTCTTCGAGGAGCGTGCCGCCGCCGACCCGGCGGCCCTGGCGGTGGCCTGCGGTGAAGAACGGCTCAGCTACCGCGAGTTGGACGAACGGGCGGACGCGCTGGCCCGCCGCCTGCTGGCCGCGGGCGTACGGCGCGGGGAACTGGTCGGCGTCCACCTGGAGCGCGGTACGGAGATGGTGGTCGCCATCCTGGCCGCGCTCAAGGCCGGGGCGGGCTACCTGATGCTGGACCGGGACTTCCCGGTGGAGCGGCTGCGGGCCATGGCCGAGGACGCCGGCCCGGCCGTGCTGGTCGCCCGTACGGCGGCGGACGCGAACCGGCTCGGCACCACGGCGGGCTTCGTCCCCCTGGCCGATCCCGCTGCCGATCCCCACGCCGGTACCGGGCCGGCGCCACCCCGCGCCGCTGCCCGCGCCCGGCCGGGGGACACCGCCTGCGTGATCTTCACGTCCGGCTCCACCGGCCGCCCGAAGGTGGTCGCCGCCCCGCACCGGGCGATCGTCGGCACCGTGCTCGGCCAGCACTACACCCGCTTCGGCCCGCAGACCGTGTGGCTGCAGTGCGCGCCGGTCTCCTGGGACGCCTTCGCGCTGGAACTGTGGGGGCCGCTGCTCTCCGGCGGCGCCTGCGTCATCCACCCCGGGAGCCCGGACCCGCTCCGGATGGAACAACTCGTCGCCCGGCACGGCATCACCACGATGAACCTCCCGACCGTCCTGTTCCACGTGATCATGGACACCCGTCCGGAGGTCTTCGCCGGCCTGCGGGACCTGCTGGTCGGCGGCGAGGCGCTGTCGCCCGGGCACGCCGCGCGGGTGGTCCGGCGGTTCCCGCGGCTGCGCTTCGTCAACGGCTACGGGCCGGTGGAGTGCATGGTCTTCGTGACGACGCACCGGGTCGAGGCCGCCGACGCGGACCGCCCGTCGGTGCCGATCGGCCGCCGCCTGGCCGGCAAGCCCGTCCACGTCCTGGACGGGCGGCTGCGCCCGGTGCCCGACGGGGAGGTCGGCGAGCTCTACGCCTCGGGCGTCGGGCTGGCCCACGGATACCTCGGCCGGCCCGGGCTGACCGCCGAACGCTTCGTCGCCGACCCCTTCGGGCCGCCGGGCGCCCGGATGTACCGCACCGGCGACCTGGTACGCCGGTACGGCGACGGGGCGTTGGAGTTCGTCGGCCGCGCGGAGGCACAGGTGAAGATCCGCGGCACCGGCGTCGACCCCGCCGAGGTCGAGGCGGTCCTGACGGCGCACCCCGACGTCACCGGGGCCGTCGTCCTGGTCGCCGGCGACCGGGCGGAGGACCGTTCCCTGGTCGCCTATCTGACGATCCGCCAGAGAGTCGGACAGCAAGCTCGACGGCAGGTCGCAGAGGCGTACGCCGACCTCGATCTGCGCGGCTATACGGCCGGGAAGCTCCCTGATTTCATGGTCCCGTCGCGGTTCGTGATCGTGGACTCGTTCCCCCGGACGCACAACGGAAAGCTCGATCGCACGGCCCTGGTCGGACTCGACGCAGGCACGCCGCTCGGAGGTGGGCACAATGCTGGTTCTGGGATTCAAAGAAGGCCATGACGGCTCGATAGCCGCGATCGACGACGGCCGGCTGCTGTTCTCCCTGGAGGCGGAGAAGGACTCGTTCCCGCGCTACGACCGGCTGACGGCCGAGGTGCTGCTGCTCGCCGCGGAACGGCTCGGCCGGATCCCCGACGCGGTGGCCGTCGGCGGCTGGGTGAAGGGCGCGCACTCCGTCGAACCGCCGTCCAGGACGGGGTACTTCGGCGTCGGCCCGGGCGCGGTGACGGACGAGGCGGGCAGGTTCTTCGGCAAGGACGTCCGGATCTTCTCGTCCACGCACGAACGCTCGCACATCATGACCGCGCTGGGCCTGTCCTCCTTCCGGCCCGGGCAGCCCTGCTACTGCCTGGTCTGGGAGGGGAACATCGGCTCCTTCTACCTGGTCGACGAGCACGGCACGGTGACCCACCTGCGCCACGTGCTGGCGGACCCGGGCAACAAGTACGCCTACCTGTTCGCCCTCGCCGACCCGCGCTTCCCCGCGAACAAGGGCCTGCTGCGCCTGCAGGACGCCGGCAAGCAGATGGCGCTGACCGGCTTCGCCCGGAAGGGCGGCGCCACGGCGGCCGAGCAGGAGCTGATCGACTTCCTGCTCGCCCAGGACCAGATCATCCTCAGCCTGGCCAAGGACCAGATGACCTGGACCCCGTTCCACGACATCGGCGTGGAGTCCCAGGAGTACAAGGACGTTGCGGCCCGGCTGTCGGACGCGATCTTCGAGCGCTTCCACGACTACGCCGCGAAGGAGCTCACTGCGGGCTACCCGCTGCTGATCTCCGGCGGCTGCGCGCTCAACTGCGAGTGGAACCGCCGCTGGCGCGAATGCGGGCTGTTCCCCGAGGTGTTCGTGCCGCCCTGTCCGAACGACAGCGGCTCGGCCCTGGGCACGGCCATCGACGCGCAACTGCACTACACCGGCTCGGCCGCGGTGGAGTGGGACGTCTATGCCGGCGACGCCTTCGTCGAGGACGCCTCCTTCGACCCGGCCCGGTACGACGTGCGGCCGCTGGACTTCGCCGAGGTGGCCCGGTTCATCGCCGACGGGAACGTGATCGCCTGGGCGCAGGGCCGCTGGGAGATGGGCCCGCGCGCGCTCGGCAACCGCTCCATCCTGGCCGCGCCGTTCAGCCGCGACACCACCACCCGGCTCAACAAGATCAAGCAGCGCGAGGGGTACCGGCCGATCGCCCCGATCTGCCTGGAGGAGGACGCCGAGCGCTGGTTCAGCGGCTCCGTCCCCGACCCGTGGATGCTCTACTTCAGCCAGGTGACCTCCGACGCGCTGCAGGCCGTCACCCACGTCGACGGCACCGCCCGGGCGCAGACGGTGACCCCGGAGCAGAACCCGGAGATCGCCGGGCTGCTGACGGCCTTCCGCGACCTGACCGGGTTCAGCGTGCTGTGCAACACCTCGCTCAACTTCTCCGGGCGCGGCTTCATCAACCGCACCACCGACCTGATCCGGTACGGCGAGGAGCACGGCCTGGACGGCTACGTCGTGGGCGACACCTTCGCGGTGCGCCGCGGGCCGAGGGCGTGAGGCGGACCGCCGTGCGCCGGACCGCCCTGCCCTGCACCGCCGTGCCTCGCACCGCGCGCCGCGCCCTGATCCTCCACTCCACCCACGCCAACGGGAAGGCGGTTCGACCGTGAGTCCAGAATCCCGTCCAGTCGCCGGATTCCAGGCGGATCCGGAGTTCTTCCGCCTGGAGGAGCGCACCGAGTTCGACGCCGGGCTGGTCCTGGAGGTGCTGCAGGGCCGACGGCTCGGCGTCATGTTCCGGGGGGTGATCCCGGCCGAGGCGCAGAAGGAGTCGGTCGCCCGGTTCTGGTCCAGCCCGGCGCGCCGGCACCGCGAGGGAGAGCCCTCGCACTACATCGGCTCGTACCACTGGAACAAGTCGACCGAGACCTACCTCGCCGAGACCGAGAAGATCACCGCGGACGTCCGCGAGGTGCTCGACGTGCCCGGCTCGCCCTGGCAGTCCTTCCGGGACGGGCTGGCCGATGAACTCGCCCGGCACGGCGCCGTGTTGAGGATCGCCGAGCACGAGGGCGCCGAGGCCTGCCCGGCGCTGATCCGGGCCTGGGACAAGGAGGGCAGCTTCGCCCTCGAACCGCACGAGGACGAGGCGCAGTGCGGTGACCCCCGGCAGGCCGGCTTCGAGATCCAGGGAGTGCGCGACCACGAGGTCTGCGCGGTCAACATGTGCGTGGAGCACGAGGAGGGGGGCCGGCTGGTGATCTGGAACATCCGCCCCGACGCGGAGAGCCGCCGGCGGCTGGGCATCGAGCACACCGGGTTCTCCTACCCGGCCGAGGCGCTGGCCGGCTTCGACGAACTGCGCATCGAGGTCGGCCGCGGGGACGTCTACGTCTTCAACGGCGCCTACGTGCACGCCGTGGACGCCAGCACCGGGAACCGGACCAACCTGTCCTTCCTGATGGGCTTCATCGACGACCGCACCGTGGTCTCATGGACGTGACCCCCGGCGGCGCCCGATGAGCGCCCTCCAGCTCTCCGCCCTCGCGTACGTGCACGGCGAGCGGCGCCCGATCGCCGAACTGGCCGACCGCCTCGCCCCCGAACTGCTGGCCCCCGATACCGGGTTGGCCTGGTACCGGGCGAGCGAGCGGGAGATCTGGCAGCTCGCCGCGGAGGCCGGTGCCCGGACCGTCGAGGCCGCCGTCGAACCGCCCGACCTGCTGGTCTACGTGAGCGAGAACGACCACGGCAGCAGCGACTCGCTGACCCACCTGGTCCGCGCACTCGGCCTGCCCGCCACCCGGTACCTGCGGGTCTCCGGGCACGACTGCGGCAACCTCGGCCCGGCCCTGCACCTCGCCGGGCAGGCGCTCGCCTCGGGCGAGCACCGCCGGGTGCTGCTGCTGATGGCGGACCGGGTGCTGGACGGGGACCGCAGCCAGGCCGACACGCTCTCTGTGGTCAGCGACGGCGCCGTCGCCTGCCTGGTCACCGCGGGGGAGCCGGACGGCGGAACGGACGACGAACTGTCCTCGGACGGTGTGCGGTTCGCGGTGCACGGCGTCTCCACCGTCACCGACGCGGAGGCCGGGGCCGGGGCGGGCGTCGGCGACCGGATCCTGGCCACGGTCGCGCTGGCCGTGGCCGGCACCGCGGAGATCGCCCGGCAGTGCGGCCGCGCGGCCGAGGACTTCGACCACCTGCTCTTCCCCAACTACCGCACCGTCGCCCAGCAGTTCCTCTGCTCGGCGATGGGCGTGCCGGTCGAGCGCGTGCTGTTCGGCCCGATGGCCGAGTACGGGCACTGCTTCTCGGCGGACAGCCTGGTCTCGCTGGCGCACTGCGCCGAACGCGGGGGGATCCGGCCGGGCGAGCACGTGCTGGCCTTCGGCGACGGCCCCAACTCCTGGTCCTCGCTGGCCGTCGAGCGGATCGCCTGACCACCGGCCCCGCTCCACCTCGGAACGAGCGCCGGAACGAACGGGCGCCGGAACGAACGAGCGCCGGAACGAACGAACCTCGGAACGAACGAACGTAGGGAACCAGGGAACCACCATGCCCATAGTCGTAACCGGCCCAGTGAACCGCGCGGTGCGCGAGCTCGTCGAGGACGGGACGGACCCGCGGGACCGCGCCGGCTTCGTCACCGACCCCCGGCGGGCCGTCGTCGTCGCCGACGACCGGCAGGCCCCGGCCGCCGGCTCCGGGCCGTCGGCGCAGGACCTGGTGACGGTACGGGCGTACGAGGCGGCGCCGGCCCCGTTCGCCTCGACCGGTGCCCCGTTCGCCTCCTCCGGCGCCCCGTTCGGGCCGACGGGCGCCGCGCTGCCGCTGGTCGAGGCCCTGGGCGCGCCGACCGGCGCGTTCCTGACCGCCCTGCGCCACGCCGAGCAGCACTGCCGCACCGGCGGGGAGGAGGTCGCGCTGGCGCAGGCCCCCGGCCGTGACGTCGTCCTGGTCGGCGCCGGGGTCGTCAACCTGCTGACCGCCTGGTACCTGGTCCGGGCCGGCCACCGGCTCCGGATCCTGGACGCGCGGCCCGACCCGAGGACGGCGCTGCCCTGGACGGCGTACGGCTGCAGCCGCGGCGGCGGCGGAGCCCGGATGTTCACCCTGACCGAGGCCGACGACTACCACGCCAGGACCGCCGCCGACCGGCCGTTCGTCAACGGGGTCTTCCGCCGCTCGCTCGGCGCCCGGGGCTGGAACGTGAAGGCGACCCCGTTCACCGCCGAGGAGGAGCGCTGGATCTCCCAATTCGAAGCCGTGCCAGGCTGGTTGGCCCAGATCTACAATGACGACATTCTCTCGTTCAACCGGGAGAGCCGCAAGCTGTGGCGCACGCTCCGCGAGGAGTGCCCGGGCCTCTTCGAGGACGTGGAGTACACGCCGGGAGTCCTGCGGCTCTACACGGACGGCGCGCAGCTGGAGCAGTCCGCGCAGCGCCACGCCGGCCTCGGCGCCCTGCGCGCGGTGCTCGACCCGAAGGAGCTCCGCCGGCGCCACCCCGGACTCGCCGGTGCGACCGGGGATTTGGCGGGCGGCCTGGAGGTGCCCGGCTTCACGGTGGACGTGCACGCCTTCATGGCCCGGCTGGTCACCCGGCTGGAACAGGCCGGGGCGGTGTTCCGCTGGTCCACCCCGGTCGAGCGGCTGGAACGCGCCGCCGACGGACGGCTGCACGGCCTGCGCCTGCCCGGCGAGGTGGTCACGGCCGACAGCTACGTGTTCTCCCCGGGCGCCTACGGCCGGGAGCTGCTGGCCGGCACCCGCTCGGCCGGCCGGATCCACGGCGTGCTCGGCGTCTGGATGGAACTGCCCAACCTGGCACCGGAGTTGCGCCACTCGCTGAAGATCGCCCGGCGCGGCCACCTGACCGAGGACGCCAACGTCACCCTGGGGACCGACGGCCGCGGCCGCCCGGTGCTGATCGTCGGCTCCGGCTACGGCTACACCGGCGCCGACCCCGCCGACATCGAGCCGGCCGCCCTGGAGCGGATGTTCGCCGCCGTCGAGGACACCTGCCGGCAGTTCTTCCCGGAGGCGTACGCCCGGGCCATCGCGGACGGTTCGCTGCGGCGCGGCCGCCGGCTCTGCGTGCGGCCCTGGACCTCCGCCAACCTCGGCGTCCTGGAGACGCTGCCGACCACCGCCGACGGGGTCGGTGTCATCACCGGTGGCCACAACACGGGCGGCTTCGCCCAGGCACCGAGCGTGGCACAGGCCGTCGTCGCCGCCCTGAAGGGACGGCCCCACCCGATGCACGAGCTGTACCACCCGCTGCGCCTGGAGCGGTTCCTGCACCCCGCCGGGGACGGCCACGCGTGGCCGCGCACCCCGGCCGCCTCCGGTGCTTCTGTCGGTTCCGCTGCTTCCGCCGCCCTCCCCGCCGGGCAGGTGCTGCGATGACCGTGGAACGCCGCAACGGCAACGAGTGGCACCTCACCCCGGAGGCCCCGGGCGCGCGCCTGCGGGTGGCCGTGCTCTGCTCGGACGACCCGCACCACCGCTACCTGGTCGCCCGGATCGCCCGCGACCTGGACCTGGTCGGCCTGGTCGTCGAGCCGGGCGCCGCGCAGCAGAGCCGGCTCTGGGCCCGGCGCGCCTGGACGGATGCCGTCGCCCGCGGCTACCAGGTCCGCCGCCAGCGCTACACCGGACGGTCCGCCTACCGGCGCCGCTACTTCGCAGCCCTGACCCGCGCGCTGACGCCCCCGCTGTCGTCTCCGGGAGAGGCGCCGGCGCAGGCCCCGGCGGCGCCGTCGCCGTCGCCGGAGCGGGTGCTGCGGGTCGACTGGATCAACTCGCCCGAGGCCGTGGCGTTCCTCGAAGACCTCCGCCCGGACGTCACCGTCGTCTGCGGGACGACCTACCTGAAGCGCCCGGTCATCGAGGCCGGCCACCTGATGATCAACATCCACGGTGGCTACCTGCCGCAGTACAAGGGCAACCACTGCGTGTTCTTCGCCTTCCTGCGCAAGGACTACCGGCGCATCGGCGCCAGCCTGCACCTGGTCACCTCCCGGCTGGACGGCGGCGAACTGGTCGAGGTGGTCCGGCCGGAGGTCCTTCCGCAGGACAACGACGAGCACCTGTACGACCGTTCGGTGCACCTCGCGATCGACCGGCTGGCGGAGATCCTCACCGTGTTCGAGGCCGGCGGCGGCGACACCGTGCTGCGCACCGTCGCCCAGGAGGACACCGGCGAGACCTTCCGGCACCGCAGCCGCAAGCCCCACCTGGACCTGTGGGCCTGGCTGCGGATCCGGCTCGGCCTGGAACGGGTGCCGCACATCCCGCGCCCGCAGCCGCCGATCGACTGCCTGGTCCCGCGTGAGGCCGTCGAACCGGTCGAATCATAAGAGCGCCGGAAAGACCGAGGGGCGATCCCGCAACGGGACCGCCCCTCGGTCGTGCCTGCGCCCGGTTCAGCCGAGGTAGTCCTCGGGCGTCGAGCCGCGGCGGACGGTGTCCAGGGTGAAGCAGTGCAGGCCGCCGCCGAACAGCCGGCGGTGCCGGTGGCGGACCGGGACGGCGGTGAAGCCGTGCCGCTCCAGGGTCCGCATCAGCTCCGGGCAGGCCTCGTTGACCAGGACCGTCTCCTGGTCCACGGACAGGACGTTGAGGTCGATGTACGGGCTGGTGAGCACCAGGTCGTCGTCATCGTAGGACGGGAAGGCGTTGATCTCCGGCTCCGGGGCGAAGATCATGTCCCACTTGCGCAGCGGCTCGGGCAGCATCTCGGCGACCCGCGGGGTGCGCACCAGCAGCAGGCCCGGCCGCAGGGCCAGCACCATGCTGTCGATGTGGTTGTCCGTGATCGACACGCGGTGGATCCGGAAGCGGCCCTCCAGGTGGCGTTCGAGCCAGTCGACGCCCAGCGCGTGGTTGGCCGTCGAGACGTTGATCATCAGGTCCCGGCCCAGGCGCAGACACTGCGCGCCGTCGATCATCATCTCGAAGCCGGTGTCGTACGGCGAGGACTCCGGCTCCTTGATGAACTCGGCCGGCCCGCCGGGCGAGCGCTCGGCGTACGAGGGGTCGAAGGAGGCGTCGGTCATGATCGGCCGGGGCATCACCGTCCAGCGGGCGCCCTGCTCGAAGTAGCCCTGGAAGACCTTCTTCAGCAGCTGCGTCTCGAAGTACCGGGACCGCACCTGTGGCGGGGTCTCGATGATCTCGTCGCCCAGGATCAGGGTGTTGTCCCGGATGTTCAGCGGCGGCAGCACGGCGGCCGGCCAGGCCAGCGTCTCCACACTGCTGACCTCGGCCAGCGGCATCGGCCGGTGCACCGTGACGGAAAGGGACTCCAGGGTCCGCGCGATGCCCTCGACGTCCTCGTTCAGTTCCTCGACGTACCGCTTCTTGATCGGCGACTGGGGGCCGGCCTCCGCGCTCTTCCCGGAGCCGCGCGGGGAGATCACCGGGTAGTACTGCCGGTCGTAGAAGGACTTCTGCTCGGAGAGCTGGTCGTAGAAGAACAGCTTGAAGGAGAGTTCGGTTTCGTGGGTCGTGTAGTTCTCGGCCGAGCCGACGATGACCTCCTGGAGCGGGGACCAACCGTCGTAGCTGTTCAGGCGCACGGGCCTGCCTCCTTCTTCGGTTCCTTCGGCGGTTCTTGGTTCGGTTCTGGTCAGGACGCGGGTGCGTGGGGTGCGGTGGGTGCCGTGGGTGCGGGGGCCGCGGCGGCGACCAGCCGGGTCAGGGTTCCCAGGGTGGGTGCGGCCAGGAAGGCCGGCACCGAGACGGCCACGCCGTACTCCGCCCGGACCCGCTGCAGCAGCCGCATGACCCGGGCGGAGTCGCCGCCGCTGGCGAAGAACTCGTCCGGCAGGGCCGCGGTGTCGCGGGCCAGCACCTCGCACCAGAGCTCGGCGACCCGGCGTTCCTGCTCGGTGCGCGGCGCGTCGCCCGGCTCCGCCGCCTCCGCCGCCTCCGCCGCCTCCGCCGCCCGCGGTGCGGGCAGTCGCGAACGGTCGAGCCGGCCGGTCGGGTCCAGCGGCAGCCGGGGCAGGACGACGATCCGCTGCGGCACCGCGTACTCGGGCAGCGCGGCGCGCAGGTGGCGCAGCAGCTCCTCGGGCGCGGCGCCCTGCGGGCCGGGCGAGGTGACGTACCCGGTCAGGCGGTGGCCGGGCGGGGCCTGCGGGTCGGCCAGGACGGCCGCGTGCCGGACGGTCGGGTGGGCGCGCAGCAGCACCTCCGCCTCGGCGGGCTCGGACCGGCGCCAGCCGGCGGTCCCGGCGGCGTCGTGAGCGGCGTTCACGGTGACCAGCTCGGCCCCCGGGAAGTGGCCTGCCACATCGGGCAGTTCGCCGTCACCGGAGACGGCGACGGCCCGCAGGCCCGGTACGGGCGCGCCGGCGCCCAGCTGGACCAGGAACAGCCGCAGCAGGTCGGCCGTGCCGTGCAGGACCGTCGCCCGCTGCCGGGCGAGCTCGCCCAGCAGAGTGGCCGGCGGCGCCGCGTACGGGTTGAGGACGTGCAGGCTCGCGCCGGTGAGCAGGGCGGCGAACAGCTCGGGCGCCGAGCCGTCCAGCGCGTGCCGGGCGACCAGCGGCACCCGGTCCTCGGCGGTCAGGCCCAGCCGGCCGGCGAAGCCGAGCGCCTGCGCCAGCACCTCCCGGCTGCTCTCCGTGCCGCCGTCCGGCCGGACGCGGGCGGGTGCCCCGGCGGTGTCCTGCGCTGCGAAGGCCGGTCCCCGGAGGCCGCCCCCGAGGTCGCCCCCGGGACCGTCCCCGGCGATGGCGAGCACCGGCACCCCCTCGGCCGCGCGCTCGGCCGCCCGGGCGTGGGCGGCGTCGGTGAGGAGCAGCGTCGGTGCGGTGGCGGCGAGGACGGCGGGCTGCGCCTTGGGCTGCTGCGGGTCCAGCGGGACGTAGGCGGCGCCGGTCTTGAGCACCGCCAGCACGGCGGCGACCGCCGCGATGTCGTGGCCGCACCAGAGCGCGACCCGGTCGCCGGGGCCGGCCGTGGGCCGGATCCGGGCCGCCAACTCGTCGGAGGCGGCGTCCAGTTCGCGGTAGGTCCACTGACCCGAAGGGCCGTGCACGGCGAGCCGGTCGCCGAAGCGGGCGGCGGTCGCGCGGAACCGCTGGACCGGGGTCTCGTCGGGGGCGGGCGGGGCGGCGTCGGTCGGTCGCCCGCCGGGGTGTGCGGTCTGCTTCCGCGTCATTGCTGTGCTCCTGTCGGGCGGATCAGGCAGGTCGGCCGGTGTCCGTGGCCCGGGCGGGCCGGGCCGCCGGCTCAGGCGGGCTCATCCCGGCTCAGGCGGGCTCATCCCGGCTCGGGCGGGCTCATCCTGGCTCGGGCGGGCTCATCCGGGCTCAGGCGGGCTCAGGCGGGCTCGGGCGGGTTCATCCCGGCTTCAGGCCGGGATGAACAGCTCGCCGAGCCGTTCGTTGACCTCCCAGGCGTCGTCCAGGTCGGCCGCCACCGTGCAGTAGGTCGCGCCGAGCCGTTCCGGGTTGTGGCCGCTCACGACGATCACGCCGGTCCGGGTGGCCGGGTCGTAGGCCAGCCCCGCGCCGGCGATGGCGTCGCGCATCGCCTCGAAGGACGGGGTGGCCCAGCCGCGCGGCCACACGTTGGTGAGCAGCACCCGGTCCTTGGTGTAGCCGGGGCCGACCACCACCTCGCCGAGGATCCGGTAGGCGTGCGTCGAGCTGGTGATCCGGCCGTTCCACTCGGTGAAGAGCACCTGCCGGTCGGGGGTGATGATCGCGTCGGCGCTCAGGTTGCCGCGGTAGCCCATGGCGTGCAGCGGCGCGCAGACCTTGCGGCCGCCGTCGATCAGCGCGGCCTGCAGGTCGGCGTCGAGCTCGGGCGGGGTCACCTCGGCCAGGTAGCGCGGGGCGTGCATGAGCTCGCCGAGGCCGCCGAAGACGACCTCCTCGTCCTCGATCCGGAACTCGGCGTAGTAGGCCCGACTGCCGCTGAAGTACCGTTCCACGACGAGCAGATGGGCCCCGTCGTCGGTCAGCCAGGCCCAGTGCTCCGCCAGGTACCGGCGCACCGCGGCCCGGTCGGTCAGGTGCACCGTCCGCCGGGCGCCGACCGGCCGCGTGCCGTCGACCGGGCTGAGCACCTCGTTGCCGCCGCCGCCCGCGCCGTACTCCAGCTTCACCATCACGCTGTGGCCCTGCTCGATCAGCCGGGTGACGGCCTCCTCGGCGGCCGGGAGGTCCGCGCAGACCGCGCCCGCGGGCAGCGGTGCGCCCGCGCCCGCCGCGGCGGCGCGGAAGACCGCCTTGCTGGTGGCCACGGCGCCGCCGCCCTGGCCGAGGAACGCGTACCCGGGCAGCACGGTGCGGGCGTTCAGCCGGTCGGCCAGCACCGCCACCGAGGTGTGCGGCCACATCGGGAAGATCTCGTCCACCGGCCGTCCGTCGAGCGCGGCCAGCACCTCGTCGGCGAGCCGCGGATCGGTGAGCTGTTCGCCGGTGAGCATTCCGGCACTCGACGTGGATTCCTTCGGCGGAACGACGACGGTGAGCGTTTCCCGGTCGACTCCGGTGTGCTCGGTCACGTACCGGAGAAAGGCCTCCTCCGGGGCCTGCGGAAGGATCAGGACGTCGTGGTCGCGGGCGAACCAGACGAAATGGTCGACCCACCAGACGGCCCCGTCCGCATGCCTGCCGAGGTTTTCGTCCCAGTCGTTGCCGATGAGAACCCTTGCCATCTCAGCCCTCCCTGGAAAACATGGCGGTTGAGTGACCGTCAGCTCGATTCCCGCCCCGTCGGATGATGTCACAGACGGTCCGGCGTGCAAGCGGGTGCACATTTCCGCACCGGCCGTCCGGCGTGCAATTCCGCGCCGTTCCGTGTCGTTCCGCGCCGGGATTACGCCGCCGTCGGCCGGTGGGGCCCGGCAATTCACGAGGGGATTTCGTCACGATGCAGCTACGGGTCCAGGTGCGGGTGCACGACACCCTCGCGGCGGTGCCGGCGGCCGACTGGGCGGCGGTGGCCGCCGGTGCCGGGCTGTACGCCTCCCACCCGTGGCTGAGCCTGGTCGAGCAGGAGACCCCGGGGCGGTGCCGCTACCTGCTGGCCCACGACGACACCGGGCTCGCCGGCGCCCTGCCGGTCTACCTGACGGCCGACGAACCCAACCGCTACTACCACCCGGGTGCCGTCTTCCGCGCCGCCGCCCCCGGCCCGGACGGCGGGTACTGCGTGGCCGGCGGCCGCAGCGGCTACCGCACCGAGGTGCTGCTCGCCGACCGGCTCACCGAGGCAGGGCGGCGCGCCACCGTCGCCGCCCTGCTCGACCGGCTGGCCGAACTCGCCGCGGCCGAGGGCCGCTCGCACGCCTACCTCCTCCACCTCACCGAGCGCGGCCTGCGCCAGGTCACCGGGTACGCCGGCGACCTCACCCCGGTCGTCGGCTACAGCGGCGACGCCTGGCTGCCCGCCCCCGGGCGCGACTTCGAGGACTACCTCGCCGCCCTCAGCCCCACCCGGCGCAAGACCACCCGCAAGGAACTGCGCCGCTACGCCGCCCACGGCCTGAGCACCGTCCGTGCCGACCCGGCCCGGGAACTCGACCTGATCGCGCGCTTCGCCCGGCTGGGCAACGAGAAGTACGGGGTCGAGGAGGACGAGGCCGAACTGCGAACCCGCTTCGAGCGCCAGTACGCGGCCCTCGGCGACCACGGCGTGCTGTTCGTCTGCCGGCGCGGGCCGGTACCGGTCGGGATGGCGCTCGCCTACCGCTGGGGCGACTGGCTTTACCTGCGCGCCTCCGGCTTCGACCACGACGCGGCCGCCGGCGCCTACCCGTACTTCAACGTGGTGATCTACGAGCCGCTGCGGTACTGCTACGAGAACGGCCTGCGCGGCCTCCACCTGGGCTCCGGCTCCCACGACGCCAAGGCCGCCCGCGGGGCCCGGATCGGCCCGCTCGGCTCGGTGGCACTGCCCGCGGCCGGCGCTCCCCGCACCGACCCGGCCGCGCCCACCGCGCGCCCGGGCGTACGGCGGTACTGGGAGCAGCAGTTCGCGACCGTGCCGCACCTGCTGGACCAGGACCTGTGGCGGCCGTGGCTCGGCCGCTGAGCACGAGCGAACTGAAGCCGGGCACGAGCGAACCGAAGCCGAGCACGAGCGAACCGAAGCCGAGCACGAGCGAATCGAAGGGGACACGCATGGACGAACCCACCTGGGACGCCGATCAGGCCGCCCGGTACGACACCGAGCACGCCCGGATCGACACCCCGCTCACCGTCGCCTACCTCGCCGAACTGTCGGGCGGCGGCGACGTGCTGGAGTTCGGCGTCGGCACCGGCCGGCTGGCCGTCCCGCTCGCCGGGAAGGCCCGCAGCGTGCTCGGCGTGGACAACTCGGCCGAGATGCTGGCCGCGGCCCGCCACCGGCCACTGCCGGACAACCTGGCCCTCGCCCTGGGCGACGCGCAGACCTGGACCACCGAGCGCCGCTTCGACCTGGTGCTCTGCGTCTACAACCTGCTGCTGCACTTCACCACCCAGGACGCCCAGCTCGCCGTCGTCCGCAACGCCGCCGCCCACCTCGCGCCCGGCGGGCACCTGGTGGTGGAGAACCTGCACCCGCCGCTGCGGGCGATGGAGGAGGGCGAGCGGATCAGCACCCTGCGGCTGGCCGGCGCCGGCATGGCGATCAGCACCCAGCGCTTCGACTGGAAGTCGCTGCTGCTGGACCAGAGCGTGCTCTACGTCGACGAGGACGGGCACCGCGTCCGGCAGATCGCCCAGCGGATGCTGCTGCCCTCGGAACAGGACCTGATGGCCCGGCTGGCCGGGCTGCGCCTGGTCCGGCGGATCGCCAACTGGCGCGGCGGCTCCTGGCGCGCGGACTCCAGCGCCCCGGCGGCCAGCAACGTCATCTCCGTCTACCGGCGGGCCGAGTGACGGCGCGCCGAACGATCGCGGTTCCTGGCATGATCGCCTCGGTCCGGAGCCGTTCAACCGAGAATGCCTGACAGTTGAACGCGCGCCGTCAGGAGCCCGTCCGGGGATCGCGGGCGACCGGCCCACGGGCGCAAGACCGGCCCCAGGCCTTGGACGATGGACAGATCACGCGCGTACCGCGGTTAATTGCCGTGCCGACGACCTGAGATGGAGGCGCATGTGTGGGGCAGGCTTCACCCGGCGAAGGGGCTGAGCGGTGCGTGACTTCTTCGACCGGCCACCCGGCACCCCCGACCTGCGCGGCCCGTGGCGCTACCTGCTGTGGATGGCCGTCCGCCATCGCGGGGTCCTGCTGCTCGACTGCCTCGCCAACATGGGGTGGGCGGCCGGGCTCGGACTCACCCCGGCCGTGATCGGCCAGGCCATCAACCAGGGCCTGGTCGCCAGGGACCAGACCGCACTGGTCGGTTGGGGCCTGGCCGTACTCGGGGCGGGCGTGCTCTCCGCGCTGTCCGCCATGTTCGTGGAGCGCCTGGAGACCCGGCTGCGGGTCGAACCCGGTTACGAGACCATGCAGTTCGTCACCCGCAAGGCCTGCGAGCTGGGCACCACCGTCGGCCGCAAGGTCTCGGCGGGGGACCTGGTCACCGTCGGCGTCTCCGACATCAGCCTGATCGGTCAGGCCCTGGAGGTCGGCGCCCGCGGCGTGGGCGGGGTGGTCGGCTTCGTCGCCGTCGCCGTGTTCATGCTGGTCGCCTCCTGGCAGGTCGGCCTGCTCGTGCTGGTCGCGGTGCCGGTCATGCTGGTCGTCACCACCCGGCTCGCCCGGGTGCTGCGCAACCGGCAGGGCCAACTCCGCACCCACCAGCGCGAACTCGCCGACCAGGCCGTCGACATCGTGCGCGGACTGCGGGTGCTGCGCGGCATCGGCGGCGAGGAGCAGTTCGCCGCCCGCTACCGCGAGGGCTCCCAGCGCCTGCGCGCCACCGCGCTGCGGCAGGGCCGCGCCTCGGCGGTGCTCGGCGCCACCCGGACCTTCCTGCCCAGCCTGCTGCTCGCCGCAGTGGTGGCCCTGGCCGGCGAACTCGTCCTCGACGACCGGCTCAGCGCCGGACAGATGGTCGCCTTCTACGGGTACGCCACCTACCTGGTGATCCCCACCAACCAGATCACCTTCGCCGTCTCCAAGGCCATGCAGGGCCACGTCGCCGCCGAGAACGTCGTCCGGCTGCTCCGTACCGTCCCGGACCTCGCCCCCGGACCGGACACCGGCACCGTACCGGGTACCGGCGTCCTCGCCGACCCCGACTCCGGCCTGCGGGTGCCCGCCGAGGGCCTGACCGCCGTCGTCTGCTCGTCCGCCGACGCGGTCGCGCTGGCCGACCGCCTGGGCCGCCAGACCGACTCCGCGGCGACCTACGCCGACGTGCCGCTGACCGCGCTGCCGCTGGCCGGGGTCCGCGAACGGATCCTGGTCGCCACCGCCGAGGACCACCTGTTCGCCGGGCCGCTGCGCCGGGAGCTCGACCCGGCCGACCGGCTGCGGCCCGGCGACCCCGACGACGCGCTCTGGGCCGCCGTCGACGCCGCCGCCGCCCGGGACGTCGTGGAAGCCCTGCCGGACCGGCTCGACACCGAGATCGCCGCCGGCGGCCGGGAGTTCTCCGGCGGCCAGCAGCAGCGCCTGCGGCTGGCCCGCGCCCTGATGGCCGACCCGGAGGTGCTCGTCCTCATCGACCCGACCAGCGCCGTCGACGCACACACGGAGAACCGGATGGCCGAGGGCATCGCACGACTGCGCCGGGGGCGCGCCACCGTCGTGTTCACCACCAGCACCTTGCTGCTGCACCAGGCCGACCACGTCGCCCTGGTCCTGGACGGCGGCGTGACGGCCGAGGGCACCCACGAGGCGCTGATGGCCGACGACCGCTACCGCGAGCTGGTCGAGCGCTGGACGGCTGCCGCATGAGCGAGCTGCCCGTCGCTTCGAACCGTGAGCTCGCCGCCTACGCGCGGCGCGCCGTCCTCGCCCACCGCGGCGAGTTCGCCCTGGTCGTCGGCCTGCAGGCGCTCGCCGCCGTCGCCGGTCTGTTCGCCCCCTGGCTGCTCGGCACCCTGGTCTCCGACGTCACCCACGGCCACGACACCGTGCTGCGCCTGGTGCTGTCCATCCTCGGCTGCCTGGCCGCCCAGGCCGTGCTGGTCCGCCTCGCCGAGTACGCGGCGGCCAGGCTCGGCGAGAAGATCCTGGCCGACCTGCGCGAGGAGTTCGTCTCCGATCTGCTGGGGCTGCCGCCCGAGACGGTGGAGGACGCCGACGCCGGTGACCTGATCACCCGCACCACCCGGGACATCGACCAGCTCTCCAACGCCATCCGCGCCGCGATCCCGGCCACCATGACCTCGGTCGGCATCGTCTGCTTCACCCTCGGCGCCCTGGTCCTGATCAGCCCGCTCCTGCTGCTGCCCTGCCTGCTCTCGGTGCCGGTGCTCTACGGCGCCGCCCGCTGGTACCTGCGCCGGGCGCACCAGGGCTACCTGCGGCAGGCGGCCACCTACTCCCGGCTCACCGAGAGCCTGGCCGAGACCGTCGAGGGCGCCCGCACCGTCGAGGCGCTGCGGCTGACCGCCCGCCGGATGGACCTGGTCGACGAGTCCATCGCCACCTCCTACGCCGCCGAGCGCTACACCCTGCGGCTGCGCAACGTCTTCCTCCCGCTCTGCGACACCAGCTACGCCCTGCCGGTGGCCGCCATGCTGATCTTCGGCGGCACGCTCTACCTGCACGGCGTGGTCTCCCTCGCCGCGGTCACCGCCGGCACCCTGTACGCCTCGCAACTGCTCAACCCGCTCGATCAGTTGATGTTCTGGCTGGACTCGCTGCAGTCCGCGGGCGCATCGCTGGCACGGCTGCTGGGGATGGCGCGGTTCCGCGCACCGGCCCCGGCCGCCATCGGCGCGGGCAGTGCGGCGCAGCCCGCCGAGGCCAGTGGAACGACGGCCCGCGACATCGAGTTTCGCGACATCGAGGTGCGCGACCTCCGCTACGCCTACCAGCCCGGCCAGGACGTCCTGCGCGGCATCGACCTGACCATCCGGCAGGGCGAGTGGCTGGCCGTGGTCGGGCCGTCCGGGGCCGGGAAGTCGACCCTGGCCAAGCTGCTGGCCGGCATCTACACCCCGGACAGCGGCGGCATCACCGTCGGCGGCCGCCAGGTGGCCGCCCTCGACCCCGCCGAGCGGCGCGGCACGGTGGCCCTGGTGACCCAGGAGCACCACATCTTCCGCGGCACCCTGCGCGACAACCTGACCATCGCCCGCCCGGGCGCCGACGACGAGGAGATCGCCGCCGCGCTGCGCGCCGTCGACGCCTGGGAGTGGGCCGAGGAACTCGGCGTGGACAGCGGGATCGGCCCCGGCGGACACGCACTGGACCCGGCGAAGGTGCAGCAACTCGCCCTCGCCCGGCTGCTCCTGGCCGACCCGGACATCCTCATCCTGGACGAGGCGACCTCGCTCCTGAACCCGCAGGCCGCCCGGCACCTGGAACGCTCACTGGCGGCCGTGACCCGCGGCCGTACGGTGATCGCCGTCGTGCACCGGCTGCACACCGCGCAGGACGCCGACCGGATCGCGGTGCTCGACGACGGCCGCGTCACCGAATTCGGCACCCACGAGGAACTGCTCGCCAAGAACGGCTCCTACGCGGGCCTCTGGCACGCCTGGCAGGGATGACACGGACCGGCCGGCCTTTTCGCCGGCCGGAATTCCGTGGTCGTCCGGGAGGGGGAAGGGGGTGATTTTCGAATTGAGCCAGCGGATACTGGAGGACGTCCGGGCGGCGTGGGGCGATGTCTTCGGCGCCGCCCCGGCCGATCCCGAACGGGATTTCTTCGACTGCGGCGGGAATTCCCTGCTGGCCATCCGGCTGCAGCAGGCCGTTCTCGTCCGGACCGGTGCGGCGCTCAGCATCGCGGAACTCCTGCGGCACCGGACGGTCGCCGCGCAGGCCGCGCACATCGCGGACGCCGCCACCGCCGGCCCGGGGCCGGATCCCGCCCCGGCGCCGAACACCGATCCGGGCCCGGATTCCGCGCCGCCCGTCGAACTCTGATCAGGTTGATCCGACCAAGGGGAACAGATGCCGAACGACGTCCTGCTGCCGCTCTCCTTCGCCCAGCAACGGCTGTGGTTCCTTGACCAGTTGGCCCCGGGCGGCACCGAGTACCTGATCCCCGTGGTGCTGCGGCTGACCGGGGAGCTGGACGTCCCGGCGCTGTCCGCGGCGGTGGCCGACCTGGTCGCCCGGCACGAGTCGCTGCGGACGGTCTTCGGCGAGCGGGGCGGCCGCCCGGGCCAGCGGGTGCTCGACCCGGGCCCGGAGGTGCTGCGGGTGGCCGCGGCACCGGCCGGCCCGGGGGAGGCCGCGGCCACGGCGACCGCCCCGATGGACCTGCAGCGCGGCCCGCTGTTCCGGGCCGTGCTGTACCCCCAGGGCCCGGCCGAGCACCTGCTGGCTCTGACGTTCCATCACATCGTCGCGGACGGCTGGTCGATCGGCATCGTGGTCGACGAACTGAGCGCGCTCTACGCGGCGCACCTCGAAGGCCGAAAGCCCGAGCTGCCGGAACCGCCCATCCAGTACCCGGACTTCGCGATCTGGCAGCAGGAGACCCTGGACGGGCCGGTGCTGGCGGAACAACTCGCCTACTGGACGGGGAAGCTGGCCGACCCGACCCCGTTGGAGCTGCCCGTCGACCGGCCCCGCCCCGCGGTCTGGTCGGCGCGCGGTGCCACGCTCTCCTTCCGGATCCCGGCCGACCTGGCCGAGCGGCTGAAGGAGGTGTTCCGCGCCCACCGGGTAACCCCGTTCATGGGCCTGCTGGCCGCCTTCCAGGTGCTGCTGGCCCGGTACAGCGGCCGGGACGACATCGCGGTGGGCACGCCCGTGGCCGGCCGCAACCGGGCCGAGACCGAGGGCCTGATCGGTTTCTTCGTCAACACCCTGGTGCTGCGCGCCGACCTCGCCGGGGACCCGTCCTTCGCCGACCTGCTGGCCCAGGTCCGGGAGACCGCGCTGGCCGCCTACGACCACCAGGACCTCCCGTTCGAGCGGCTGGTCGAGCACCTCGCCCCCGACCGCGACCTGTCCCGGACCCCGCTGTTCCAGACCATGTTCAACATGCAGGACCCGCAGGCCGCCGGCCACGCCTGGGCACTGCCCGGGATCGAGGTCACCGCCGAACCGCTGGACTGGGACGTCGCCAAGTTCGACCTCTCGCTGGAACTCGCCGAGACCGCCGCCGGGTTCAGCGGGACGCTGGAGTACGCCACCGACCTGTTCGACCGGAGCACCGCCGAACGGATCGCCGGCCACTACCTGACCCTGCTGGCCGGCGTGGCGGCCGACCCGGCCACCGCCGTCTCCCGGCTGCCGCTGCTCACCGAGGCCGAGGAACAGCGGCTGCTCGCCGACGGGAGCGGTCGCGCGGCGCGCTTCCCGGCCACCCGGGTGCACGAGCTGGTGGCCCGCCAGGCCGCCGAGACCCCGCAGCGGACCGCCGTGGTCTGCGGCGAACGCGCGCTGACCTACCGGGAGCTGGACGAGCGGGCCGAGCGCCTGGCGCACCGCCTGCGGCGAGCCGGTGTCGGGCCGGAGACCCTGGTCGGCCTCTGCCTGGACCGCAGCCCCGACCTGGTGGTCGCCCTGCTGGGCGTCCTCAAGTCCGGCGGCGCCTACGTGCCGCTGGACCCGGCACACCCGCGCGAGCGGCTGGCCCGGCTGCTGGCCGACATCGCCGCCCCGGTGGTGGTCACCGAGCGGCACCTGGCCGAGCGGATCCCCGAGGCGCAGGGCCGTACGGTCCTCCTCCTGGAGGACGCCCTGAACGCGGACGCCGCGGACACCGAGGGCGCCCCGGACACCCCGGCCGCCGCGGACACCCCGGTCCTCGCCCCGGCGCCCGGCGCCACCCCCGGCGACCTCGCCTACGTCGTCTACACCTCCGGCTCCACCGGCACCCCCAAGGGCGTCCAGACCCGGCACGACAACCTGGTCAACGGCCTGCTCGCGATGCAGGACGTCCTCCGGCTGGGCCCCGAGGACCGGCTGCTCGCCGTCGCCCCGTACACCTTCGACATGTCCAGCGTCGACCTGCTGCTGCCCCTGCTGCAGGGCGCCCAGGTCCACCTCGCCACCCGCGAGCAGACCACCGCGCCCGCCCGCCTCGCCGCCCTGCTCGCCGACTCCGGCATCACCGTCCTCCAGGCCACCCCGCCGCTGTGGCGCCTCGTCGTCGAGGAACTGCCCGACCTCTCCGACCGGCTGCACGTCCTGCTCGGCGGCGAGGCGCTCGACCCCCCGCTCGCGGCCGCCACCCGCCCCAAGGTCCGCCGGCTCACCCACCTGTACGGCCCGACCGAGACGACCATCTGGACGCTGGGCGCGGACGTCGGAGCGGACTGCGCGGCACAGCCCGCCATCCCGATCGGCCGACCGATCGCCAACACCCGGGTGTACGTGCTCGACGCCGGCCTCGCCCCGGTGCCGGTCGGCGTGCCCGGCGAGCTCTACATCGCCGGCGCCGGGCTGGCCCGCGGCTTCCTCAACCGCCCCGCCCTGACCGCCGAACGCTTCCCAGCCTGCCCGTACGGGCCGCCCGGCGAGCGGATGTACCGCACCGGCGACCTGGTGCGGTGGCGCGCGGACGGGGACCTGGAGTTCCTCGGCCGCTCCGACAACCAGGTGAAGATCCGCGGCTTCCGGATCGAACCGGCCGAGGTCGAGGCCGCGCTGCGGGCCGGCGGGCTGGTCGGCGACGCGGTCGTGATCGCCCGCGAGGACGTGCCCGGCGACCGCCGCCTGGTGGCCTACGTGACCCCCGCCGCACCCGGCGCCGAGGTCGACCCGGCCGCGCTGCGCCGACGGGCCGGCGAGCGCCTGCCGGACTACATGCTGCCCTCGCACACGGTGGTGATCGACGCCGTCCCGCTGACCGCCAACGGCAAGGTGGACCGGCGGGCCCTGCCCGCCCCCGACGTCGCACGGCCGCGCACCGGCCAGGCGTACGTCGCCCCCGCCAACCCGGTGGAGCAGTCGATCGCCCGGGTCTGGGAGCAGGTCCTGGGCGTGGAACGGGTCGGCGCCGAGGACAACTTCTTCGAACTCGGCGGCCACTCCCTGCTGGCCACCCAGGCCGTCTCCCAGCTGCGCCAGGAGTTCGGCGACGGCCTCGGCGTGCAGAGCGTCTTCGCCGCCCCGACCGTGGCAGGCCTCGCGGAGATCGTCAGCGCGAGCGGCGAACCGGGCCCGGACGCCGAGCCGGTGCTCGGCATGCCGCCGATCCGGCGGGTGCTGCGCAACGGGCCGCTGCGCGCCTCCTTCGCGCAGGAACGGCTCTGGCTGCTGGACCAACTCGTCCCGGACAGCGCCGAGTACGTCATCCTGCGGGTGCTGCGGCTCACCGGCGACCTGGACCGGGACGCGCTGGAACGGGCGCTGACCGAACTGGTCGCCCGGCACGAGGTGCTGCGCACCCGCTTCGAGGCCGAGGACGGCGTCCCGGTCCAGGTGATCGAGCCGCCCGCGCCGCTCGCCCTGCCGGTGACCGACCTCAGCGCGCTGCCCGCCGAACGGGCGGAGGCCGAGACCGCGGCCCTGGTGGCCGCCGAGACCGGCCGGCCCTTCGACCTCGGCGTGGCCCCGCTGCTGCGCGCCCGGCTGCTGCGCCTGTGCGCCGAGGAGCACGTGCTGGTCCTCGCGGTGCACCACATCGCCGCCGACGCCTGGGGCATGGGCGTGCTCAACCGCGAACTCGCCGCCCTCTACCGGGCGTTCCGCCACGGCCTGCCCTCCCCGCTGGAGCCGCTGCCGATCCAGTACGCCGACTTCGCGGTGCGCCAGCGGTACTGGCTGCGCGGCGAGATACTGGACGGCCAACTGGACTACTGGCGCGAGCGGTTGAGCGACCTCACCCCGCTGGAGCTGCCCACCGACCGGCCCCGCCCGGCGGTGCGCTCCGGCCGCGGCGCGGGCCACGAGTTCAGCCTGCCCGCGGAGTTGAGCGATGAGCTGCGCGCCCTCTCGCACCGCGAGGGCACCACGATGTTCATGACCCTGCTCGCCGCCTTCCAGACCCTGCTGGCCGGCTACAGCGGCCAGGAGGACATCGCCGTCGGCACCCCGATCGCCAACCGCAACCGGGCCGACACCGAGGGGATGGTCGGCTTCTTCGTCAACACCCTGGTGCTGCGCGCCGACCTGGCCGGCGACCCGTCCTTCACCGGGCTGCTGGCCCAGGTGCGGGAGAGCGCGATCGGCGCCTACGCGCACCAGGACCTGCCGTTCGAGCGCCTGGTGGAGGAGCTGCGCCCGGAGCGCGACCTCGCCCGCAATCCGTTGTTCCAGGTGCTGTTCATGTTCCAGAACGCCCCCCGGACTCCGCTCGTGCTCGACGGGCTCACCGTCACGCCGGGGTACTGGGAACAGAAGGTAGCCAAGTTCGACCTGACGCTCTCCGTCAACGACAGCGACGGGCAGCTGGACTGCCTGATCGAGTACAGCACCGACCTCTTCGACGCCGGCACCGTCGCACGGATGGCCGGCCACTTCGCGACCCTGCTGGCCGGGATCGCGGCCGCCCCGCAGAGCCGGCTCTCCGAGCTGCCCGTCCTGACCGGGCCCGAGCGGCGGCAGCTGCTGGAGGAGTGGACCGACACCGCCGCGCCCTACCCGCACGACCGGTGCGTGCACCAGCTCTTCGAGGAGCAGGCCGCCCGCACCCCGGAGGCCGTCGCGCTGATCGCGGGCACCGCCGAGGGGGCGACCGTCGAGGGTGCGGCCACCGAGCGGTCGGCCACCGAGCTGACCTACGGCGAGCTGAACCGCCGCGCCAACCGGCTCGCGCACCACCTGATCCGGTCCGGCGCCGGCCCGGAGACCCTGGTCGGCGTCTGCCTGGAGCGCGGCCCCGACCTCGCCGTCGCCCTGCTCGGCATCCTCAAGTCCGGTGCCGCCTACGTGCCCCTGGACCCGGTGCACCCGCGCGAGCGGCTGGCCGCCCTGCTCGCCGGCACCGGGGCCGCGCTGCTCGTCACCCGGCAGTCGCTCCTGGAACGGCTCGGCGTCGACACCAAGGGGGTCTGCACCGAGGGGGTCTGCACCGATGTGATCTGCCTCGACCGGGACGCGGCCGCGATCGCCGCCCACCCGGACCAGGACCCCGCCCCGACGGCCGGGCCCGGCAACCTCGCCTACGTGGTCCACACCTCGGGCTCCACCGGCACCCCCAAGGGCGTCGCCGCCGAACACCGCGGCGTGAGCGCCTACCTTTCCTTCGTCACCTCCCGCTACGGCATCACCCCCGGCACCCGGGTGCTGCAGCTGGCGTCCATCGGCTTCGACGCGTCCGTACGGGACCTGCTCGGCCCGCTCAGCTGCGGCGCCACGGCCGTCCTCGCCCCGCTGGACGGCCCGTTCGACCCGGCCGCGATCGCCGAGTGCATCGAACGTCACCGGGTGGAGGTGCTGCTCAGCACCGTCCCGTCCCAGCTGCGGGAACTGCTCGCACTGCCCGGGGCGGAGCACGCCCTGGCCTCGCTGCGGCTGACGGTCGCCAGCGGCGAGAGCCTGCGGCTCGCCGGGCAGCACGGGCGCCGCACCCTGCCGGGCGCCCTGGTGAACCAGTACGGCCCCACCGAGTGCACCATGACCAGCACCTACTGGCCGGCCACCGAGGACTGGGCGGACCGCACCGAGGACCTCGTCGGCCGGCCGATCGCCAACAAGCGGGTCCACCTGCTGGACCGGCACCTGAACCCGGTGCCGGTCGGCGTGCCCGGCGAGGTCTACATCGCGGGCACCGGCCTGGCCCGCGGCTACCTGGGCCGGCCCGACCTGACGGCGGAACGGTTCCTCGCCTGCCCGTACGGGCCGCCCGGCGAGCGGATGTACCGCACCGGCGACCTGGCCCGGTGGCGGGCCGACGGGGACCTGGAGTTCCTCGGCCGCTCCGACGACCAGGTCAAGATCCGCGGTGTGCGGGTCGAACCTGGCGAGGCCGAGGCCGCGCTCCGCGCCGACCCCACGGTCGGCGACGTGGTGGTGCTGGCCCGCGAGGACGTGCCGGGGCAGCGGCGGCTGGTGGCCTACGTGACCCCCGCCGAGCCGGGCCGCCCGGTCGACCCGGCGGCGCTGCGCCACCGGGCCGGGGAGCGGCTGCCGGAGTACCTGGTGCCCGTGGTGGTGGCGATCGACGCACTGCCGCTCACCGTCAACGGAAAGGTGGACCGGCAGGCGCTGCCGGCCCCCGACGGAACCCGGCCGGACACCGGCCGCGCGTACGTGGCGCCGGTCGGGCCCGTGCAGCAGACGCTGGCCCGGATCTGGGAGCAGATCCTGAATGTGGGACGGGTCGGCGCCGAGGACAACTTCTACGAACTCGGCGGCGACTCCGTCCTCAGCATCCGGGCCGTCCACCGGGCGGGCCGCCTGGGCATCCACCTGACGCCCCGGATGATGGTCCGCCACCAGACCATCGCCCGGATCGCCGCCCACCTCGGCCGGGACGGCCTCGACGGCGCCGCCGCGGCCACCGGGCACGCCACCCTCACCCCGCTGAACAACAGCGCCGCCGAGCAGGAGGTCTTCTGCTTCCCCGTGATCGCGGGCAACGTCACCGGCTACGTCCCGCTGGCCCGCGCCCTGAGCGCCGACGCCAGGCTCCTCGGCGTCGAACTGTCCTGGTGGGACCGGCCGGACGCGGCCCAGTGGTCCATCCCGACCATGGCCCGCAGCTGCCGCGACGCGATCCTCGCCGGCCGCCCGCACGGCCCGTACCTGCTGGTGGGCTGGTCCTTCGGCGGCGTCCTGGCGCTGGAGACCGCCCGGCTGCTCCGGGCGGAGGGGCACCCCGTCCGGGTCGTCGCCCTGGACGGCATCCTGCCCACCGAGGAGTACCGGGAGGGCGTGCACGGGAACATCGCGACGATCGACGCACTGCTGGCCCGGCTCGCCGAGGGGCACGCTCCGGACGCGCTGCCCGAGGACGTGGCGGCCGGCCTGGAACAGCTGAACATCCCGCCGGAGCTGCACGAGGTCGCCGGCGCCGACCTGGTGCGCCACCTGACCGTGATGCGGGGCATCGGCACCGCCGTCCTGGCCTACCGGCCCGCGCCGGTGGAGTTCCCCGTCACCCTGTACGAGGCCGCGCACCGCGCGCTGCCCGACTGGATCGGGAGCACCATCCGGGAGACCTGGCAGCCGTACGTGCCGGACCTGGAGGTGCGGGGCACGCCGGGCGACCACTACTCGTTCCTGCGCTACCCGATCGTGCGCTCGCTCGCGGACGGCCTCCGGGAGACCGTCCGCGAGCACGGCTGAGCACGCTGAGCACTGCTGAGCACGGCTGACGCGGGGGCCGGGGCGGCGCCGCCGCTCAGGCCGACCGTTCCGCCGCGAGGACGCCCCGCGGCGGAACGGCCAGTGCGCCCAGCCCCCGCTCGATGACGGCCAACTGCCCGGCCACGTGCGGCAGGGCGGCGGGATTGGCGCTCTCCAGCGCCTGCCACTGCTCCTCGGCGGTCTCGCCGTAGAGCTTGCTGGTGGCGATCCGCAGGCGCAGCGCGCCGGGGTCGTCACCCAGGTGGTGCCCGGCGAGGACGGCGATGCCGGCCCGCTCCAGCAGGTGGTGCTGCAGCCCGGCGGAGCCGTCCACGCCGTGCGCGGCCAGCTCCGCGCGCAGCGGTTCGTAGTCCGGGTAGAGGTAGAAGCCGGCCTGCGGGGCCCGGCAGCGGGCACCCGAGTCGAGCACGATCCGGTGCACCGCCCGGGCCACCGCGGCGTGCAGCCGGGTCGAGGCGGCGAGGTGGGCGCGCAGCTCGGGCGGCTCGGCGAAGGCGTAGGCCGCCACCTCCTGCATCGGCCCGGCCAGCGTCGACCACACCTCGCTCGCGTAGCCCGTCACCCGGTCGCGGACGGCCCGGCCCCAGGGGCCGGCCGGGAACCGGGCCGCCCCGATCCGCCAGCCGCCGAGGGCGAGGTTCTTGCTGAGCCCGGTGAGCACGATCGTCCGCTCCGGCAGGACCTGCGCCGGGCTGAGGAACGGCTGCGCGGGATCGTGCACGAGGTCGCGGTAGATCTCGTCGGAGACGACCGTCAGCTCCTCCTCGGCGGCCACCGCGCACAGTTCGGTGACGAGCCGGGGGCCGGCCAGCGTGCCGGTGGGGTTGTCGGGCAGGGTGAGGAGCAGGATGCCGGGCCGCCGCCCCGCCGCCCGCGCCGCCCGTACCGCCGCGCGCAACGCCGCCGGCTCGGGCACCCCGCCGCACTCCGCCGGGATCGGAACCCGTACCACGGCCTTGCCGGCGAGCTCGGCCTGCGGGGCGTAGGTGTTCCAGGCCGGTGCGGGCAGCACCAGGTCACCGGGCAGCACCTGCTGCAGCGCCATCAGCAGCGGCTTGCTGCCGGGGGCCACCACGACCTGCTCCGGGCCGGTGGCGGCGCCGCGCCGGGAGAAGTACCCGGCGACGGCTGCGCGCACGTCCGGGCTGCCCGCGACCGGCCCGTAGCCGTTGCGCCCGGCCCCGGCGGTCAGCCGCTCGACCAGCGGCGGGAAGACGGGCAGGCTCGACTCGCCGAAGCCCAGGTGGACGATCCGCGCCCCCTCGGCCCGCCGCCGGGCCACCAGCTGGTCCAGCGCCATGTTCGGCGAGACGTGCCGGTCGCTGTGCTCGGTCATGCCAGGGCCTCCTCGGGGGACGGAACGTCGGTGATCGGTTCGGTGGGAGCTGTCGGCGCTGCCGGTGTCGTGGGCGCGGGGGCGATCGCCGCCCGGATCGCCTCCGGCACCGGCTCGGCCGGCCGCAGCTCGTCCAGCCAGGCGGCGTCCGCCGACCAGTGGGCCCGGAACGGCCGGCCGACCAGCTCCGGATCGCGGGCCTGCAGCAGCCGCAGCTGGAAGTACCGCCCCTGCGCGTCCTCCTCGACCCCGTCGACCACCACCTTGCCGGGCGCGGCGGACATCACCGGCCCGCGGACCGTCCGCGCCAGCCCCGGCAGCCGCCGGTGCGCCTCGGCGAAGATCCGCACCGCCTCGGCCAGCGGCACCTTGAAGTACTCGTGCGGCCCGGTGTCCCGCTCCACGAACAGGTAGTACGGGACGGCGCCGAGCGCGAACTCGGTGCGCCACAGCTCGGTCCACACCTGCGGGTCGTCGTTGACCCGGGCGATCAGCGGCGCCTGGCAGTACACCACCGCGCCCGTCCCGCGGATCCGGGCGACGGCCCGCCGGGCGATCTCGGGGGCCAGCTCGCGCGGGTGGCTGTAGTGGCCCATCACGGCGAGGGTGCGCCCGCTCGCGACCACCTCCTCGAACAGCCGCAGCAGGTCGTCCGCGTCCCGGTCGGTGACGAAGCGCTGCGGCCAGTAGGCGACCGCCTTGGTGCCGATCCGGATGGTCCGCACGCTCTCCACGGCCAGCAGCGGTTCGAGGTGGCGCCGCAGCCGCTCGGTGGACATCACCAGCGGATCGCCGCCGGTGACCAGGACGTCGCTCACCCCGGGGTGCGCGCGCAGGTACTCGACCAGCTGCTCCGGGCCCTCGGCGGCGAACCGCAGGTCGGCGTCGCCGACGAACTGGGCCCAGCGGAAGCAGTACGTGCAGTAGCTGTGGCAGCTCTGCCCCTGCTGCGGGAAGTACAGCACCGTCTCCGCGTACTTGTGCTGCACCCCGGCCAACCGCTGCCCGTCGACGCTCGGGACGTTCAGCTCCAGCTGGCCGGAGGGGTGCGGATTGAGCCGGTACCGGATCTCCCGCACCGCCTCGCGCGCCTCCGCCGTCGAGTCGTCGGGCAGCGCGGCCAGCCGGCGCAGGTCCGCGGCGGGCAGCATGCCCTCCTGCGGGAAGAGCAGTTGGAACATCGGGTCCTCGGGGACGCGCTGCCAGTCGATCAGCTCCGACAGCACGTGGTCGTTGACCCGGAACGGCAGGACCCGCGAGACCAGTTCGACCGTCCGGCGGACCTCCGCGGACAGCCCGAACCGCCGCGCGACCTGCTCCAACTGCCGCGCCCCGTAGGCGCGGAACCGGGGTGGGATGGTGGGGCTCGTGGCCGCCAGGGGGGAGCGCAGTGCGTGCATCCTCCGATGGTGGTCCCGGAGCCCGGCACCGGTCCAGGCGCTCAGGACGGGCCGCTTGCACCCCCCGCTGCGCTCCGTCGTTCCTGAGCCGCACCCCCGCGCGGAGCCAATTCTCGGTGAAGCTACTTCTCGCTGAAGATGATCTCCTCGATCGGATGGGTCATCCGCACCGTGGAGCTGTTGGTCACCTCGACCACGTTTTGCAGGCCGGTGAGCGGCTTGGGGTGGTCGGGGAGGGTGAACTTGTCGGTGGCGCCGGCCAGGAAGGCGGGCAGGCAGCCCAGGCCCGGGCCGAACAGCCGGACGTAGTCGACCAGGCGGCGGAACAGCTTCGGCAGGATGACCAGGTCCTCGGTGATCGACTCGATGTTCTCGATCTTCGCGCCGGTGGTGGTCACGTCGTTGAGCCAGACACTGCCGGGGGCCTTGGCCGCCCGCGCCTGCTGCGCGGTGGCGGTCAGGTCCGCCCGCAGGTTGTCGGGCAGGTTCTGGTAGAAGGTCGGGTAGACCAGCCCGAGCGACAGCAGGTGGTGGTTGGCGGTCTCGTGCAGCATGTCGACGGTGACGTCCAGCCGGAAGCCGCTCTTCGCCGGCTTCGGGGGCGTGCCGACGCTCGGCGCGGTGCCTCGCCCGACCAGGGCGACGCAGCGCTGGAACACGTCGGCACCGCCGCTGAGGATGTAGCCGGGCACGGACGCCGGTGTGGAGGAGGTGACCTTCTCCGTGTCGTCCTGCACGACGTCGGTGAACCCCAGCCAGCGCAGCAGCTCGTCGCGGGCGGCGTGCGCGCCGAGCCCGAGCGGCTGGTGCGCGAAGTCCGGGCCGACGCCCTGGTAGTGGGTCTCCAGCGCGTCGATCGCGTCCAGCCGCAGCGAGGCGCCGCCGTTCTCGTCGCGCTTGACCCGGTTCCGGCCGGGAAGCTCGAACCAGAAGCCCGGGTCCTGCGGCAGGAAGTGGACGGTGTCCCCGTCGGGCCGGTCATGCAGGACCTGGTAGGAGCCGGTGATGAGCACCATGGACATGTCTGCCTCCCGGATCTGACAGTGCGCCACCGTCGCGGCTCCGGGCCGGCTGGCAATCCGTATGCGAAGCGTTCGGGCCCGGCCGGTCCTCGGACGGCGGATCCGGTGGCGGTCGTCCGCAACGTCCTTGCTTCCACCATGCGCCCGTCCGGGGGTGCTGTCACCCGGGCGGCGGCGGCCGCCAGCGCCCGCGCGGGGGCGTTCCGGGGGTGCTTCGCCGGGCTCGGTCACCCGCGGTGAAGGTGGACGGTGACGGAGCGTGGAGCGGTCCCGATGGCGGGTTTCGGACAAGCCGGCCCTCGGGGTCGATTTCCGGGAATCTCCACCGAACTCTCACCCCGTCACCTCGTCGGGTGACTCTCGTTCCGTGGCCCGACGCCCGACGCCCGCCCGCACCGGAGGCCTCCTCGTCCTCTCCCGTTGCGGGGACGGGCCGTTGACGGACGGGCCGCTCAAGGCAGGGCGTCGTAGGACCAGTTCGGGTCGCGGCCGGTGAGGGCCAGCAACTGCTCCTGGGCGTCGGCCCCCGGCGCGGTGCCGAGCGGCGGGTCGAACATCCCGGAACCGGCCAGGTGGCGGTAGCCCTGGAACTCGGCGAGCGCGTACCGGGCGGCGCCCGGCGGCATCCGGCCGCTCTCGCCCAGCGCCCGGGCGAGGTCCCAGCTGTGCACGACGGTCTCGGCGGTCAACTCGCGGGCGTACCCGCCCACATCGCGCACCCCGTACGGCAGGTGCACCTGGAGGTCCGGGGCGCCAGGCTGGTAGAGCGCGCGCACCGCGGTGTCGGCGGCCAGCACCCACACGCCGACCGGGTTGCGGCCCAGTACGTCACCGTCGAAACGGTGGCCGATCGTCTCCGGGGTGTAACCGGCCACCGCCTGGCAGACCCAGAGGTGCTGCGCGGCAAGGTGGTTCACCAGTGTGTGGATGTCCCAGCCCCGACAGGGCGTGGGGGTCGTCCAGCCGTCCTCGGGTACGGCCCGGACCAGCCGGGTCACCTCCGCTACGGCGGCCGTGTAGCGTTCACGGACCTCGACGTGGAACCCGGGTGGGTGCGGACACTCCATCGGAGGCCTCCCTCCTGCCCTGCTCACTCTCAGTAAAACGCCACGGGGAGTGGACCTGCCAGGGGTGCGGGCTTTTTCTCCCGTCTTCTTGCGGCTCCTGCTGCGCTGCGGGGCCGGACGGCGATCGGCCGGTCGCGGCAGGTGCCCGGCGGTCACCGTGGGTGGCTCGGCCGTCCACGCAGGGGAGCGGTCGTCAGTCCGGCTCGGCTCGGCACGGTTCGGCACGGTTCGGTTCGGCACGGCACGGCACGGCACGGTTCGATTCGGCTCGGCGAAGCATGGGGCGGCCAGGCTCAGCGGCGGGCCAGGTCCTCCAGGACGGCCTGCGCCGCGTTGTGCCCCGGGATGCCGCTGACACCCCCGCCGCGGACGGCCCCCGCACCGCACAGCAGCACGTTCGGATGGCCGGTCGCCACGCCCCAGCGGGCGGCGGCGCCAGCCACCTCCCCGTCGGCGAACGGGAAGGCGAGGTCGCGGTGGAAGATGTGGCCGCCCGGCAGCCCGATCTCCCGTTCCAGCTCCGGCGGCGTCCTCGCCTCGATGCAGGGCCGGCCCTCGGCGTCGGTGGCCAGACAGTCGGCGACCGGCTCCGCCAGGACCGCGTCCAGCTGCGCCAGGCTCGCCGCCAGCGCACGATCCTTGGCCCCGGGGTCCGCCGCCGGGTCGCCGAACAGCCGGGCGGGCATGTGCAGGCCGAACAGGGTCAGCGTCTGCAGCCCCTGCCGGACGGCCTCCGGGCCCAGGATCGACGGGTCCGTCAGCGAGTGGCAGTAGATCTCGGACGGCGGCGCCGAGGGCAGCCGGCCGGCCTGCGCCTCGGCGTGCGCGGTCTCCAACTGCCGGTAGCCCTCGGCGATGTGGAAGGTCCCCGCAAAGGCCTCGCGCGGATCCGCGGAGGTGTCCCGCAGGCGCGGCAGGCGGCGCAGCACCATGTTGACCTTCAGCTGGGCGCCCTCCGGTACGGGCCCGGGGGCCTCGCCGAGCAGCCGGGCCAGCGTCGCCGGTGCGGCGTTCACCAGCACCCGGCGGGCCGCCACCGTGGCCTCCTCGCCGTCCCGGTGCCGGTACACGACCTCGGCGTCCCCGCGGCCGCCGCCGCCGGCGCGGTCCGCGGCGATCGCGGTGACCTCGCTGTCGGTCCGGATCCGCGCTCCGGCCGCCAGCGCCGCCTCGGCCAGCGCGTCCGTGACCGCGCCCATCCCGCCGACCGGGACGTCCCAGTCGCCGGTGCCGTTGCCGATCACGTGGTAGAGGAAGCAGCGGTTCTGCCGCAGCGCGGGGTCGTGGGCGTGGGTGAAGGTGCCGATCAGCGCGTCCGTGAGGACCACGCCGCGCACCAGGTCGTCCGCGAAGGTCCGCTCGATCGTCTCGCCGAGCGGCCGCTCGAACAGGGTCGTCCAGGCCTCGTCGTCCGCCACCCGTCGGCGCAGCTCGGCCCGCGAGGGCAGCGGCTCGGTGAGGGTCGGGAACACCCGCCGGGCGAGCTGCCCGGTCATCCCGTAGAAACGCTGCCAGGCCTGCCAGTCGCGGTCGGCGCCGGTCAGCGTCCGGAACGACTCCCGGGTGCGGCCCGGGTCGCCCGCATCCACCAGCAGACCGGTGGGCTTCCCGTCCCGCTCGGCCGGGGTGTACGAGGCGATCCGGCGCCGCCGCAGGTCCAGCCGCAGCCCGAGGTCCCGCACCACCTTCCGGGGCAGCAGGCTGACCAGGTAGGAGTAGCGCGACAGCCGGGCGTCCACCCCCGGGAAGGCCCGGGCGGATACCGCGGCCCCGCCCACCCGGGGCAGCCGTTCCAGGACCAGCACCCGCTGCCCGGCCCGCGCCAGGTAGGCCGCCGCCACCAGCCCGTTGTGCCCGCCGCCGACGATCACGACGTCGTACCGCGAGGACGCGTTCGTGTTCATCCGGCCACGCTACGACAGGGCGCGGGCGCGCGGAACAGCCGCGCAGGCCCGGATCGTCGGATCCTGCGCAGGGCGCCGTCCGCGCGCAGGTCGGCGCGCGCGGGGTAGCCGTCGACGGCCGTGCTCGGCTCGGCCTCGGCCCCTCGACGGGTCGGAGCCTTTCGCGGGGCGCGCCGCGGACCCCACAATGGGGCGGTCGGATCACGGGGGGCGGGGGAACCGGGGTGCAGTGGCTGCTGGGGCTCGGTGGGGCCCTGTTGCTCGGAATGCTGACCAACCTGGTGTACGACTTCGCCAAATACGGCGGCTCGCGCCTCGGTTCACGGGTGCCGGCGCCGCGCGTCCGGCGGGCGAGCCTGTCGGCGGCGGCCCGGGCGCACGACGTCCGGGCGGACGGCCTGGCCCCGCTGATCACCTGGTCGGCCGCCCGGCCGCTGACCCCGGGCACGCTGGTGACCTCGTACGACGGCCGGGTCGTCCGCCCGCACGTGCTGGACCGGGTCGGCTGGGACGCGGAGGTGGCGCGTCAACGCGAGGCCGGGGCGGCGGGCCGGACCGCGTACCTCACCCGGCTGACGGTCGACCACGGCGAGCACAGCGCCGCCCGGGTGTGCGAGGTGACCATCGCCGAGAGCGACTACGCGGAGTGCATGGCCACCACCCGGCTGGGCCGGGAGGACGCGGAGGCGGGCCGGCTGCTGCGCGAGGCACTGGACGAGGGCCTGACGGGCTTCGTCGCCACCGCGCCGCCCACGATGGTCAGCGCCTGCGTCGCGGTGCGGGACCGCGGCGGACGGTTGTTGCTGCTGCGCCGCTCACTGGCCGTCAGGACCTTCCCGGCGCAGTGGACGGTCGGGATCAACGAGACGATGAAGTACCGGGATGAGCCTGGCGCCGCCGAGGACTTCTACGCGCTGGTCCACCGGGCGCTGGAGGAGGAGCTGGGGCTGCTGCCGGCCGACGTCGGGCCGACGGTGATCACCTGGCTGGGCTGGAGCGAGCCGGCCTCCTGCTACACGCTGGTTGCCACCGTCCGGGCCCGGCTGGACGCGGCCGAGATCGACCGCCGCCGGGAGGCCTGCCACAGCACCTTCGAGCACGACCTGGCGGTCTGGGTGCCGTTCACCCGCCGCTCGGTGTCCGAGCTGGTCGAGGGTGGCGCCTGCCCGGACGGCTCGCGCCGCTGGTCGTACCTGGCTCCCCTGGTGGCCCGGGAGGCCTGGCGGGCGGCGCAGCAGGATCGGGCGTAGCGGCGGCCCATGAGGGTGCCTCATGGGGCGGGTCATGAGCTCCACTCATGAGCTGCGACATGAGCTCCCTTCATGGGCCGGGTCATGAGGTTCCCTCATGGGCCGTGACATGAGGTTCCCTCACGGGGCGACCTCATGAGACTTCCTCATGGGCCCACCCCATGAGCTCCGCTCATGACACCGCCGCTCGGGGCCGCCGTCAGCGGACGGCGGACTGCCAGTCCGTGGGCCCGCTCACCGGGAGGTGGCCGGGCAGGCCGGGGGTCCAGCGCTTGCTGCCGTCCGGCAGGACTGCCAGGGCTTCGACGCCGGGCTGCCGGGCCGCCCAGGCGAGAGCGCGTTCGGGGCCCATGGCGAAGGCGGCGGTGGCCCAGGCGTCGGTACGGGCGATGCCGGTGCCGGGGGCGCCGACCAGGGTGAGGGAGGCCAGGCCGGTGGCCGGGCGGCCGGTGTGCGGGTCGATGACGTGCGTGCCGCGTTCGGCGGTGCCCGAGGTGGCCACGGCCAGGTCCTGGCCGGCCAGGACGGCGGTGAGCAGGCCCGGCCGCCCGGGGTCGGCGACGCCGATCCGCCACGGCCCGCCGCTGGTCTGCACGTCCCCGCCACCGCTGACGCAGTACTGCCGGGCACCGGTGGAGCGCAGCAGGGCGGCCGCCTCCTCGACGGCCCAGCCCTTGACCCAGCCACTGGGGTCGAGCCGGCCGCCGGGGCGGTCGGTGAACCAGCCGTCGGTCTGCGCGGCGACCTCCCGGCAGGCGGCCAGCACGGCGGGGACCTCCGGATCGCAGTCGTCCAGGGCCAGTTCCCCACGGTCGAGGCGGCTGATGTCGCTCTCCGGCCGGTAGGTGGAGAACACCGCGTCGATGCGGTGCAGCCGTTCGGCGATCCGGTCCAGCACGGCGGCGGTGTCCGGGCCGGGGTCGCGGACGACGATCGAGAAGACGGTGCCCATGACGGGTTCGGCGCGGCGGAGCACGGTGTCGCGGAGCTCGGTGTGGCGGAGCACTGGGTCCTCAGCCCTTGGCCCGGTCGAGGGCGCTCTGCAGCGAACGGACGTAGCCGTCGCTGGTGTACGTCGCGCCGCTGACCACGTCGATCTGCGCGTTCTGTGCGGAGATCGCCTCCTGGTTGAGCACCGGCAGGGCGGAACTGTTGATCTCGCGGTCCCGCCGTTCGGAATTGGGGTACTTGACCACGTCGACGGCGGTGATCCGGCTGCCGGCCAGGGTGACCTGGACCTGCACCGGGCCGTACCGGGTGTTGACGGTGTCGCCGCTGACCTTCCGGGTCGCACCGGCGGGGGCGGCGGAGGCGGACGGGGCGGCGGAGCCCGGGGCACCGGACGGCGCCGAGACATCGGACCCGGAGCCGGAGCCGGTCCCGGACCCGGACCCGGAGCCGGTCCCCGCCCCGGCCCCCGAGCCGATCACCGGAGGCGGCCCGGCCGCCTCGTGCGGTTTGAGGGAGAGCAGCAGTACCACCCCGGCGGCGGTGGCGGCGCTGGTGACGACGGCTCGGCGCAATGGAATCGATGCTCCTGCGGATCGGGAGCCCGGACGGGCTCGGAAGGCTCGGAGGCCCGCAAAACTCGGCGGCTCAGAGGGCTGGGAAGGCTCAGCGGGCTCAGAAGGAGAAGTTCTCGTGGTGGATGCGTCCGGGCCGTACCCCCGCGGCCCGCAGCGCCTGGACGGCCTCCTCGGCCAGCGCCTCCGGCCCGCACAGGTAGACCTCGTGCCCGGCGAGGTCCGGGACGAGCCGGACGAGCTCGGCACCGAGGTCGCCGACCTGCTCGCGCGAACCGAGCAGCTCGTGCACGACCGCGCCGCGCCGCCGGGCGATGTCGGCGAGCTCCGCCCGGAACAGCACGTCCTCTGCCCGCCGGGCCCGCTGGACCAGCGTCAGCTCACCCGGCAGCGTCTCGAACAGTGCGCGCAGCGGGGTGATCCCGACGCCCGCCCCGAGCAGCAGCACCCGGCGCTGCCGCTGCCGCCGCCGGGTGAACGCGCCGTACGGGCCCTCGGCGCGCACCGGGGTGCCCGGGCGCAGGGTGGCGACCGCCGCGCTGTGCCCGCCGAGGTCCTTGACGGTGAAGCGGAGGAAGCGCAGGTGCGGCGGCGCGGACAGCGAGTACGGGTTGGCGGCCCAGCGCAGGCCGGGAGCCTGGAACTGGAGCCGGAAGAACTGGCCGGGCTCGGCGCGCAGTTCGTCCAGCCGCTGCCCGGTCAGGAACAGCGACACCACGCCGGGGCCCTCCGGCCGCACTTCGGCGACGCGCAGCCGGTGCCGTCGGTCGAGCAGCCACGGCCGGGCCAGCCGGTACCAGCCGAGCAGTGCCGCCGTCCCGAAGTAGAGCGCGTACCAGGCGGCCCGGCCGGGGCCGCCGCCGAGGTCGGCGCCGGTGGCCGCCTGGTGGGAGAAGGCGAGCGCGACCGCCAGGTACGTCACCAGGTGCAGGTAGTACCAGGCCTCGTACGGGAGCCGGCGGCGCGCCGCCCGGGCGGAGACCGCGCCGGTGCCGAGCAGCAGCAGGGTGCCCAGGGTGGCCTTGATCATCTCGGGGTAGTGGAAGACGATCTCCACGCCTTCGCCGAGCGGGCCGCGCCCGTCGGTCAGGGCGTAGCCCCAGACGATCGTCAGTACGTGCACGGAGACGGCGGCCACCAGCCAGCGCCCGCCGAAGGCGTGCCAGCGCGCCAGCCGGTCCGCGCCGACCCCGCGTTCCAGCGGCGGCAGCCGGGCCATCAGCAGGAGCAGCACGGGCGCGGCGTACCCGGCGAGTAGTCCGGTGATGCGGCCGGCGCCGGTCAGCCAGCCGGCCGCGCCGACGACCGCCGGGGTGCTCACCCACCACAGCGCGATCACCCCCAGCCCGCCCACGGCGATCAGCGCGAGCGCGACGGCAGGGTCCAGCGCGAACGGCGGGCGCGGCGCCGCCCGGTGCCCCCGGTCGGCGGGTGCCGGCCGGGAGCGTCGCCCGGGCCGCTGGGGGCCGGGCCGCCGCGGGGCCGGCCGCCTTGGGTCGGGGTGACGCGGACCGGGCCGCGACTCCGGTGCGGCGGCAGTGCTCATCGGGGAACCTCCTCAGGGCCCGGCGGCGGGTGCCGCCGAGGCGGACCACGATCGCACCGCAAGCTCTGAGCCGCCTCTGAACGAGTCCGCGTCCCGCACCCCCGCCACGAGGGTGAAATCGCTGGTCAGAGCCGCTGTGCAGGCCACGAACGGCCGCCCGGGGTCTCAGGGGTTTCTCATCGTGGCGGTCCAGGATGAGCGGTGCGCAGCACGAGCCCGAGGGAGCACCATGGACGAGAACGCAAACCGCCCCGGGTGGCGCGTCCTGGTCGTCGACGACGAGCCGGACCTGGTCGAGGTGGTCTGCGGCGCCGTCCGCTACGAGGGCTGGCAGGCGCGCGGCGCGACCACCGGCCTGGCCGCCGTCGAGGCCGCAGCGGCCTGGCGGCCGCACGCCGTGGTGCTCGACATGATGCTGCCGGACCTCGACGGCCTGGAGGTGCTGCGCCGCCTCCACGCCGAGCGTCCAGAGGTGAGGGTGCTCTTCCTGACCGCCCGGGACGCCGTCGAGGAGCGGATCGAGGGCATCGCGGCGGGCGGTGACGACTACGTGACCAAGCCGTTCAGCCTGGCCGAGGTGGTCGTCCGGCTGCGCGGCCTGCTGCGCCGGGCCACCCAGTCGGCCACCCCGTCGGCCGGCTCACCGGTCGACGCGCGGCAGCCGCCCGCGCACGCGCTGGTGCTCGGCGATCTGGTGCTGGACGACCGGGCCCGCGAGGTGACCCGCGGCGGCGAGACCGTCGAGCTCAGCCCGACCGAGTACGCGCTGCTCGCCCACCTGATGCGCCACCCCCGCCAGGTACTCAGCAAGGCGCAGATCCTGGACGCCGTCTGGTCGTACGACTTCGGCGGGCAGGCGCACATCGTCGAGCTGTACATCAGCTACCTGCGCAAGAAGCTGGACGCCGGGCGCAGTCCGATGATCCACACGGTGCGCGGCGCCGGGTACCTGATCAAGGCCGCGCAGTGACGCCCCGCCCCCGGAACCCGCTGGCCGTGAAACTGCGCGCCGTGACGCCCCGCACGCTGCGCGCCCGACTGATCGCCGGCCTGCTGGTGCTGCTCGTCGTCACCTGCGCCGCCGTCGGCTTCGCCACCACCGCCGCGCTGCGCCACTTCCTGGTCGACCGCCTCGACCAGCAGCTCGCCGAGTCCGGCGGCCGCTACGCCGCGAGCCTGGAGCACGCCGGCCAGGGCGTCGGCCCCGACACCCGGGCGCAGACCCCGGGAACCCTCGGCGTACGGCTGCTCGGCGGCCGGATCACCGCGGCGGGCGTGGTCGACGGCGACGCCGACGACGCGGACGCCCCCGACGACGAGGACGACCGGGTCACCTTCACCCCCGCCCAGCAGCGGCTGCTGGCCGCCCTGCCGGTCGGCGGCACGGCCGGCACCCTCGACCTGGGCGACGCCCAGGGCCACTACCGGGTACGGGCGGTCGCGGGCCGGGACGGCGACGTGCTGGTCAGCGGACTGCCGCTGCGACCGGCGGAGGACACCGTCCGGCGGCTGGAGACCCTGGAGCTGACGGTCTTCGCGATCGCCGTCGCGGCGGCCGGCTCGGCCGGGGCGCTCTGGGTCCGCTGGTCGCTGCGCCCGCTGCGGCGGGTGGTGGGGATGGCCGAGCGGGTCAGTGCGATGCCGCTCGCCAGCGGTGAGGTCCTGCTGGCCGAGCGCGTCCCGGACGACGATCCGCGTACCGAGGTCGGCCGGGTCGGCGCGGCGCTCAACCGGATGCTCGGCCACGTCGGCGACGCCCTGGCCCGCCGCCACACGGTGGAGGAGCGGCTGCGCGCCTTCGCCGCCGACGCCAGCCACGAGCTGCGCACCCCGGTCGCGGCCGTGCGCGGCCACGCCGAGCTGGCGCTGCGCCACCCCGGGCCGGTGCCGGCGCCGGTGCGGCACTCGTTGGAGCGGATCGACGCCGAGGCGGTGCGGATGGGCGCGATCGTCGAGGACCTGCTGCTGCTCGCCCGGCTGGACGCGGGCCGCCCGCTGGCCGCGGAGGAGGTGGACCTGACCAGGATCGCCCTCGACGCCGTGGCCGACGCCCGGGCCGCCGGGCCGGGGCACCGCTGGCGCCTCGTACTCCCCGAGGACCCGGTGCTGGTGCGCGGGGACGGGCACCGGCTGAGCCAGGTGGTGGCCAACCTGCTGGCCAACGCCCGCACCCACACCCCGTCCGGCACCGGGGTCGAGCTCCGGCTCCGGCGCGAAGGGGACGGCGGTCAGGCCGAGTTGAGCGTGACGGACGACGGCCCGGGGATCGCGCCTGACCTGGTGGGCCGGGTCTTCGAGCGCTTCGTCCGGGGCGACCGGGCCCGCTCCCGGGCCACCGGCTCGACCGGGCTCGGGCTGGCGATCGTCCGGGCCGTGGTGCGGGCGCACGGCGGCACGGTGGAGGCGGCCAGCCGGCCCGGCCGTACGGTGTTCACCGTCCGCCTGCCGTGACCTCTCCTGCCGTGACCTCTCCTGCCGTGGCCTCTCCGGTCGTGACTTCCCCGGTCGTGCCCCCGCCGTCCGTTGCGGCGGTGCCCGTCGAAACGCCGACAGGCGCGGCGGTGGCCGTGCGGAAGCGCTGGCGGTAGTCGGTCGGCGTGGTGCCGAGCCGGCGGCGGAAGGCCCGGACGAGGGTGTCCGTGCTGCCGAACCCGCAGGCGGCGGCGATGCGTTCCAGCGTGGCGTCCCCCGACTCCAGCTGGTGGCGGGCGCGTTCGACCCGGGCCGACTCGACGTAGGCGTTCGGGGTGGTGCCCAGCTCGGTCTTGAAGATCCGGGTCAACTGCCGTTCGCTGACGTGGGCGTGGGCGGCGAGGTCGGGGACGGTGAGCCGGCCGGTGAGGTTGCGCAGGATGTGGTGGCGCAGCTCCTCGACCCGCCGGGTGGTCGAGACGGGTTCCAGCGGGACGCTGAACTGGCTCTGACCGCTGGGGCGTTTGAGGTACATCACCAGCTGACGGGCGACCCGCAGGGCCAGCTCCTCGCCGAAGTCCTCGGCGACCAGGGCGAGCGAGAGGTCCAGGCAGGCGCTGATCCCCGCGCCCGTCCACACCTCGCCCTGGCGGATGAAGATCGGGTCGGCGTCCACCTCGATCTGCGGGTGCTCGGCGGCGAGTTGGCCGGCCGTCGACCAGTGCGTGGTGGCGCGCTTGCCGTCCAGCAGTCCGGCCGCGGCGAGCAGGTGCGCGCCGACGCAGACGCTGGCCACCCGGCGCGAGCGGGCGGTCAGTGCGCGGACCCGCTCGACCACCGCCGGGTCGGTGAGCGCACGGACCCGGCGGAGGTCGTCCACCTCGACCGAGCCGGGCACCAGCAGGGTGTCGATCCCGCTCCCGGCGGCCTCGTCGAAGGTGAGGTCGGGCAGGATGCGCACGCCCGCCGCGGTGGTGACCGGCGCGGTGGTCTCGGCGGCGAGGACGACCCGGTAACCGGTCGCGTCCCCGGTTTCCCGCCGGACCAGCGAGAACACCTCGGGCGGCCCGGTCACGTCGAGCAGGTCGACGCCCTCGAACAGGACGATGACGATCAGCCGCCGGGCCGGTTCGGCTTCCATGAGTGCCCCCTCGATCTGCGGCACCGCTGTCGGACCGCTGTCGGACCCGACACCGGAGTCGATGTCGGAATCTGCATGTTAGATGGCATTGCGGACACAGGAGCACCGGCCGTAGCGTTTTCGAAGGCCGCCGCACCAGGCGTGACCTGCAGAAACCCTCCTCCGGAACGCGAAAGGCGGCACCACTGTGCCCACGACGACCCTGCGCACCCTCAACGGACTCGACGAGAAGCCCGCATCCCTCGCCGACTCGACCCTGATCCTGATCGACTACCAGAACACCTACGTGCGCGGCGTGATGGAACTGGAGGGCTGGCAGGAGGCGCTGGACGCCGCCGCCGACCTGCTCGCCCGGGCCAGGGCGGCCGGCGCCACCGTCATCCACGTGATCAACGACGGCGGCGAGGGCACCCCGTACGACATCCGGGCCGAGATCGGGCAGATCCACCCGAGCGTGGCGCCCGCCGAGGGCGAGCGGGTGGTGGTCAAGACGGTCCCGGACGCCTTCGTCGGCACCGAGCTGGGCGAACTGCTGGAGGCGGCCGGCCACCAGGACGTCGTCATCGCCGGCTTCATGACCCACATGTGCGTCACCTTCACCACAGCCGGCGCCTTCCTGCGCGGCCACCGCCCGACCGTCGTCGCTGCCGCCTCCGCGACCCGGCCGCTGCCGTCGGCGGGCACCGAGCTGACCGCCGCCCAGGTGCACCGGAGCGCACTGGCGACGATCGGGGACCTCTACGGCGTCGTCGTGGAGTCGCCGGCCGACCTCGCCTGACGCCACCGGGTCGTCCCGGCCCATCCGCCGGACAGGCCCATGGGGCGTGTCCGACAACCCGACACCTCGTGGTGGCTCAGGGCGTGGCCGGGCGGGCCGGGCTCCGGCGGGGTTGCCGGGGAAGGGGGAGGGTCAGGGCCTCGGGGGAGGCGGGCGGGAGGGTGAGGGCGGAGGCGGTCTCGGCGGGCAGCGGGTGGAGGCCGAGGAGGGCGGTGGTGAGGCGGGTGGTGGCCCGGTGCCAGTCGGGGACGCGCTGCAGCATGGCGTGGCCGCTGCCGGTGACGGTGTAGCCGCAGACGCGGGCGCCGGCGGCGCGGCTGCGGGCGGCGAAGGCGCGGGTGTCGGCGGGCGGGGTGACGGTGTCGCGGTCGCCGTGCAGCATCAGCACGTCCCGGCCGGCCAGCTGTTCGCACGGGTCCTGGGCCGGGCACCAGGGGGCGAGGGCGATCAGGCCGGTGACGGACGGGTGCCCGCCGGCCTGCAGCGCGGCGCGTCCGCCCATCGAGTGGCCGATCAGGACGGTCGGCACCGGCCCCAGCTGCGCGGCCAGTTCGTCGAGCGCGGCGACCGCGTCCCGGGCGGCATCGGCGCGGGGGCCGTTCCAGCCGCGGTGGCGGTAGCGGACGGTGCCGACGGCCACCTCGGCGCCGACCGTCGCCCGGGTGAGCGCGCGCAGGAAGCCGTGCATCCGCAGCAGCGGGAGGTTGAGCAGGCCCGGCCGGTCGAGGTTGTGCTCCTCGCCGCCGTGCAGCACCAGGACGGCGGCCCGGGCCCGTTCCGGGCGGATCCGCCAGTGCAGCGCCCGGTGTCCCACCGCGCTGTCCGCCGCCGTACCGCTCACTGCCGCACCGTCCCGTCCGTCCCGCCGCATCGTCCGTAGCCCGTAGCCCGTAGCCCGTAGCCCGGCCGTCCGCCGTCGCTCGTCCGCCGTCCGTCCTCCGGACCGCCACTGTAACGGGGCGGACGGACGGATCGTTCACCCGAGGGAACCATCCCGGACACCGGGCGCGGGCGGCAGGGTCGGCCGCCTGCTATCCACGAAGGGCGGGGGGCCTGCGGCGCCCGCTCGTGGCGCCGTGTCACCGAGTGGAGGACTCCGTGGCTCAGCAACTCGCACTCTCCGTCGACTTCGGGTCGGGCTTCACCCAGGCCTGGTCCAAGATTGCGAAGGTCATTCCGCAGTTCATCGCCTTCCTGGCGATCCTGGTCATCGGCTGGTTCGTGGCGAAGGCCATCGCCAGGCTGCTCGACCGGGTGCTGCGCCGGGTCGGTTCGGAACGGGTCGCCGCGCGGTCCGGGGTGGCCGCCCGCCTGGCCGGCTCGAAGTACGACATGACCGGCATCATCTGCAAGGTCGTCTACTACATCGTCCTGCTGATGGCCCTGCAGCTGGCGTTCGGCGTCTTCGGCCCGAACCCGATCAGCGTGATGATCCACAGCATCGTCGCCTGGCTGCCCCGGGCCATCGTCGCCGTCGTGATCATGGTGGTCGCGATGGCCATCGCCAACGGCGCGCGCGACATCGTCGGCAACTCGCTCTCCGGCGCCTCGTACGGCCGGACGGTCTCCACCCTGGTCTGGGCGTTCATCGTCGGCCTCGGGGCGATCGCCGCGCTGGGCCAGGCCGGGATCGCCACCGCGATCACCGGGCCGGTGCTGATCGCCGCGCTCGCCACGATCGCCGGGGTGCTGGTGGTCGGCGTCGGCGGCGGTCTGATCATGCCGATGCGCCAGCGCTGGGAGCGGTGGCTGGACAGCGCCGAGCAGGAGACCGCCCGGCTGCGCGGCAGCGCCTACCAGGCCGGCCGCACCGACGCCCTGGCCAACCAGCCGATCCGGCCGACCACCCAGACCGGCCCGGGCGCCCCGCCGGCCCCGGGCATCGACCCCGGCGAGAGCCGCTGACGGGGGTGCGGGGGCTTCAGACCTCCAACAGGCCCTGCTCGCGCACCAGCCAGCAGATCGCGGTCAGCCGGAGCACGGCGTAGTCGTAGCCGACCGGCTCCCGCCAGCCGATCTCGATGAGCGCGTCCAGGAAGCCGAGCGCGTAGTCCGCCAGTTCCTCACGGTCCAGGGGCCGGGGCGCCAGCTCTGGCCCCTGCGCGTACAGCAGCTCGCGCAGCATCGCCGCGTGCTGGTCGACCGCCGCGACGAAGCCGGGCTCGAAGGCGAACTCGGCCAGCCGGGGCGTGAACGCCGTCACGATGCCGGGCAGCGGGCAGCCGGCCGGCTCGCCGGGGGAGCGCCGGAAGGATTCGTCGGGGGTCGCGAACATCCGTCCACGGTAGGCGAGCCCGGCGGCGGGATCGCAACGCCGTGACGCTTCCGTGCTGAGACCTTGGCCACCCGCGCCCGGTGGCCGGTACGTTCCGTGGTCCGGCCGGTTCCCTGCGTCCACGGACCGGTGGTCTGCACCAGAATGGCCCGCATGGATCTTCGCATCTTCACCGAACCCCAGCAGGGCGCGAGCTACGACACCCTCCTGAAGGTCGCCCGCACCGCCGAGGAACTCGGTGCCTTCAGCGCCTTCTTCCGCTCCGACCACTACCTGAAGATGGGCAACGTCGACGGCCTGCCCGGCCCCACCGACGCCTGGATCACCCTGGCCGGGCTCGCCCGCGACACCAGCACCATCCGCCTGGGCACCCTGATGACCGCCGCCACCTTCCGGCTGCCGGGCGTCACCGCGATCCAGGTCGCCCAGGTCGACGCGATGAGCGGCGGCCGGGTCGAGTTCGGCCTCGGCGCCGGCTGGTACGAGGCCGAGCACACCGCCTACGGCATCCCCTTCCCCAAGGAGAAGTTCGGGCGGCTGGAGGAGCAGCTGGCGATCATCACCGGCCTGTGGAACACCAAGCTCGGCGACACCTTCGACTTCGCCGGGCAGTACTACACGCTGACCGACTCGCCCGCGCTGCCCAAGCCCGCCCAGGACCGCATCCCGGTGCTGGTCGGCGGCCTCGGCCCCAAGCGCACCCCGGCCCTGGCCGCCCGCTTCGCCGACGAGTTCAACCTGCCGTTCGCCTCGGTGGACGACTCCGCCGCCCAGTTCGGCCGGGTCCGCGCCGCCGTCGAGCAGGCCGGGCGCCCGGCCGACGCCCTGGTCTACTCCAACGCCCTGGTCGCCTGCGTCGGCCGGGACGACGCCGAGGTGGCCCGCCGGGCCGCCGCCATCGGCCGGGACGTGGACGAGCTGAAGGCCAACGGCCTGGCCGGCACCCCGGACGAGGTGGCCGAGAAGATCGGCCGGTACGCGGCCGTCGGCAGCGAGCGGATCTACCTGCAGATCCTCGACCTGGCCGACCTCGACCACCTGGAGCTGATCGCCACCCGGATCGCCCCGCAGCTCGGCTGACGAACGGGAGCAGGCCGGCGCCCGACCGGCCGATTCCGTGTGGGCCGGGTCCCGACCGGCCCGTTGCGTGCAGGCCGGTTCCGTGACGGCCGGGTCCGGAAACGGGCCCGGTCCTGCAACAGGACCGGCCCGGCCGGGCCCGCCGTGACCTCCGCCCTTTACTCGCTCTTGGGAATGCGCCATGCTCCTGAGCAGGCGAACGGCGGGGGGAGAACCGGTGGGCGGGACGAGAACGGTGCGCGCGGCGGCGGTGCCACGGGTGCCGCCGCCGCGCCCCGCCGGGGACCGCGTCGTCCTGCCGCCCGCGCACGATGCGCCCGTCCTGCACGAGCTGCGCGGCCCCGGCCCGGCGGCCCTGCGCTACCCCGCCGGGGACCTGCTGGTCGTCACCGGCCTGCCCGGCAGCGGCAAGAGCACCCTGATGCGCCGCTGTGTGCGCGCCCCGATGATCGACTCCCAGCTGGTGCGCGAGGAGTATGCGGCCCGGCTGCCCGGCCGCCTCCCGTACGCGCTCTACCGCCCGCTCGCCCGGCTCGCGCACTACCGGCGGCTGCGCCGCGCCGTGCTGGCCGGCGGCCCGTTGGTGGTGCACGACTGCGGCACGCTGCCCTGGGTGCGGGCCTGGCTCGCCCGGGCCGCCGCCGGGCAGGGCCGCCGGGTGCACCTGCTGCTGCTCGACGCCGACCCGGCCGAGGCGCTGGACGGGCAGCGGCGGCGCGGGCGCACCGTCTCCCGCTACGCCTTCGCCCGGCACCGGGCCGTGGCGGCCCGGCTGCGCGAGCGGATCCTCGGGGCCGGGCGGCTGCCGGCCGACTGTGCGTCCGCCGTGGTACTCGACCGGGCCGCCGCGCGCGCCCTGCGGGAGATCGACTTCACGGCGTCGTAGTCTCGGCGAGTCCGCGCCGGGCACCGCGCCGGCGGGAATCGTCGGACCCGCCCTGGCCCGCCGGGCGTGGTCGAGACTCCGTCAACTCCCCTGTCAGGAGCGCTGATGCGTCGTTCCGTCCGGGTGCGCTCGCGTGCCCCCCGCCTGTTCCCCTGTGCCGCGGCGCTGGTCGCTGTCGCCGGCCTGAGCCAGTTCGTGGCACCGGCGACGGCCCCGCAGCGTGCCGCCGTCGCCGTGGCCCCGACGACCGGGTGCGAGGCCGACGTAGCCTCCGAGGGCAGCACGGCTGTCGGGGCCGCCGCCCGCAGGTCGGCCGGGAGCCAGGCCGGGAAGGACCCGAACGCCGTCACCGCCGCCACGGCCCGGGCGATGCAGGCCGACCTCGACGAGCGCCTTGCCCGGCTCCGCGCCGCCCGTACGGAGATCGGCGCCGCGACCACCGTCCCGGTCTACCTGCACGTGATCCACGCCGGGGACGCCGGGAAGCTGGACGCGGGCGCCGTCGCCGCCCAGATCGACCACCTCAACGCCACCTACGGCGGCCAGGGTGAGGGCAACACCCCGACCCCGTTCCACTTCGAGCTGGCCGGCACCGACTGGACCGACAACGGCGCCTGGTACACCGGCATGACCCCCGGCTCGGCGGCCGAGCAGGCGATGAAGACCAGCCTGCGCAAGGGCGGCCGGGGCACCCTCAACCTCTACACCGCCCGGCTCGGCCAGGGCCTGCTCGGCTGGTCGACCTTCCCGAACGCGTACCAGGCCAACCCGACCGACGACGGCGTGGTCGTGCTCGACGCCTCCCTGCCCGGCGGCTCCGCCACCCACTACGACCAGGGCAACACCGCCACCCACGAGATCGGCCACTGGCTCGGCCTCTTCCACACCTTCCAGGGCGGCTGCCTGGCCCCGGGCGACTACGTCGACGACACCCCGTCCGAGCGCAGCGCCGCCTTCGGCTGCCCCGCGGGCCGCGACACCTGCCCCACCCCCGGGCTCGACCCGATTCACAACTTCATGGACTACAGCTACGACTCCTGCATGAGCCGGTTCACCCCCGGACAGGTCCAGCGGATGGCCAACTCATGGGCCGCATACCGCAGTTGAATCGGTAGTAGCTGACCTCCCCGAGCCGGGTCCGGAGGGGGTCGACCGGGCGCCCCGACCGGCGCACCGTCCAGCACCAATCAGCACCGTGCAGCACCAACCAGCACCAACCAGCAGCAGGAGCAACCGAAGGAGCAGGGCATGAGTGCCATTCCCCGGATCGTCGTCGGCGTCGACGGCTCGCCCGCCTCGGAGCAGGCGCTGCGCTGGGCCGTCGACTACGCGAAGGCCGTCGGCGGGACGATCAGCGCGATCGCCGCCTGGGAGTACCCCGCCTTCTACGGCTGGGCCGGGCAGGGCGTGCCGACCGTCGAGACCTTCAACCCCGAGGAGCTTGCCGGCAAGACCCTCTCCGGGAGCGTCGCCAAGGTGGTCGGGGACGACCCCGGCGTGCGGATCAGCGAGACCGTGATGCCGGGCAGCGCGGCCACCGTCCTGCTGGAGGCGGCCAAGGGTGCGGCGCTGCTGGTGGTCGGCAGCCGCGGCCTCGGCGGGTTCTCCGGCGTGCTGCTCGGCTCGGTCAGCCGCCACCTCACCGAGCACGCACCGTGCCCGGTCGTCGTCGTCCGGGAGGGGCAGGCCGCTCACTAGCAGACCCGGGCCGGTCGTCGCCGGGCCGCCGTGCGGGAGAGGATGGAGACATGCCAGAAGGTGACTCCGTCTACCGCGTGGCGGCCCGGCTGCACGAGGCCCTTGCCGGGCAGCTGCTGACCAGCGCCGACCTGCGGGTGCCCGCGCACGCGACCGCCGAACTCGCCGGGCGCCGGGTGCTGGAGGTCGCCCCGCGCGGCAAGCACCTGCCCACCCGCCTCGAAGGCGGCCTCACCCTGCACACCCACCTGCGGATGGACGGCCGCTGGGAGGTCTACGGCCCCGGCGAGCGCTGGACCGGCGGCCCCGCCTGGCAGATCCGCGCCGTCCTCGCCACCGACCGGGGCACCGCCGTCGGCTACCGGCTCCCGGTCGTCGAGCTGCTGCGCACCACCGACGAACAGCGCGCCGTCGGCCACCTCGGGCCCGACCTGCTCGGCCCCGACTGGGATCCGGTCGAGGCCGTCCGCCGCCTCCTCGCCCACCCGGGCCGCCCGGTCATCGAAGCCCTCCTCGACCAGCGCAACCTGGCCGGGATCGGCAACGTCTACGCCAACGAGCTGTGCTTCGTGGCCGGTGTGACGCCGTGGACCGAGGTCGGCCAACTCCCGCACCCCGACCGGCTGGTGGAGCGCGCCCGGCAGATGCTGGAGGCCAACAAGCTGCGCCCGGGCCACATCACCACCGGCGACACCAGGCCCGGCTACCAGCACTGGGTCTACGGCCGGGCGGGCCGGCCCTGCCCGCGCTGCGTCACCCCCGTGGTGACCGGGCGTCAGGGCGCGCCCCCGCAGGACCGCTCGGTGTTCTGGTGCCCGTACTGCCAGCGCGGGCCCGCCCCGGAGGCGGCCCGCCGGAGCAGGGGGCGTTCGCGGGGGCGGTGATCCGGGCAGTGCGTCGGCCGGTCAGGCCTGTTCGACCAGGGCGGGGTGGCGGGGGTCGTCCATCCGGATGGTGAGGTCGGCGAGTTCGGCCGGGACGGTCTCGGCCTCGTAGCGGGCGAAGGCCGGGAGGGTCCACTGCTGGTCGGCAGGGGTGCGGCGGGCCAGGGCGGCCGGGGTGACGGCGAGGTGGACGCTCAGGTCCAGCGGCAGCCAGCGGCCCAGCAGCAGCGGGCCGTCCAGCAACAGCACGCCGTTCGGCGGTAGTTCGACGTACGGGGCGCGGGTGGCGCGGTCGGTGACCGGGTCGCGCAGGGAGGGCAGCACGCGGCCGCTGCCGCCCGGCTCCAGCGGGTCGAGGACTTCGCGCAGCAGGGCGCCGTCGTCCAGCCAGAGGTCGTGGAAGGCGTCCGCGTCGTGGTGGCCGTACTCCAGCCGGATCGAGGCCGGGCGCAGGAAGTCCGCCGCCGAGACCCGCAGCGTCGGCCGGCCGCGCAGCCGCAGCGGTTCCACCAGGGCGTCGGCGAGGTCCCCGGGCCGGGCGGCCCCGGCGCCGTCCACGGCCACCCGCAGCCGGCGCCCGGCGGCGTCGGGCAGCGCGGTGATGCGGTCGGCGAGCAGTTCGGCCAGGTTGTCGGGGGAGATCGGGCGGATCCGCATCGGGTCGTCCTGCCGTTTCGTGGAGTCGTTCGGCTCGGCTTGTTTCAGGCTCAGCTCGCGGAGCTCAGCTCGGCTCAGTTCAGTTCAGTTCAGATCAGTTCAGCTCGGCTCGGCTCAGCCGAGCGGGAGGGCGTGCAGGACGTCGTCGTGGCCCGCGTAGAGGTGGACCGCGTCGGAGGCGAGGGTCCAGACGTCCCGGCCCGGGCCGGAGTCGCGGAAGGTCCAGACCGGCTCGCCGGTGGAGGTGTGGATCGCGGTGACCCCGCCGGCCGCCGTGCCCGGGACGAACAGCGTCCTGCCGGCGACCACCGGATGGCTGCGGCGGTCCAGCAGGAACGGCAGCCGGCAGGACCACAGCACCGCACCGGTGCTCGCGTCGTGGCAGGTGACGATGCCCTGGTCGCGGGCGACGTACACGCGGGGGCCGTCGGGGACGGGCGGCAGCGCCCGCCAGGACTCGCCCCGGGCGGGGGAGTAGGTCCAGCCCGGCTCCCCGGTGGGGCGGAGCATGCGCACCCCGCCGTTTCCGTCGGGCACGTAGACCTCCTGCGGGCCGGTGGCGCACCAGCGCAGGTCCTCGTCGCCGCCGGCGGTCCACAGCTGGCGGCCGGTGGCGGCGTCCCGGGCCACCAGCTCGGCCCGGTTGCCGAGGAAGCGGACGCAGGCCAGGAGGTTGGCGCCGGTCGTGGCGGGGGTGATCGGCTGCTCCTCGGTGTCGGTGGGGACGTTCCACAGGAAGCTGCGGTCGGCGACCCTGAGCGCGAACAGGCGGCTCTGCGGCCGGCTGTCGACCTCGTGGGGGTAGCTCCAGGAGTGGCCGTAGAGGACGCCGCGGTCGTAGCCGCTGAGCCGGGTCTGGTGGCCCTGCAGCTCTTCGGGCAGCGGCAGGCTCCAGTCGGCGGCGGGGTCGGTGAAGTGGCGGGCTTCGAGGTGGCCCTCGTAGGTGGTGGTGAAGAGGCGGTCGGGCCCGATCACGACCTTGCCGAGCATGTCGAGGTCGCTCGGCCAGTCCCGGGTGGCCGGCGGGTCGAAGACCAGCAGCCGGGCGGCGGTGCCCTGGGCCGGGTCGAGGACCTGCAGGCCGCTCTTGGACAGGTAGACCGGGCGGCCCGGCGGGTCGGTGAGCCGTTCCGGGGTCATCGCCTCGGGCCCGCGGTAGGTCCAGACCGGAGTCGGCCCGGAGAGCGCGGTGGGCTCGGGCCTGGACGGCTTCGGCGCGGGCAGCGCATCGCCCGCACCCGAACGGCCGAACGCCCACACGGCCGCGCCCGCCGCGAGCACCCCGGCCCCGATCAGCACCCGGCGCCGGTCCAGCCACGGCCCGTCCCCGCCGCCCCCGATGACGTCGCCGGGTGCCTCGCCCCCGTCGCCGGCCTCCCCGTCCCACTCCCACGAAGCCCCGCGCGCAGCCCCCTCGGACGACGGCGACTCCATACCGCTCCCACTTCCCCACCGGCGGCGGCCTCGCCCCACCACTCGCCCGGAGGATATCGAACAGCCCCCGAACCGTCCGGAACCCGCACAGCGCCGGTACTAGGCTGTGCCACACAGTCGGCGCCCGGCGCCCGGCACGCAGCACCCAGCACGCAGGCCCGCCCAGCAGCCCAGGGGAGGTACGCCGTGACGGCCGAGATGATCGCACCCGAGTGGATGCATCGGCAGATCACCAGTGAGCAGTACGACTCCTGGACCGACGAGCAGTGCGCGGGCATCGAGATCGTCGACGGGATGGTGGTCGTGTCCCCGAGCGCTTCCAAGCGGCACAACCGGCTCGCCCGGTTCCTGGCGAACGCCCTGGACGAGGCGGGCGGCGCGGAGTGGAACGCCGACACCGACTTCGACGTCCGGCTGCAGGACGTGCCGCTGAACAACCGTCGCCCGGACGTGGTGGTCTACCGGGCGGACACGATCGACGAGTCGCCGACCAGGCCCGACCACGTGCTGCTGCTGGTCGAGGTCGTCTCTCCCGGCTCGGAGACCACCGACCGCGTGGTCAAGCTGGACCAGTACGCCAGGGCGGGCATCCCGTTCTACTGGCGGGTGGAGCAGGCCGCCGGCCGGGTGCCGATCGTCCACACCTACGTGCTGGACGCGGCCGAGGGCTCCTACCGGGCGGGGGAGCTGTTCACCGGGCTGGTCAAGGCCGTGGCGCCGTACCCGGTGGAGGCGGACCTCTCCGGGCTCTGAGGGCTCTGAGGGCTCGGAGGGTTCTGAGGGCTCTGAGGGCTCGGAGGGTTCTGAGGGCTCGGAGGACACGGCCCTGTCCGGCGGCCGTCAGGGCTGCTTCGGGGGTGGTCGGCGAGGTCGGCGAGGACGTCGGCGTGACAGGGAAGCGGGGCGCACCAGCAGCCGAGGCGGTGGCCGCGCAGGGGTGGGACGAGGGCGAGCAGGTCGGGGCGGGCTAGGAGGTAGGCGCGGTACTCGGCGACCATCTGCTCGCGGGTGAGGTCGGGGCCCGGGCGGTAGGGGGAGTGCAGGGGGGATTCTGCGAGGTGCCAGCCTCCGCGGTGCACGGCCCGGCCGACGTAGACGACGTCCTGGTAGTCGGGGTCGTCGCGGTGGCCCTTGAGGTTGACCACCGTGGTGCGGCCATGTGCGCTCTGCCTGGCATCGTGCATGGCGTCCATGCTGGTGCAAGCGGGGCGGCCCGGCAGCCGGAGCGGGGCGGGCTCGCCTTGACACGGTTCCGGGCCCGGCGTAGCAAAAGAGCATGCGCCATCCGCATGCGACCGGTGGGGCCCCTGGGGCGCGGTCCGGGCCGGACCGGCCGTGGGAGCCCGGCTCCGGCGTGCAGGCACGCGGGGCGGTGCCCCGCTCCGTCCCGGAGACGGCCGGGCAGGCGGAGCACCGGCGGGACGAACTGCTCGCGCAGGCCGTGCGCCGGGTGCTCGGGTCCACCGGGGCGTACGGCGCGATGGTGCACCTGCGCTCGCGGGACCGCCGCTCGCTGGTGCTGCGCACGATCGCGGGGGTGCCGCTGTCGGTGATGAGCCCGTTCCAGCGGATCGCGGCGGCGGGGCCGCTGCCGATCGCGGTCTGCTTCCGGACCGGGCACCGGATCCTGCTGTCCGACAGCGAGGACGTCATGCGCCGCTTCCCGCAGCTCGCGGTCGGCCTGCCGTACGACTTCGCCTCCGCCTGCGTGGCGGTCTCGTACGGGCGCGAGCGGTTCGGGGTGCTGAGCGTGCTGTGGCCCGCCTCGGACGAGGGGGTGCCGGAGCCGGCGGTCCCGCTGCTGGATGCCGTCGCGGACGAACTGGGCGGCGGGCTGGCGGAGTTGGAGCCGGCCGGGCAGTCGGTGGAGCCCGGTGGCGAGGCGGCCGTGGTCGAGCTGCCGCCGCCGTCGGTGCCCACCACCCGGGTCGGGCTGTTCGACTGGAACGTGGCCACCGGGGCGCTCTCCGCCGACGCGCAGTTCCGGGAGATCTTCGGCTTCGGGCCGGGGGAGTTCGACGGCACGGTGGCCGCCCTGAACCACCGGGTCGCCCCCGGGGACCTGCCGGAGTTCCGGGCCGCCGCCCGGACCGCCCTGGAGCAGGGCGAGGTGCTGGCGGCGCGGGTGCGGGTGCTCGGGCCGGACCGCGTGCCGTACCCGGTGGAGCTGTGGGCGCGGGTGCCCGCGGCGATCTCCGACGGCCGGGACCACCTGGTCGGCGCCGTCCTGGACCTACGGAGCCTGACCGCCGCCGCGGCCGCCGCCGAGCGGCTGCGCGAGGGCGTGTTCACGCTCGACCTCGACGCCCGGATCACCTACGCCAACCGCGCCACCGAGCCGCTGCTCGGGGCCCGCCGCGAGGACCTGGTCGGCCGCCACCCCTGGGAGGTGCTGCCCTGGCTCGCCGACCCCTTCTACGAGCACCGCTACCGCGCCGCCCTGGTCTCCCAGCGGCCCACCGTCTTCCTGGCCGCCCGCCCGCCGGGCGGCTGGCTCGCCTTCTCGCTGTACCCGGATTCGCACGGCGTCACCGGCCGGGTGGTCTCCGCCGAGTCCGGGGCGGAGGCGGAGTTCGGGGCGGAGCCCGGAACCGAGGCCGTGTCCGGGCCCGGTGGCGCCGAGGCACCGGCCGTCCCGCAGGCCGACCCGGCGGAGGTCACCCGCGCCGGCCTCGGCGGCACCCACCACCTGCTCCAGCTCGCCAGCGCGCTCACCGAGGCCGTGACCGTGCGCGACGTCTGCCGGGCGGTGTCCGACGAGATCCTGCCGGCCTTCGGCGGCCAGGAGCTCGCCATCTACGCGGTGCGCGACCAGCGCCTGAACCTGGTCTCGCAGGCCGGCTACCCGGACGGCTTCCTGGACAGCTTCGAGGGCACCCCGATCGACGCCAGGGTCCCCGGGGCGGAGACGCTCAGCACCGGCACCCCGATCTTCTTCGAGTCGGTGCGCGACCTCGCCGCCGCCTACCCCGGCCTGGCCCTGGACGAGATGGGCGCCTGGGCCTTCCTGCCGCTGATCGCCTCCGGCCGCCCGGTCGGCAGCTGCATCCTCGGCTTCGACCGGCCGCGCCCGTTCAGCGCCGAGGAGCGCGGACTGCTGACCGCCCTGGGCGGCTTCATCGCCCAGGCCCTGGAGCGCGCCCGGCTGTACGACGCCGAGTTCGCGCTCGCCCGCGGCCTGCAGCAGGCGCTGCTGCCGCACCGGCTGCCCGAGGTGCCCGGGATCCGGACCGCCGCCCGCTATCTGCCCGGCACCCAGGGCATGGAGATCGGCGGCGACTGGTACGACGTGATCGTC